>NZ_JBIBVE010000009.1:0-361845 GCF_043080095.1 Streptomyces sp. NPDC015127
CCTTCGGTCTTGCGTTTCCGACTCTATCAGATCTTTCCGACCCGATTTCCTCGGTGCTTTCCAGTTCTTCGCTTTCGCGCTTCCCTTTCCGGCGGTTCCGACTCTATCAGATCCTTTCGGGCCTGATTCCCGGTCAGCGGGAGTTGTCTTCACGGCTGTTGGGCCGTTCCGACGAGGTGAGACTTTAGCGGAATCCCGGGCCCCGACGCTAATCGGGGTCACGCCCGTTCGAAGATCGAACGACGATTCCTCATTTCGCGAAAACGCACGCAGAAGACGGGCGCCAGAAATTCTGTCGCTCGTTCGAGTGGGTCTTGCGGAATGGTGTCCGGGGACCAGCCTGAGCCGGTGCTCACGTCGGACAACTCGGAGAACACTACGGATGGGGGAATCCGATGTCAACCCGGCCCCTGGGGGCGTAGCCTGAGGCTCATGACCACGCGCACGTGCCTCAACCTCTGGTGGGCCGCCTGACGGCGGCCGGCACCTGCGCATGCTCTTCAACGGCCGCCGCTTCGGCGGCCGTTCGCGTATCCCCACTCCGGGGGTCCGGCCGCTGAGAGCGGCGGCTCCGACCCGGACACGGAGTGGAGTACGGAATGAAGCGGATCTTCAGCGGCGTCAAGCCGACGGGACACCTGACGCTCGGCAACTACCTCGGGGCCATGCGGCGGTGGGCAGAGGTCGACCAGCACCGGTCGGACGCCCTGTTCAGCGTCGTCGACCTGCACGCGCTGACCGTGGAGCACGATCCGGCGCGGGTCCGCAGGCTCAGCCGGCAGGCGGCGACGCTGTTGCTTGCCTCTGGGCTGGACCCGGACCGGTGCACGCTCTTCGTGCAGAGCCACGTCGACGAGCACGCACGGCTTTCGTACCTCCTCGAGTGCACGGCCACCGACGGCGAGATGCGGCGCATGATCCAGTACAAGGAGAAGAGCGCGCAGGCTCGCGAGTCCGGGCAGAGCGTGCGGCTGTCCCTGCTCACGTATCCGGCGCTGATGGCGGCGGACATCCTGGCGTACCGGACCGAGGAGGTGCCGGTCGGGGAAGACCAGACCCAGCACGTGGAGCTGACCAGGGATCTCGCCGTGCGGTTCAACCAGCGGTACGGGCACACCTTCACCGTGCCGCGGGTGACGCATCCGCCGGTGGCGGCGCGGGTCATGGATCTGCAGGACCCCGCGTCGAAGATGGGGAAGTCGAATGCGGTGGGGGCCGGGATCGTCTACCTGCTGGATGACGCGGACGTGGTGCGCAAGAAGGTGATGCGCGCGGTCACGGACAGCGGACACGAGGTCGCGTACGACCGTGAGGAGCGGCCGGGTGTCACCAATCTGCTGGAGATCCTGGCGGCCTGCACCGGGCGCGATCCGAAGGAGCTGGCCGGGGCGTACGCCTCGTACGGCACGTTGAAGAAGGACGTCGCCGACGCGGTGGTGGAGGTGCTGCGGCCGGTCAGGGAGCGGCACGCCGAGCTCGCGGCCGACCCGGCGTACCTCGACGAGGTGCTGCGGAAGGGCGCCGACCGGGCCAGGGGGATGGCGCGTCCGACGGTCGATGCCGCCTATCGCGCGATCGGGTTGCTCCCGGCCTGAAGCGGGGAGCGCGGCCCGCCGCTGTGAACGGCGGCGGGCCGCGTCCGAAAAGGTCAGCCGTTGCCGGAGGCGAGCTCGCGGCTGCGGTCGCGGGCGGCTTCGAGGGCGGCGATGAGGGCCGCGCGGACGCCGTGGTTCTCCAGTTCGCGGATGGCACTGATCGTGGTGCCGGCCGGGGACGTGACGGCCTCACGGAGCTTGACGGGGTGCTCGCCGCTGTCGCGGAGCATCACGGCGGCGCCGATGGCGGCCTGGACGATGAGGTCGTGGGCCTGTGCGCGCGGCAGGCCGAGGAGGATGCCGGCGTCGGTCATGGCCTCGACGAGGAAGTAGAAGTAGGCCGGGCCGGAGCCGGAGAGCGCGGTGGCCGCGTCCTGCTGGGACTCGGGGACGCGCAGGGTCTTGCCGACGCCGCCGAAGATCTCCTCGGCGTGGACGACGTGTTCGGTGGTGGCGTGGCTGCCGGCGGAGATGACGGACATGCCTTCGTCGACGAGGACGGGGGTGTTGGGCATGACGCGCACGACCGGGGTGCCCACGGCCAGGCGCTCCTCGATGAAGCCGGAGGTGATGCCGGCCGCGGCGCTGATCACGAGCCGGTCGGCGGTGAGGTGCGGGGCGAGCTCGTCGAGGAGCTTGCCCATGTCCTGGGGCTTGACGGCCAGGATCAGGGTGTCGGCACGCTTGGCCGCCTCGGCGTTGGTGACGGGCTCGACCCCGTAACGGGTGCGGAGTTCCTCGGCGCGCTCGGGGCGGCGAGTGGTGACCAGCAGGTCGGCGGCGTGCCAGCCTGCGCGGATCATGCCGCTGAGCAGGGCTTCGCCGATCTTGCCCGTACCGAGGACTGCGACTGTCTGGGTCATGGCTCTGTTCACCTCGCCGGTCGGGATGCGTGCGCTCACATCCTTGCACCGGGGGCGGTCGCGTGCCGTGGGGGTCCACGTGGCGGGCACCGCCGGACGGTTCAGGCGGTGCGGCGGCGCAGGGTGGCCGCGCCGAGGGCGAGGACGAGGACGGCGCAGACGGCGACGACCAGGACGTCGCGGAGGAAGTCGGCGGTGGTGTCGGCGTGGAGCAGGACCTCGTTCATGGCGTCGACGGCGTACGACATGGGCAGCACGTTCGAGACGGCTTCGAGTGCGGGCTGCATCCGGTCGCGTGCGGTGAACAGGCCGCACAGCAGCAGCTGCGGGAAGATCACGGCCGGCATGAACTGGACGGCCTGGAACTCGGAGGCGGCGAAGGCGGAGACGAACAGGCCGAGTGCCGTGCCGAGCAGCGCGTCGAGGAGGGCGACGAGCAGCAGCAGCCAGGGCGAGCCGACGACGTCGAGGCCGAGGACCCACAGGGCGAGCGCGGTGGCGAGCAGGGACTGGACGACGGCGACGAGGCCGAAGGCGATGGCGTATCCGCCGATCAGGTCGCCCTTGCCGAGGGGCATGGCGAGCAGGCGTTCCAGGGTGCCGGAGGTGCGTTCCCGCAGGGTGGCGATGGAGGACACCAGGAACATCGTGATCAGCGGGAAGATGCCGAGCAGCGAGGCGCCGATGGAGTCGAAGGTGCGCGGGTTGGCGTCGAAGACGTAGCGCAGCAGCAGGAGCATCACGCACGGCACGAGCAGCATCAGGGCGATGGAGCGCGGGTCGTGGCGGAGCTGGCGCAGGACGCGGGCGGCGGTGGCGAGGGTGCGGGCGGTGCTCATCGGGCGTTCTCCTGAAGGGCGTCGGCCTCGTCGACCAGGCGGAGGAACGCCTCTTCGACGGTCTCGGAGCGGGTGCGGGTGCGCAGGTCGTCGGGGGTGTCCTCGGCGAGGATCTCGCCGTCGCGCATGAGGATGAGCCGGTGGCAGCGCTCGGCCTCGTCCATGACGTGGGACGAGACGAGGATCGTCGCGCCGCGTTCGTCGGCGAGCCGGTGGAAGAGGTCCCACAGGTCGCGGCGCAGGACGGGGTCCAGGCCGACGGTGGGTTCGTCGAGCACGAGGACCTCGGGGGTGCCGAGCAGGGCCACGGCCAGGGAGACGCGACTGCGCTGGCCGCCGGAGAGCCGTCCGGCGAGGGCGTCGGCGTGCGAGGCGAGGTCGACGTCGGCGATGGCGCGGGCGACGTACTGCTCGCGCTCGTCCTGGTGGGCCCGGCCGGGGAGCAGGACGGAGGCGAAGTAGTCGAGGTTCTGGCGGACGGTGAGGTCGTCGTAGACGGAGGGGGCCTGGGTGACGTAGCCGATCCGGGAGCGGAGCCCGGCGTCGCCGGCCGGTCGGCCGAGGACCTCCAGCGTCCCGGTGACCTTGGCCTGGGTACCGACGACGGCGCGCATGAGGGTCGATTTGCCGCAGCCGGAGGGGCCGAGGAGTCCGGTGATGCGGCCGGGCAGGACGGTGAAGTCGAGGCCGCGCAGGACGGTGCGGTCTCCTCGTACGACGGTGAGGCCGCGGGCCAGGACGGCGACGCCAGAGGAATTCATCATGTGATGAATAATGCGCCTGGTGGGGCCGGGGCGTCAAGAAGCAGGGGCGGCCGTGCGGGCGGGGTCAGGCCGGGCGGAGGTCAGCCGGGGCGGCGGGTGACCGTGAGGTCGACGGCGTACGCCTCCTCGACCGTTCCGTCCGGGAACAGCCTCAGCAGCTCGGCCCGCTCGCGGTCGAGGAAGGCGCGCGCCGCGTCCTTGCCCGCCACCAGGAACAGCGAGTGGCTGCCGAGGTTGGCGAGGTGGGTGTCGAGGGGGACGCGCCGGGTCCAGTGCAGGCGGCGTTCGGCGCAGGGAACGCCGTCGGGCAGGGCCCGGTCGTCGCGTGCCCCGTGTGCCGCGCCGCCGAAGTCGCGCCTCAGCCGCTCCGCCTGGGCGGCGATCCAGGGGACGTCCCCGTCGGCGATGTTCCACCACAGGGCGAGGGCGCCGCCGGGCCGCAGGACGCGCAGGGCCTCGGGGAGGGAGCGGGCGGGGGCCGTCCAGTGAAAGGACTGGGCATACGTGATGAAGTCGGCGCTCGCGTCGGCGAGGGGGAGGGCGTCGCCGAGGCCGCGGACGAGGGGCACGCCGGGCAGCGACCGGCGGAACCGCGCGGCCATCCCTGCGCCCGGCTCCACGGCGGTCACGCGGGCGCCGCGCTCGCGCAGCAGCCGCGTGGCGATACCGGTGCCGGCGCCGACGTCCACGGTCCGGGCGCCGGTGAGCGGGCGGCCGGCCAGTTCCTCGACGGCGTCGAAGAGGGCGGGCGGATAGCCGGGGCGGGCGGAGTCGTACTGGTCCGCCGCGCTGTCGAAGGAAAGGGCGCGCCTGGCCTGAGCGGAATCCGTCATGCGCCTCATCCATACCCCCGGAACGTGCGCCTACCGCTCGTCGCGCGACACGTTCAGGACCGCCTTTCCGGGGACCCGCCGCCCGCGCAGGGCCTCGGCGGCCTCGGCGAAGCGGCTCCAGGATCCCTGCCAGCCGATCTCGGCGGTGAGGGCGCCCCGAGCGGCCAGGTCCGTGAGGACGGCCAGGTCCGCGCCGGCGGCGCCCTCGATGACGAAGGACGTCAGCGAACGGGCCGGTCCGACGGTCGCGTACGGAGGAAAGACCGCCGGTTGCCCGGAGGTCCAGCCGACGCTCTGCACGCTGCCACCGGGAGCCAGCAGGTTCCACGCCTCGACCAGCTGGGGGCCGCCGACGCTGTCGATGACCACGTCGACGGATCGGTCGAGTCCCTCCAGGCCGATCAGCACCTCGTCGGCGCCGAGCTCGACCAGCCCCTTCCCGCGCGCCGTCGAGCCCACGGACGCGATCACGTGGGCGCCGGCCCGGGCCGCCAGCTGGACGGCGAACCGGCCGACTCCGCCGGAGGCGCCGGTGATCAGCACCCTCTTGTCCGGCCCGAGCCCCGCGGCCCGCAGCGAGCGCAGTGCGGCCACTCCGGCGACCGGCAGGGCGACCGCGTGGGCCGGGGCCAAGCCGTGCGGCACCTCGGCGAGCGCCCCGACATCGATCGCGACGCGCTCGGCGAACGCCCCCGAGGTCAGGGCCACCACCTGGGTCCCCACCGCCGGGCCGGTGCCGTCGGCGGCGGCACGGACCACCACTCCGGCGGCGTCCGAACCGAGCACCGCGCCCACGGGGACGCGACCGGAGCGGGCGTCGTTGAGGTCGCCGTAGTTCAACGAGGCGTGGGAGACGTCCACCAGGACCTGGCCGGGGCCGGGCACGGGGTCGGCGACCTCGGCGAGACGGACGGCGGCGGCTGCGGACGGATCGACGACGAGAGCACGAACGGACATGTCAACTTCCCTTGGTCCACGATGTGTTACAGCAGCCATCGTCGGTAACCTTCCGGCTCGGCGGAAGGAGGCACTTTCATGTCACGCAGTCACATCCGTGTTGCCGAAGCGCTGAGGGACGAGGCCTGCCCGGTCACCGAGGTGCTCGACCGCGTGGCCGGCAAGTGGAGCATCGGGATCCTGATCGCCGCCGCGCACGGCCCGGTCCGCTTCACCGAACTCGAACGCGCCATCAACGGCATCAGCCGGCGGATGCTCACCCTCACCCTGCGAAGGCTGGAGCGGGACGGGCTGCTCGTACGCACCGTGTACCCGACCGTGCCGCCCAAGGTCGAGTACAGCCTCACGCCCATGGCCCGGGAGCTGCACACCTCGCTGACCGGACTGGTGGGCTGGGCCGAGCGTCACCGGTCCGCCATCGCCGAGGCCCGCGCCGCCTACGACGCCGCGGCGGAGCGGGGACCCGACGCCGGCAACGCGTGATCGGCGGGGCCTGATCCGCCGGACAGCCCCTAGCCGCGCCGGGGCCTGCCGTTCTTGCGGCCGCGGGCCGCGGGGTTGCCGGAGCGGGTGCCGCGGCGCTTCTCGTACTGCTTGAGCGCCGTCTCGTACTCGGTGCGGCGCAGCTTCTCGCCGGGGGCCTCCACGAGGCAGCGCAGGGAGTAGGCGATGAGGGAGCCGATGAAGCCGATCGCCTTGAGGCTGCGCAGCGAGTCCTCGGCCGCGGAGCCGGAGGGGCGCCGGCCGAAGCTCTCCCAGGTCTTGCGGAAGGCGATGGCGCTGCAGACGGCGAACATGACGACGACGAGGACGTTCACGAAGCCGCCGACCTCGGCGATGGCCAGGCCCTGGTAGGCGAAGCGCAGGACGAGCGCGGCGGCGAAGGCGGTGACGAGCGCCCCGGCACCGACGGCGGCCCGGCGCAGCCCGTAGCCCCCGTTGTGCTCGACCCAGGTGGTGCCGAAGTAACGGATGGGCTCGGGCCGCGGGCCGGTGCCGGTGGCGCTGGTGCTGCCGGTGTTCTCGGTCTTCTCGGTCTTCTCGGTGTGCTCGCTCACGGGTCGATTATCCCCGTGGCGAGGGCACGGTCAGGAGCAGCGGATGGTGACGTAGCCGTCGCTGCCCGTCTGGACGTAGGCGTCGGAGACGAACTCGCCGTTGGCGATGTTGTCCCAGATGTTGGTGGTGCCGTAGGGGCCGGTGATCGTCTCGCCCGGCTTCTGGCAGTTGATCGGGACGCTCGCGCCGTACGGCAGCACCCGGATCAGCCGGTACTGGGTACCGGGGCCGGAGCGCACGTTGAGCCGCACGCCCGGTGCGACCGGGTAGCGCTTGACCGTGTAGGTCTCCACGGCCTCGGTCCCGGCCTGTTCGCCCTGCACTTCTTCAACAGCCATTGGGCTCTCCCCCGTTGATGAACTTCTCGTGAAGCGGCGTGGCTCGCCGCGCGCAGGCTAGCAAGCCATGGCTGGATCGCACGCACCATCGACTAGGCTCCGAGCGTCGCGCGTGCGCACCATCAGACGGGGGTGGGAGATGCCACCGCTGCGCAGTACCGGGTCGTTCCCGGAAGCGGAGCATCCGGAATATGCCGGTCAGTACCGCCTGGAAGCCTGCCTGGGCAATGGCGGCATGGGCGTCGTCCACCTCGCCACCTCCGCATCGGGCCTGCGGCTCGCGGTCAAGGTCATTCACGCCGAGCACGCCTCGGACGCCGAGTTCAGGGCGCGTTTCCGCCAGGAGGTCGCCGCGGCCCGCCGGGTCAGCGGCGCGTTCACCGCGCCGGTCGTCGACGCCGATCCCGAGGCCGAACGCCCTTGGATGGCCACGCTCTTCATCGACGGGCCGACCCTGGCGGACAGGGTCAAGCGGAACGGCCCGCTCGATGCGCCGGAGCTGCGCCGGTTCGGCGCGGGGCTCGCCGAGGCGCTGCGGGACATCCATCGCGCCGGCGTGGTGCACCGTGATCTCAAACCCAGCAATGTGCTGCTGGCTCCGGACGGGCCGAAAGTCATCGACTTCGGGATCTCCCGGCCGGCGGACAGCGATCTGCGCACTGAGACCGGGAAGCTGATCGGTACGCCGCCGTTCATGGCTCCCGAGCAGTTCCAGCGCCCGCGCGAGGTCGGCCCCGAGGCCGATGTGTTCGCCCTCGGCGCCGTGCTGGTCCACGCGGCGACCGGGCGGGGGCCGTTCGACTCCGACAGCCCCTACATCGTGGCGTACCAGGTCGTGCACAACGAGCCCGATCTGGCGGGGGTTCCGGAGGATCTCGTACCGCTGCTGCGCAGGTGCCTGGCGAAGGACCCGCGGGAGCGGCCCACGCCGTACGAGCTGATGGTGGCGCTGCGCGCGTCGTCGCCGTCCTCGGCGTGCGACACACAGGCCTACATACCGGCGCAGCGCGGACCGGACCCGTCGGAGCGGCGGCCCCGCGCGGCGGAGGAGTCCGCCGAGGCGGCCCCCGCGGCCGGGGAGAGGCGCCGCGGCCGGGCCTCCCGGTGGACGGCCGTCGCCGCCGGCCTCGCCGCGCTGGCCACCGGTGCGGTCGTGGCGGTCGCCGCCACGTCGGGCGGCGACCCCGGGGCGGCCCGAGAGGCGCCGCGCGCCGAGCAGACCTTCCGCCCCTGGAGCGTGGCGCTGCACCACGGCGACGGCGAGATGCGGACCCCGGTCTGCACCGGCGCGGGGCAGGGCCTCTTCTGTACGGCTCCCGGCGCCGGAACCGCCCGTCTGGACCCGGCCGACGGCAGCACCGACTGGTCGGCGGGGGCCACGGGGCCGCGCACGGCCGCGGCGCAGGACGAGGCGGGTCGAGAACCCGTCCTCGCGGCCGGTCTGCTGCACGTCGTGACGGCGGGGCACGACCGCTACGAGGCGCTCGACCCCGCTACCGGCACGGTGCGGTGGGACCTCGACATCTCCGCGTACGCGACGGTGCACACCCTCGGCGACGTCGTGCTGCTGGTCACGGACGGCGGGCAGGTGCGGGCCGTCGAGGCCGCGACGGGCGCGGACCGCTGGCGCGGACCGCTCGGCGGGCCGGGCACGCAATGGGCCAGGGACGCGGACGGCGACGGTCCCGCGTTCGCCGCGACCGTCTCCGCGGACGGTACGACCACACGCGTCGGCGCGATCGACCCGGCGAGCGGCCGGCAACTCTGGAGCGAGCGGCTCCGGGGATCACTGACCCCGGTCCAGGTCGTGGACGGCTCGCTGTATCTGCTCTCGTCCGGCACTGACGGCTTCACCGACGCGGTGGTCCGTGTGGACACCTCGGCCGCGGACCGTGTCGTCCGGCGCGTACCACTGGCCGTCCCGGTCGACCAGGCGCAGGCCACGGTCGCCGGGACCGTCGCCTACCTGTCCGGCGCGGGCGGTTCGCTCCTCGCCGTCGACACGTCCCGGGCGGCCGGGGACGCGCAGCTGTGGCGTCTGGAGACCGCCGTGACCCACCTGTCGCGTCCGGTCGCCGATGCCCACGCGGTGTACGTCTCGGCCGGTGACGGGCGGCTGCTGGCCGTCGACATCGGCCGCGGCACGCTCAGCGGCCAGACCCGGCCCCGGATGGACGACGGGCGTTTCACCTACGCGTCCCTGCTGCCCGCACCGGTCACCGCCCCGGGCAAGGTCTTCGCCACAGCACCCGACGGGTCCGTCTTCGCCGTGGACGCGAGGGACCCGGCGCGCTGGTGAGCGTGCCGGGCCCCGGTGAGTCGTGCGCGGGCGGTCAGCCCAGCTTGGAGACGTCCCGCACGGCGCCCTTGTCCGCGCTCGTCGCCATCGCGGCGTACGCCCGCAGCGCCGCCGAAACCTTGCGGTCGCGGTTCTTCGGCGCGTACGCGCCGCCGAAGGCCTCGCGGCGTGCCGCCAGGGTGACGTCGTCGACCAGCAGCTCGATGGAGCGGCCGGGGATGTCGATACGGATCCGGTCGCCGTCCTCGACCAGCGCGATCGTGCCGCCGCTCGCCGCCTCCGGCGACGCGTGGCCGATCGACAGGCCCGACGTACCGCCGGAGAAGCGGCCGTCCGTGACCAGCGCGCAGGTCTTGCCCAGACCCCGGCCCTTGAGGAACGACGTCGGGTAGAGCATCTCCTGCATGCCCGGGCCGCCCTTGGGGCCCTCGTACCGGATGACGACGACGTCGCCGTCGGTGATCTGCTTGTTGAGGATCTTCTCGACGGCCTCCTCCTGCGACTCGCAGACGACCGCCGGGCCCTCGAAGGTCCAGATCGACTCGTCGACACCGGCCGTCTTCACGACGCAGCCGTCGACCGCCAGGTTGCCCTTGAGCACGGCGAGGCCGCCGTCCTTGGAGTACGCGTGCTCGGCGGAGCGGATGCAGCCCTCGGCGGCGTCCGTGTCCAGGGTCTCCCAGCGCTCGGACTGCGAGAACGCCTCGGCGGAGCGGACGCAGCCCGGGGCGGCGTGCCACAGCTCGACGGCCTCGGGCGACGGCGAGCCGCCACGCACGTCCCACGTCTTGAGCCAGTCGGCGAGCGAGGGGCTGTGGACGCTGTGCACGTCCTCGTTGAGCAGGCCGGCGCGGTGCAGCTCGCCGAGGAGGGCGGGGATGCCGCCGGCGCGGTGCACGTCCTCCATGTAGTACGTGCGGTTCTTCGCGACGTTCGGTGCGACCTTGGCCAGGCAGGGCACGCGGCGCGAGACGGCGTCGATCGCCTCCAGGCCGAACGGGACGCCCGCCTCCTGGGCGGCGGCCAGCAGGTGCAGGATCGTGTTGGTGGAGCCGCCCATGGCGATGTCGAGGGCCATGGCGTTCTCGAAGGCCGCCATGGTGGCGATGTTGCGCGGCAGGACGGACTCGTCGTCCTGCGCGTAGTAGCGGTCGGTCAGCTCGACGACCGTCCGGGCGGCGTTCTCGTAGAGGGCGCGGCGGGCCGTGTGGGTGGCGAGGGTCGAGCCGTTGCCGGGGAGGGACAGGCCGATGGCCTCGGTCAGGCAGTTCATCGAGTTGGCGGTGAACATGCCGGAACACGAGCCGCAGGTCGGGCAGGCGTTCTCCTCGATACGGAGGATGTCCTCGTCCGAGATCTTGTCGTTCACGGCGTCCGAGATCGCGTCGACGAGGTCGAGCGTGCGGACGGTGCCGTCCACGAGGGTGGCCTTGCCGGCCTCCATCGGGCCGCCGGAGACGAAGACCGCCGGGATGTTGAGGCGCAGGGCGGCCATCAGCATGCCGGGGGTGATCTTGTCGCAGTTGGAGATGCAGATCAGGGCGTCGGCGCAGTGCGCCTCGACCATGTACTCGACACTGTCCGCGATCAGGTCGCGGGAGGGCAGCGAGTAGAGCATGCCGCCGTGGCCCATGGCGATGCCGTCGTCGACGGCGATCGTGTTGAACTCGCGCGCGATGCCGCCCGCCTGCGTGATCGCCTCGGAGACGATCCGGCCGACCGGTGCGAGGTGGGTGTGGCCCGGCACGAACTCGGTGAAGGAGTTGGCGACGGCGATGATCGGCTTGCGCCCGATGTCCGCGCCCGGTACACCGGAGGCCCGCATAAGGGCGCGGGCGCCCGCCATGTTGCGGCCGTGGGTGACAGTGCGGGACCTCAGCTCGGGCATCGTCGCTCGCTCCTCGTCGTGATGGATGTACCTGCATCGAGCGTACGCCGCGGCTCCAAGACCTGGACAGCATGTCCGGAATGCGGGATGCCCGGCTCAGTCCTCGGTCGGCCCCGGCTCAGTCCCCGGCCGGACCCGGTTCCGTGAGGTAGCGCTGCAGCGTGGGGGCCACCATCCGCACGATCTCCTCCGTGTCCACGGAGGCCAGCGGCTCGGCCTTGATCACATAACGCAGGATCGCGATGCCGATCATGTGGGACGCGGCGAGCTCGGCACGGAAGGTCGGGTCCGGTACGTCGAGCTCGCTCGCGACCCGCTCCAGCAGCCGCCGCAGGACGAACCCGCGCAGCACCTTCGCCGCCGCCTCGTAGGTCAGCGCGGAACGGAGGATGGCGAGCAGCGGGGCGCGGGTCGCCGGGTTCTCCCAGACGCCGATGAAGTAGCGGGCGAGCCGCTCGCCGATGCCCTCGGTGCCCGCGCCGAGGATCACCGGGATGGCCAGCGCGGGCTCGAAGGAGACCTCGATCGCGGCGGCGAAGACGTCGTCCTTGGTGCCGAAGTAGTGGTGCACGAGCGCCGCGTCGACCCCGGCCGCGCGCGCGATCCCGCGCATCGTCGTCTTGTCGTAGCCGCGCTCCGAGAACTCGGTGCGCGCCGCCTGAAGGATCCGCTCGCGGGCGCCGGGGCCGGTCTCCGCCCCCGTACGGGCAGGACGGCCGCGCCGCCGGGGCGTCGCGGCGGTCATGATCCCGCCGCGCCCCGCGCGGGAGCGTTCACCGAGGCCAGGTGCAGCCGCGTGAAGGCCAGCGCCTCCGCCAGGTCGGCCTCGCGTTCGGCGGCGGACATGGCGCGCCGCGTGTTGACCTCGACGACGACGTGGCCGTCGAAGCCGTTGCGGGCCAGGCGCTCCAGCAGCTCGGCGCAGGGCTGGTCGCCGCGGCCGGGCACCAGGTGCTCGTCCTTCGCGGACCCCTTGCCGTCGGCCAGATGCACATGGCCGAGACGGTCGCCCATCCGGTCCACCATCGCCATCGTGTCGATGCGCGAGGTGGCCGTGTGCGACAGGTCGATGGTGAAGTGCCGGTAGTCGTCCTTGGTGACGTCCCAGTCGGGGGCGTACGCGAGCATCTCGCGGTCCCGGTAGCGCCAGGGGTACATGTTTTCCACGGCGAACCGGACATCCGTCTCGTCCGCCATGCGCCAGATGCCGCTGACGAAGTCGCGCGCGTACTGCCGCTGCCAGCGGAACGGCGGGTGCACGACCACCGTGGAGGCCCCCAGCTTCTCGGCGGCGGCCTGCGCCCGCTGGAGCTTGACCCACGGGTCGGTGGACCAGACCCGCTGGGTGATCAGCAGGCAGGGGGCGTGGACGGCGTGGATGGGGACCTGGTGGTAGTCGGAGAGCCTGCGCAGGGCCTCGATGTCCTGGCTGACGGGGTCCGTCCAGACCATGATCTCGACGCCGTCGTAGCCGAGGCGCGCGGCGATCTCGAACGCCGTCGCCGTCGACTCCGGATAGACGGAAGCCGTCGAGAGGACAACCTTCGCATCCGGGATGCGCACCACTGGTTCTGCCACGGAGACAGCCTAAAGGCACCTCCTAGGGGGTCGGCAGATGGTCCAGGCGCCGCAGGATGACGCCCTCGCGCAGCGCCCAGGGGCAGATCTCCAGCTCCTCGGCGTCGAAGAGGTCCATCGCGCCCTCCGCGACCAGGGCTCCCGCCAGCAGCTGACGGGCCCGGCCGGGTGAGACGCCGGGCAGGCCCGCGCGCTGCTCCACGGTCATCGCGGCGAGCTTGGGCACCCAGCCGACGAGTGATGAACGACTCAGTACGCGCTGGACGTACAGGCCGTCGCCGGAACGGGCCGCTCCGGCGATCCGGGCCAGCTGCTTGAAGGTCTTGGAGGTGGCGACGATGTGGTCCGGCGGGCCGAGCCGGCTGAACTCGCCGACGACCCGGGCGATCTCGGCGCGCACATGGCGTCGCAGCGCCTTCACGTCCTGTGGGTCGGGCGGGTCGCCGGGCAGCAGCCCCGCGGTCAGCCGGCTCGCGCCGAGCGGCAGGGAGACGGCGGCGTCGGGCTCCTCATCGATGCCGAACGCGATCTCCAGCGAGCCGCCGCCGATGTCGAGGACCAGCAGCTTCCCGGCGGACCAGCCGAACCAGCGGCGGGCGGCGAGGAAGGTCAGACGCGCTTCCTCCTCGCCGGTGAGAACGGTCAGCTCGACCCCGGTCTCGGCTTTCACGCGGGACAGGACCATGTCGGCGTTGGTCGCCTCGCGCACGGCGGAGGTGGCGAAGGACAGGACCTCCTCGCAGCCCTTGTCCTCGGCGGCCTGGAGCGCGTCGGCGACGGTGTGGACGAGCCGCTCGATGCCCTCTTCGCCGATGGCGCCGCCGCCGTCGAGCAGCTCGGCGAGGCGCAGCTCCGCCTTGTGCGAGTGCGCGGGCAGCGGGCGGGCGCCTGGGTGGGCGTCCACCGCCAGCAGGTGAACCGTGTTCGAACCGACGTCGAGGACTCCGAGTCTCATGGACGGAACGCTACTGCGGTCACGCGCATACGCTGGAGCCGTGCCAAAGACGAAAAAGGCGAAGCCGGGCAAAGCCGCGCCCGTGACGAGGCCGGAACAGCCCGAGAAGCATTCCGCGCCGCCCGAGAAGCAATCCGCGAAGAAGGCCGAGCCCGACGAGAAGGGCCTGGACTTCCCCCGTGCCTGGGTGGAGTTCCCCGACCCCGCCGACGACGAGCAGGTCTTCCGGTGCGACCTGACGTGGCTCACCTCACGCTGGAGCTGCATCTTCGGCAGCGGCTGCCAGGGGATCCAGGCCGGGCGGGCCGACGACGGCTGCTGCACGCTGGGCGCGCACTTCTCCGACGAGGAGGACGAGCAGCGCGTGGCCGAGCACGTGGCACGCCTGACGCCGGATCTGTGGCAGTTCCACGACGTCGGGACCGCGACGGGCTGGGTGCAGCAGGACGAGGACGGTGATCGCCAGACGCGCCGCTGGGAGGGTTCCTGCATCTTCCAGAACCGTCCCGGTTTCGCGGGCGGCGCGGGCTGCTCGCTGCACATCCTCGCGCTGCGCGAGGGCCGGGAGCCGCTGGAGACCAAGCCGGACGTGTGCTGGCAGCTGCCGGTGCGGCGTACGTACGAGTGGATCGACCGACCCGACGACACCCGCGTGCTGCAGGTGTCGATCGGTGAGTACGACCGCCGGGGCTGGGGCCCGGGCGGGCACGATCTGCACTGGTGGTGCACGTCGGCGACGTCGGCGCACGGCGCGGGCGAGCCGGTGTACGTGACCTACCGCCCGGAGCTCACGGAGCTGATGGGCAAGGCGGCGTACGACGTGCTGGTGGAGCTGTGCGAGGCGCGTCTGGCGTCGTCGCTTCCGCTGGTGGCGCCCCACCCGGCGGACCCGAAGCCCCGCTGAGGGGCCGGGCCGGCCGGGCGGGCGGCGCGGAGGACCGTTTCCGCCGGGTCAGTCCGAAGGCGGCGGGGTCGCCGGCTCGGACGGCGGCTGCGACGCGGGCGGGGACGTGGGCGGACCGGACGGGTCGGACGAGGACGGCGGCGGAGAGGTCGGCGGCGTCGGGTCCGGCGAGGACGGCGGCGGACTGGTGGGCGGCGGACTCGACGGCGGTGTGGGGGTCGGGTCCGGGTCCGGTGAGGAGGGCGGCGGGCTGGTCGCCCCGCGGCCGTGGATCGCCACGACCGCGCCGGACGGCTCGATGCCGACCTGTGCGCGCCAGTAGCCGGACGGCTCACGCGAGGAGTCGACGGTGATGTAGAGAGTGATCGTTTCGCCGGGGTACAGGGTGCCGGAGGAGCGGGTCGGACGCAGCCAGGCCGCGTCCGTCCACAGCGACCAGTCGACCGGGGCGCCGCCGGACGCCGTGAGCGTGATGAGGGTGGTGTCCCCGGCGGGCTGCGCCTCGACCGTGAGCCTGCCCGGGCCCCGCCCGGCGGCGGAGGGCGGGGCGGGCGTGCCCGTGCTGACCACCTCGACGGAGACGTCGGGCGAGTGGCGGTCGGCCGTGAAACGGGGGTCGGGCTTCGCACTCGCGTTGCCCGCGTTCTCGTAGTGGCCGTACGGGTCGCCCTCGCCCGGGCCGTCCTGGTCACCGGCGCTGACGGACGGCCCGCGGTGGCCCTCGCCGGTCAGCGGCGCCCCGCGGTACGCCGCCCAGAGGGCGAGCACCGGCGCGGCCACGACCGTGGCCACGACCGTGGTGGTCACCGCGCGGGCGCGCATCCGGTCCCGTCGGGCCGCGTGGTCCTTGGGGTCGAGCGGGAAGCCGCCCGGGCCGAAGCGCGGGCCGCCGGCGCGGGCGCGCGGGACGTGCCGCATCGCGACGTACGCGGCGGCGCGCGGCGCCTCGACCAGGGGCAGCGCGGCCGGTGTGACGCACGAGCCGGGCCAGGGGCCCCGGGCGCCGGCGCGCTCGGCGGCGCGGCGGCAGCGCGGGCAGTCGTCGACATGGCGCACGAGCTCCTGGCGCAGCGCGGCCGAGAGCAGGACGCGGTTGTCGCCGGTGAGCCGGGCGACGGCCGGGCAGTGGCCGGTCTCGACGACAGCCAGCGCGGCCCGGGTGCGCTCCACCTCGCAGGCCGCCGCGGCCAGCAGCTCGCGGGCCGCGGCCGCACCGAGACCGAGCACGGAGGCGACGGCCGCCGCTCCGAGGCCGTGGCGCACGGCCAGTTCGAGGGCCTCGCGCTGCTCGGGGGTGGTGCCGGCGGCCTCGGGCCAGGCCAGCAGGGCCAGTTCGGCGCGGCGGCGCTCGGCGGCCTCGGGGGCGACGCGGGGAGCGGGCTCCTCGCCGGCGGCGAGCCGCCCGGTGTGGGCGCCCTGGCGCCTTCGGCGCTGCTCGGTGAGCCGGCGCAGACAGGCCCAGCGCGCGAGCGCGTACATCCAGGCCTTCCTCTCGGCCTCGCCGGACGGGCAGCGTCCGTGCTGCCGTTCGGCGATGGCGAGGACGTCACCGAGGACCGCCGTCGCCGCGTCGTGGTCGCACAGCACGGAGAGGCAGTAGGTGAACAGGCCGTCGAGGTACGGCTCGTAGCGCGCGGGCGGTCGCTCGGCGGAAGGACGGGGCGCGCGACGGTGCGCCCGGGGTACGCCGGTGATGTGGGTAGGGGGTTCCAGCCTGCTGCTCGTCACTCCGTGACCGTAGGGGCAGCACCGGACCCTGTTCGTACCGCTTGAACACTTTTAATCCCTACGGGTGAACCGTTCCCTCGAAGGGAGACAGGAAGGACACGTTCCGCGCCCTGGGTGCCGACGCTTTCGCGCTGTGCGCCGGGCCGCGCGCCTCCCTGGGCGGCCGCCGGTCCGGCCTGTCAGTGGCCCCCGCTACGGTTTGCGCATGGCTGCCCGTACGAAATCCGCGAAGGACCGGCCGTCCTACCGCTGCACCGAGTGCGGCTGGACCACCGCCAAGTGGCTCGGCCGCTGCCCCGAGTGCCAGGCCTGGGGCACGGTCGAGGAGTACGGCACACCCGCCGTCCGCACCACGGCCGCGGGCCGGGTCTCCACCGCCGCTGTGCCCATCGGCCAGGTCGACGGCCGGCAGGCGACCGCGCGTTCCACGGGCGTGGACGAGCTCGACCGGGTCCTCGGCGGCGGTCTGGTGCCGGGGGCCGTCGTGCTGCTCGCGGGCGAGCCCGGCGTCGGCAAGTCGACGCTGCTGCTCGACGTCGCGGCCAAGGCGGCGAGCGACGACCACCGCACGCTGTATGTGACGGGCGAGGAGTCCGCGAGCCAGGTCAGGCTGCGCGCCGACCGGATCAACGCCCTGCACGACCACCTCTACCTCGCGGCGGAGACGGACCTGTCCGCGGTCCTCGGCCATCTGGACGCGGTCAAGCCGTCCCTGCTGGTCCTCGACTCCGTGCAGACGGTGGCCTCCCCCGAGATCGACGGCGCGCCCGGCGGCATGGCCCAGGTCCGCGAGGTCGCGGGCGCCCTGATCCGCGCCTCCAAGGAGCGCGGCATGTCCACGCTGCTGGTGGGCCACGTGACGAAGGACGGCGCGATCGCGGGCCCGCGGCTGCTGGAGCATCTCGTCGACGTGGTGCTGCACTTCGAGGGCGACCGGCACGCCCGCCTCCGCCTCGTCCGCGGCGTGAAGAACAGGTACGGGGCGACGGACGAGGTCGGCTGCTTCGAGCTGCACGACGAGGGCATCACCGGCCTCGCCGACCCCTCGGGCCTGTTCCTGACGCGCCGCGCCGCGCCCGTGCCCGGCACCTGTCTGACGGTCACGCTGGAGGGCCGCCGTCCGCTCGTCGCCGAGGTGCAGGCGCTGACGGTCGACTCGCAGATCCCCTCCCCCCGGCGCACCACCTCCGGTCTGGAGACCTCGCGGGTGTCGATGATGCTCGCGGTGCTGGAGCAGCGCGGCCGTATCTCCGCGCTCGGCAAGCGCGACATCTACAGCGCGACGGTCGGCGGCGTGAAGCTCTCCGAGCCCGCGGCCGACCTCGCGATCGCGCTCGCGCTGGCGTCGGCGGCCAGCGACACCCCGCTGCCGAAGAACCTGGTCGCGATCGGCGAGGTGGGGCTCGCCGGCGAGGTCAGACGGGTGACGGGCGTGCAGCGGCGGCTCGCCGAGGCGCACCGGCTGGGCTTCACCCACGCCCTGGTGCCGTCCGATCCGGGCAGGATCCCGGCGGGCATGAAGGTCACGGAAGTGGCCGACATGGGGGATGCTCTTCGGGTGCTCCCCCGCGCCCGCCGGAAGGCTCCCGACGGCGCCTGAGGCGTACGCCCCACGGGGCGACGAGGCTCGCCGGTAGACTTTGCCCTGGTCTCGCCCACCCGTACGAGCCGGAGGAGTGCAGTGGCAGCCAAGGACGGGGCAGCAGCACCCGGAAAGTCCGGCCAAGGCACGGGCAACGAAGCGCTGATCCGCGCCGCCCTGAGCGCGGTCGCCCCGGGCACCGCCCTGCGCGACGGCCTGGAGCGCATCCTGAGGGGGAACACCGGTGGACTGATCGTTCTCGGCATGGACAAGACCGTCGAGTCGATGTGCACCGGCGGCTTCGTGCTGGACGTGGAGTTCACCGCGACCCGGCTGCGCGAGCTGTGCAAGCTCGACGGTGCCCTGATCCTCGACAAGGACATCTCCAAGATCCACCGGGCCGGCGTCCAGCTCGTCCCGGACGCCTCCATCCCGACCGAGGAGACCGGCACCCGGCACCGCACCGCCGACCGGGTCTCGCGCCAGTGCGGCTTCCCGGTGGTGTCCGTGTCCCAGTCGATGCGGCTGATCGCGCTGTACGTGGACGGCGAGCGCCGCGTCCTGGAGGAGTCCGCCGCGATCCTGTCGCGGGCCAACCAGGCGCTGGCCACCCTGGAGCGCTACAAGCTCCGCCTCGACGAGGTCGCGGGCACGCTGTCGGCGCTGGAGATCGAGGACCTGGTCACCGTCCGGGACGTCACGGCGGTGGCGCAGCGCCTGGAGATGGTGCGCCGGATCGCCACCGAGATCGCCGAGTACGTGGTGGAGCTGGGCACCGACGGCCGCCTCCTCGCGCTCCAGCTCGACGAGCTGATCGCGGGCGTGGAGCCCGAGCGCGAGCTGGTCGTCCGCGACTACGTGCCCGAGCCGACGTCCCCCAGAGCTTCGCCTGGGAGGGGCCCCCAGCGCTCACGCACCGTGGACGAGGCGCTGGCGGAGCTCGACGCCCTCACCCACACCGAGCTGCTCGAACTGCCCGTCGTGGCACGCGCGCTGGGCTACAGCGGCTCGCCCGAGACGCTGGACTCCGCGGTCTCGCCCCGCGGTTACCGCCTGCTGGCGAAGGTGCCCCGGCTGCCGGGCGCGATCATCGAGCGGCTCGTGGAGCACTTCGGCGGGCTGCAGAAGCTGCTGGCCGCCAGCGTGGACGACCTCCAGGCCGTGGACGGCGTCGGCGAGGCGCGGGCGCGCAGCGTGCGCGAGGGCCTGTCGCGGCTCGCGGAGTCGTCGATCCTGGAGCGGTACGTCTGAGACGGCATACGGGTGAGGGGCCTCATGACCTGGTCATGAGGCCCCTCACCCGTATGCAGGGTCCGTGACCGGTCGGGCAACTGCCGGGTCCGCGACCGGTCGGCCGCTTGCCGCGACCCGGCCCTGACCGGTCAGTCCTTGTCCAGGCGGAACGACGCGGGCAGCACCGTGGCGCCCGGGAACGACGCCTCGACCAGGTAGGTGCCCGGCCCCGCACTGCCCGGTGCCGGCGTCGGGCACTGCGGCGCGCTGCGCTTCCTGTCCCACTCGACGGTGTGCGTGATCGTCCCGTTTGCGGGGACGCGCAGGAACCGCGCCGGGGCCGTGCGCGGGCAGTGGGCCGAGGACCACACGTCCTTGTCCTCGCTGTCGGCGACGGTGAACACGGCGGCCTTCGGGCCGAAGTCCGCCTTGCACGTCGTGGGCGAGGAGTTGGCGACGACGAGCCTGAACGCGGGCTTCTCACCCGGCGCGTAGGACACCTTGGTGGTGCCGAGAGTCAACTTCAGTGAGCCGGGTGCGCAGTTGGGGAGCGCGGAGCCGGCCGGGACCTGTACGCCGGGGGCGCCGCCGGACGTACCGCCCGTGGTGCCGGAGCCACCCGAGGTGGCGCCGGTGGTGCTGCCCGCGCTGTCCGTACCGCCGGGGCTCGCGGAGCCGTCGCCGGAGCCTCCCGCGCCGCCGGAACCGGTCGCGCCGTCCCCCGACTCGTCGCGTCCGCCGGGCTGTTGGCTGATCGCGGGGCCGGACTGGTCGGGTCCGGGCGTGATCGAGGGTGCGGGGGCCGGGCCCTTGCCGTCCGCCGTGTTCGTGCCGTCGCCGTCCCCGCCGGACGTGACGGCCCACACGATCAGCACCGCGAGCAGCGCGACCAGTGACGCCGCGACTGCCCTCCGTCGCCAGTAGATGGAGGAGGGAAGCGGCCCGATCGGATTGCGCAGAGATCCCACGGACCGAACTCTACGAGAGATCGTGCCCAACTCCCGCCCCACCCGCCGCCCTGAGCGCGAAGTTCTGTAGATCATCATCACGGGCCGTCATCACGGGCCGCTTCTCGCAGGGCAGTTGCCTTCGGGGGTGGCCCCGGACGGTCGCAAAGCGTGACCAGTCCGCCCGGAGACGATACGGTCCGTGACCATGGACAGCAGCATCACGCGCGATCTCTACCGCGACATCACCGACTTCGCCCACACCACGCCCTCGTGGGTGCAGCACCTCGCCGAACTGTGGACGGAGGCAGGGCTGTTGCTCTTCGGCGTGCTGTTCCTCGTCGCCTGGTGGCGGTCTCGCACCGGGGACCTGCGCGCGATAGCCCTCGCGGTCCTCGCGCCGCTCGTGACGGCGGTCGGGTACGTGGCGGGCGAATCCCTCAAGTCCCTTGTGGACGAGGAGCGTCCGTGCCGCACGGTCACTGAGGCGGCCGCGTCCCTGGTGCCCTGTCCGCCGACCGGCGACTGGTCCTTCCCGAGCAACCACGCGGCCATCGCCGGGGCGGCGGCCGTGGCGCTCGCGATCGCCTGGCCCCGGATCGCCGTGCTGACGGTGCCGATGGCACTGCTGATGGCCTTCTCCCGCGTCTTCGTCGGTGTGCACTATCCGCACGACGTCCTGGCCGGCCTGGTGATCGGCGCGCTTGTCGCGGCGGTCTGCACGGCGGCACTGCGGCGCCCGGCCCAGGCACTGATCGGCACCATGCGCACGAGCGGGGCGGGCGTCGTGCTCTGGTTCGCCGGCCCCGGCCCCGCAGCCCCCGGCGCTGCCCGCCCCACCGAGGTCTCCCACCACAGGTGACGCGGTTCCGGCCGGGCGGCGCCCGCCGGTGCCGACCCCGCCGCACCCGCCCGGTGGCGGCTGCATGCGGCGCGTGGCCGCCGGGGCGTGCCAGGATCGTGCTGCCATGACTGTCACTCACGATTCCCAGACGCCCGACGCCCTCGACCCCGAAGCCCTCCACGTCCCCGTCATCGCCTGGTTCGACCAGCACGCCCGTGATCTGCCCTGGCGCCGCCCGGAGGCCGGCGCGTGGGGCGTGATGGTCAGCGAGTTCATGCTGCAGCAGACCCCGGTCTCCCGGGTCCTCCCGGTGTACGAGGAGTGGCTGGCCCGCTGGCCGCGCCCCGCCGACCTCGCGGCGGAGGCGCCCGGCGAGGCCGTCCGCGCCTGGGGGCGGCTCGGCTACCCGCGCCGTGCGCTGCGCCTGCACGGCGCCGCACAGGCCATAGCGGAGCGGCACGGCGGCGAGGTGCCGCGCGACCACGCGCAGCTGCTCGCCCTGCCGGGCATCGGCGAGTACACGGCGGCGGCGGTCGCCTCCTTCGCGTACGGCCAGCGCCACGCGGTGCTGGACACCAATGTGCGGCGGGTCTTCGCCCGCGCCGCGACCGGCATCCAGTACCCGCCGAACGCGACAACCGCCGCCGAGCGACGCCTGGCCCGCGCGCTGCTCCCCGACGAGGAGGGCACCGCGGCCCGCTGGGCGGCGGCGTCCATGGAGCTCGGCGCGCTGGTCTGCACCGCCCGGAACGAGGACTGCGGCCGCTGCCCGATCGCCGCGCGGTGCGCCTGGCGGCTCGCGGGGAAACCCGCGCACGAGGGGCCGGCGCGCCGCGGCCAGACGTACGCCGGCACGGACCGCCAGGTGCGCGGCCGGCTGCTGGCGGTTCTGAGGGAGGCCATGACACCCGTGCCCCAGTCGGTGCTGGACGCGGTCTGGGACGAGCCGGTGCAGCGGGGCCGGGCACTGGACGGGCTCGTCGCCGACGGTCTCGTCGAGCCCCTGGACGGCGGCCTCTACCGGCTGCCGCTCGGCTGAACCGGTCCGGGTGGGCCGCCGACGGCCCCGCCTGGACCGACCACGACCCGGTCACGGTTCACCACGACTGAAGCGACCACCGGCAGCAACCACCAACGGCCCCTGCCCTGGTCAACCACGGTCCCGTAAGCCGTTACACAACCGATGGACGGCCGTGCGCCGCCCGACGGCTGCTCCGCACAGCGCCGTGACAACCCGTCCGTAGCTTCTCTCGGGCAAGGACACACGGGGTTTCACGGGGACGGAGGCGGTTGGAATGGCGCACGGCGAGGTGCTCGACTTCGAGGAGTACGTACGCACCCGGCAGGAGGCGCTGCTGCGCAGCGCCCGGCGTCTCGTCCCCGACCCCGTCGAGGCACAGGACCTGCTCCAGACGGCACTGGTGCGCACCTACGGCCGCTGGGACGGAATCGCGGACAAGTCGCTCGCGGACGCGTACCTTCGCCGGGTGATGATCAATACGCGCACCGAGTGGTGGCGTGCCCGCAAGCTCGAAGAGGTCCCCACCGAGCAGCTGCCCGACGCGAGCGTCGAGGACGGCAGCGAGCAGCGCGCCGACCGCGCCCTGCTGATGGACGTTCTCAAGGTGCTCGCGCCCAAGCAGCGCAGCGTGGTCGTGCTGCGGCACTGGGAGCAGATGAGCACCGAGGAGACGGCCGCCGCGCTGGGCATGTCGGCGGGTACGGTGAAGAGCACGCTGCACCGGGCGCTCGCCAAGCTCCGCCAGGAGCTCCAGTCGCGGGACCTGGACGCCCGCGCCCTGGAGCGCGACGAGTCGCGGCGTACCCACCAGCAGGGCGAACGGGAGCGGGAGCGGTGCGCGGCCTGACAGGCAGAGGCGGCAGCGGGACACGGGTGGCGGGCAGCACGGCGACGGCCGGGCTGGTCGCCTTTGCCCTGTTGGCCGCGGGCTGTTCCACCGGGGGCTCGGGGCTCCAGGACGAGGGGGCGGCCCCGTCCGACCACGCGGCGAAGGCCACGCCCTCCCCGGCGCCGTCCGGCAGCGGCGGGCCGTTCACGAAGGCCGTCGACGCGGTGGAGCTGCTCAAGAACGACCCGAAGGTCAGTGCCCGGGTCAAGGCGGACCTGCGGCCGTGCGCCAAGGACTCGTACCCGGTGGACACCTCGTACGGCGTTCTCACCGGCAGCTCGGCCCCCGATGTCGTGGTCAACGTGATGACCTGCGCCGACGCCGTCGGCATGGGCACGTACGTGTACCGGGAGAACGGCTCGGGGTACGAGAATGTCTTCGCCGTCGAAGAGCCCGCGGTGTACTCGGCGATCGACCGGGGCGACCTGGTGGTGACCAAGCAGGTGTACGCCAAGGGCGATCCGGTGGCCGAGCCGTCCGGCGAGGAGGTCACCACCTACCGCTGGTCGGCCGGGAAGTTCGCCCAGCAGTTCTGGGTGCGCAACGAGTACAGCCGGTCGGTCGGCGAGGGGGAGGTCGTGGCCTCGGAGGCACCCGCCCCCAGCGACAACTGACCCCACCCCCGCCCACAGAGAATCGATCCCGACGAGAAACGAGAGCTGAGAGCTGACGGATGGCCGAGACCCATGTCCTGTTCGTCGAAGACGACGATGTCATCCGCGAGGCCACCCAGCTCGCGCTGGAGCGCGACGGCTTCACGGTCACGGCCATGCCCGACGGACTCCAGGGCCTGGAGGCGTTCCGGGCGAACCGGCCGGACATCGCGCTGCTCGACGTGATGGTGCCCGGCCTTGACGGTGTGAGCCTGTGCCGCCGCATCCGCGACGAGTCGACGGTTCCGGTGATCATGCTGTCGGCGCGCGCGGACTCCATCGACGTGGTGCTCGGTCTGGAGGCGGGCGCCGACGACTACGTGACGAAGCCGTTCGACGGCGCGGTCCTCGTGGCCCGCATCCGCGCGGTGCTGCGCCGCTTCGGGCACGCGAGCGGCGGTGCGACCGAGGCGGCCGCCGGGCAGCAGGACCAGGGCGGCGTGCTGGTCTTCGGCGACCTGGAGATCGACACCGAGGGCATGGAGGTCCGCAAGGGCGGCACGCCGGTCGGTCTGACGCCCACGGAGATGCGGCTGCTGCTGGAGTTCTCGTCCACGCCCGGGACGGTGCTCTCGCGCGACAAACTCCTGGAGCGGGTCTGGGACTACGGCTGGGGCGGCGACACCCGCGTCGTGGACGTCCATGTGCAGCGGCTGCGGACGAAGATCGGCCAGGACCGCATCGAGACGGTCCGTGGCTTCGGTTACAAGCTGAAGGCGTGACGCAGGCCGTATGAACGTCGGACAGGACCCCGTCGGATGAGACGCCCCACCCTGCGCATCGGCACCCTGCGCACCGGCGTCCGGTGGAAGATCAGCATCGCCATCGCCGCCGTCGGCGCGCTCATCGCCATGGCGCTGAGCCTGGTCGTGCACAACGCGGCGCGCGTGTCCATGCTCGACAACGCCCGCGACGTGCAGATGGACCGCATCCTGCTCGCCCAGCGCTGGTTCGAGACCTCCAAGAACCGCGACCCGCGCTTCAACAGCAAGATCAACGATCCGGCCCTCCCCGACGAGCTGCAGAAGCTGATGCGCGAGAACCGGCGCGGCAGCTACGTCGACGACCACGGCGAGACGCCCGAGATCTGGGCCGCCGTACCGCTGGCCAACGGCGACGTGCTGTCCCTGCACACCGAGTTCGCCGGCCGCAGCGCCACCGTGATGAAGGACCTCGACCGGGCCCTGATCATCGGCTCGGTGTCCGTCGTGCTGTGCGGCTCCGCGCTCGGCGTGCTCATCGGCGGCCAGCTCTCGCGCCGGCTGCGCAAGGCGGCGGCGGCCGCGGGCAACGTGGCGCAGGGCAACACCGACGTACGCGTCAGGGACGCCATCGGCGGGCTCGTACGCGACGAGACGGACGAGCTGGCCCGCGCGGTGGACGCCCTGACGGACGCGCTGCAGTCCCGTATCGAGGCGGAACGCCGGGTGACGGCCGACATCGCGCACGAGCTGCGCACGCCCGTGACCGGTCTGCTGACCGCGGCGGAGCTGCTGCCGCCCGGGCGCCCGACCGAGCTCGTGCGGGACCGGGCCCAGGCGATGCGCACGCTGGTGGAGGACGTCCTGGAGGTCGCGCGGCTCGACAGCGCGTCGGAGCGGGCCGAGCTCCAGGAGATCCAGCTCGCGGAGTTCGTCGGCCGGCGGGTGGCCGCGCTGCACCCCGAGGCGGAGATCCGGGTCGTCCACGAGTCCTGGGTCAACACCGATCCGCGCCGCCTGGAGCGCATCCTGGGCAATCTGCTGACCAATGCCATGAAGTACGGCAAGGGGCCCGTCGAGGTGACCGTCGAGGGCCGGGTGGTGCGCGTACGGGACCACGGGCCCGGGTTCCCCGAGGCGCTGCTGCGCGAGGGGCCGAGCCGGTTCCGCACGGGCGCGAGCGACCGGGCCGGGACGGGCCACGGCCTGGGGCTGACGATCGCGGCCGGACAGGCGCGGGTGCTCGGCGCCCGCCTGACCTTCCGCAACGCGGCACCGCAGGGCTCGACCCCGCTGGGCGCGTCGGGCGGGGCGATCGCGGTGCTGTGGCTGCCGGAGCACGCCCCGACGAACACGGGCAGCTTCCCGATGCTGCCGCTGGACGACTGACGGCACAGACCCCGCGGCGTACACGGCCGATGGCCCGGGGCGTTGCCCCGGGCCATCGGCATTCCTGTGTGCGCAGTGCTCAGACCCGCTCGGTGAGCTTCTCCTCCGCACCGTCCGACTCCGCGGACTCCTCGGCGGGGGACGGGGCCGGGGCCGCGCCCCGCAGCGGGACCTCCTCGACGAAGAAGGCGGCCACCAGCCCGATCACCGCGACGGCCCCGCCGACCAGGAAGGCGGCGTGCGTGCCCGACGCGACCGCGAACTCGTACGCCTCCCGGACCGGGTCCGGCAGCTTCGCGAGGCTCGCCGCGTCCAGCTGGGCGGAGCCGGCGGTCGCCTGCGCCCCGCCCCGTGCGGCCATCTCGTCCTGGACCCTGCTGGTGAACAGCGCCCCCATGATGGCGACGCCGAAGGAGCTGCCGAGCGTGCGGAAGAGTGTCGCGGCGGAGGAGGCGACGCCCATGTCCTTCATCTCGACGCTGTTCTGCGCGACGAGCATGGTGATCTGCATCAGGAAGCCCATGCCGGCGCCGAGGACGGCCATGTAGAGCCCGGCGGTCAGCCGCGAGGTGCCGGTGTCCATGGTGGCCAGCAGGAACAGGCCGGCGACCATCAGGGCGCCGCCGATGATGGGGAAGACGCGGTACCGGCCGGTGTTGGTCGTGACCCGGCCCGCGACCATCGAGACGGCGAGCATCGACAGCAGGAGCGGCAGCAGGAGCAGTCCGGAGTTGGTCGCGGACGCGCCCTGGACCGACTGCTGGAACAGCGGCAGGAAGAGCACCGCGCCGAACATCACGAAACCGGTGAAGAAGCCGATCACGGACATCAGCGTGAAGTTGCGGCTGCGGAAGATGTGCAGCGGCATGATCGGCTCGGCGGCCCGCGCCTCCACGAACAGGAAGCCCACGAGCGAGGCGACGCCGATGGCCGCCAGCTCCATGATCACGGCCGAGTCCCAGGCGTACTCCGTACCGCCCCAGGTGGTGACCAGCACGATCGCGGTGATGCCGATCGTCAGCAGCGCGGCGCCCAGGTAGTCGACGCGGGCCGTGCTGCGCGGCTTGCCGGGCAGGTGGAGCACCGCGGTGACCATGGCGAGGGCGACCGCGCCGAGCGGCACGTTGATGTAGAAGCTCCAGCGCCAGCCGAGGTGGTCGGTGATCGTGCCGCCGACCAGCGGTCCGCCGATCATGGCGATGGCCATGACGGCGGCCATCATGCCCTGGTACCGGCCGCGCTCCCGCGGCGGCACGAGGTCGCCGATGATCGCCATCACGCCGACCATCAGACCGCCTGCGCCCAGTCCCTGCACCGCGCGGAAGCCGATCAGCTGGCCCATGTCCTGGGCCATGCCGCTGAGCACGGAGCCGATCAGAAAGATCACGATCGCGGTGAGGAAGACGCCCTTGCGGCCGTACAGGTCGCCGAGCTTGCCCCAGATCGGGGTGGAGGCCGCCGTCGCGAGGGTGTAGGACGTGACCACCCAGGACAGGTGCTCCAGTCCGCCGAGTTCTCCGACGATGGTGGGCATCGCGGTGCCCACGATCATGTTGTCCAGCATCGCCAGAAGCATCGCGATCATGAGCGCGAGCATCACCACGCGCACGCTTCGCTCGGGACGCGCCCCCTTCTCCCCCGCCACGGCCCGCGAGGCCGCCTGCTGTTTCACCGTGTCCGCCATCTCTTCCGCTCCCCTGTGACTTACTTGCCGCCCGGCTAGTTACTACACTGGGGGACGGTAGACCGCTAACTAGCCGGGCGTCAAGTAAGTTTTTCGGGAGCGGAGAGACAGCATGGGCAGCACACGGCAGCCGCGCCGGAGCAACACACGGCAGCGCATCCAGGACGTGGCCCTGGAGCTGTTCGCCGAGCAGGGGTACGAGAAGACGTCGCTGCGCGAGATCGCCGAGGCCCTCGACGTCACCAAGGCCGCGCTCTACTACCACTTCAAGACCAAGGAAGACATCGTCGTCAGCCTCTTCCAGGACCTGACGCGGCCCATGGACGAGCTGATCGAATGGGCGCAGGGACAGC
The DNA here is from genome assembly GCF_043080095.1 of Streptomyces sp. NPDC015127. Lineage (NCBI taxonomy): Bacteria > Bacillati > Actinomycetota > Actinomycetes > Kitasatosporales > Streptomycetaceae > Streptomyces > Streptomyces sp. NPDC015127. The sequence goes on from NZ_JBIBVE010000009.1 coordinate 27,897, forward strand.
CGCGCACGCTGGAGACGAAGGAGCAGGTGCTGCGGCGCTACAACGACGCGCTGACCGCCGCGGCACCGCTGTTCCGCTTCATGCAGGAGAACCAGGCGACGATGCGCGAGCTCAGCATCGGCGAGTCCTTCAAGGACCGCATGATCACCATGCTCGGGCTGCTCAGGGAGCCCGACACGGAGCTGAAGGACCAGGTCCGCTGCGTCTCCGCGCTGTTCACGCTGCACGCGGCGATGTTCGCCCTGAAAGACATCGAGGGCGACCCCGAGGAGAAGCGTGATGCCGCCCTCGAGGTCGCCCTCGATCTGATCGCCCAGGCGCACCACGCCCGGGGCTGAGCCCTTCGGGGTGCGGTCCCGGGTGGTGTTCCGGGTGGTGTTCCGGGTGCGTCAGATGGTGACGCCGACGGTGCGCAGGAAGGACACCGGGTTGAGCGCCGAGCCGTAGTTCGGGGTCGTACGGATCTCGAAGTGCAGGTGCGGGCCGGACGAGTTGCCGGTGTTGCCGGACTTCGCGATCGTCTGGCCGGCCTTCACGGTCGAGCCGATGGAGACGTTGATCTTCGACAGGTGGGCGTACTGCGAGTACTTGCCGTTGGCGTGCTTGACCACGATGGCGTTGCCGTACGCGGGGCCGTCGCCGCCGCCGTTCGGGCCGGCCTTGACGACGGTGCCGGCGCCGGCGGCCTTGACGGGGGTGCCGATCGGAACGGCGAAGTCCTGGCCGGAGTGCTTGGCGGACCACATGGCGCCGCCCTGGGCGAAGCTCGCGGTCAGCGTGTACTTGTTGACGGGCTTGACCCACGCGGCCGGCTTCTTGGCGACCTTCTTCGCGGCGGCCTTCTTGGCGGCATCGGCCTTCTTCGCCGCGGCCTCGGCCTTCGCCTGCGCGGCGACCTTCGCCTGGGCGTCGGCCTGCGCGGCGACGGCGGACGCGGCGTCCACGACGGCCGGGGCCTTGCCCGCATCGGCGGAGGCGACACCCGCACCGGCTCCGACGACCATCACGGCACCCATTCCGGCGGCCACGACGGCCCCACGGGTACGGAGCACGGACGGGCGGAGTCGGTGGATCATGGTGCGCTTCGACATACGGGAGAACCTCCGGGCATGAATGGACCCGGCGTGCTCGCCGGGCTGGCTCCACATTGGTAACCCGGCCCCCCAAGTCGCCTCAAATGCCCTAACTACGACATCACGTCGTAGGAGAGGTCCTGGGAATCGGACTCTTGACGCCGTCGGGACGCATCCGACGGATCGTCGAAACAAGGCCGACAAATGCCCCCACGGAGGTGTTTAGCCGCACGTCCCGGCCACGCCCACGCGTTGCGCGCCGCGCCGCTGGGCGCAGGGACCGGCCAAGGGACCAAAGTCCCGCCCGACACCGGACCGAACGTCCCGGCCCCGAGTGCCGCCACGACACTATTGCGTCTAGTAGGTCCGATTCGTCCTGTGCGCCTTGTCACGGGCAGGGCCCGTCCAGGGCCCCGGAATCGTGACCCAGGCCACGGGCGCGGCGCCGTCGCGGCCCGGCGACAAGCGCCCGGAATGCGGCATTTCGCGGTGACCGGGGCCACACGACACGGCCGTCAGGCGTCCTTCCGGAGCGGATGCGCTTACGGGATCCTCCCGGGCATGAGCAGACCCGTGAATCCCGTGAACCGCCGCCGCGGCCACCGCCGCGGATGGATCTGGACCGCCGTCGCCGGACTCGCCTGCACCCTCACCCTGAGCTCCCCCGCGGGGGCCGGCCCCTCGGACACCGGCCTGGGCGACGCGATCGACACGATCCTCGCCGACGCCCGCCTCGACGGCGGCTCCGCGAGCGTCGTCGTCGCCGACGCCACCACCGGCGAGCGCCTCTACCGGCGCGACGCGGCCGACCGCCTGATGCCCGCCTCCAACACCAAGCTCCCCACGTCCGTCGCCGCCATGGCCCTCCTCGGCCCGGACCACCGCTACACCACCGACGTCCTGGCCACCGGCGCGCGCCGCGGCTCCACCCTGCACGGCGACCTCTACCTGCGCGGCAGCGGCGACCCCACGATGCTCGCCAAGGACTACGACCGCCTCGCCGCAGACCTCGCCGCGAGCGGGATCGAGCGGGTCACCGGACGCCTCGTCGCCGACGACACCCGCTTCGACGACCAGCGCCTCGGCCGCTCCTGGGCGGCCGACGACGAGTCCTCGTACTACTCGGCGCAGATCTCGGCGCTCACCCTCGCCCCCGACACCGACTACGACTCCGGCACCGTCGTCGTCGAGGCGACGCCCGGCGCCCGCCCCGGCGACCGGCCGACGGTGAAACTGACCCCGCCGAACGACTACGTACGCCTCGACATCCAGGGCACGACCGTGGAGCAGGGCCGCCCCGACACGCTGGCCGTGGAACGCCGCCACGGCACCAACACGATCACCGTCAGCGGCGACATCCCCCTCGGCGCGAGCCCCACCAAGGAGTGGATCACCGTCTGGGAGCCCACCGGCTACGCCGCCGCCGTCTTCGCGGACGCGCTCGCCTCCCACGGCGTACGGATCGCCGGCAGCCCGCGTCTGGGCCGTCCCGCCCCGCCCGGCGCCCGCACGCTCGCCTCGCACCGCTCCATGCCGCTCAAGGAGCTGATGCGCCCCTTCATGAAGCTCTCGAACAACATGCACGCCGAAGCCCTGACGAAGACGATCGGCCACCGGGCCTCGGGCCGCGGCACATGGGACGCGGGCCTTGCGGCCGTCGCCCGCCATCTGGCGAAGGAGGGCGTACGGACCGGGTCCCTGCGCCAGGTCGACGGCTCCGGCCTGTCCCGGATGAACCTCTTCCCCGCCGAGGAGCTGACCACCCTGCTGCTCTCCGTGCGCGACGAGCCCTGGTACCAGGACTGGTACGCGTCGCTGCCCGTGGCCTGCGCCCCTGACCGCGCGGTGGGCGGCACCCTGCGCTCCCGGATGTGCTCCACCCCCGCGGCGCTCAACGCCCGCGCCAAGACGGGCTCGCTCACCGGCGCCTCGGCACTGTCGGGGTACGTCACCGACGCGGGCGGCCGGGAACTCGTCTACAGCGTCGTCCTGAACAACTACCTGGCTTCCTCGGTCAAGAGCATCGAGGACGCGATCGTCGTGACGCTGGCGTCCTCGGACACCGCGAAGGGCACGATCACGGCCGCACGGCCGCCCCGCGCCCGCACGGCGGAACCGGACACCGCCCTCGAATGCTCCTGGCGCAAGCCCGCCCACTGCTGACCCCGCCCGCATCGGCCGCCGGCCACCGGATCCGGTCCCGGCACGGGACTCGGGGCAGGGCCGCGGGCACGCAAAGGGCCGGGCCCCGGATCCTTTACGGATCCGGGGCCCGGCCCTGGTGCGTCAACCGGCCCGGGGGACCGTCACGCGTCCTTCGACAGGTTCGGCCCCTTGCCGCCGCCGGCCGCCTGCTCGATGGGCGGGACGTCCGGCAGAGCCGACTTCTCCTCGCCGCGGAAGGTGAACTTCTGCTGCTCGCCCTCGCCCTCGGTGTCCACGACCACGATGTGACCGGGGCGCAGCTCGCCGAAGAGGATCTTCTCCGACAGGATGTCCTCGATCTCGCGCTGGATCGTCCGGCGCAGCGGCCGGGCGCCCAGGACCGGGTCGTAGCCCTTCTTGGCGAGGAGCGACTTGGCCGTGGAGCTGAGCTCGATGCCCATGTCCCGGTCCTTCAGACGCTCGTCCACCTTGGCGATCATGAGGTCGACGATCTGGATGATGTCGTCCTCGGTGAGCTGGTGGAAGACGACCGTGTCGTCGACACGGTTGAGGAACTCCGGCCGGAAGTGCTGCTTGAGCTCCTCGTTGACCTTCGCCTTCATCCGCTCGTATCCGGTCTTGACGTCACCCTGGGCGGCGAAGCCCAGGTTGAAGCCCTTGGAGATGTCCCGGGTCCCGAGGTTGGTCGTCATGATGATGACCGTGTTCTTGAAGTCCACGACGCGGCCCTGGGAGTCGGTCAGACGACCGTCCTCCAGGATCTGCAGAAGGGAATTGAAGATATCGGGGTGGGCCTTCTCGACCTCGTCGAAGAGGACGACGGAGAACGGCTTCCGGCGCACCTTCTCGGTGAGCTGGCCGCCCTCTTCGTAACCCACGTATCCGGGCGGGGAACCGAAGAGACGGGAAACCGTGTGCTTCTCGCTGAACTCCGACATGTCGAGGGAGATCAGCGCGTCCTCGTCGCCGAAGAGGAATTCGGCGAGCGTCTTGGAGAGCTCGGTCTTACCGACACCCGAGGGGCCGGCGAAGATGAACGAGCCACCGGGGCGCTTCGGGTCCTTCAGACCGGCTCGCGTACGGCGGATGGCCTGCGAGAGGGCCTTGATGGCGTCCTTCTGCCCGATGACGCGCTTGTGGAGCTCGTCCTCCATGCGCAGCAGACGCGAGGACTCCTCCTCGGTCAGCTTGAAGACCGGGATGCCGGTGGCGGTCGCGAGGACCTCGGCGATCAGCTCGCCGTCGACCTCGGCGACGACGTCCATGTCGCCGGCCTTCCACTCCTTCTCCCGCTTGGCCTTCGCCGCCAGCAGCTGCTTCTCCTTGTCGCGGAGAGAGGCCGCCTTCTCGAAGTCCTGGGAGTCGATCGCGGACTCCTTGTCCCGGCGCACACCGGCGATCTTCTCGTCGAACTCGCGCAGGTCCGGCGGCGCGGTCATCCGGCGGATGCGCATCCGGGAACCGGCCTCGTCGATCAGGTCGATCGCCTTGTCCGGCAGGAAGCGGTCCGAGATGTACCGGTCGGCCAGGGTGGCGGCCTGGACCAGCGCCTCGTCCGTGATGGAGACCCGGTGGTGGGCCTCGTAGCGGTCGCGCAGACCCTTGAGGATCTCGATCGTGTGCGGCAGCGACGGCTCGGCGACCTGGATGGGCTGGAAGCGGCGCTCGAGGGCCGCGTCCTTCTCCAGGTGCTTGCGGTACTCGTCGAGCGTGGTGGCGCCGATGGTCTGCAGCTCACCACGGGCGAGCATCGGCTTCAGGATCGAAGCCGCGTCGATCGCGCCCTCGGCGGCACCCGCACCCACCAGGGTGTGGAGCTCGTCGATGAACAGGATGATGTCGCCGCGGGTGCGGATCTCCTTGAGGACCTTCTTCAGGCGCTCCTCGAAGTCACCGCGGTAGCGGGAGCCGGCGACCAGCGCACCCAGGTCGAGGGTGTAGAGGTGCTTGTCCTTGAGGGTCTCGGGCACCTCGCCCTTGACGATGGCCTGTGCCAGGCCCTCGACGACCGCCGTCTTTCCGACGCCGGGCTCGCCGATGAGCACAGGGTTGTTCTTGGTACGGCGGGACAGCACCTGCATGACCCGCTCGATCTCCTTCTCGCGCCCGATGACCGGGTCGAGCTTGGACTCACGAGCGGCCTGGGTGAGGTTCCGGCCGAACTGGTCGAGGACGAGGGAGGTCGAGGGGGTGCCCTCGGCCGGGCCGCCTGCCGTGGCGGCCTCCTTGCCCTGGTAGCCGGAGAGCAGCTGGATGACCTGCTGCCGCACCCGGTTGAGATCGGCGCCCAGCTTCACGAGGACCTGGGCGGCGACGCCCTCGCCCTCGCGGATCAGGCCGAGCAGGATGTGCTCGGTGCCGATGTAGTTGTGGCCCAGCTGAAGAGCCTCCCGGAGCGACAGCTCCAGGACCTTCTTGGCACGGGGCGTGAAGGGGATGTGCCCGGACGGGGCCTGCTGGCCCTGGCCGATGATCTCCTCCACCTGCTGGCGGACCGCCTCGAGCGAAATCCCGAGGCTCTCCAGGGCCTTAGCGGCGACACCCTCACCCTCGTGGATAAGGCCCAGGAGGATGTGCTCGGTGCCGATGTAGTTGTGGTTGAGCATCCGGGCTTCTTCCTGAGCCAGGACGACAACCCGCCGCGCGCGGTCGGTGAACCTCTCGAACATCGTTAATCGCTCCTCAGAGCGGTCAGGCAGTAAGGGGTCGGTCCCCTCCCTGTCCTTCCGCAGCTTAGTCCCGCAAGCGGGGACCGCTCATTCCAACTGCCGACACCCGTCTGTGGCCTCCTGACCCCTGAACGCCGACAACTGCTCCAACCCGATGGTGCGAGACGATGTTCCCGCAGGCCAGGCAGTTACCCTCACCATCAGTACGCCGATGGCGAACGCGAGACGGCCCGGCGAGCGTGTCGCCCCTCCCCACTAGGAATGTCTTACCCGTAAGCACTGACACTCCATGCCGCGCGCACCCGTTCCCTCAGCTACGGGCGAACAACCTTGCGCCGTTCCACGAGCCGGGGCGCTCCCGATTCCGGCACCCTGTGCGACGAACATCACACCCTGCGTAACCCTTGGCGCCGGTGCGCAGTTCCCCGGGCATGGTCCTGGCCGTCCCGCATCCCCGTGTACCCCTCGAAGGCGACGCCGCGTACTGGTATCGCAGCGCACTCGGCTGGGCGGTGGCCGACGGCTCGCCCGCGCAGCTGCTGACGGGGCGGGATTTCGACGTACTGGAGCTGCCGGCGGACGCCGGGGCCGCTGTGCTGCGGCGCACGGAGCGGACCGGGCCCGTGGCCGTGCAGGGCCGCAGAATGCGGCTGCTGGTGGCCGCGGGGAGCGCCGAGGAGCTGCCGGGGCTGCTCGACTGGCTCGAATGGGGCGGAGTCGCTCTCGACCTGACCGCCGTCGGCGAGGGCGGGCGGATGACCGCCCCGCCACCGCCCGGACGTGACCACGTCCGGGGAGCCGCCCGCTGGCTGCGCCCTCCCGGACGCGGGAGCCGGCTGCCGGCTCTCGCCGGATTCGGGGACATCGGACATGCCCCCGATCTCGTGCGGCTGGTGGACACGGCGGCAACGGAGTGCCACCGCGTCCGGCTGCTGCGTGTCGGACGCGCGCGGGTGCAGCGGACGGAAACTCAGCCGTTGGCCTTCTCGTAGGCCTCACGGACGGTCGCCGGGACGCGGCCACGGTCGTTCACCTCGAAGCCGTTCGCCTTTGCCCAGGCGCGGATCTCGGCGGTGTCCTTGTTGCCACCCGCCGCCGCACGGCCCTTGCCACGGCCGGTCGCCGCGCGACCGCCGGTGCGCCGGCCGTTCTTCGCGTAGGGCTCGAGGAGGCTCCGGAGCTTGTCCGCATTGGCGGTGGTGAGGTCGATCTCGTAGGTCTTGCCGTCCAGAGCGAACGTCACCGTCTCGTCCGCCTCGCCGCCGTCGAGGTCGTCGACAAGAAGGACCTGAACCTTCTGTGCCACCGGATTTCCTTTCATCGAAAATGCAGTACGCGGAAAGGAAACCGCTTTTCCCGGAAAAACACAAACCCTCGGCAGAGGTTCAGATCCGCGAGAACACGGGAAACGTGCGCGATTCGGACATAGAGATCCGTGTCCTTGGGGCGATCACAGGTGCAGAAGCATCCGGCTGTTGCCCAAGGTGTTCGGCTTCACTCGTTCGAGACCCAGGAACTCGGCGACACCCTCGTCATAGGAGCGCAGCAGCTCGGCGTAGACATCCGTGTCCACCGGGGTCTGCGTCTCGCCGATCTCGACGAAGCCGTGCTTGGAGAAGAAGTCCACTTCGAAGGTGAGGCAGAAAACCCGGCGCACTCCCAGCCAGCGGGCGGTCTGCAACAGCTTGCCCAGTACCTGGTGCCCGATGCCGTGCCCCTGGAAGGCCGGGTCCACGGCGAGTGTGCGCACTTCGGCGAGGTCTTCCCACATCACGTGGAGGGCGCCGCAGCCGACAACCCGGGCGTCCGCGTCGCGTTCCGCGACCCAGAACTCCTGGATGGCTTCGTAAAGGGTGACCGTTGCTTTGTCGAGCAGGATGCCTTCACTCATGTACGGATCCACGAGACGGCGGACGTCCGGTACATCGCTGGTCCGGGCCCGCCGGACGGTGATGGCATTTGCTGCGGCATAAGACATGGCCCGACGCTATCGCCCTGCGGGGCCCGGGCCCTCGGCGGCCTCGCCGCCCTGAACGATGCGCATGGCGGCTTGCAGCTGCTCGCGCTGCTCGGGCGACATCATGCCGAAGAAGGCGACGAGTGCGGCGGCGGGGTTGTCGCTCTTGGACCAGGCTTCGTTCATCAGAGCGGCCGCGTAGGCGGCCCGGGTGGAGACGGCCGTATATCGATAGGCGCGGCCCTCGACTTCCCTGCGCACCCAGCCCTTCTGATGGAGATTGTCCATTACCGTCATGACGGTGGTGTAGGCGATGGACCGTTCCTGCTGGAGGTCTTCCAGGACTTCCCTGACCGTGACCGGCCGGTTCCATTGCCAGACCCGGGTCATGACGGCGTCTTCGAGCTCTCCCAATTGACGGGGCACATTGCCACCATAGTGGGAGATCCAGGAGTCATCGCCTATTGACGGAGCAAAAAGGACGTACGGCCTGGAATCTGCCGTACGTCCTCGTTGTGCTGCTGCGTTGTGCTGCTGGGGTCAGGCGTCGGGCCCGGCCTGCCGGGCCGACTCGGCGCGGGCGAGCGCGGCGTCCACGGCCGCGTCCTCCTTGGCCTTGTTCGAACCGCCCTGGCTCTTGACGATCGTCACGACCAGACCGATGAAGAAGGCGGCCATCACCACCGGGGGCACGAGCGCGGAAACGTAGTCCATGCCCTCCAGAGTAGCTATCCGGCGGCGCGCTGCTCCGGTGGGGGCGCCGGCTTGCGGCGTGGCGGGAAGACCTCCGAGGGCTTCGGCACGGGCCGCTCGTCCGGGGCGGGCGGTGTGGGCTTCGGCTTCTGCGGCTGCGGCTGGGGCTTGCTCTTCGGGTCCTCGGCGGCGCGTCCGCCGGGCAGCGCCATGAGCCGGGCGCGGCGGGCGCCGGCGGGCGCCGGCACGTGCACCGCCGGTGCGGGTACGGTCCGCCCGGCGAGCCGGGCCCGCACGGACTGTTCGGCGAGCGCCAGACAGCGCCGGAGCACGGCGGCGGCCACCGGGTTGTCCCGCAGGGCGCGCAGCGCGGCGAGATCGTCGGTCAGGGGCTCGTGGCCGGCGGCCAGCGCTTCCTGGAGGAGCTCCAGATAGCCGGTGGCGGAGCCGGGCAGGGCGGCGCGGTAGCGGGCGAGATCCGCGACGAGGAAGTCCCGCAGGCGGCCCCCCTCGCGTACGGCCTCGTCGACGGAGTCGGCCAGTCTCAGGCACTCCCTGACGTCCTCGTCGGCGAGGGGGACGGGATGGAGGGCGGCGGCGAGGGCGCGTCGGAGCACACGCAGCTCGTCAGCGCCGAACGCCATGCCGCCGTGGGATCCGTATGGCGTGGGCATGGCCCGACCATACGAGCCGACGGCACAAATTCCACTTAATGGTACGAACGCGGGCGTTGCGCCCCGAGGGAACGCCCGGGCCGCCGCCCGGGCGTCACATGCGCGAGACGTTCCGCTCGTAGACCAGGCGCAGCCCGATCAGCGTCAGCCACGGCTCGTGCTCGTCGATCGCCGACGACTCGCCCAGCACCATCGGCGCCAGACCGCCCGTCGCGATCACCGTCACCTCGTCCGGGTCCTCCGCCAGCTCCCGCTTCATCCGGTGGACCACCCCGTCCACCTGGCCGGCGAAGCCGTACACGATGCCCGCCTGCATCGCCTCGACCGTGTTCTTGCCGATCACGCTCCGCGGGCGGACGACCTCGATCTTGCGGAGCTGGGCGCCCTTGACGCCGAGCGCGTCGACGGAGATCTCGATGCCGGGGGCGATCACGCCACCCACGTACTCGCCCCGTGCGCTCACCGCGTCGAACGTCGTCGCCGTGCCGAAGTCGACGACGATCGCGGGGCCCCCGTACAGGTCGACCGCCGCGGCCGCGTTGATGATGCGGTCGGCGCCGACCTCCTTGGGGTTGTCCGTGAGGACCGGGACGCCGGTCTTGATGCCGGGCTCGACGAGGACCGCCGGGACGTCGCCGTAGTAACGACGGGTGACCTCGCGCAGCTCGTGCAGCACCGAGGGGACGGTGGAGCAGATCGCGATGCCCTCGATGCCGTCGCCCAGTTCCTCCCCGAGCAGGGGATGCATGCTCATCAGCCCCTGGAGCAGGACGGCCAGCTCGTCCGCGGTGCGGCGCGCGTCGGTGGAGATGCGCCAGTGCTCGACGATCTCCTCGCCGTCGAAGAGGCCCAGCACGGTGTGGGTGTTGCCGACGTCGATGGTGAGCAGCATCAGGCGTCGACCTCGCGGAGGTCGAGGCCGATGTCGAGGATCGGGGACGAGTGCGTGAGCGCGCCCACCGCCAGGTAGTCGACGCCCGTCTCGGCGTACGCGCGGGCGTTGGCCAGGGTGAGGCGGCCGGAGGACTCCAGGATCGCGCGGCCCGCCACCAGCGTGACGGCCTCCTCGGTCTCGGTCGGGGTGAAGTTGTCCAGCAGGATCAGGTCGGCGCCCGCGTCGATCACCTCGCGGACCTGGTGCAGCGTGTCGACCTCGACCTCGATCGGGAGGTCGGGGAAGCGGTCGCGCACGGCCTTGAACGCCTCGGCGACCCCGCCCGCCGCCACCACGTGGTTGTCCTTGACCAGCGCCGCGTCGGACAGCGACATCCGGTGGTTGACGCCGCCGCCGCAGCGCACCGCGTACTTCTCCAGGGCGCGCAGGCCGGGCGTCGTCTTGCGGGTGTCGCGGACCTTGGCCTTGGTGCCTTCGAGTGCGTCGGCCCAGGCGCGGGTGGCGGTCGCGATGCCCGAGAGGCGGCACAGGATGTTCAGCGCGCTGCGCTCGCCGGTGAGCAGGTCGCGCGTGCCCGCCGTGACCGAGAGCAGCTTCTGGCCCGCCTCGACGCGGTCGCCGTCCTCGACGTGCCGCTCGACCTCGAAGTCGGAGGTGCACACGATCGACAGGACGGCCTCGGCGACCCGCAGCCCCGCGACCGTGCCCGCCTCGCGGGCCGTGAAGTCGCCGGTGGCGACGGCGTCCTGCGGGACGGTCGCCACGCTGGTGACGTCCACACCGCCGTCGAGGTCCTCCTCGATGGCGAGGTGGGCGATGTCCTCGACCTGCACGGGGTCGAGTCCGGCGGCCGCCAGCAGCTCGGCGAGGGCGGGGTCGAGGCCGCTCTCGTACGTCTCGTCGGCACAGCCGCAGCCGTCGCCGCAGCCCGCGTCGGACGCGGCGGGTGCGCCGATCTGGATCAGCGGTACGTCCACGGGCTCCGGACGTTCTTCGGGCGTGGTCACGATTGCGGCTCCCTGGGGGCGATGGGCGGTACGGGCGGAAGGGCCTCGTCGTCGGTGCGCCGGACGACGAGGCGGCGGTCGGGGGTGAGCCGCACCGTGATGTGGCGGCGCCAGCCGGTGTCGTCGCGGTCGGGGTGGTCCTCGCGCCAGTGGCACCCGCGGGTCTCGGCGCGCTCGCGGGCCGCGGCGACGAGGACCCGGGAGACGAGGAGCAGGTTGGTGGACTCCCAGGACTCGACGCCGGGCTCGGCCGCCTTGGGACCGTCGGCGTCGTGGGCCGCGGTGAGCGACAGCTCCTCCAGGGCGCCGGCCGCGCCGTCGAGGCTGGCCGCGGTCCTGATCACGCCGGCGCCGTGCGTCATGATCCGCTGGATCTCGTGGCGCTCCTCGGGCGCGAGCAGCGGGACGGTGTCGCCGGTCGCCTCCCGGGGCGCGCCGGCGGGGCCGGCCTCGCGGGAGGCGATGTCGGCCGCGATCCGCTCGGCGAAGACGAGGCCCTCCAGGAGCGAGTTGGACGCGAGCCGGTTGGCGCCGTGGACGCCGGTGCAGGCGACCTCGCCGCAGGCGTAGAGGCCGGGGACGGTGGTGCGGCCGTGCAGATCGGTGCGCACGCCGCCGGAGGCGTAGTGCGCGGCGGGCGCGACGGGGATCGGCTCGGTGACGGGGTCGATGCCGTGCGCGCGGCAGGACGCGAGGATGGTGGGGAAGCGCTGCTCCCACATCTCGGCGCCGAAGTGGCGGGCGTCCAGGTACATGTGCGCGGCGCCCTGCTCCTGCATCCGGCGCATGATGCCCTTGGCGACGATGTCGCGCGGGGCGAGCTCGGCCAGCTCGTGCTGCCCGACCATGAAGCGCGTGCCGGCCGCGTCCACGAGATACGCGCCCTCGCCCCGTACCGCCTCGGACACCAGCGGCTGCTGGCCCTCGCTGTCCGCGCCGAGGAACAGCACGGTGGGGTGGAACTGCACGAACTCCAGGTCCGACACCTCGGCCCCGGCGCGCAGCGCCAGCGCCACGCCGTCGCCGGTGGAGACGGCGGGGTTGGTGGTCGCCGAGAAGACCTGGCCCATGCCGCCGGTGGCGAGCACGACGGTGGGGGCGTGGACGGCGCCGACGCCGTCGTGCTGGCCCTCGCCCATGACGTGCAGCGTGATGCCGGCCGTGCGGCCGTCGGCGTCGGTGAGCAGGTCGAGGACCAGGGCGTTCTCGATGGCGCGCAGTCCCTGGTCGCGGACCGCGTCGACCAGGGCGCGGGAGATCTCGGCCCCGGTCGCGTCGCCGCCCGCGTGGGCGATGCGGCGGCGGTGGTGGCCGCCCTCGCGGGTGAGCTCTATCTCGCCCGACGCGGGGTTCTTGTCGAAGCGGGCGCCGGTGGCGATCAGCCGCCGCACGGCGTCCGGTCCCTCGGTGACCAGAGTGCGCACCGCCTCCTCGTCGCACAGCCCCGCCCCCGCGACGAGGGTGTCGTCGAGGTGCTGCCCGGGGGTGTCGCCCTCGCCGAGCGCGGCGGCGATGCCGCCCTGCGCCCAGCGGGTGGAGCCGTCGTCGAGGCGCGCCTTGGTGACCACGACGGTGCTCAGACCGGTGGCGGCGCACCGCAGGGCGGCGGTGAGGCCCGCGACGCCGGAGCCGACCACGACGACGTCGGCCTCGATGGCCCAGCCGGGGGCGGGGGCGGTCAGCCGTATTCCGGTCACTGCTGGGCTCCGAAGGTCAGCGGGATGTTGTCGATGAGGCGGGTCGTGCCGACCTTCGCGGCGACGGCGAGGACCGCCTCACCGGTGTGGTCGTCGGGGACCTCGGTGAAGGTGGCGGGGTCGACGAGCGCCAAGTAGTCCAGCTGGAGCGGCGGATCGGCCTGCGCGGCCTCGTCCAGCACGGTGCGGGCCGCGGCCCGCACGGCGTCCGCACCGCCCGGCGGGGCGGACAGGGCCACCGCGTGGGCGTCGGCGGCGGCCCTGGCCTCGCCCATCGCGGACAGGGCGGCGGCGCGGGCGGGTGCGGCGGGAACGGCCTCGGCGCGCGCGTGCAGCGCCTGCTGCGCGGCGAGGCGGTCGCCGGCGGCGAACAGCGCGCGGGACAGTGCGAGGGCTGTCCGGCGCTCGGCGTGCGACAGGTACGCGTTGCGGCTGGAGAGGGCGAGGCCGCTGTCCTCGCGGACGGTCGGCACGCCCACGATCTCCACGGGGAAGTTCAGGTCGCGGACCATGCGGCGGATCAGGGCGAGCTGCTGGGCGTCCTTCTGGCCGAACAGCGCGACGTCCGGCGAGGTGAGGTGCAGCAGTTTGGCGACGACGGTGAGCATGCCGTCGAAGTGGCCGGGGCGCGTCCTGCCCTCCAGCACCTCCCCCATGGGACCGGCGCTGATGCGCACCTGCGGCTCGCCGCCCGGGTAGACCTCGTCGACCGAGGGGGCGAACACCACGTCGGCGCCAGCGTCCCGGGCCACCGCGAGGTCGGCGTCGAGCGTGCGCGGGTAGCGGTCGAGGTCCTCGCCCGCTCCGAACTGCAGCGGGTTGACGAAGACGGTGACGATGACGAAGCCCTCGTCGCCGACGTGCTCACGGGCGGCCCGGACGAGCGCGGCGTGGCCTTCGTGGAGGGCTCCCATGGTCATCACGACGGCGGTGCGGCCGGGGACTGCGCGGTGCCCGACGACGTACCGGAGGTCCTCGCGCGTGGGCACCAGCTCGACGTCGTGCCTGGTCTGACGGCTCATCGCAGGTCCCCCTCCGCGAGGACGCCCAGCAGGTCTTCGGCGAGCTCCGGCTTGAGCAGGCCGTGTGCGAGTGCCCGGTCCGCCGTCGTACGGGCCATGGCCAGGTAGCCGGCGACGGCGCCGGGGGCGTGCTTGCGCAGCTCGGCGACGTGCGCCGCGACGGTGCCCGCGTCGCCGCGGGCGACCGGGCCGGTCAGGGCGGCGTCCCCCGAGCGCAGCGCGTTGTCCAGGGCGGCGCCGAGGAGCGGGCCGAGCATCCGGTCGGGGGCCGCGACCCCGGCCGCGCGCAGCAGCTCCATGGACTGGGCGACCAGGGTGACGAGGTGGTTCGCGCCGAGCGCGAGGGCCGCGTGGTACAGCGGGCGGGCCGTCTCCTCGATCCACTCGGGCTCGCCGCCCATCTCGATGACCAGCGCCTCGGCCGCGAGCCGCAGCTCCTCGGGCGCGGTGACGCCGAACGAGCAGCCCGCGAGCCGCTGTACGTCCACGGCCGTCCCGGTGAACGTCATCGCCGGGTGCAGCGCGAGCGGCAGCGCCCCCACGCGGGTCGCCGGGTCGAGCACCGTGGCGCCGAACCGGCCCGAGGTGTGCACGAGCAGCTGCCCCGGCCGCACGGCGCCGGTGCCGACCAGGCCCTCCACGAGGCCGGGCAGCGCGTCGTCGGGAACCGTCAGCAGCACGAGCTCGGCGCGGGCCAGCACCTCGGCGGGCGGCACGAGGGGCACGTCCGGGAGCAGCTCGGCGGCCCGGCGCACGGAGGCGTCCGAGACGCCCGAGACGGCCACCGGCCGGTGCCCGGCCAGCTGGAGCGAGGCGGCGAGGGCGGGGCCGACACGGCCCGCCCCGACCACGCCCACGGTCAGCCGGGCGGGGCGGTCCCGCGGGTCGAGCGGTTCCTGTGGTGGTGTGGCGTTCACGCGGCGGTGCCTTCCGTTCCAGTCCGCGGGGGGTACCGGACGATTTCTCGTCACGATGCTACGCCAGCGTTTCCACCGCCCCCGCAGTTGTCCACAGGCTGTGGGCGATGATCGGACCGTGACGGATACGAGCGGGCACGACGAGCACAGTGAACGGCGGCGCAGACTCGCCGCGTGGCGTACGTCGGAGCGCGTGCTGTGGCGGACCTCCGCCGAACTGCGCATGCGCGACGGCCTCGCGGCTCTGGCCTCGGGTGCCGCCGCCGTGTACGACCTCGACGAGCCGGCCGACCTGTACGGCGACGGGATCGTCGAGGAGCTGGAGCGGCGCACGGCCGACCTCCTTGGCCTCCCGGCGGCGGTGTACTTCCCGACCGGGACGATGGCGCAGCAGGTGGCCCTGCGCTGCTGGGCGGGCCGCATCGGCAACCCGACGGTCGCGCTGCATCCGCAGGCGCATCCCGAGGTGCACGAGCGCTCGGCGCTCTCCGTGGTCAGCGGCCTGCGCACGATCCATCCGACGAAACTGCCCCGGCTGCCTACGGCCGACGAGGTGGCCGAGTGCGACGAGCCCTTCGGCACCCTGATGCTGGAACTGCCGCTGCGGGACGCCGGTTTCGTCCTGCCGTCGTGGGACGACCTGGTGGCCGCCGTCGAGGCTGCCCGGGCACGTGATGCGGTGGTGCACGTCGACGGCGCGCGCCTGTGGGAATGCGCCCCGCACTTCGGCCGCCCGCTGGACGAGATCGCGGCGCTCGCGGACAGCGTGTACGTGTCCTTCTACAAGTCCCTGGGCGGCCTGGCGGGTGCCGTGCTGGCGGGGCCCGAGTCGCTCGCGGACGAGGCACGCGCCTGGCGCCACCGGTACGGCGGGCAGCTGTTCCAGCAGTACCCGGCGGTACTGTCGGCCCTGATCGGCCTGGAGCGGGAGCTGCCGCGGCTGCCGTCGTACGTCGCCCACGCGAAGGTGGTCGCCGCGGCGCTGACGGACGCGCTCGGCGCGGCGGGCGTCCCGTGGTCGCGCGTCCATCCGCAGGTCCCGCACACGCACCAGTTCCAGGTGTGGCTGCCGTACGAGACGGACGTACTGAACGAGGCGGCGCTGGCGCAGTCGGAGGAGACGGGGGTGACGCTCTTCCGCCGCTGGTTCTCGGAGGGCTGTCCGCCGGGGGTCTCGGTGACGGAGATGACCGTGTCGTCGGAGGGCCTCGCGTGGACGGCGGACGACGTGCGGGAGGCGACGGCGGAGTTCGCCCGCAGGGTGGGGTGACGGCGCGCATCCGCCCGTGACCGCCGCAGCGCCGCCACCCGTATCCCCGGTGCGGCCCGTATCCCCGGTGCGGCCCGTATCCCCGGTGCGGCCCGTATCCGCGGTGCGGCCGTGAGCCCCGGCAGGCCACCACGCCCCTCAGCCGCAGCCCGCGGGGCGCCCCCGGCCCGCCGGGCGCGCGCCGGCCGTCCGCGGGCGGCGGTCCCCCCGCAGCGCGGCACGCACCGTGGCGAGTGCGCGGCGCAGGGGCCCGGCCGCGGGACGGGCCGCCACCACTCGTCGGAACCGCCGGTAGTCGGCGACCTCGCGGATCACCTGCCAGTCGTGGCGGCCCGGCTGGGGCGGGGCCTGATCGCCGTGCACGGCGGCGCGGTAGTTGTCGATCATGTGCTGGTGCATCGCGTTCATGGCTTCACGCTGCGTCCGGGCCCCGGCCCGCGTCGCGCCGATTGACGAGCCCCGTCAAACGGCGCGGGACACGCCCGCGGGCAGCGCACCATGGGTGCGTGAGCGTGACCATCGACATCGCGGGGCTGCCCGCCGAACGCATCGTCTTCGAGATCTCCCCCCTCGCCGAGCTGGGCGTGGCGCTGCACGCGCTCGCCGAGCCCGGCCACCATCCCGGGCTGCACGGCTGGGCCACCGCGACCGCCGCCTCGCTCAAGCCCGATCTCGCCGACCGGCTGCACGACGCCGACTTCCTGTGGCGGTCCACGTTCTCGGACGTGTTCATGCCCTTCGCGGGGCTGCCCGGCGGCGCCGGCCGTACCGGCGCGACCGTCGCCGAGGAACTGGACCTGCTCGACCGGCTGGACGACGAGCGCTTCGTCGCCTCGGCCCTGGAGTTCACCTGCGCCTCCACGTACGGGACCGGCGCCCCCTCCCCGCTCACCGATCCGGCCCGCCGCGAGCGCGCGCTCGACCTCGCCGCCACCCGGGGGCCGCGCCAGCTCGACTTCACCCGGCGGCTGCTGGACGACCCCGTCTCCATGCGGGCCTGGTTGCGGCGGCTGCTGGAGGACTGCGACGAGGCGTTCTTCGCCGACACCTGGCGCCGCGTCTCCCCGCAGCTCGCGGCCGACGCCCGCCACAAGACCGAGGTGCTGCGCCGCAAGGGTCTCGCCGAGGCGCTGCACGCCGTCTCCCCGGCCCTGACGCTGGACGAGGCGCGGGGGAGGATCAGCGCGGACAAGCTGGCGGACGGCCGGACGACCGCCGTCGACCCGGCGGTGGGCGGGGGCCTCACCTTCCTGCCGTCCAGCTTCGGCTGGCCGCATCTGATGGTGCTGCACGCCCCGGGCTGGCGGCCGGTCGTCCACTATCCCGTCGGCGCCCCGGATCTGCCGGGCCCGGCCTCCGTCGAGCTGCTCAAGCTGCGCATGGAGGCCCTGGCCCACCCCATGCGGATGCGGCTGTGCCGCAACCTCGCGCGGGCCGCGTACACGACGAGCGAACTCGCGGACGGCTTCGGCATCACGGCGCCCGAGGTGTCCCGGCACCTCGCCGTGCTGAAGAAGGCGGGGCTCATCTCCACCCGCAGGCGCGGTCGTTACGTGCTGCACCAGCTTGACGTACCGGCGGTGGCCCGCCTCGGCAGCGACTTCCTGGAGACCGTGCTGCGCTAGATCGGCCGGATCAGCCGGATCAGCCGAAGCGGATGTGCCGCACGCCCGTCCACGCCTTGCGCAGCCGGTCCCTCAGCGGCCCGTTGATCCACAGCGGCACGGCGCTCAGACCTGTCCGCCGCCGCCCGCGCGCACGAGCCCCGTCTCGTAGGCGAGCACCACGACCTGGACCCGGTCGCGCAGGCCGAGCTTGGTCAGGATCCGGCCCACATGGGTCTTCACGGTGGCCTCGGAGAGCACCAGCCGGGCGGCGATCTCGCCGTTCGACATGCCCTGCGCGACGAGCATCATGACCTCGCGCTCGCGCTCGGTGAGCCGCTGGATCTCCTTGTGCTGCGGCTCCGCGCCGGTGCTCGGCAGCATCGGCGAGAACCGGTCCAGCAGCCGCCGCGTGGTGGACGGCGCGACGACCGCGTCGCCGCTGTGCACGGAGCGGATGGCGCCGAGCAGTTCGCCGGGCGGCACGTCCTTGAGCATGAAGCCGCTGGCACCGGCCTTGAGTCCGGAGAAGGCGTACTCGTCGAGGTCGAAGGTGGTCAGGATCAGCACCTTCGGTGCGTCCGGCTCGGCGCAGATGCGGCGGGTCGCCTCGACGCCGTCGAGGCGCGGCATGCGGACGTCCATCAGCACGACGTCCACCGCGGTGGAGCGCAGGTTCTCGATCGCCTCCGCGCCGTCCCCGGCCTCGGCGACGACCTCCATGTCCGGCTGGGCGGCGAGCACCATGCGGAATCCGGTGCGCAGGAGCACCTGGTCGTCGACGAGCATCACTCGGATGGGCATCACGGTCGGCATCCTCGGTCTGTAGGAGGGCTGGAGGGGCTGCGGTGGTCGAGAGTCCTAGTGGGCGGGCTTGAGCGGCAGCAGAGCACTGATCCGGAAACCGCCGCCCGGGCGCGGCCCCGCGTCCAGCGTGCCGCCGACCATACCGACGCGCTCGCGCATGCCGATCAGTCCGTGGCCGCGGCCGTCCGCGCCGCCGTCCTCGTACAGCTCGTGCGACGAGCCGCGCCCGTCGTCCTCGACGAGCAGGCCGAGTCCGTCGTCGAAGTAGACGAGCCGCACGCTGGCGCCGGCCTCCGGGCCGCCGTGCTTACGGGTGTTGGTGAGGGCTTCCTGAACGATGCGGTACGCGGTGAGCTCGACGCCGCTCGGCAGCGGCCGCGGGGTGCCCTCGATCCTGAAGTCGACGGTCAGTCCGGAGCCGCGGACCTGCTCGACCAGCTCCTCGATCTGCTCGACGTCGGGCTGCGGGACGTACTCGCCGCTCTCCGGGGCGTCCCCGGTGCGCAGCACGCCGAGCAGCCGCCGCATCTCCGCGAGCGCCTGCCGGCCGGTGCTGGAGATGGTCTCCAGCGCCTGCTTGGCCTGGTCGGGCGCGGCGTCCAGTACATAGGCGGCGCCGTCCGCCTGGACCACCATGACGGAGACGTTGTGGGCGACGACGTCGTGGAGCTCGCGGGCGATACGGGCGCGTTCGGCCGCGACCGCGACCTTCGCCTGCGCCTCGCGCTCCTTCTCGAGCCGGGTGGCCCGCTCTTCGAGCTGGGCGAAGTACGCGCGCCGGGTGCGTATCGAGTCGCCGAGGACCCACGCGAGGGCGAACGGCAGGCTCATGATCACGGTGACGAAGATCCGGCCGAGGCCGCTCTGCTCCTCCGCGGGCCACCGGATCTGCGCCAGCGTGGCCGCCGACAGGCCGCCGGCCAGGGCGAGCCGGGAGGCCCAGCGCGGACCGTCGTGCGCGGCGACCGTGTAGATGATGACCATCATCGCGAAGTCGGCCGGGTTGACCTCGACGTCCAGCACCAGCTGCGCGACGCCCGTGAGCGCCGCGAGGACCAGCATCTTCTCCGGCATACGGCGGCGCAGCGCCACCACGACGCTCAGCACCAGCACGACCCCGACCGCCGTGAGGCGGGCCGCCGTACCGACGGGGTCCTGGACCGCCCACAACATGGCGAACCCGAAGAGCACGACGGCCCAGGAGCAGTCGACGCCCGTCGGGTGTCTGCGGAGGAAGTCGTAGAGGCGCTGCACGTCACCAAGCGTAAGGAAGGGAGATAGGTGCCGGAGTCAACCGGAGGGGCGATCCGGTCGGCGGAGGCGTACTCCGCAAGGTGGAGACTGGTGCGCGTGACGTATGAAACCTCTGCCGGGCCCCCTGTCGTGGGCTCCGGCCCGCGCGGGTGGCGGGCCGCGACCGAGGCCGCGCTGTACGGGCCGGACGGCTTCTACCTGCGGCCCGAGGGACCGGCCGGGCACTTCCGTACGTCCGTGCACGCCTCCCCGCTGTTCGCCTCGGCGGTCGCCCGGCTGCTGCTCGACGTGGCGGCCGCGTACGGAATCGACGAGCCCGCGCTCGTGGACATGGGGGCGGGCCGCGGCGAACTGCTCACGGGCGTGCTGGCCGCGCTGCCGCCCGGCTACCCGGTGCGCGCCTGTGCCGTGGAGCGGGCGGCGCGGCCCGAAGGACTCGATCCGCGTATCGCGTGGACGGACACGCCCCCCGAAGGGATCCGCGGACTGCTGTTCGCCAACGAGTGGCTGGACAACGTCCCCGTGGACGTCGCCGAGGCCGACGACCGGGGCGTGGTGCGCAGGGTTCTGGTGGACGCCGCGGGCGAGGAGCGGCTCGGCGACGAAGTCGACGGCGCCGACGCCGCGTGGCTGGCCCGCTGGTGGCCGCTGACGGATCCGGGCTGCCGGGCGGAGATCGGCCGGCCGCGCGACGAGGCGTGGGCACGGGCGGCCGGCCAGGTGGCATCGGGCCTCGCCGTGGCGGTGGACTACGCGCACACGGCCGGCGCCAGGCCCCCCTTCGGCACGCTGACCGGGTTCAGGGACGGCCGGGAGGTGCGCCCGGTCCCGGACGGCAGCTGCGACGTCACGGCGCATGTGGCGCTGGACGCGTGCGCCGCCGCGGCGCCCGGGGCACAGCTGCTGACGCAGCGCGAGGCCCTGCGCCGGCTGGGCGTGACGGCCGGACGCCCGCCTCTGTCCCTGGCGTCGTCCGACCCGGCGGCGTACGTCCGCGCCCTGTCGCGGACCGGCGAGGCGGCGGAGCTGACGGCGACGGGCGGCCTGGGCGACTTCGTCTGGCTGGTGCAGCGGATCGGGCCGGAACGGCTCGCGGGGCCTCTGTCAGACTGGTGACCATGACGGAGACCACGGTCGGCATCGGCGGAGCGGCGGAGAGCACCGACATGGTGCTCAACATCGGTCCCCAGCATCCCTCCACCCACGGTGTGCTGCGGCTGCGTCTCGTGCTGGACGGCGAGCGCATCCGGCACGCGGAGCCGGTCGTCGGCTACATGCACCGCGGCGCCGAGAAGCTCTTCGAGGCGCGCGACTACCGCCAGATCGTCGTGCTGGCCAACCGGCACGACTGGCTCTCCGCCTTCTCCAACGAGCTCGGCGTCGTGATGGCCGTCGAGCGCATGCTCGGCATGGAGGTCCCGGAGCGCGCGGTGTGGACCCGCACACTGCTCGCCGAGCTCAACCGGGTCCTCAACCACCTGATGTTCCTCGGGTCGTATCCGCTCGAACTGGGCGGAATCACCCCGGTGTTCCACGCCTTCCGCGAGCGCGAGGAGCTCCAGGCCGTCATGGAGGAGGTCTCCGGCGGCCGGATGCACTACATGTTCAACCGGGTCGGCGGCCTCAAGGAGGACCTTCCGGCCGGCTGGCTCGGCCGGGCCCGGCACGCGGTGGCGGACGTCCGCTCCCGGATGGACATCTACGACCGCCTCGTCCTCGGCAACGAGATCTTCCGCGGCCGTACCCGCGGTGTGGGCGTCCTGTCGGCGGAGGCCGTGCACGCGTACGGGGTCAGCGGGCCCATCGCCCGGGCGTCGGGCGTCGACTTCGATCTGCGCCGGGACGAGCCGTACCTCGCGTACGGGGAGCTCCAGGACACGCTCACGGTGGTCACCCGCGCCGACGGCGACTGCCTGGCCCGTTTCGAGGTGCTGCTGGAGCAGACGCACAACGCGCTGGACCTGGCCGACGCCTGCCTCGACCGCATCGCGGAACTGCCGCCGGGCCCGATCAACCAGCGGCTGCCCAAGGTGCTGAAGGCACCCGAGGGCCACACCTACGCCTGGACCGAGAACCCGCTCGGCATCAACGGCTACTACCTGGTGTCCAAGGGCGAGAAGACCCCGTACCGGCTCAAGCTCCGCTCGGCGTCCTACAACAACATCCAGGCGCTGACCGTGCTGCTGCCGGGGACGCTCGTCGCCGACATGGTGGCGATCCTCGGTTCACTGTTCTTCGTCGTCGGCGACATCGACAAGTAGTCGCGGAAGGCCGCCCTGCGCGGGGTGCTTCCGCGCGAGCGGCCTTCTGCCAGGCGTTCTGCAAAACGGCTGCGCCTTCTGCCAGGGCGTTCCTACGAGACGGCGTTGCGCAGCTGGGCCACGTCCAGCTGCTCCGTCTCGTCGTGCGCGGTCAGGTCGATGACCTTGCCGATCGCGCGGGTGTCCTTCATGCGCACGGCCGCCAGGGCCTCTTGGCCCACCACGTCGGCGAGGTCCTCGTTCTGCACCGCCTCGATCGCCTTCTGTACGGGCTGCGGGTCCGCCGGCGCGGAGGCCGCGCTCGCGCCCGTCCCCGTGCCGGCACCCGCTCCCGCGCCCGCGCCCGTGCCGAAGAAGTCGAAGCCGCCTTCGGGGCGCTTGGCACGCGCACGCTGTGCGCCGTAGGGGACGATCGCCGATGCGGCGGGGACGGGACGGCGCGCGGGCAGGGCGGACGCCGGACGGGCGTGCTGCCCGGTCCCGGCGCCCGCCGCGTGCTTCCCCTGCGGTTCGTCCGCCTCCTGGGACCGCTCGGCCAGGTCCCGGGCGCGGGCCTCCTCGACGGTACGCCTGGCCTCCTGGGCCGCGGCGTTGCGGGACAGGTCCTCCAGCGCCTTGGCGGCCCGCAGGAACGTGGCCGGGGTGGGCGTCGAACCGGCCGGCGGCAGGGCCTTGGAGGGCGCGGCCGCCTCGATCGCGAGCTGCCTGCGGCCCTCCAGGGCGCTGGCCCGCTCCGTCTCGGCGTTCGCGTAGCGCCGCAGCAGGGCGGCGTGTTCGCCGCGGAGCGCGGCGAGCTCGACCCGCTTGGCGCGCAGCTTGGCGTCGAGCTTGATGCGCAGCTCGCGCGACTCCTCGACGTCCGCCTCGAGCTCGGCTATGCGCTCCTCGGTCTTCCACTGATCGCTGGAGCGGGCGCGCGTGAGCTCCGCGACCCGGCGGCCCGCGCTCCGGTCCCAACTGCGCATGAGGACCGCGCCGGTGACCGCGGCGGCAGCGGCGGCCGCCACCAGGGTGCGCAGCACGACGGCGTCCCCGACGAACCACGCGCCGGAGGCGCACAGAACCGACGCTCCGGCCACGGCCGAGGGCGGCAGCAGCTTGTGCAGGGGTGGGGAATGGCGGTGGCGTCCACGTGGCATGGCCTGAAATTTACCGTGCGTAGAGGTCCTATGGGGTGTCGGCCCGGCAAATCTCTGGACGAGAACGCCGGGCCGGTGCGTCCCTACTTCTCGATCAGCCCCTTGGACCGGAGATACTCCTTCGCCGCGTCCTCGGGCTTCGCGCGCTCGGCATCCACCGTGCGGTTCAACTCGGCGAGATCCGCGGTCGTCAGCACGTCGGTGAGCTTGCCGAGGACTTCGGCTATCTCCTTGTCGCCGGCGTCCCGCGCATTGACCACCGGAAGGACGTTGTCGGCGTTCTGGAGCTTCTTGTCGTCCTCCAGCAGGACGAGTCCGAAGCTTTCCAGAGTGGCGTCGGTGGTGGTGGTCAGGACGAGCTGGTCCTCACCGTCCTTGACCGCCTGCTTGGCCTGCGGCGTACCGACGCCCTTGGGGTCCACGCCCGCGACGTCGATGCCGTACGTCTTCTTCAGGCCGGGGGCGCAGAAGGGCCGGACCTCGCACTCGTCGCCCGCCGCGATCTTCACCTTCAGCTTCGACTCACCAAGATCCGAAAGCGTCTTGAGCTTGTTCTTCTCGGCGAATTCCCGGGAGACCGCGAACGCGTTCTGGTCGACGGCCTTGCCCGCGTCGAGGACCTTCAGTCCGCGCGGCTCGGCAAGCTTGGTGAGCGCGGCGACGGTGGCGTCGACATCGCTGGAGGCGACGGGCTTCTCCTCGGGCGCCTTCGGCCCGTTCACCTTCGCGTTGAGGAATTCGGCGACGGTGGCGGCGTATTCCGGTACGACGTCTATCTCGCCCTTCTCCAGGGACGGTTCGTACAGCTCGCGGTTCTTCACCGTGGTGACCGACGTCTTGTATCCGGCGTCGGCGAGCAGCTGGGCATAGAGCTCGGCGAGCACCTTGGACTCGGTGAAGGCCGCCGCACCGACGACGAGCGTGCCCTTCTCCCCGGATCCGCCGGCCGAGGCGGAGCCGCCCTTCTCCTTCTCCAGGCTGTCACCGCCGCACGCGGCAAGAGAGCCCACGAGCGTCACCACACCGAGTACCGCGCCCGCGACGCGGGAGGTCTTGTTCATCAGGGTCTCCGTCCTTGCAACCGACACATCGAACAAAAGGGTTCATCCGCTCCGCCCCGCGTCAGCCGCCCGACGGCACCGCGGCCTTGCGCAGCGGGTTCAGCAGCCGGTCGGCGGCGACCAGCAGCCCCTCCACGAGGAGCGCGAGCAGGGCGGCGAGCAGCGCGCCCGCGACGACCTGCGGGGTGTTGTACGTGTTGAATCCGGCGGTGATGATCCGGCCCAGACCGCCCTGGCCGACCATCGACGCGATGGTCGCCGTGGCCACCACCTGGACGGCGGCCGACCGCAGCCCGGTCATCAGCAGCGGGTAGGCGAGGGGAAGTTCCACGCGGACGAAGAGCTGGCCGCCCGACATGCCCATCCCCCGCGCGGCCTCGACCACCGCCCGGTCCACCTCCCGCATCCCCACGTACGCGTTGGTCAGCAGCGGGGGCACGGCGAACAGCACCAGGGCGATGATCGTCGGCACATAGCCGGCGCTTCTCAGCGGCGTGAGCATGAAGAGCGCGAGGACGGCGAAGACGGGGATCGCCCGGCCGGCATTCGAGATGTTGACCGCCAGGGCGCCGCCCTTGCCGATGTGCCCCAGCCACAGGGCGACCGGCAGAGCGATCAGGCAGGCCAGGGCCAGCGCCACGCCACTGACGTACACATGCTCGCCGAGCCGGTGCCACGCGCCGCTCTCCCCCGACCAGTTGGACCCGGTGGCGAGCCAGGTCCACGCGTCGGCCAGCACTCCCATCAGGCCGTCGCCTCCGCCGTGCGTATGCGGGTCCAGGGGGTGAGCAGCCGCTGGGCGCCGAGGAGCAGCAGGTCGGCGAGCGCCGCCAGCAGCACGCACAGCACGGAGGCGGTCAGCACCTGCGCCTTGAAGGTGGTCTGCACCCCGTCGTCGATGAGGTTGCCCAGGCCGCCCTTGCCGACGAGGGCACCGACGGTGGTCAGCGCGATCGTCGACACCGTGGCTATGCGCACCCCCGCCATCAACGCAGGGAGGGCCAAGGGCAGTTCGACCTCCCACAGCAGGCGGACGGGTCCGTAGCCCATGCCCCGGGCGGCCTCACGTGCCTCGGCGGGCACCGCCTGGAGCCCGGCCAGGATGTTCCGCACGAGGATGGTGAGGGAGTAGAGCACGAGGCCCGTCACAACCAGTGCCGCGGACAGTCCGAAGAAGGGCAGCAGGAGCGAGAACATCGCCAGCGAGGGGATCGTGTAGAGCAGGGTCGTCAGGCCGAGCACCGGGCCGGCGAAGCGCGGCCGGGCGCGCACGAGCAGCGCGAGGGGCAGCGCGACCGCGAGGCCGATCAGCACCGAGGCCACGGTGATCCAGACGTGCTGGACCGTCGCGTCGGTCAACTCGCCGCTGCGGCTGCGCAGATACTCCGCGCAGAACCAGTCGTTCGCCGCGAGGCAGCTGCCCGCGGCCCGTTCCGTACTCATCCCTCCCCGCCTCCCCCGTCATGCCGAACGCATGTCTGACGATCGACGGTTTCGACCCTAACTCCCGCCACCGACAATCGCCGAGGACCGGCACATTGCAGCAACATGGCTTTCATACAGCAGCCGTCACAATGGGGAGCCATGATCCGTTTCGACAATGTCACCAAGCGGTACGCGGACGGCACCACCGCCGTGGACGACCTCTCCTTCGAGGTCGCCGAGGGCGAGCTGGTGACACTCGTGGGCCCCTCGGGGTGCGGCAAGACGACCACGATGAAGATGGTCAACCGCCTCATAGAACCGAGCAGCGGGCGCATATTCGTGGACGGACAGGACATCTCCACCGTCGATCCCGTCGCACTGCGCCGCCGTATCGGCTATGTGATCCAGCAGGTCGGCCTCTTCCCGCACAGGACCGTCCTCGACAACACGGCCACCGTTCCCCATCTCCTCGGAACCGGCCGCGCCAAGGCCCGTGCACGCGCCGCCGAACTGCTCGACCTCGTCGGCCTCGACCCGTCCGTCTACGGCGGCCGCTACCCCGAGCAGCTGTCCGGCGGCCAGCGCCAGCGCGTCGGCGTCGCCCGCGCGCTCGCCGCCGACCCGCCCGTGCTGCTGATGGACGAGCCCTTCGGCGCGGTCGACCCGGTGGTGCGCGAGCACCTCCAGAACGAGTTCCTCAGGCTCCAGTCGCAGGTGCGCAAGACGGTCCTGTTCGTCACGCACGACATCGAGGAGGCCGTGCGCCTCGGGGACCGTATCGCCGTCTACGGCCAGGGCAGGATCGAGCAGTTCGACGCTCCCGCCGTCGTGCTGGGCGCCCCCGCCAACGACTACGTGGCCGACTTCGTCGGGGCCGACCGCGGGCTCAAGCGGCTCTCGGTCACGCCCATCGAGGAAGGCGACCTGGAGCAGCCCCCGGTGGTGCACCTCGACGACCCCCTGCCCCGCGAACTCGGCTCGCGCTGGGCCGTGGTCCTGGACGGGGAGGACAATCTGCACGGCTGGATCTCCGCAGAACAGGCGCGGCGCAGCGGTTCGGTGGGCGAGCACGCCCGCCGTATGGAGGCGTGGCTACCGGTCGGCGCCTCGCTCAAGCAGGCGTTCGCCACCATGCTCCAGCACGACGCGGGCTGGATCGCGGTGATCGACAAGGAGGAGACGGGCCGGTTCCTCGGGGTGCTGACCCCGGCCCGGCTGCACGAGGCGCTGCGCCGCTCGATCGACGCGGACGCCCACGACATCGCGCGGGCCGACGTCGCCCTGGAGTCGATCGGCACGGTTCCGGCGTCCCTGTCCGTGGACAAGCCCTGACGGCGGCGGGCGCGCCCCGGGAGCGCCGCGCAGGGGTCACGTCGCGCTGAGCCGGCCGCTCAGCCACTCCAGGGCCGGCGGGATCTCACGCCGCCACGTGGTGAAGTTGTGCCCGCCGCTGTCGAGCACGATCGACGACACCCGCGCGGGCGCCTTCACCTTCTCGATGAAGTCCCGGGTCCCCTTCAGATTGCCCTCCCCCTGCCGGGACGTCGTGACCAGGAACGACGACCTGCCCTGCGGCAGATGGTCCAGGCTCCACAGCAGGTTCGCCCGCTGCCGGGCCCGGTTGTCGCCGTGGAAGAGGTCGCCCGTCGTCGGGTCCTCGGCGGCCTTGTAGTACGCGGACAGTCCGGCGCCCGCCGCGAACTGCCCCGGATGGTGCAGGGCGATCTTCAGGGCGCAGTAGCCGCCCGTGGAATTGCCGATGAAGCCCCAGTTCCGCGGAGCCGTGCCGACCCGGTAGGTCTCCGAGACCGCCTTCGGCAGGTCCTTCGCGAAGAACGTCTCCGTCTTCGGCCCGCCCGGCACGTCCACGCACTCGGTGTCCCTCGGCGGCGCGACGGTCGGCCGCAGCATCACCAGGATCATCGGCTGCATCCGGCCCTGCGCGGCCAGCCGGTGCGCCGTCGAAGGGTACTTGAGGCCCTTGAACAGGTTCTCGGCCGTCCCCGGGTAGCCGGTGAGCACGACGGCCGCGGGGAAGGTGCTGTGCCGGTACTTCTCCTGGAAGTACTCCGGCGGCAGGTACACGTACGCCGGGCTGTCGATCCCCGACACCGCCCCGGCCACGACGACCTTGTGGATCTGTCCGCCCGTCACCGCGCGCGAGCCGCCCGGCACGTCGGGCGCGCGCCTCTCGACGAGCTTGATGCTGCTGCCCGCCGTGTGGTCCTGCACCACACCGATCTCCTGCTCCTGCCCGAAGAGGTCGGCCCAGGAGCCGTAGAAGAGGAAGGAGTTGTTGGCCGCGAGCGCGACCGCGACGAAGATCGAGAGCTGCGTGGCGAGCAGCAGCCCGATCCGCCCGGCGACCGGACCCGGCCCCCTGCGGGCGAGCCGGGGCCACAGCCACACGGTGGCGACGAACAGCACAACGGCGGCGGCTACGGCCGTGGCAAGGACTTTGTTGCTGGTCAGACCCATGGGTGGCGTGCGCTTTCTGCTGCGGGCCGGCGTCGGTGATCCGCGCCCGGCCCGGGGCCGGTTCGCCGAGATTTTCCCGGCTGCGGATGAACCCGCCTCCTGGAAGTGCCGTCCTAGAGAGCGCACATCGTCCGGGGCCCGACCGACCTGAGGCCCGGACGCAGGATCTCATCCGGAGTCACGGGAAGCGATGTCTGCAACGGTAGATGGGGACAAATCAGCTTTGGTTCCGAATCGGGCGACGCAAGGGACGGCGCAGGCCGCGGCGCATCGGGCGATGCACCGGGTACGCCGCGTCCTGCGGGGCCCCCGCCCCGAGGCGGTGCCCGCGCTCGTCGGCTCGGCCTGCACCCTCGTCGGACTGATCGACATCGCGGCCGGAGTCTTCCCGCGGTTCCGGCACAGCCGGATGCACACGCTCGCCGAGGTGCTGCCCGGCGCCCTCGGCCCGTTCGCCGCCGCGCTCTCGCTCAGCACCGGAGTCCTGCTGCTCCTGCTCGCGCACGGCATCAAGCGCCACAAACGGCGCGCCTGGCGGGCCGCGGTCGTCCTGCTGCCCGCCGGGGCCGTGGCCCAGTTCGTCTACCGCCACTCCGTCGTCGGCGTCCTCCTCTCCCTGGGCCTGCTGGCGCTCCTGCTGCGCCACCGGGCCGAGTTCGCCGCCCTCCCCGACCCCCGCAGCCGCTGGCGGGCACTGGCCAACTTCGTCGTGATGAGCGCCGGTTCGCTCGGCCTCGGCCTGGTGATCGTCAGCGCCCACCCGGGCCGGGTCGTCGGCAGCCCCGGTCTCACCGACCGCATCGAGCACGTCATGTACGGGCTGGTCGGCTTCGAGGGCCCCGTCGACTGGACCGGCAACGTCCCGTGGACCGTGGGCTACTCGCTCGGCTCGCTCGGCTTGCTGACCGCTGTCACCACGATCTACCTCGCCTTCCGGCCCGAACACCCCGCCGCCCGCCTCACCGCCGACGACGAGCGCCGGCTGCGCGCCCTGCTCGCCGCGCACGGCGGCCGCGACTCGCTCGGCCACTTCGCGCTCCGCCGCGACAAGGGCGTCGTGTTCTCGCCCAGCGGCAAGGCCGCGGTCTGCTACCGCGTCGTCTCCGGCGTCATGCTCGCCAGCGGCGACCCGATCGGCGACGTCGAGGCGTGGCCGGGCGCCATCGAGCGCTTCATGGACGAGGCCAGGGCCCACTCCTGGACCCCGGCCGTCATGGGCTGCTCGGAGACCGGAGGCGAGGTCTGGACCCGCGAGACCGGCCTCGACGCGCTGGAACTCGGGGACGAGGCGGTGGTGGACGTCGCGGATTTCTCCCTGACCGGGCGCGCGATGCGGAACGTACGCCAGATGGTCAAGCGCATCGAGCGCAACGGCTACGAGACCCGCGTACGGCGCGCCCGTGACCTCACCGACGACGAGCTGGAACGGATCCGCCGGGCCGCGGCCGACTGGCGGGGCACCGACACCGAGCGCGGCTTCTCGATGGCGCTCGGCCGGATCGGCGACCCGGCGGACGGCGACGCCGTGATCGCCACCGCCCACAAGGCCGGGGACGACACCCCGTACGGCGACCTGAAGGCGATCATCCACTTCGTCCCCTGGGGCGACGACGGCATGTCCCTGGAGCTGATGCGCCGCGACCGCTCCGCCGATCCCGGCATGAACGAGCTGCTCATCGTCGCCGCCCTCCAGGCCGCCCCCGCCCTCGGCATCGAGCGGGTCTCGCTCAACTTCGCGATGTTCCGCTCGGCGCTCGCCCGCGGCGAGAAGATCGGCGCCGGCCCGGTGCTGCGGCTGTGGCGCGGGCTGCTCGTGTTCCTCTCCCGCTGGTTCCAGATCGAGTCGCTGTACAAGTTCAACGCCAAGTTCCGCCCGCGCTGGGAGCCGCGGTTCGTCGTCTTCCGCAGCACCCGCGACCTGCCCCGGATCGGCTTCGCCGCGATGCAGGCGGAAGGCTTCGTCAACCTCTCGCTGCCCCGTCCCTTCGCCCGCCGCCGCCCGACCCGCGAGCCGCTCCCCTGCGCCCACCTCCCCCGCCCCACCGACCACCCCGAGGTCCGCGCGGCCTGACCGCACTCCGCGCGGGGTGCCCGCGCGGGGCGCCCTCCGACCACGCCCGTCCGGCAACGGGCACGGCCGCACGGGTCCCGGCCCACGACGGCACCTCGGCCGGCGAGGCCCGCCCGCGCGGGACGCGCCCGCGCCGGGGGCGCCGGGGAGGGGCCCTGGGGCGCCGGGGAGGGGCGCCCCGGCCGGTGCCGGTCACGATCCCGTGGGCAGGCCCTAGGCTGGCCACATGAGTACGTTGCGCGGACGGGGTACGGCCGACGGCCTGCCGGAGTGGGATCGCTGTGCGGTCATGGGTGTGGTCAATGTGACGCCCGACTCCTTCTCCGACGGAGGCC
The DNA here is from genome assembly GCF_043080095.1 of Streptomyces sp. NPDC015127. NCBI lineage: Bacteria > Bacillati > Actinomycetota > Actinomycetes > Kitasatosporales > Streptomycetaceae > Streptomyces > Streptomyces sp. NPDC015127. The sequence goes on from NZ_JBIBVE010000009.1 coordinate 58,372, forward strand.
GCTGGTTCGACACCACGGCCGCGATCAAGCGCGGTCTGGATCTGGTCGCCGAGGGCGCCGACCTCGTCGACGTCGGCGGCGAATCCACCCGGCCCGGCGCCACCCGGGTCGACGAGGCCGAGGAGCTGCGCCGGGTCGTCCCGGTCGTCCGCGGGCTCGCCGCGGAGGGCGTGGTCGTCTCCGTCGACACCATGCGCGCCTCCGTCGCCGAGCAGGCGATCGCCGCCGGAGCGGTCCTGGTCAACGACGTCAGCGGTGGTCTCGCCGACCCCCGCATGATCCCGGCCGTCGCCGACACCGGCGCCCCCTTCGTGGTCATGCACTGGCGCGGCTTCAGCGAGGACATGAACAGCCGCGCGGTGTACGGCGACGTCGTCGGCGAGGTCGTCGCCGAGCTGCGCGCCCGCATGGAGGCGGTCGTCGCGGGCGGCATCGCGCCCGAGCGCATTGTCGTCGACCCCGGCCTCGGCTTCGCCAAGATGGCCGAGCACGACCTCGCCCTCGTCGCCCACCTCGACGAGCTGCGGGCCCTCGGCCGCCCTGTCCTGGTCGCCGCCTCCCGCAAGCGGTTCCTCGGCCGGGTGCTCGCCAAGGAGGGCGCCGCCCCGCCGGCCAGGGAACGCGACGCGGCCACCGCCGCCGTCTCCGCCATCGCCGCCCACGAGGGCGCCTGGGCCGTACGGGTCCACGAGGTGCGGGCCACGGCCGACGCCGTGCGCGTCGCACGCGCCGTCGAGGGCGCCCGGTGAGCGCTACCGACACGGAGCGGGTCGAGAAGGCCAACACCGCCTTCTACGAGGCGATGGAGCGGGGCGACTTCGAGCTGCTGTCCACGCTCTGGATGGACGAGGACATCTCGTGCGTCCACCCGGGCTGGCCGGTGCTCTCGGGCCGCGGCGAGGTCCTGCGCTCGTACGCGCTGATCATGGCGAACACCGAGTACATCCAGTTCTTCCTCACCGATGTGAAGGTGAGCGTGGCCGGCGACACGGCGCTCGTCACCTGCACCGAGAACATCCTCAGCGGCGGCCCCGCCGAGGAGGCGGGCGAGCTCGGGCCGCTCGTCGGCCAGCTGGTCGTCGCCACGAATGTGTTCCGTCGCACATCCGACGGTTGGAAGATCTGGTCACATCACGGTTCCCCCGTACTGACGGAAACCGAGGGCGAAGAGGACGAGGACAGCCCCTCGTAAGTGGGTAAGCGCCCCACAGGAGGTTCATGGCTGCCTCCCCCGGGTATACGCGGCTACCCCAGCCCGCGCGGTACCCCCGGCCCCCCGTGGGCACGTCGTGTCGGTGCTCGCAGGTAGATTCGATTGCGGGTACCGCGCCATCCGCACGTGGCCGGAGCCCGCATCCCGCTAGTACAGAAAGCAGGAGTGATTCGCGTGGATCGTGTCGCGCTGCGCGGCCTCAAGGCCCGCGGGCACCATGGCGTCTTTCCCCGGGAGCGGGAGGAGGGCCAGACCTTCATCGTCGACCTGGTGCTCGGCCTGGACACCCGCCCGGCGGCGGCCGACGACGACCTGGCGAAGACCGTGCACTACGGCGTGGTGGCGGAGGAGGTCGTCGCGGTCGTCGAAGGCGAGCCCGTCGACCTGATCGAGACGCTGGCCGAGCGCATCGCCCAGCAGTGCCTGAAGCACGACGGCGTCGAGGAGGTCGAGGTGGTGGTACACAAGCCGGACGCCCCGATCACGGTGCCCTTCGACGACGTGACCATCACGATCACCCGGAGCCGAGTATGACCAGGCCCACCCGCCACCCGACCACCGCCCCCCAAGGAGCCGCTTCGCGGCGCCCCGTACATGGCGACCCGACCGTGCAGCCGGTGCCCACGTCCGTGGTGGCGCAGGTGGACGCCGCCGACGTCACCCTGTCCAATCCCAAACAGGCGGTGATCTCCCTCGGCTCCAACCTGGGCAACCGCCTGGAGACCCTCCAGGGCGCGATCGACGCCCTCGAGGACACCCCCGGCCTGCGGGTCAAGGCGGTCTCCCCGGTGTACGAGACGGAGCCGTGGGGCGTCGAGCCCGGGAGCCAGCCCTCCTATTTCAACGCGGTGGTCGTGATCAAGACGACGCTGCCGCCGTCCTCGCTCCTGGAGCGCGGTCAGGCCATCGAGGAGGCGTTCGACCGCGTCCGCGACGAGCGCTGGGGCCCGCGCACGATCGACGTCGACATCGTGGCGTACGCGGACGTCGTCTCCGACGACCCGGTCCTCACCCTCCCCCACCCGCGCGCCCACCAGCGCGCCTTCGTGCTCGCCCCGTGGCACGACGTCCAGCCCGAGGCCCAGCTGCCGGGCCGCGGCGCGGTCGCCGAGCTGCTGGCGGGCGTCGGCGTCGAGGGCGTCCAGCCCCGGGCCGACCTGGAACTGCGTCTGCCCGAGTAGTCGTTAGGCTCGTACGGGACGATCTCGGCGACCTCACCGTCGCCCGACGACGCGCGTACGGGATGCCCGTACGACACGACAGCTGAAGGGCGGCTCTTTGCGGTGAAGCAACTACGGCTCGGTGTGCTGGCCGGACTCTTCGCCGCGGCAGGAGTCCTCTCCTGGGGCGGCGCCCGTCTGTGGGACTCGCTGGGCACGCTGCCGAGTGTGCCGCTGGCCGCACCCATCGTGCTCACGGCGATCGCCGCGATCCTCGCCGCCACGGCCCTGTCGCTGCGCGCCCGGCTGAAGGCGCAGCGCGAGCGCCGCCCGGGCGCCAAGGGCGTCGAGCCGCTGATGGCGGCGCGCGCCGTGGTCTTCGGCCAGGCGAGCGCGCTGGTCGTGGCGCTGGTGAGCGGGATGTACGGCGGCACGGGCGTGTTCCTGCTCGGCTCGCTCGACGTCCCCGCCCGCCGGGACCAGGCGATCTACGCCGGGTTCTCGGTCGTCGCGGGCATCGGGGTGATCGCGGCCGCGATCTTCCTGGAGCGCGTCTGCAAGCTCCCCGAGGACGGGGACGACGACAACAACCCGGCGGCCCGCGCGGTGTGACGTGCCACGGGCCCCCGGCCGGGGCGCGCGAGTCGCGCGGCCCGGCCGGGGGCCCGCCGGCTCACAGCAGCGTGCCGCCCGCGACCTCCGTGGCCGCCAGGATGCCTGCCAGCCGGTCCAGCACCTCCTGCGACAGCTTCACCTGGCCCGCGGCCAGGTTCTCCTCGATGTGCGCGGGCGTCCGGCTGCCCGGGATCGGCACGACGTGCTCGTCCTGGTGCAGCAGCCACGCCAGCGCCAGCTGCGCCGGGGTGAGCTCCAGTTCGGCCGCGATGCCCCGTACCGGTGCGAACCGGTCGTTGTTCGCCTTGAGGTTGGCGGCGTCGAACCGCGGCGCGTTCTGCCGGAAGTCGCCCTCCTTCACCTCGCTGACCGCACCGCTGAGGAAGCCGCTGCCGAGCGGCGACCAGGGCACGATGCCCACGCCGAGCTCCCGCGCGGCGGCCAGCAGCTCCGGATCGACCGGACGCCACATGGACCACTCGGTCTGCACCGCCGCCACCGGGTGCACGGCGTGCGCGGCGCGCAGTTGCGCGGCGGTCACGTTGGAGAGCCCGAGATGCAGAACGAGCCCGTCCCTGATCAGCTCGGCCACGGCCCCGACGGTGTCCTCCAGCGGCACCTCGGGGTCGGGGAAGTGCGGGTAGTACAGATCGATACGGTCCGTGGCCAGGCCGCGCAGACTGGCCTCGGCATAGCCGCGGACATGCCGGGGATCGGCGTTGACGGCCAGCTCACCGAAGGCGAAGCCGACCGGGAACGGGTGCGGCTCGACACCCTCGGGGAGCCGGAAGCCGAACTTGGTGGCGATGGCCACTTCGTCACGGCGCCCGCGCAGCGCCCTGCCGAGGAGCCGCTCGTTGTGCCCGTCGGCGCCGTAGCCGTCGGACGTGTCGAAGAAGGTGGCGCCGGCGTCGACGGCGGCGAGCAGCGCCCGCTCGCCGCGCTCGTCGTCGATCTCGCCGTACACCCCGGGGGACAGGACCATCGCGCCGAAGCCGAGCGCGGACACCTCGAGCCCCCCGAGCCTGCGGGTGGGCAGCAGTCGTTCGGTCATGACCGCGATACTGACATCAACTCCCATGATGCGACCGGGAGTTGATGCAGAACATTGGCGGTTTCCACCATGTGGGACGGGATCGGGATCGGAGTCGCCCCCGTACCGGATCGGCGTCAGGTCAGTGCGCCATGATCAGGCTCATCGCCTCGTTGCGGGTCGCCGCGTCCCGCAGCTGACCACGCACCGCCGAGGTGATGGTCTTGGCTCCGGGCTTGCGGATCCCGCGCATCGACATGCACATGTGCTCGCACTCGACGACCACGATCACCCCGCGCGGCTCCAGGATCTCCATCAGCGAGTCGGCTATCTGCGAGGTCATCCGCTCCTGGACCTGCGGACGGCGGGCATAGACGTCCACCAGCCGGGCCAGCTTCGACAGCCCGGTGATCTTCCCGGTGGTCGAGGGGATGTAGCCGACGTGCGCCACGCCCCGGAAGGGCACCAGGTGGTGCTCACAGGTCGAGTACACCTCGATGTCCTTGACGAGGACCATCTCGTCGTGGCCGATGTCGAACGTCGTCGTCAGGACGTCCTCCGGCTGCTGCCACAGCCCGGCGAAGATCTCCTTGTACGCCCGCGCCACCCGTGCCGGCGTCTCGCGCAAGCCCTCGCGGTCCGGGTCCTCGCCCACCGCCAGCAGCAGCTCGCGTACGGCGTTCTCCGCCCGCTTCTCGTCGAACTCGGCGATCATACGCTCGCCGTCCAGCGTCACCGGGTCGGTCATCTGTGCCTCGTTCCTGTTGCTCGGGCCGCGGACATGGCCAAAATGCCGCGCCCCCCAGGCTAAAACCTGGGGGGCGCGGCATTCATTCCGGGGCGGCTGCGAGCCCGGGGGCTCAGGCCTCGGGGCGCTCCTCGGGGACCGCCTCGACGGGCTCGCTCGGGGCCGCCTTGGTGACGTCCGCCACCGTCGGCGTGCTGCCGTTCGCACCGTTCGTCAGGGCGAGCTCCTTGGGGGAGAGCACCGGCGGACGGGTGGAGGGCGTACGGCGGGAGGAGCCGGTCCACGCCGGGCGGGCCGGACGCTTCACGATCGGGGCGAAGATCTCCGCGATCTCCTCCTTGCCGAGGGTCTCCTTCTCCAGCAGGTGGAGGACCAGGTTGTCGAGGACGTCGCGGTTCTCGACGAGGATCTCCCAGGCCTCGTTGTGCGCGGTCTCGATGAGCTTCTTGACCTCTTCGTCGACGAGCGCCGCGACCTCTTCCGAGTAGTCGCGCTGGTGCGCCATCTCCCGGCCCAGGAAGGGCTCGGTGTTGTCGCCGCCGAACTTGATCGCGCCGAGCCGCTCGGTCATGCCGTACTGCGTGACCATCGCGCGGGCCGTGGCCGTCGCCTTCTCGATGTCGTTCGCCGCGCCCGTGGTCGGGTCGTGGAAGACGAGCTCCTCGGCCGCGCGGCCGCCCAGCATGTACGCCAGCTGGTCGAGCATCTCGTTGCGCGTGGTCGAGTACTTGTCCTCGTCCGGCAGGACCATCGTGTAGCCGAGGGCCCGGCCGCGGGAGAGGATCGTGATCTTGTGGACCGGGTCGGAGTTCGGTGAGGCCGCCGCGACCAGGGCGTGTCCGCCCTCGTGGTACGCGGTGATCTTCTTCTCCTTGTCGGACATGATCCGGGTCCGCTTCTGCGGGCCCGCCACGACGCGGTCGATCGCCTCGTCCAGGGAGTGGTTGTCGATCAGCTTCTTGTCGCTGCGGGCGGTCAGGAGTGCCGCCTCGTTCAGCACGTTGGAGAGATCGGCACCGGTGAAGCCGGGCGTGCGCCGGGCGACGGCGCCCAGGTCGACGTCCGGGGCGACCGGCTTGCCCTTCTGGTGGACCTTGAGGATCTCCAGACGGCCCTGCATGTCCGGGCGGTCGACGGCGATCTGCCGGTCGAAGCGGCCCGGGCGCAGCAGTGCCGGGTCGAGGATGTCGGGTCGGTTGGTGGCGGCGATCAGGATCACGCCGCCCTTCACGTCGAAGCCGTCCATCTCGACGAGCAGCTGGTTCAGCGTCTGCTCGCGCTCGTCGTGGCCGCCGCCGAGGCCCGCGCCGCGGTGCCGGCCGACGGCGTCGATCTCGTCGACGAAGACGATCGCCGGGGCGTTCGCCTTGGCCTGCTCGAACAGGTCACGGACTCGGGAGGCACCGACACCGACGAACATCTCGACGAAGTCGGAACCGGAGATCGAGTAGAACGGGACGCCCGCCTCGCCGGCGACGGCGCGCGCGAGCAGGGTCTTGCCGGTGCCGGGCGGGCCGTAGAGCAGCACACCCTTGGGGATCTTGGCGCCGACGGCCTGGAACTTGGCGGGCTCCTGGAGGAACTCCTTGATCTCGTGGAGCTCCTCGACCGCCTCGTCGGACCCGGCCACATCGGCGAAGGTCGTCTTGGGGGTGTCCTTGGTGATGAGCTTGGCCTTGGACTTCCCGAAGTTCATGACTCGGGAGCCGCCGCCCTGCATCTGGTTCATCAGGAAGAGGAAGACCACGACGATCAGGACGAAGGGCAGGAGCGAGAGCAGCACCGAGACGAACGGGCTCTGCTTCGACGGCGAGACCGTGTAGCCCTTCTCGATCTCACCGGCCTCGAACTTCTCCTGCAGCTTGTCGGCCAGGTCGGCGCCCTGGGTGCCGATGTAGCTGGCCTGCACCTTGGTGCCGCCGTCGACCTTCTGACCCTGCTTGAGCTCGATCTTGATGATCTGCTCGTCGCCAGTGGTCAGCTTTGCCTGCTTGACCTGGTTCTTGTCGATCGCCTGGACGACCTCGCCGGTGTCAACCGTCTTGTAGCCGCCGGACGAGCCGACGACCTGCATCAGCACGACCACGGCGAGGACGGCCAGCACGATCCACATGACCGGCCCACGGAAGTATCGCTTCACGTCCATCCATACGGAGCGAACCCGCTCCGTCCCTCCTGCCCGTAGGTAAATGCTGCTGTGGGGACTTGCTATGAGACTGCTATGGGAAAAGACAACTGTTCTTCGGACGGTACCTCAGCATTGTCGCCGGGGACCGCCTTCCCTTGCTCCAACGGCGGAAAGGCGGGCTGGGTTCCCCGGCGCGCCGGTGCTTCAGCCCCCGTATACGTGCGGCGCAAGCGTGCCGACGAAGGGGAGATTGCGGTACTTCTCCGCGTAATCCAGGCCGTATCCGACGACGAACTCGTTCGGGATGTCGAAGCCGATCCACTTCACGTCGATCGCGACCTTCGCGGCGTCCGGCTTCCTCAGCAGCGTGCAGACCTCCAGGGAGGCCGGCTCGCGCGAGCCGAGGTTGGTCAGCAGCCACGACAGGGTCAGGCCCGAGTCGATGATGTCCTCGACGATCAGGACGTGCTTGCCCTTGATGTCGGTGTCCAGGTCCTTGAGGATCCGGACGACGCCGGACGACTGCGTGCCCGCGCCGTACGAGGACACCGCCATCCAGTCCATCGTGACAGGGGTGGCGAGCGCACGCGCCAGGTCCGCCATCACCATCACGGCGCCCTTGAGGACACCGACGATGAGCAGGTCCTTGCCCGCGTACTCCGCGTCGATCTTCGCGGCAAGCTCCACGAGCTTGGCGTCGATCTCTTCCTTGGTGATGAGCACCGACTGAAGGTCGCTGCCCATGTCCTTCTCGTTCACCCGCGTCGCTTTCTGTCTCGGCGGTTCAGCCTTGCCGAATGACCAGTCTGCCACCCTGCCGGCGCGCCTCGACCCGGCCGGGCAGATTGATGGCCCGCTGACCGCGCCATCCGGTGATCAGCCGGTCGACCTCTTCGACGTGTCGGGCGAACAGGGAACCGGCGGGCGCACCGGCCTCGATGACCGCCCGGCGCAGCACCCGGCGCCGTACGGCGGCGGGCAGGGCGAAGAGCTTGGCGCACTCCAGGTCGCCGGTCTCGTCCCGGACGCGGGCGGCCGCGTCGGCGGCCCAGCTGTCGAGGGCGTCGGCGTCGTCGCGGGAGAGCCGAGCGGTACGGGCCAGGGCCTCGACGACGCCTTTGCCGAGCGCCTTCTCCAGGGCGGGCAGGCCCTCGTGGCGCAGGCGGGAGCGGGTGTAGGCCGGGTCGGCGTTGTGCGGGTCGTCCCAGACGGGCAGCGACTGGACCATGCAGGCCTTGCGCGCGGTCTGGCGGTCGATCTGGAGGAAGGGGCGGCGGTAGCGGCCGTCCGTCCCCGAGACGGCGGCCATCCCGGACAGCGAGCGGATGCCGGAGCCGCGGGCGAGACCGAGCAAAACGGTTTCGGCTTGGTCGTCACGGGTGTGGCCGAGCAGCACGGCCGAGGCGCCGAGGCGCTGCGCGGCCTCGTCGAGTGCGGCGTAGCGGGCGTCGCGGGCGGCGGCCTCGGGCCCGCCCGCGCGGCCGACGCGCACGGCGACGGCCTCGACGGGGTCGAGGTTCATGGCGGTGAGGCGGGCGGCGACTTCGGCGGCGCGCTGCGCGGAACCGTCCTGGAGGCCGTGGTCGATGGTGATGCCACCGGCGCGGACGGAGAGTTTGGGGGCCTCGAAGGCGAGGGCGGAGGCGAGCGCCATGGAGTCGGCGCCGCCGGAGCAGGCGACGAGGACGAGCGGGCGCTCTCGCGTGGCGCGGGCGGCGGCTTCGGGGGTGTCGATGTGCTCGGCGTGCTCGGCGTGCCGATTGAGGATTTCGTGGAGTTCGCGGCGGACCGCCAGGCGTATCGCCGCGACCGCAGGATGGGGACCCATGTCCGGTGCCCTTCGTGAAAGTTCGGGAGGGGTGTCTCGGTCCGAGGGGAACGAGAGCGACGGGAGATCAGTCACTCAGAGTGCGTCGATGGTGACAGAACCGAGCCAATACCCGAGCATTGCACGCCTGCCGAACGCCCAGGGTCCCTCGGATGGGTGATTGGAGGGGCGCTCTTCTGCCGTCATGGAACCGTCGTTCACGACCCTGCTCTACGGTGCTCCTTCGGCCTTGCGGTGCACCCGCGCGACCCAGTCCGCCGGTTTGGCGATCTCCGCTTTGGTCGGGAGCGTGTTCGGGGACGTCCAGACCCGGTTGAAGCCGTCCATTCCCACCTGATCCACCACCGAACGCACAAAGCGCTCGCCGTCGCGGTACTGCCGCAGCTTCGCGTCCAGGCCGAGCAGCTTGCGCAGCGCGACGTCGAGGCGGCTCGCGCCACGGGCCCTGCGCTGCTGGAACTTCTCCCGGATCTCGGTCACGGACGGCACCACATCCGGTCCGACGCCGTCCATCACGTAGTCCGCGTGGCCCTCCAGCAGGGACATGACGGCGGTCAGCCGGCCGAGGATCTCGCGCTGGGCGGGCGTCTGGACCAGTTCGACGATGGAGTGGCCGCCCTCGTCGTCCTCGCCCTCGGGGCGGGCCCCGACAAGGGACTGCGCGGCCTCCCGGAACCGTTCGAGCACCGTCATCGGATCCATCTCGGTCTCGCCGAGGAATGACTGGATCTCGCCCTCGAGATGGTCCCGCAGCCACGGCACGCCGGTGAACTGGGTGCGGTGGGTCTCCTCGTGGAGGCAGACCCACAGCCGGAAGTCGTGCGGGTCGACCTCGAGCTCGCGCTCGACGTGGACGATGTTGGGCGCGACGAGCAGGAGCCTGCCGCCGCCGTTGCCGTCCGGGTCGGCCGGGTCGCCGGCCGGCAGATCGCGGGTGGCCGGGGCGAAGGTCTCGTACTGCCCGAGGACCCGCGAGGCGAGGAACGACAGCAGCATCCCGAGCTCAACGCCCGTCACCTTGCCGCCGACCGCGCCCAGCACCGCGCCGCCCGGGGTGCCCGAGCGGCGTTCCTGCATCTTCTCCAGCAGGGGGCGCAGCAGCTCGCGGAAGCCCGCGACGTTCGCCTTGATCCAGCCGGCCCGGTCCACGACGAGGACCGGGGTGTCCTGCGGCTGCGAGCCCGCCGGGATCATCCGGGTGAAGCCGCGCACATGCTCCTCGGACGCCTTGGCGTGCCGGCGCAGCTCGGCGACGACGGCGCGTGCCTCGTCCCGGCTCACGTCGGGACCGGGCCGCACGAAGCGGGTCGCGGTCGCCACGGCGAGGTTCCAGTCGACCATCTCGGCACCACCGATGCTCGTCATGCGTCAACCGTACGTTCTCGACCGCCGGGGCGTGCAGGTGTCGGGGCGCCCCCTTCCGGCCCGCCCGGCCCGGCCGGTCACCCGGCGAGGGACGCCGCGAGGCGGTCGAGGGCGGCCTGGGCCGCGTCCCGCGAGGGGGTGCCGCCGGCGAGGAAGGCGAAGCCGAGGAGTCGGCCGCCCGGGGCAACGACGGTGCCGGCGAGGGTGTTGACGCCGGAGAGCGTCCCCGTCTTGGCGCGCACGAGGCCGGAGCCGGCGGAGGAGGGTGCGTAGCGGTCCTCCAGGGTGCCGGTGAAACCCGCGACGGGGAGGCCGGTGAGGACCGGGCGCAGTTCGGGGTGGGCCGGGTCGCCGGAGCGGGCGAGCAGGGCGGTCAGCAGGGCGGCGGAGACCTTGTCGTGCCTGCTGAGGCCACTCCCGTCGGCGAACCGGGCACCGGCCAGCGGCAGCTGGAGCCGGCGCAGCTGTCCGGTGACGGCCTGTCCGGCGCCGGCGAAGTCGGCCTTCCCGCCCGTGGCGATCGCGGTCTGGCGGGCGAGCGACTCGGCGATGTCGTTGTCGCTGCTGGTCAGCATGCGTTCGACGACGGCCGAGAGGGGCGCGGAGAGGACCTGGGCCAGCGGGACGGCCTCGGCGGCCGCGCGGCCGGGGCGCGGGCCGCCGCTGATGTGCACGCCCCGCTCCTCGAGCATCGTCGCGAAGACGCGGGCGGCCTCACCGGCCGGGTCGGCGGTGCGGGTGGCGGCGCCGGTGCTCTTCGGGTCGTTCCGCCCCTGGTCGACCATGAGGGCGCTGACCGGGGCGATGTTGTCGTTGGGACCGATGGGATGCAGCAGGGGCCCCGCGTAGAGCGAGGTGTCGTGAGTGAGGCGGACGGCGCCGGCGCCCCGGTCCCGCAGGACGCGGGCCGTGCGGTCGGCGAGGCTCGCGAGCCGGGTCCGGTCGAGGGTGGCGTCGCCGCCGCCGACGAGGGTGATCTCCTTCCCCTCGGCGGTCGCGACGACCGTGGTGGGGATGCGGTGGTCGGGTCCGAGCGCGCTCAGGGCGGCGGCGGCCGTGGCGATCTTCACGGTGGAGGCCGGGGTCATGGGAGCCGTCGCCCCCTTGCCGTACAGCCGCTCCCCGGTGCCGAGGTCGACCACGCAGGCGGTCGGCGACGGTCCGAGGCCGGGGTCGCCGAGCAGCGGTCCCAGTCTCCTCGCGAGGTCGGCCGGGGCGGTCGCGGGGGCCTTCGCGGACGCGGTCCGCGGGCCGCCCAGAGCGGTGAGCACGGCAGGTGCGCTGGGGGCGGGGGCGGGGCGTTTCGGCGCGGGCCGTTCGTGATGTACGCCACCCATGGGGTCGTGGGCCACCGCCCACTGCCTCTCGGCCTTACGCTGGCCCGAGTCCCAGGGGCCCGCCGCGGCCACCGCCCCGGCGGCGAGGGCGAGGCCGGCAACGGCGGCACCTGCCGCGAGCTGCCACGTCCTGACCTTCGGCACCCCGCACCAGCCCCTTTCGCGATCACGCATGTGCGTGAGGGACACTTAATCACCGTCAATCACGTCTTGCTATGTCTTGATCATGGAGGAGCCACCCGTGGAGTTCGACGTCACCATCGAGATCCCGAAGGGTTCGCGGAACAAGTACGAGGTGGACCACGAGACCGGTCGGATCCGCCTGGACCGTCGACTCTTCACCTCGACCAGCTACCCGGCGGACTACGGCTTCGTCGAGAACACCCTCGGCGAGGACGGCGACCCGCTGGACGCGCTGGTCATTCTCGACGAGCCGACCTTCCCGGGCTGCCTGATCAAGTGCCGCGCCATCGGCATGTTCCGGATGACGGACGAGGCGGGCGGCGACGACAAGCTGCTGTGCGTGCCGGCGTCCGACCCGCGCGTGGAGCACCTGCGCGACATCCACCACGTGTCCGAGTTCGACCGCCTGGAGATCCAGCACTTCTTCGAGGTCTACAAGGACCTGGAGCCCGGCAAGTCCGTCGAGGGCGCCAACTGGGTCGGCCGCGCCGAGGCCGAGGCCGAGATCGAGGCCTCCTTCAAGCGCCTGGAGGCGCAGGGCGGCGCGCACTGACGCCGCTCGCACGAAGCCCTGACGCGGGCGGGACACCTCGGTGTCCCGCCCGCGTCGCGTAGCACGCCACGGCCGTGCCCATACTGGGCAGGAGGGCCGGACACAGGGCTGGTGCGAGAGGGAGCGAGGACAGGCGGATATGGCGGAGCCCGAGGGTCCGGAAGACCGGAAGCCTCAGTCCGACGAGGCGCACAGCGCCTTCGCTCCGCCCGCGGGGGTGGAGCAGCCGGAAGCGCACGAGGAGGACCACCCCAGCTCGGAGTTCGCGGTGCCCGAGGGGCTCCTGCCCGAGCCGCCGCCGGAGCCGGAGGGGTCGGCGTTCGCCCCGCCCAGCACGTACAGCGCCCGGAGCTCCCCGCCGGCCTTCACCCCGGCCCACGGCGTCCCCGTCGTACGGCTCACCAAGGACGCGCCCTGGCAGGACCGGATGCGGGCCATGCTGCGGATGCCGGTGGGCGAGCGGCCCGTGCCGGAGACCGCGCACCGGCAGGACGAGGCCGGTCCCGCCGTGCCGCGCGTGCTCGACCTGACCCTGCGTATCGGCGAGCTGCTGCTCGCGGGCGGCGAGGGGGCCGAGGACGTCGAGGCTGCGATGTTCGCGATCTCGCGCTCGTACGGGCTGGACCGCTGCGAGCCGACCGTCACGTTCACCCTGCTGTCGATCACCTATCAGCCGTCCCTCGTCGACGACCCCGTGACGGCCAACCGCACGGTGCGGCGGCGGGGCACCGACTACACGCGGCTCGCCGCGGTCTACCGGCTGGTCCACGACATCAGCGTCGACGAGTCGGACGTCACGCTCGAGGAGGCGTACCGGCGGCTGGCGGAGATCCGCAGGAACCGGCACCCGTACCCGGGCTGGGCGCTCACGCTGGCCGGTGGCGTGCTGGCCGGTGCGGCGTCGGTGCTCGTCGGCGGTGATCTGACGGTGTTCCTGGCGGCCGCGGTGGGCGCGATGCTCGGCGACCGGCTGGCCTGGCTGGCCGCCGGGCGCGGGCTGCCGGAGTTCTACCAGTTCGTGGTGGCGGCGATGCCGCCCGCCGCGGTGGGTGTGGCGCTGACGCTGTCGCCGCTGGATGTGCGGGCGTCCGCGGTGATCACCGGTGGGCTGTTCGCGCTGATTCCTGGGCGGGCGCTGGTCGCCGGTGTGCAGGACGGCCTGACCGGCTTCTACATCACGGCCGCGGCCCGCCTGCTGGAGGTCGGCTACCTGGTCGTCGGCATCGTCGTCGGGGTGCTGAGCGTGCTGTATCTCGGCTTCGCGCTCGATGCCGGGCTCCAGCCGGAGACCGCCATCCACACCGTGGAGCGGCCGGTGGTGCAGACGCTGGCGGCGATGATGCTGTCCCTGTGCTTCGCCGTGATGCTCCAGCAGGAGCGCAACACCGTGTGGCTGGCGACGCTCAACGGCGGAGTCGCCTGGGTCGTCTACGGGGCGCTCGCCGACACCGCCGACGTCTCCCCGGTGGCCGCGACGGCCCTGGCGGCCGGGCTGGTGGGCCTGTTCGGCCAGATGCTCTCCCGCTACCGGTTCGCCTCGGCCCTGCCGTACCTCACGGCCGCGATCGGGCCGCTGCTGCCGGGCAGCGCCACCTACTTCGGGCTGCTGTCGATCGCCCGGGGCGAGCTGAACACGGGGCTCGCCTCGCTCAGCAAGGCGGCGGCGCTGGCGCTCGCCATCGCGATCGGGGTGAACCTGGGCGCGGAGATCTCCCGGCTCTTCCTGCGTGTGCCGGGAGCCGTGGGTGTGCCGGGCGCGGAGCCGCCCGGCGGACGCCGCGCGGCCAAGCGGACGCGCGGCTTCTGACCGGCCGGGGAACGGGCTGCCGCGCTCAGCGCTTGGCGTGGCGGCCGCGGGCCGACGACACGTCGGCGCCGTCGGCGGAGGCTGCGGCGGCCTCCTTCTTGTTCCTGGAGCGGGCGCGCAGGAACTCGATCACGATCGGGAGCACCGAGATCAGCACGATCAGGATCAGGATCGCCTCGATGTTCTTGTGGACGAAGTCGACCTTGCCGAGCGCGGCGCCGAGCAGCGTGACGCCGGCGCCCCACAGCACACCGCCGATGATGTTGAACGTGACGAACGAGCGGTAGTTCATCCGGCTCACGCCGGCGATGATCGGCGTGAACGTGCGCACGATGGGCACGAAGCGGGCCAGGACCAGCGACTTGGGGCCGTACTTCTCGAAGAATTCGTGGGCCTTCTCCACGTTCTCCTGCTTGAAGAGCTTGGAGTCCGGGCGCTTGAAGAGGGCTGGGCCGACCTTGCGGCCGAAGAGATAGCCGACCTGGTCGCCGATGATCGCGGCGAGCACGACGAGGGTGCAGACCAGCCAGAGGGGCTGCTTGATCACGTCGGTGGTCACCAGCAGGCCGGTGGTGAACAGCAGCGAGTCGCCCGGCAGGAAGAAGCCGATCAGCAGGCCGGACTCGGCGAAGACGATGACGAGGACACCGATCAGTCCGAAGGTGGTGATCAGATAGTCCGGGTCGAGCCAGCTCGGTCCGAGCGCAAGGGTGTTCACGAGGTCCGGGCTCCTGAGTGGGTAGTCGGGCGATGCGCCGGGCGGTGTACGGCGTGCGAGGACGGGCCAAAGCTATCAACGGCCCGGGCTGCCGCCGCGTTCCACGGCCCGCTCAGGATGCCCTGTGCCCACGGCCGGGACAAAGCCCGGCCGGGGGCACGTGGCCGACGGATGACCATTGCCCGAACGGCCGGCACCGGCCAGGCGCGCCGGGCGGCCCGTGGCGGGCCGCTATGGACGGGGCGCGGGCGCGCGCGTGCGCCACCCGGGGCCGGCCACTGCGGCGGCGCGGCGGCGCGGGGCCGTCCGCCGTGGACAGCGCGCCGGCAGGCGCAATGCGGCCCGCGGCCGGCCTGCGGGCGCTTGCCACCCAGTTCGGGCGCGCCGCACGGCCCGGGGCCGGCCGCCGTGGACAGCGCGCCGGCGGGCGGGCGCGTGCGGCACCCGGTCAGGCGTGCCGGGTGGCGTTCGCGAGGATGGCGTCGCGTTCGTAGGCGGCCAGGCCCTGCTTCGCCTTGTCGATGTTGCGGGTGAAGCGCTCGTCCGTGACGTACATCTCGCCGAGGCAGGTGTGCATCTCGTACGAGCACGCGTAGTGGTTGCGGGAGATCCACCGGCGGTGCTCCTCGGCCACGTCCATCGCGGCCTCGGACCCCGCCTCCTCCCCCGCCTCCATCAGCGCCACGAAGCGCCCGGTGATCTCGTCGCCCTCGCGCTGGATGCGCTGCCAGTCCTCCTTCGTGTACGACGCCGACCGACGCGCCGACTCCTTGTAGGCGTCGGTGTCGCCCCAGCGCTGTACGACCTCCTCCGCGTAGTCGTCGGGGTCGAAGTCCCCGAAGACCTCGAACTTCTCCTCGGGCGTGAGGTTGATGCCCATCTTCTTCGCCTCCATGGCTCGCTCCACGGCGGCAGCCATCTCCTTCAGCCGGGTGATCCGGGCCGACAGCAACTCGTGCTGCCGCCGCAGGTGCTCCTGCGGGTCCGCGTCCGGGTCGTCGAGGAGTGCCGCCACCTCGTCGAGCGGGAAGCCGAGCTCCCGGTAGAAGAGGATCTGCTGCAGCCGGTCCAGGTCGGCGTCGTCGTACCGCCGGTGACCTGCGTGGCTGCGCCCGCCCGGGCTGAGCAGCCCGATCCCGTCGTAGTGGTGCAGGGTGCGCACCGTGACGCCGGCGAAACGGGCGACCTCTCCCACGGAGTAGCTCATGGCTTCCGCTCCTTCTTTTCCGTGACGCGTCCAAGGCTGCTGCCTCACGTTGCGTGAGGTGCAAGTCCGGGTGAGCCTGAGTCCCATGGCACTTCACCAGGGCGTGTCCGCCGACGGCGGGCCGGACCGGCGCAGGCTGGCGCTCAACCCGTTCTTCGGCGAGGCGGATCCGGTCGGCGGCATGGCGGCGGCCCCGCCCACGCACCGCCTCCCGGACGGCCCGCTGCCGCCCTCCACCGCCTACCAGCTCGTGCACGACGAGCTGATGCTCGACGGGAACTCCCGGCTCAACCTCGCCACCTTCGTCACCACCTGGATGGAGCCCCAGGCCGGGATCCTGATGAGCGAGTGCCGGGACAAGAACATGATCGACAAGGACGAGTACCCGCGCACCGCGGAGCTGGAGCGCCGCTGTGTCGCGATGCTCGCGGACCTGTGGCACGCCCCGGACCCGGCCGCGGCCGTGGGCTGCTCGACGACCGGGTCGAGCGAGGCGTGCATGCTCGCGGGGATGGCACTCAAGCGGCGCTGGGCGCGGCGGAACGCCGACCGCTATCCCGCGAGCGCCCGGCCCAACCTGGTGATGGGCGTCAATGTGCAGGTCTGCTGGGAGAAGTTCTGCACCTTCTGGGAGGTGGAGGCGCGCCAGGTGCCGATGGACGGCGACCGCTTCCACCTCGATCCCGAGGCGGCCGCCGCGCTGTGCGACGAGAACACCATCGGAGTCGTCGCCGTCCTGGGCTCGACCTTCGACGGGTCCTACGAGCCCGTCGCCGAGGTCTGCGCCGCGCTGGACGCGCTCCAGAAGCGCACGGGCCTCGACGTCCCCGTCCATGTCGACGGCGCGTCCGGGGCGATGGTGGCGCCGTTCCTCGACGAGGAACTGGTCTGGGACTTCCGGCTGCCGCGGGTGGCCTCGATCAACACCTCGGGTCACAAGTACGGGCTGGTCTACCCGGGGGTCGGCTGGGCGCTGTGGCGCTCGCCGGCCCACCTGCCCGAGGAACTGGTCTTCCGGGTCAACTACCTGGGCGGCGACATGCCGACCTTCGCGCTCAACTTCTCCCGGCCCGGCGCGCAGGTGGTGGCGCAGTACTACACGTTCCTGCGGCTGGGGCGCGAGGGCTACCGGGCCGTGCAGCAGGCGGCGCGGGACGTGGCGCGGGAGCTCGCGCGGCGGATCGGTGAGCTGGACGACTTCCGGCTGCTGACGCACGGGGACGAGCTGCCGGTGTTCGCGTTCACCACGGCGCCGGGCATCTCGCGCTTCGACGTGTTCGACGTCTCCCGGCGGCTGCGGGAGCGCGGCTGGCTGGTGCCCGCGTACACCTTCCCGGCGAACCGGGAGGACCTCTCGGTGCTGCGGGTGGTGTGCCGCAACGGCTTCTCGGCCGACCTGGCGGAGCTGTTGCTGGAGGACGTGCGGAGGCTGCTGCCGGAGCTGCGGGAGCAGACGGCGCCGCTCGGCAAGGACACGGCGCGGGCGACGGCCTTCCACCACTGACGGCTACCGGTCGTCCTCCGCGTGGGACTCACCGGTCGCGTACGGGTTCTCCTCGCCCTCGCCGAGGACGCCGACGAACGGGGCGCCCTCCCCCGCGAACGTGTACGCGCCGGACTCGATCCGCGCGATCAGGCCCCGGGTCCACTCGGCGCCGGAGTCCGCCTGGGTCACCCACAGGTTCATGATCTCGCCGATGTGGCCGAGGGATTCGGGACCCGCCTCGGGCGTGTAGTAGCCGGTCACCGACGACCGCCACTCCTCGATGCTCCGCACCCGCTGCCGGAGCAGCTCCACCGCCTCGGCGCGCGGCAGGTCCACGATGAAGCCGAGGGCCGCCGAGAGCACGTCCGGCTTCTGGTCGTAGGCGGTCAGGGACTCGCGCAGGAGGGCGAAGTACTCCTGCGTGCCCTTGTCCGTGATCTCGTACTCGGTACGCGGCGGGCCGCCGGCGGTCGACGGCTCGGTGTCGTGCGCGTGCAGCAGTCCCTGCTTGGCCATGTGCTTGAGCGCGTGGTAGATCGAGCCGGGTTTGGCGTTCGACCACTCGTGCGCGCCCCAGTACTCGAGGTCGCTCCGGACCTGGTAGCCGTGCGCCCTGCCGTGCTGGCGCACGGCGCCCAGGACCAGTAGCCGGATCGCCGACATCCGCGTACCTCCTGTTCAAGTTTGACTAGGGTACGCGGGTCAGGCGTGCTTCAGACGCCGCCGCCCTGCTCCAGGGCTACCAGGTCGAAGGCGCCCTTGCCGTCCAGGGACTCGCGGATGATGTCGGCGTGGCCGGCGTGTCGCGCGGTCTCACGGATCAGGTGCAGCAGCATCCAGCGCATGGAGACCCTGCCGTCCTTGGGGAACCAGGGCGCGGGCGGCAGCGGGAAGGTGTCGTCTAGGCTGGGCACCGAGCGGATGAACTCCTCCGTCTCCTTGGCCACCGAGGCCCAGAACTCCAGCATGCCGGGGACCGTCTCGTCACCGGCCAGGCGGAAGCCCTCCGCCCACGTGTCCCGGGTGCGCTGCTTCTCATTGGGCCGCTGCTGCGCCAGCCGGAGCCATTGCAGCTCCACCTCGGCGACGTGCTTGATCAGACCGGACAGCGACAGCTCGCTCGCGGTCGGCCGGGAAGCGGCCTGCTCCTCCGTCAGTCCGAGCACCGCACGGCGGATTCCGCCCCGCTGCTCCTCCACGAAGGACAGCAGCGCTCCTCGCTCGTCGCCATGGGCTTCCGCGGGAACGTGAGTGACCATGATGTCCGCCTTCCGGACTCGGGGGAGGCGGCCCGTCCGCCGCTCTCCCGACACCCCGTACGCTACGGACCCTTGCGGACAGCTTCTGTCCTCAAGGGTCCGTGGCGCGGAGGAAATGTCAGAACGGGAACCGCGAGCGGCCGTGCTGCACCGAGATCCACTTCTGGGTCGTGAACGCGTCCAGCATCGAGTCGCCGTTCAGCCGCCCGACGCCGGACTGCTTCTCGCCGCCGAAGGGGACGATCGGCTCGTCGTGCACGGTGCCGTCGTTGATGTGGATCATGCCGGTGCGCACCCGCTTGGCGAGCCGGACACCGCGCTCGATGTCGGCCGTGTGCACGGCGCCGCTGAGGCCGTACGGGCTGTCGTTGGCGATCCGTACCGCCTCGTCCTCGCCGTCGAACGGGATGACCAGGGCGACCGGGCCGAAGATCTCCTGGGTGAGGACGGGTGAGCCGGCCGGGAGGTCCGTGAGGACCGAGGGCGCGACCAGGTTGCCGTCCGTCGCACCGTGCAGCAGCGCCGTCGCGCCCGCCTCGACCGTCTGCTCGACAAGCGAGGAGACCGCCTCGGCCTGCGAGGAGTTGATCAGCGGGCCGATGTGGGTCGTCGGGTCGGCCGGGTCGCCCACCTTCAGCGTCTTCACCTTGGCGACGAACTTCTCGGTGAACTCCTGCTGGACCGAACGGTCGACCAGGATCCGGTTGGCCGCCATGCAGACCTGGCCCTGGTGCACGTAGCGGCTGAAGACCGCCGCGTCGACCGCGTAGTCGATGTCGGCGTCGTCGAGGACGATCAGCGCGCTGTTGCCGCCCAGTTCGAGGATGGCGTGCTTGAAGTTCGCGGCGCAGACGGTGGCGACGTGGCGGCCCACCTTGTCGGAGCCGGTGAAGGAGATGGCTTTGGGGACCGGGTGCTCCAGCAGGGCGTCGCCGATCTCGGCGATGTCGGTGATGACCACGTTCAGCAGGCCGGCGGGCAGGCCCGCGTCCTCGAACACCTTGGCGACCAGGGAGCCGCCGCATATCGGCGTGTTCTGATGCGGCTTGAGGACGACGGCATTGCCGAGGGCGAGCGCCGGGGCGACCGACTTGAGCGAGAGCAGGAACGGGAAGTTGAACGGGCTGATGACACCGACCACGCCGACCGGGACGCGGTAGACCCTGTTCTCCTTGCCGTCGACCGGGGAGGGCAGGATGCGACCCTCGGGACGCAGGGCGAGCTGGATCGCCTCGCGCAGGAACTCCTTGGCGAGGTGCAGCTCGAACGCCGCCTTCAGATGCGTGCCGCCGAGCTCCGCAATGATCGTCTCGGTGATCTCCTGCTCGCGGTCCTCGATGATCCGCAGGGCGCGCTCGAAGACCAGCCGGCGGGTGTACGGGTTGGTCTCGGCCCAGGCCTCCTGCGCGCGCTCGGCGGCGCGGTACGCCTGGTCGACCTCGGCCGCGGTGGCCACGGTGACGGACGCCAGCTTCTCCCCGTCGAACGGATTGAAGTCGATGATGTCCCAGGAGCCGCTGCCCGGCCTCCACTCGCCGTCTATGTACTGAAGGGCCAGTTCACTGAAGAAGGACATGTGATCGCTCCAGAGGCATACGCGGCTGTGGCCGGCAGAAGCACAGAAGTCAGATGGTCCGAGCCTGATGTGGCGTCATCGTACTTGTGTTTCAGGTGAGTTGAAGGAGGCCCCGGAGAAGGTCACGGGTCTCCGCGGCATCCGGGCTGTCCTCCTCCAGGCGCCGCATCACCCGCTCGTAGTGGGCCACTTCCTCGCGCTTGTCCAGGTAGAGCGCGCTCGTCAGCTGCTCCAGGTAGACGATGTCGGAGAGGTCCGACTCGGGGAAGCGCAGCATCGTGAACGCGCCGCTCTCGCCCGCGTGACCGCCGAAGCTGAACGGCATCACCTGGAGCGTGATGTTGGGCTGTTCGGAGACCTCGATGAGATGCCTCAGCTGCCCCTGCATCACCGCCCGGTCGCCGTAGGGCCGGCGCAGCGCCGCCTCGTCGAGCACCACGTGCAGCCGCGGGGCGTGCTCGGAGACGAGGGCCTTCTGGCGCTCCAGGCGCAGGGCGACGCGGCGGTCGATCTCGGCGGCGGGGGCGTCGGGCATGCCGCGGATGACGACGGCGTGGGCGTACGACTCGGTCTGGAGCAGACCGTGCACGAACTGCACCTCGTAGATACGGATGAGGGAGGCGGCGCCTTCGAGGCCGATGTACGTCTGGAACCAGCCGGGCAGCACGTCGCCGAAGCTGTGCCACCATCCGGCGACGTTGGCCTCCTTGGCGAGGCCGAGGAGGGACCGGCGCTCCGTCTCGTCGGCGACCCCGTAGAGCGTGAGCAGATCCTCGACGTCCCGCGCCTTGAAGCTCACCCGGCCCAGCTCCATGCGGCTGATCTTGGATTCGGACGCGCGGATCGCGTATCCGGCGGCCTCCCGGGTGATGCCGCGGGACTCCCTGAGCCTTCTGAGCTGTGAGCCCAGCAGGATGCGCCGCACCACCGAGCCTCCGCCCGGACCTTCGCCGCCGGGGTACCCCGACAACGCTGCTCCCGCCGCCGCCTCACCTGCCGCCACGACTTCAACCCTCCCCATCTCCGCGCCACTTCGGCGCAGACCGATCCTCCACGAAGGGTCCCCCCGAACCCAAGAGCCGGATTCTGCCACCAAAACGCTTCAGCCCGTACACGTCCGGTTACGGAAATGAGAAGGCGGTGAGCACGGGCCGGAAGTAAATCGTGGAAGAAATGAGCAAGAACCGGCACGGGGACGGACAGGCCGGGCGCGTGCACGTGCATCTGCCCTTGCATCTGCCCTGCGCATTGGGAACCATGGTCCTCGCGCACCTGCGCGCTCGTTCGTGTTGTAGCGTCACAGCCGCGATTCCCGGGGGAGTGCCTCGCATGGGGACGAATGGATCGACCGTGCTCGAGCCGTTACGGCAGGGCCTTCCACCGATCGATCCCTCGGCCGTCTCCAGCTCCGTCTCCTGCGCTCTGCCCGCCCGCTACGAAGCGGTCCGCGGCGCACGTCAGTTCACCCGGTCGACGCTCGGCCAGTGGGAGCTGAACCACCGCTTCGACGACGTCGCCCTGGTCGTCTCCGAGCTCGTCACCAACGCCCTGCGGCACGCACTGCCCTGCGACGCGGCACCGCGCGAGAGTGCCAAGGAGCCGCCGGTGCGGCTGCACCTGATGCGCTGGACGAGCCGACTGGTCTGCGCGGTGCGCGATCCCAGCCATGACGGGCCCGCCGCCCGTGAGTCCGAGGAGGACTTCTCGGCGGAGTCGGGACGCGGTCTGTTCCTCGTCGATTCCTTCAGCGACGGCTGGGGCTGGCACCCGCTCGCCGGTTCGCTGCGCGGCAAGGTCGTCTGGGCGCTGTTCCGCCTGGGCTGACCCGCGGGGGCGGGCCGGATCGGGGGCCGGCCCGCCCCGACCACCCAGGCCCTGTCCGGCCGATCCTGCCGGGCTGATCGGCCGGACAGGGCCTAGGCGACCAGGTGGTCGAATTCCCCGTCCTTGACCCCCAGAAGCAACGCTTCTATCTCCGCGGGCGTGTACACAAGTGCGGGACCCTCCGGGTGCCGCGAGTTGCGCATCGCCACATCACCGCCGGGCAGCTTGGCGAATTCCACGCAGGAGCCCTGCGAGTTGCTGTGTCTGCTCTTCTGCCAGACGACTCCCTGAAGCTCCGTGGCCGCCATGCCGTTGTACACGTGGTGCACAAGTCGCTCCCGGGGTGCAAGGTGCAGGTGTCAACTATCCGGGATCATAGCTGTGTTCATATGCCGATGCATGGGCTGATGCATCGGCAGATGCACGTGCACGGGCGGTGTTCTCGTGACTACGGATTCCCCCCTCGCGCACCGGCCGCACGGGCGCGGTGCACTGTGGTCCCAGCGCCTCAGCACTCTCAGCGTGCGGACGACGAGTACGGCAGCAGGGCCATCTCCCGGGCGTTCTTGATCGCGCGCGCGAGCAGGCGCTGCTGCTGCGCGGTCACGCGGGTCACCCGGCGGCTGCGGATCTTCCCGCGGTCGGAGACGAACTTCCGCAGCAGGTCGGTGTTCTTGTAGTCGATGTAGGTGATGCCGGCCTGGTCCAGGGGGTTCGGGCGCGACTTCAGGGGCTTGCGTGCGTCGGTGCGGCGGGGGGACATGTCAGACCTCCAGGAGGGAGTCGAAGTCGGGCGGCAGCCGCTTCCAGGCCTCACGGCCCGCGGCGTACTCGGCATCGGTCAGCAGACAGGATTCGAGGAGCAGTTCCAGGCCGTCGCGGTCGAGGCCCGGCGAGGTGAAGACCAGGTGCTGGCAGCAGTCCCCGTGCTCGGGGTGCCAGTCCAGGGCAGCGGCCGCCCGGCGAACCGGCGGCACCATGTCCCAGGCGGCGTCCGGCAGCGAGGCGAGCCAGGGGCCCGCGCTCTCGACGCACAGCGCGCCCCCGGCGGCGTCCCACGCCAGCAGCGTGTCCGGCCGGTCGGCGAGCCAGAACCGGCCGCGGCTGCGGGCGGCTGCGCAGGTCAGGTCCTCCAGCGCGGCGTAGAGCCGTCCCGGGTGGAAGGGACGGGCGCGGTGCCAGACGTAGGTGGTCACCCCGCACTCGTCCGCCTCCTGCGGAAGCAGCGCACAGGCCGGGTGCTGGGCTGCCGCGGCCACCTCCACGTCGAAGCCGGCGAGGGCAGCGGCGGCGAGTTCGTCCGAGCCGACGGGAATGCGGCGCGCGGTCGGATGAAGCTGGGTCAGCAGCGCGCGGTCCTCCTCGTCGGCGTCCTCGCTCTCGACCACGGCGATCACCGGCGCGTACTCCAGCTGCCGCGCCCAGGTGTCGGCGATCGTGCGCTGGTCCGTGGCGGCCGCGGCGAGCCCGGCCTCGGCGAGGTCGTCGCCGTTGCCGAGGTAGGGCAGGAGCAGTGCGGGGTCGACGGCGCACATCACCGAGGTGACGGCGAGCCGCTCGCCGCCGTGCGCTGCGACGACCTCGGCCATCGCCTTGGGCTCCACGGAGTCCCACAGCTCGACGATCGCGAGGCGGGTCGCGCCGTCGTCGGCGAGCCGTACCAGCTCGGGCACCAGGTCCTCGCGCAGCGCGCAGCAGGCGCAGTCGTTGACCAGCGGAGTCTCGCCGGTGTCGCGGACGCGGAACGCGTCGCGGACCGTGCGCACCACGGTGCCCCGCTCCGCCGTGGAGAGGTCGTGGTGGAGCGCGACGCTGCCGGACACCGCGGAGAGCAGGCGGTCCACGGTCGCGCGGCGGGCGTCGGCGTGCAGCCCGGCGACGATCGCGACGGGCAGCATCAGCGGCCCTCGCGCCGGCCGTAGCGGCGCTCGAACCGCTCGACGCGTCCGGCGGTGTCGAGGACGCGCGCCTGGCCCGTGTAGAAGGGGTGGCTCGCCGAGGAGATCTCGACGTCGACGACCGGGTAGGTGTTGCCGTCCTCCCACTCGATCGTCTTGTCACTGGTGGCGGTCGAGCGGGTGAGGATCGCGAAGTTCGCGACCTTGTCGCGGAAGACGACGGGCGCGTACGGAGGGTGGATACCGGGCTTCATGGGTCAGCGCTCCTCTCGGAAGTCGACGTGGCGGCCGGCGACCGGGTCGTACTTGCGCAGCGTCAGGCGGTCGGGGTCGTTACGACGGTTCTTGCGGGTGACGTAGGTGTAGCCGGTGCCCGCGGTGGAGCGGAGCTTGATGACCGGGCGGAGTTCGTTGCGAGCCATGCGGGTAGTATATGGAAATGGTTTCCATTACCAAATGACTCGACGAGAGGTGCATCACCCATGTCCGCCCACTGCATGCTGACCGGGTCGAAGCCCGGCTTCGGCAACCGGATCTCCCACTCCCACCGGCGCACATCACGCCGCTTCGACCCCAACATCCAGCGCAAGCGCTACTGGCTGCCGAGCGAGGGCCGCCATGTGCGACTGACGCTCAGCGCCCGCGCCGTGAAGACGGTCGACACCATCGGCATCGAGGCCGCCGTGACCCGGATCCGCGCGCGGGGAGTGAAGGTCTGATGGCCAAGAAGAGCAAGGTCGCCCGCAACGAGCACCGCAGGACCGTCGTCGAGCGGTACGCCGCGCGCCGCGCGGAGCTGAAGGAGATCATCCGCAGGCCCGCCGGCACGGACGCCGAACGGGCCGCTGCCCAGGCCGAGTTGCGGCGTCAGCCGCGGGACGCCAGCGCGACCCGGCTGCGCAACCGCGACAGCGTCGACGGCCGGCCTCGCGGCCACCTGCGGAAGTTCGGACTCTCCAGGGTCCGGATGCGTGAGCAGGCCCACGCCGGATTCCTCCCAGGGATCCGCAAGTCGTCCTGGTAGCTTGGCGCGGTCTTGCAACCAACCAGGTCCGCGGGCGCGTTCGCCCGTGGTCACAGGGGGACAGAACAGTGCACAAGCTCGTACGCATGTCGGCCGCCGCGGCAGGCCTCGTCGCGGCCCTCGCTCTGACCGGCTGCGGCAGCAGCGAGAGCGACGACACCGGCAAGGGCGACAAGGCGTCGGCCGCACCCACCGAGTCCGGCGGCACCGGCGGGGGCGAGGGCAGGCCCCGGGACGTCGAGGGCACCTGGACGGGCATGAGCGACGGCAAGCCGGTCGCCCTGTCCGTCACGCAGGGCAAGGCGGCGCTGCTCGCCGACGGTCACGCCTGCACCGGCGAGGTGCAGGACATGGGGAAGCAGACGCTGTCGCTCAAGTGCGCGGACGGGAACACCGACCGCACGATGGGCTCGGTCGAGTCCAACGACGGGACGACGCTGGTCATCTCCTGGGACGCGGGCAAGAAGGACACGCTGAAGAAGAGCGAGGACGGCCAGCTGCCGGAGGGGCTGCCCACCGGCCTGCCGACGGGCGTGCCCTCGTCCTGACGCGGGCCGGACTCCGGTGGGCGGCCGGGCGGTGGGCTTCCTGACCGCGCGGGTCGGGGGCCGGTCGGTCCCGAGCCGCCGGCGTCCCTAGTGGGCCGCGGATCCTTCACGGGTCCGCGGCCCTTCCTCGTGCAGGGCGTCGGACACGTCCTCCAGCGCGGCGAGCAGCATCTGCGCCCCCCTGCGCAGGACGGCGTCGTGGGGGCCGCGGGACTCCGGTCCGTCCGGCGGCGCCCCCCAGGCCGCCAGTGCGTCACGGACCGGGTCCCAGACCGGGGACCTGCGTTCCCGCACCGCCTTCGCCGCCTGCCCCGTCGCCGTGCGCAGCGCGCGGGCCAGACCGTCGGCGGCCGGGAGGGGCAGCGCGCCGCGCTCGGGAATGTGGGCCTCCAACAGCATGGCGACGCGCCCCGCCTGGGCCAGCGCCTCCCCCGCACTGTCGGCCGCGGCGCGGGACAGGCCCCGGTGGCGTACGGGCTCGTGGCGGGCTCTCGCCACCGCCTCGCGCCAGGCGATCCGCGCGTCGCGGGCGGCGAGCAGCGCCTCGCGCACCGCGGTGCGGTCGCGCTCGGCGGGGCGGGCGTAGCAGTCCACGACCGCGGCGGCGTAACGCCCGTCGGCGGCCAGCCAGTCGGCGAGCCTGGTGCGCAGCCGCGGGGTCTCCCAGGCCGGGTACAGCGCGTACGCGATCATGGCGAGCAGTCCGCCGAGCAGGGTCAGCAGGACGCGTTCCGGCACGGTCTGGGCCCAGTCCTCGCCTCCCATGCCGAGCAGGAAGACGACGTAGGCGGAGATGAAGACGCTGGCCGCCGCGTAGCCGGTGCGCATGACGAGGTACATGCCGAAGGCGCAGACGACCGCCATGGCGGCGGTGGCGTACACATCGAGGTCGAGCACCTGCACGAGGGCGGTCGCCGCGCCGACGCCGACCAGCGTGCCGCCGAAGCGGGCGACGGAACGGGCGTACGTCTGCGAGAAGTCGGGCCGCATCACCATCACGGAGGTCAGGGGCGCCCAGTACCCGTGGCCGAACGGAAGCGCGGTGCCCATCAGGTAGCCGGCCGCGGCGACCACCGAGACGCGCAGCGCGTGGCGCAGGATCGGGGAGCCGGGGCGCAGTTCGGCGCGCATCGCGCGCACGACGCCCGGGAGCAGGGCGACGAGCGAGGGACGCTGCCGGTGCGGCAGGGCGTCCGCGTCGCCCGTGCCCTGCGCGGTCTCGACGACGTCGTCGAGCAGCGCCGCGAGCCGTACGGCGGCGCGGCGGGGCGGGCCCGTCAGGAGGTCGCCGGTGTCGGGGGTCCGCAGCGCGGCCTGCGCACCCGGTTCGACGTCCACGGGCTCACCGTGGCGTACAGCGTCGGCGGCGGCGTCCAGCACGGACCCGGCGGCGGCGAGGAGTTCGCGCACCCGGTCGCGCGCACGGCCCTCGGCGGGCACGCCGACGGCCGGGTCGGCGAGGGACGCGAGCACGGGGCGGATGCGTTCGGCGACACCCCGGGTGCCGTGCAGCTCGGCGGGGCGGCGCCGCGCCTCGCGCTCGGTGACGGCGGCGGCCCCGCGGGCACGCATCAGCGGCGCCGGGTCGAAGGGCGCGGTGGGGTCCTGACGGAGGCGCCGGGCGTAGTCGGCCTCCGCCGCGAGCGCGTCGGCGAGCGCGTCGCGCCGGGCGCCCCAGCGGCGCACGGGAAACAGCACCACCATGGCGGCCTGGACGACGCCGCCGGCGGCGATCACCGCGGCGTGGCCGGCGGCGTCGGCGACCGATGTCGGCAGCGTGACCGTGACCAGCATGATCGCGACGTTGGACAGCGCGATGATCCCGGCCGTGGGCCCCGCGGTCCAGGCCAGCCCCGCGCCGAACGTCCACAGGGCGAGGAGTACGACGAAGAGCGTGACGTGCGCCGCGCTGAGGTAGCCGACGAACGTGGAGACGGCGAGCGTCGCCCCGGAGACCAGGGCGAGGACCGGCCGAGGACGCCAACTGCGCTGGAAGGTGGCGATCGCGGCCTGGAACGCGCCGAACGCGGAGCTCACTGCGACGAGCGGCCCGAACAGCACCAGGCTCGTCCCGACGACGAGGGCGAGCCCGGCGGCGGCGCGCAGCGCGATGAGTGGTTCGAGCCGCTTCCGCTCGATGCTCAGGCCCGAACGCGCGGTCTCTTTCAGGGCCCTGAGCCAGCTCATGGTCCGAGCGTATCGGCCTTTACCGGCATTTCGGTCGCGCGGACAGACGGTCGGGGGCGTTGTCAGTGGCGGGTGTTTCCCTTGGCTCACGGAGACCGAAGTCGCTTCGTCCGATGATCTCGCCGTGCTGCGCGCGGCGTTCGGGGACGGGTCCGCCGGACCGCCGCTCGGCTGGGAGAAGGTGCGCGCTTTCGAGGCGGAACACGGCATCGTGCTGCCCGAGCCGTACCGGACGTTCGTCGCGGAGACAGGCGACGGGTCGTACACGGGGCCGCCCGGCTTCGGCCTGCTGGAGCCGGCGGAGCTGCCGAGGGACTGGGGGGACTACGGCCCCGAGCGCGTGCTCGCCGAGCCGTTCCCGCTGACCGCGGCGGGCCGGCCGTGCTTCGCCGGATGGGTCGCCCACTGGCACGCGAACAAGGAGTGGTTCGACGCGGCATGACCGGCCGGGTCCGTGACGGGCCGGGGTCGTGACGGGCCGGGGTCGTGACGGGCCGGGGTCGTGGGCGGGCCGGGGTCGTGGGCGGAGGAGGGTGCGGGCGGAGGAGGGTGCGGGCGGACGCGGGGGCGGGTCTGGCATAGCGTGGTGGACCCCACCGTCCCACCGAGCCGAGGAGCCGACCGATGACTGCCGAGTGGCGCCCCGTACGGCAGTCCCGCACGCACGAGCTCGTGCTGGAGAGCATCGAGGAGCGGGTGCTCTCCGGGGAGCTGAGGGCCGGCGACCGGCTGCCGCCCGAGCGCGAGCTGGCTCCCGTGCTGGGGGTCAGCCGGTCCGCGCTGCGGGAGGCGCTGCGCGTGCTGGAGACGATCGGTGTGCTGTCCGCGCAGGCCGGGCGGGGCCCCGACTCCGGCGCGCGCCTGGTGCGTAACCCGGACGACGCGCTCGGCCGGCTGCTGCGGCTGCACTTCGCCCTCGGCAGCTACACCCTCCAGGACATGCTGGAGGCCCGGGTCGTCCTGGAGCGTTCGAGTTTCGAGGCGGCGGCGCGGCACGCCTCGCCGGAGGAGCTGGCGGAGGCGGAGGAGATCCTTTCCCGTCTCGGTGAACCGGGCATCGGCGTCGCGGAGTTCAACGACCTGGACACCCGCTTCCACGTCCTGATCGCCCGCGGTTCCGGCAACCGGCTCACCTCGACGCTCACCTCGGCCGTGCGTGAATCGGTGCGGCCGTTGATCCTGCGCGCCCTGGAGGCGGTGGAGGACTGGCCGGCCACGGCCACCGCGCTCAACGCCGAGCACGCGGAGCTGCTGCGGCTGGTGAGGCGGGGCGAGGGCGGCGCGGCCGCCGATCTCGCCGAGCGGCACATCCGCGGGTTCCACGGGACGCTGGTCGACGACGGGGACGAGGACGGCGCACAACCCTCGCCCTGAACGGCCCGTCGTTAGTATGGTCGGACCATACCGCTACGGGAGGCTCGCTCGATGCGCATCGGACTCTTCGCCACCTGCCTGGGAGACACCCTCTTCCCCGACGCGGTGCGCTCGACCGCGCTCCTGCTCGCCCGCCTCGGCCACGAGATCGTCTTCCCGCCCGAGCAGACGTGCTGCGGCCAGATGCACATCAACACCGGGTACCAGCGCGAGCCTCTCCCGCTCGTACGGAACTTCGCCGAGCAGTTCGGCGACTCCTCGCTCGACGCCGTGGTCATGCCGTCCGGCTCGTGCGCCGGATCCGTGCGGCACCAGCACGAGCTCGTCGCCCGGCGCTACGGCGATCCGGCGCTCGTCACGGCCGTCGCCGGGGTGAAGGCGAAGACGTACGAGCTGTCGGAGCTCCTCGTCGACGTGCTCGGCGTCACGGACGTCGGGGCGTACTTCCCGTACCGCGTCACCTACCACCCCACGTGTCACTCGCTGCGGATGCTGCGCGTCGGCGACAAGCCGCTGCGGCTGCTGCGCGCCGTGGAGGGCATCGACCTCGTGGAGCTTCCGGAGGCCGACGCGTGCTGCGGCTTCGGCGGCACGTTCGCCCTGAAGAACGCCGGGACCTCCACCGCCATGCTCCAGGACAAGATGCGCCACGTCGTCTCGACCGGCGCGGACGTCTGCACCGCCGGCGACTCGTCCTGCCTCATGCACATCGGCGGCGGCCTCTCCCGTACCGGGGCGGAAACCCGCACGCTGCACCTCGCCCAGATCCTCGCCGCCACCCGCACCGCGCCGTACGCCCCGACGGAGGCCGCCCGATGAGCAGCCCGACGAACAACCCGACGGACAGCCCGATGAGCGGCCCGATGAGCGGCGGCACCTTCCTCGGCATGCCCGCCAGGCCGCCGCGCGTCCCGTACGGCACCGGGAACCTGCGCGGCGACGTCCCGTTCCCCGAGGCCGCCGGGCGCGAGCTGGGCAACGGGCAGCTGCGCCGCAACCTCGGCAGGGCCACGCGCACCATCCGCGCCAAGCGGCTCGCGGTCACCGGGGAACTGCCGGACTGGGAGCCGCTGCGCGACGCCGGCTCCGCGATCAAGACCGACACCATGAACCGGCTCCCGGAGCTGCTGGAGGAGCTGGAGCGCAAGGTCACCGAACGCGGCGGCACCGTGCACTGGGCGCGCGACGGCGCCGAGGCCAACGCGATCGTCACCCGCCTGGTCAAGGCTGCCGGCAGCGACGAGGTCATCAAGGTGAAGTCGATGGCCACCCAGGAGATCGGGCTCAACGAGCACCTGGCGGACGAGGGCATCACCGCCTGGGAGACGGACCTCGCCGAGCTGATCGTGCAGCTCGGGCACGACCGGCCCTCGCACATCCTGGTCCCCGCGATCCACCGCAACCGCGACGAGATCCGCGACATCTTCCGCAGTCAGATCCCCGGCGTCGACCCGGACCTCGACTCCGTGCCCGAGCACCTGGCCGCCGTCGCCCGCGCGTACCTGCGCGGCAAGTTCATGACCACCAAGGTCGCCGTGTCGGGCGCCAACTTCGGCATCGCCGAGACCGGCACGCTGTGCGTCGTCGAGTCCGAGGGCAACGGCCGGATGTGCCTGACGCTGCCCGAGACGCTCATCACCGTCATGGGCATCGAGAAGGTCCTGCCGCGCCATCAGGACCTGGAGGTCTTCCTCCAGTTGCTGCCGCGCTCCTCGACCGGCGAGCGGATGAACCCGTACACCTCGCTGTGGACGGGCGTGACCGAGGGCGACGGGCCGCAGGACTTCCATCTCGTCCTCCTCGACAACGGGCGCACCGCCGCCCTCGCCGACCGGGCCGGGCGCGAGGCGCTCAACTGCATTCGCTGCTCGGCCTGTCTGAACGTCTGCCCGGTGTACGAGCGCGTCGGCGGCCACGCCTACGGATCGACGTATCCGGGCCCGATCGGGGCGGTGCTCACCCCGCAACTGGCCGGGATGCACGCCGCCGAGAACGACCCGAACGCCTCGCTGCCGTACGCCTCCAGCCTCTGCGGCGCCTGCTTCGACGCCTGCCCGGTGAAGATCGACATCCCGTCGCTGCTGGTCGAGCTGCGCCACCAGAAGACCGAGCAGTCGGGGCGCGGCGCGGAGCGGCTGGCGATGAAGGCGGCCGCGTCCGTGATGAAGCGGCCGAAGCTCTACACCGCCGCGCAGAAGGCGGCCCGGCTGGGCCGGGTGGCGGCAGGACGGGACGGAACGATCGGGCACCTGCCGCCGCCGTTCTCGGGCTGGAGCGACAGCAGGGACACGCCCGCGCCGCCGAAGCAGACGTTCCGCGCCTGGTTCGCCTCGCGGGAGGGCGGCGAGGCGATGCGGGAAGCCGCCCGCGAGGGCGAACGGCAGCGTGAGCGGAACGACACGACGGCCGGCCGCGCCCACCACGAGGAGGAGCAGTGACCGCACCGGCAACCGGGCCGTCCGCCCGCGACATCGTGCTCGGCCGGATCCGCGACGCCCTCGCGCTCGCGCCCCGGCGCGAGGTGACAGTGCCCCGCGCCTACCGCACCGGCCGCACCCTGCCCGCCGAGGAACGCCTGGCCCTCTTCACCGACCGGCTGACCGACTACCGGGCACGGGTCCACCTCTGCACCGCCGACCGCACCGCCGAGGTCGTCGCCCGCGTCCTCGGGGAGCGCGGCGCCCGCGTGGTCGGCGTCCCGGCGGGGCTCGACCCCGGCTGGCTGACCGAGCACGACGGCGAGGTGCGCGTCGACACCGCCGACGTGCCGGCGGCCGGACTGGACGCGCTGGACGGGGTGGTCACGGCGTCGGCCGCCGGCTGCGCCGAGACCGGCACGATCTTCCTGGACGGTTCGCCGGACCAGGGACGGCGGGCGCTGTCCCTCGTACCGGACCTCCACGTCTGCGTGGTCGACCTGTCCACGGTGGAGGCGGGCGTCCCCGAGGCCCTCGCCCGGCTGGTGCCGGGGCGGCCCACCACGCTGATCAGCGGCCCGTCGGCCACGTCCGACATCGAGCTGGAGCGCGTGGAAGGCGTCCACGGTCCGCGCACCCTGGACGTGATCGTCCGTACCGACGTCTGAGACGTCGAAGGGCCGGTGGCCGAGGACCGCGGCGCGGGCCTTGGCGCTAGCGCAGCGGCGTGCGGCGCGAGTGCGGCTCGCGTCGGGCCCGGTCGGCGGCCGACGTGCCGTCACGCCAGCCGTCCAGATCCGTCGCGCCGCGGACGCGGGTCCTGGTCGTCTGGGGGAACATGCGGTCCGCATGGTCGGCGACCGCCACCTCGCGGGTGGCCAGGACGGGGAGCAGGTCCTCGGTGACCTGTTCCCCGGCCACCGCCGCCAGGTGCTCGCCCAGGCGGGACGCGTACGCCGTCCAGAACGACTGCCGGAACGTCTTCGTGCGCCGGCGTCCGCCCGCCCGCTGCGCGGCCTCCGCCTTCGTCATGGCTCCGGCGCCCTGGACGAGCAGGGAGGTGTAGAGGAGTTCGACCGATTCGAGGTCGCCCTCGAAGCCGACCACAGTGGTGAAGCCGAAGGCGCTGTTCCAGACCGCGCGGCAGCGGTTCGCGGAGGCGATCGCGTCGAGCAGGACCGCCTTGGCCGTCTCGTACGGGGCGTCCACGCCGATACGGCAGGCGGACGGCGCGTCCTTGCTGTGCGCGCCGTGGGCGATGACCGCCTCGTCGATGCTGTGGCGGGCCATCAGCTCCTGCGCCTTCGCGGTCAGGGCCTCGGCCTCCTCCGGGTAGCCCGTCGCCTCCGCCTTGGCCAGCAGGGCGCGGACGCGGGTGAGCATGCGCGGCTCGTGCGGGGAGGCGATGGCCGTCAGGGGCGTGCCGGGCGGCGGGGCGACGGGCTCGATCCGCGGGAGCCGGGCGAGCAGGCGGTACAGCTCCAGGACGGAGGTCGCGTGGGTGAAGCGGTCCGCCCGGTACGGCTCGTGGTCCGCGAGGACGGCGAGCTGGTCCCGCCAGCGCGGTGCGAGCCGGTCGCCGTAGGTGCGCGACTCGGCGGTGATCAGATCGGCGGCCAGGCGCTCATGGGCGTCGTCGAGGTCGCGCCGGACGATGCGTACGACGTCGGCGGGCTGCCAGCCGCGCTCCCAGGCGCGACGCAGCAGCTCCTCGCCGCGCCGGAGCAGTCCGGCGTCGGCGGACGGGTCGGCGGCGAGGAGGGAGGCGGCGGTGTCCAGCGACTCGTCGCCGTCCGCGTACAGCGCCGCCGCCAGCGCCTTCTCGACCGTGTCCACACACCAGATGGTGTCACGGGGTACGGCCTGCCCCACCCCGCGGACGCCCCCTCGTGGTCGTGATCGGCGGACGTCCGGCCGGACGGGCCTGCTCGTCGTCCTCGGCATCGCCCTCGTGTACACCGTGATCGCGCTCGCCGGCACGCTGCTCATGGCCACGTCCGCCCGGACCGGCGAACTGGCCTCGCTGCGCGTCGTCGCGGGCGAAGCGCTGTTCGCGGTCGCCGTCGGCGCGGTGCTGGGAGCGGCCGTCACGGCCGTCAACCTGGCAGGGCCGGCAGGGGCGTTGTGGGCGCTCGCGGCACCGGTGACGGTCGCGGTGCCGTGGGGAACGGCCGGGCTCGCCCTCGGCGCGTGCGCGGTGGTCGCGGCGCTCTCGGCGGTGGCCGGCTGCCCGCGGACGGCCCGGCGGTGAGGCGGGCGCCTACGGACGATGCGCCCAGGAGAGGCGACGGGCCTAGGAGGCGATGTTCTGCTCCGCCCACACCACCTTGCCCTTGACGGTGCGGCACGACCCCCAGCGGCGGCAGAGCATGTTGATCAGCTGGAGTCCCCGGCCGCCCTCGTCGCTGAGGTCCGCGTGCTGGATCTGGGGCAGGTCGGGGCCCGTGTCGGACACCTCCACGGTGAGGCGTTCACCGCGCAGCAGCCGCAGCTGGCCGGGGCCGTTCCCGTAGCGCAGCGCGTTGCCGACGAGCTCGGAGACGACGAGTTCGCAGATGTCGGCGAGGTCCGTGAGGCCCCACGCCGAGAGCTGGTGGGTGACGAGGCCGCGGGCGACGGAGGCGGCACGGCCGTCCTTCGGCAGCTCCCACACCCGCAGATCGGTGCGCGGGACCGCGGAGTCCGCGGCGACGAGGAGCACCGCCTCGTCGAACCGGGCGGCACTGGCCGGTGCGCACTCCAGCAGCCCGCCCGCTTCCAGCGCCCCCGGGTCGAGCCCCAGCGCCGATGTGCGCAGCCGGTCCAGCTGGACGTCCATGTCGTCGGTCCGGGACTTGACGAGTCCGTCCGTGTAGAGGACCAGCCGGCTGCCCTCGGGGACCTTCAGCCGCAGCGGGTCGTACGGGATGACTCCCGCGCCGAGCGGCGCGCCCGTCGGCACGTCCACGAAGGAGGCCGAGCCCGGCCCGTCGAGCAGCAGGGGCGGCAGGTGCCCCGCGCTGGCCAGGGTGTAGCTGGAGTCGGCCGGGTCGTAGACCGCGCACAGGCAGGTGGCGACCTGTTCGTCCTCCAGGTCGCGGGTGGCCAGGTCGAGCCGGGCGAGGACCCGCTCCGGGGCCATGTCCAGGGTCATCAGCGTGCGGGCGACCGCCCGCAGGCGTCCCATGGTGGCGGCCGCGGGCAGCCCGTGTCCCATGACGTCGCCGACCATGAGGGCCGTACGCCCGCTGGGCAGGGCCATGACGTCGTACCAGTCGCCGCCCACGCCGTGGCCGGCGGCGGACGGGGCGTACTCGGCGTGCACCCGCAGTCCGGGGGTGTGCGGAGTGACGCGTGGCAGGAGGCTGCGCTGCAGGGAGACGACGTGCTCGCGTTCGCGCCCGTACAGGCGGGCGTTGTCGATGAAGACGGCGGCCTTGGAGGCGAGCTGTTCCGCGAGGGCGAGGTCCGTGGAGGAGAAGGGCGGGGTGCCGGGACCCCGGACGAAGTCGGCGGTGCCGAGCAGCACCCCGCGGGCGATCAGCGGCACGGCGAGGTAGCTGTGCACACCGGCGGCGCGCATCTTGACGGCCGCGCTGGCGGTGGGCGCGACGCGGGCGAAGTCGTCGTCGTTCATCCGGCCCAGCAGGACCGGCTTGCCCTGGCGGAGGCAGTACCGGTGGAGCAGTGTCTCGTGCGGCATCTCGGCGTGGACGAACGTCTCCCCGATGGGGGTCGGTTCCAGGGAGGAGAGCTCCTCGATGGCGCACAGCGCCGTGGCCCGCATGGCGGGGATGCCCGTGCCGGTCCAGCGGCTGCCCTCGTCGCCGCGGAGCACGCTCTCGAGGATGTCGATGGCGGCCCCGTCGGCGAAGCGGGGCACGGTGAACTCGGCCAGCTCCTGCGCGGTGCGCTCCAGGTCCAAGGTGGTACCGATCCTGGACGTGGCGGAGTTCAGCCAGGCGAGCCGGCTGCGGGTGGTGAACTGGTCGGGCTGCACCAGGCCCCTGCCCCGGCGGAAACGCGGGCCCGCACGGCCGGAAAGGTGCGCCGATGCGCCGCCTCCCGACGAGATCCGGCTGGTCAGGCGCCGTTTGCGGCTGCCGCCGTTCACCGTTTCGGCCTCCCAGTCACGTCGCCCGCGCCTTGGTCCACAGTGTGCCCCGGAAGGGCGCACCACGCTTGCCGGACGGCGTGGCCGCTCGACCGCGGTCGTTCAGCGTACGGCGAAGGGGGCGGTTCACGGCAGGTCCGTGGCACAACGGCTCTGCGGACACCGGGCCCCGGTCCGCCGGACCGGGGCCATGGGGTTCAGGAGGTGCGGAGGGACGTCCTCGCCAGCTCGTACGCGGGAAGCATCTCCTCGTGCTCCTGGGTGTCGAGTCCGCCGAGGTCCACGACCACGACGCCCTTCGGCGTCGTCACGGCGAAGGCCCGCTCCTTCTTCGGCTCGTCCAGGAACTCGTCGGTGTTGACGTACGTGACCTCGACGGCCTCCAGGCCACCCGCCTTCGTGGCGGTGTACGCCTCCTTCTCGCGGCTCTTCGCCGCGTCCGCGACGAACGCCCGCAGCGCCGCACGGGCGTCGTCGCCGGCCTTGCCGCCCGTCCAGACGCGGAGGAAGCCGATGTTCCCGGCGGGCTTCGCGTCGATCTCGCAGACGAGCGTGACGGGCCCCTGCCGCAGCAGCGCCCCGAACTCGTCGTCCGGGCCGCCGCTCTCGACCGCCTCTGGCTTCCAGTCGGCCGCGAGGTCGAAGGTGACGGGCATCGGGCAGGCCGAATCCGGGGCGCCGATCGTGGCCCCCTTCTTCACGGAGTCCGCGGCGGCGGGCGTCGCCGTGGCCTTCGCCGTGCTCCCGGCCCCCGCCTTCGCGTCCGCCGCCGGCTCCGACGAGCAGCCGGTCACCGCCCCCAGCACCAGGACCGCTGTTGCCGCCGTGCCGGCCATGCCGCGTCCGCGGCCCTGCATCACTTCTCGCACCGAAGGATCCCCACCCTGTGAAAGTGCTCGCGGCCATGACAGGCCGCGTAGTAGGGATCAATCGTACGGAGAGGGCGATTCGAGCCGAGGGGCGGACCGCGCACGGGCGAGAACAAGGACCGGATGCCGACCGGCGAGTGGTACCTGCCCGACGATCCCGGACTCGCCGAGGACACCGCGCGGCGCTTCGCGCTGTGCGCCGCGTACAACGCGGGCGGCGGCGCGGCGCCCGCCGACCGGGAACGGATCCTCGCCGAACTGCTCGGCGCACTGGGCCGGGACGTGCGCATCCGGCCGCCGTTCCAGTGCGACTACGGCCGCCACATCCGCATCGGCGACCGACGTTCGTCAACCTCGACGCGGTCTTCCTGGTCGCCGCGCCCCTCACGATCGGCGCCGACGTGCAGACCGGTCCGAACGTCCAGATCCTCACGCCCACCCACGACCTGGACACCGAGCGCCGCCGGGCCGGCTGGGAGCGCGCGGACCCGGTGACGATCGGCGACAACCTGTGGCTGGGCGGCGGGTGGTCGTCTGCCCCGGGGTGACGATCGGCGAGAACACCTTGGTCGGCGCCGGGCCCGTCGTCACGAAGGACCTCCCGGCCGTCGGCAGCCCGGCCCGGGTCGCCCGCGACCTCACGGACCGGCCCGCGGGGCCGTGAAGCGCGGCGCTACGCCGCACTGTCCGACCCTGCTGCCACACTCGAACCCATGAGCGAGCGGTGGGCCGTGGCGGCGGCGGACGGGGGCGGGGCACGGCTCGTCCCCCTCGGCCCCGACGGCCTGCCCTCGGGGCCGATCCGCACCGAGCCCGACCTCGTCGAGGCGGTCCGCTCGCGCCCCGGCGTCGGCCGGTGGGTGTGGCGGTCCACGGCGGAGATCTATCCCGGCCTGCTCGCGGCGGGCGTCAGGGTCGAGCGCTGCTACGACATCGAGGACGCGGAGCTGCTGCTGCTCGGCCACGAGGGGCGGCTGGGAGAGCCGCGCTCGGCGGCCGCCGCGTGGGCCCGCCTGCGGAACGCGCCCGTGCCGCCCGATCCCCCGGCGCGCGCGGCCGTGCCGGGCGCGCAGTCCCCGCTGTTCGAGCCGCAGCCGGTGCCCCTTCCGCTGGAGGCGCTGCTGGAGGTCTACGCCGACCAGCAGCGCCGGCACGACGCCGCCGAACACCCGGGGCGGATGCGGCTGCTGACCGCCGCCGAATCGGCGGGGATGCTGGTGGCCGCCGAGATGCACCGGGCGGGGCTGCCGTGGCGGGCCGACGTGCACCGCGAGGTGCTGCACGAGCTGCTCGGCGAGCGGTACGCGGGCGGCGGCGAGCCGCGCCGCCTCGCGGAGCTGGCGGACGAGGTGTCAGCGGCGTTCGGGCGGCGGGTGCGGCCGGATTTGCCGGCGGACGTGGTGAAGGCGTTCGCCGGGGCGGGGATCAGGGTGCGGTCGACCCGGCGCTGGGAGCTGGCGGAGATCGACCATCCGGCGGTCGAGCCGCTGATCGCCTACAAGAAGCTGTACCGCATCTGGACCGCGCACGGCTGGGGTTGGCTGCAGGACTGGGTGCGCGACGGGCGGTTCCGGCCCGAGTACCAGCCCGGCGGCACCGTGTCGGGGCGTTGGACGACCAACGGCGGAGGGGCGCTGCAGATCCCCAAGGTGATCCGGCGTGCGGTGGTCGCGGACGAGGGCTGGCGGCTGGTGGTGGCCGACGCGGACCAGATGGAGCCGCGGGTACTGGCGGCGATCTCCCGTGACCGGGGCCTGATGGAGGTCGCCGGTCACGACGGCGACCTGTACGCCGCGCTGTCCGACCGCGCGTTCGCCGGCGACCGCGCGCACGCGAAGCTCGCGCTGCTCGGTGCGATCTACGGGCAGACGTCGGGCGACGGCCTGAAGAACCTGGCGGCCCTGCGGCGCCGGTTCCCCGCGGCCGTGGCGTACGTGGACGACGCGGCGAAGGCGGGCGAGGAGGGCCGCCGCGTCCGCACCTGGCTCGGCCGGACGAGCCCGGGGGCGCAGGACGCCGGGGCGGAGGAGGCGGGGATCCCCCAGGAGGAGGACGAGGACCGTGGCCGTTTCTCGTCCTCGGACGCCCGCGCGCGGGGCCGCTTCACGAGGAACTTCGTGGTGCAGGGCAGCGCCGCGGACTGGGCCCTGCTGATGCTGGCGGCGCTGCGGCGGTCGCTGGCGGGGATGCGGGCGGAGCTGGTGTTCTTCCAGCACGACGAGGTGATCGTGCACTGCCCGGCCGAGGAGGCGGAAGCGGTGACCCACGCGATCCGCGAGGCGGGGACCCTCGCGGGCCGGGTCGCCTTCGGCGCCACGCCGGTGCGGTTTCCGTTCACGGTGGCGGTGGTGCAGCGATACGCGGACGCGAAGTAGGAAAGTCGGGCCAAGCCCAGGCACGCCGCGCCAACCGATCCCCGGCCAGAGCAGGTCGTCGCCGCGCCAACGGACCGGGCCAAGATCAGCCCCGCCGGCGATTGAGGCGCGGGGCCCGGGGCAGAGCCCCGCAAGCACGCCGCGCCTACGAACCCGCCAAAGCCAGGTCGCCGCGCCAACGGACCGGGCCCACACCAGCGCGCCGCGCCCCCCGCCGAAGCCAGCGCGCGCCAACGGACCCGGCCCACACCAGCCCCGCAACGCACCCGCAGAGCCGGACGGGCCCGTCACGGACGCAGGACCGTCTTGCCCGTCGTCCGCCGCGCCCGCAGGTCCTCGAACGCGCGCCGCGCCTCGCCCAGCGCGTACGGCGGTGACACCACCGGCGTCAGGCGCCCCTCCGACACCAGGCGCAGCATCGACGTCAGCGGACCCGACACCGCCCCGGGCCGCGCCAGTGCCGGCCGGAGCCAGAAGCCGACGACCGCCGCGTTCAGGCGGGACAGCCGCGCCGGGTCCACGGGCGGCAGGCCCTTCCCCGTCGCGTCCCCGTACGTCACCAGGCGGCCGTAGTCCGCGAGCGACGCCAGCGCCTGGTCGAACAGCTCACCGCCCGTCGCGTCCAGGACCACGTCCGCGCGCTCCGCGAGCGGGTACTCCGCCACCGCGTCCGCCCCCAGCTTCAGGGCCAGTTCACGCTTCTCGGGCGTCGACGCCTGGGCCAGGACCCGGCCCGCGCCGAAGATCGTGGCGAGTTGCACGGCGAGGCTGCCCACGCCCCCGCCCGCCGCGTGTACGACGACCGTCTCGCCCGGCCGCAGGCGGGCCGCCGATTCCAGCAGGTGCCACGCGGTCAGGCCCTGCACGAGCAGCGCCAGCGCCTGCCCCGCGTCGAGTTCGTCGGGAATCGCGACGACGGCGGACTCCTTGGCGACGGCCAGCTCGGCGTAGCCGCTCGCCACCCGGGCGAGGACTCGGCGGCCGTCCGCGGTGCGGCCGACGACCTCGCTGCCCGGGATCAGCGGCAGGGATTCCGCTACGGCGTAGGAGCCGTCGACGACGAGGGTGTCGGCGTAGTTCACGCCGGCCGCCTCCACCGTGATCAACACCTCGCCCGGCCCCGGTACGGGATCGGGTGTCTCGACGGCCTCCAGCACCTCGGGACCGCCGAATCGACTGAACTGGATCGCACGCACTGTCGATCCTCCCCCTTCTGTCCGGTGTGCCCGGCCGCCGACGCGGCTCGGGCTCGAATAAACAACCGACTCAACGGTTTCTTTCTTCACGCATGCCGACGGAGATGACAATGTCTGACCCTCGGTACGGCTCCCACCTCCCGATTCGGGGTAGTTTCAGCGGCCAATGAGAGCGAAATCCCGTCGGACCTCGCACACCAAGGGACAGTAAAGAAACCGCATGGTAGGTTTCCGAGTCGGGACATGTCCCTCGTTTTGCCGGATCGCGAGGAAGGGGTGGCGGCGGTGGCCAAGCAGGAGCGAGCGGAACAGACCCGGCGGGCCCTGATCGGCGCGGCGGCCCTCACCTTCGACGAAGTGGGCTACGAGCGCTCCTCCCTCACCCGCATCAGCGAGGCCGCCGGCGTCTCCAAGGGCGCGCTGTCGTTCCACTTCGCCTCCAAGGAAGAACTCGCGGACGCCGTCCAGGAGTCCGCCCACCTCGCCGCCCGGGCCGTCGTCGACGACGTGCGCCGCCGCCCGGGCCCGGCCCTGCAGTCCGTCATCGACATCACGCACGAGCTCGCCGCCCTGCTGGAGAAGGACCCGGTCGCCCGGGCCGGCGCCCGGCTCGCGCGGGAACGTCCCCAGGCCGCGTCCCTCCCGCGCCACTGGAACGCGGCATGGGCGGAGGCCGTACGCCGGTTGCTGCGCCACGCCCGGGCCGACGGGTCCCTGATCCCTGATGCGAACGTCCACACGGTCGCCGTACTCGTGGCGTATCTGATGTCAGGTCTGGAGACGACCGTGCGGGACCACGGCGTACTGGCCGACCTCGTACCGCGCCAGGACACCGACGACCCGCCGGAGCCGCCCCGCGCGTGGCTCAGCCGGATCTGGGAGCTCGTGCTGCCGGAGGTGGCCGCCGCAGGGCACCTGCCGGTGCTGATGGCGGACGGCTCCCGGGGCGGGGACGGCGCGCTGTGCCCCCTGGGGCCTCCCACGGCGGAGCCCTGACGCCCGATCCCTCCACGGCCGCGACAGCGGGCCCCGGGGCCGCACGAGAGCCGTGGACCGGCTCCCCGGCTCCCCCGGCCCCGTGCGCCCCGCGTCAGAGCCGCGAGCCGCCTGTCGCGTCGATGTACTGGCCGGTGACCCAGCGGGACTCCTCGGACGCGAGGAAGCCCACGATGTCCGCGATGTCGGCCGGCTGCCCGATGCGGCCGAAGGCCGAGAAACCCTCCAGGAAGGCGGCGCCCTCCGGGGTCGAGCGCAGCGGCGCGTTCATGTCCGTCTCGACGAAGCCGGGCGCCACCGTGTTCACGGTGATCCCGCGTCCGGCGAGCTCCTTGGCCAGGGCCAGCGTGAAGGTGTCCACGGCCCCCTTGGTCATCGAGTAGGCGATGGCCTCGGGGAACGCGATCCGGGTCACGCCGGAGGAGATGTTGACCACGCGCCCGCCGTCGCGCAGCAGCCCGAGCCCCTGCTGGACCAGGAAGAACGGCGCCTTGACGTTGACCGTGAACAGCCGGTCGAAGTCGGCCTCGGTCACCTCCTGGATCCGGGCCGTCGGTCCGAGCGCGGCGTTGTTGACCAGCACGTCCAGGCCCGGCTCGGCGCCCTGCGCGGCCAGGCCCTGCCCGAATCCCTCGTAGAGCGCGGCCACGCCGTCGGCGGCGGCCAGGTCGGCGCGCACGGCAAACGCCCGTCCGCCCTCCGCGAGGATCGACTCGACCGTCTCCTTCGCGGCCGCCTCGTTGCTCCCGTAGTGGACCGCGACGAGGAATCCGTCCCTCGCCAGCCGCTGGGCTGTGCCGCGGCCGATCCCCCTGCTCGCTCCCGTGACCAGCGCTGTCCTCGCACGCGAAGCAGTCATGCGACCGCCCTCCCCTTCGAAGTGATCGATGTCGGTCATCGATGGTGTGTGACGGGTGACCGGCAGGGTGTGCGCCCCGCCGGAAGCACCCCGGCCGGCAGGACCCAGGCCCTGTCCGGCCGATCTTGCCGGGCTCGCGTGCCCTGGCACGCGCATCTGCTGCGTTGTCGTCGGTCGCCAATGTCCCCCGTAGCCCTTCGGGCACGGGAGGTGCCCCCACCGCAGTGGCTCCCTCTTCCGCCTTGCATCTGCACGCACCAGGCCCCGCTCACTGATCCGGCCTGATCGACCGGACAGGACCTAGGCGCCCGCGGCCGCCCCTGCCGTGAGTTCCGCGCCGTTCTCGCCGTCCGCCTCGGCCGGTCCGGCCTCCTCGGCGGCCCGGGCCGACACCCGCGCACCGCGGTCGGGCCTGGTGTCCAGCCTGCCGAGGATCCCGGGGACGGCGATGGCGGGCAGCATGTGGTCGTACATCAGGCCCACCTGGCGCTCCAGGCAGGCGATGTCCGCCGAGGCCTGCGAGGTGAGCGACAGGCCGGTGAAGGCACCGACGAGGATCTCGGCGGTCTCCTCGGGCTGCACGTGCGGCAGCAGCTCGCCCCGGGCCTTGGCCTGGCTGAGCAGGCTCGCGACCAGCTCGGTCCACTCGCTGTACGGGGCGCCGAAGAGCTCCCGCGAGCTCTGGTCCGCCGCGAGCCGCGCGGCCGCGCGCAGCACGACCTCGCGGGGCAGCCGGTAGGCCAGCACCATGCTGACGTCCACGACCTCCTGGAGCTTGGACGGCTGCTCGGGGACGCCCTCGGTGGTCACCGCGTAGGCGAGGACCCCTCTGGCCAGGTCTTCCTTGGACGAGAAGTGGAAGTACAGCGCGCCCTTCGTCACGTCGGCGCGGGCCAGGATGTCCGCGATGGTCGCGGCCTCGTAGCCCCGCTCCGCGAAGACGGTCGCGGCCGCCTCCAGGATCGCCGCGCGAGTCCTGGTCGCGCGTTCCTGACGGGCCATCAGGCCTCCTCTCACTCCCCGTTCGTTTTCAAGTTCTCGTTGAGTTTGCCTCAGATCGATTGACAAAACAAACCGGGCAGTCCGTATCTTAGCAGGGGAGCGGACAGCCGTTCCTACGTAGAAGGTCTACGAGCCTGGGGGGTTCTATGTCTCAGTTGTCCATCCATGCCCGAAAAAGGACCACGCGCAAGATTCGCCGGTCGGCTTCGTCGCCGAGCAGCGCGGCGGTGGTCTCCACGGTCGGCACCCGGCCGAGCGGACCGATCACCCCGAAGTACGTGCACCGCGTCGCCGAGGACGACATCCTGATCACCTCGTGGACGCGACTGGGCGAGGACCGATTCCACCTCTCCGCCGACTGGACGGTGGCTCACGGATTCTTCGCCCCGGCACCGAGGGCACGGCACAACGAGATGCTCGTGGCGCAGACCATCCGTCAGGCCGGTCTGCTGCTGGCGCACGCGGGGTTCGAGACCCCCACGTCGGACCAGTACCTCATGAACAAGCTCCAGTACTCCTCGGACCCGGACTACCCCACGGTGGACCGGACCATGGACGCCATCGAGATCGACGTCCGCTGCGTACCGTCCGGACGCCGCAGCCTGGACATGCACTTCGTGTTCTCGCACGAGGGCACGATCTTCGTGACCTGCAGCGCCGCGTTCAGCTGGGTGCCGGCGAACGTGTACGGACGTCTGCGCGGAGAGTACGCCTCCGCCCGTCCGAACGGTGCACCCGCCCCCGTCGCTCCGGCCCTCGTGGGCCGGCGAACCGAGGACGAGGTGACGCTCGCGCCGAGCGACCGGCCCAGCCGGTGGGAACTGCGCGGCGACACCGGGCACTTGGCCCTGCTGGACCACCCGGTCGACCACGTGCCGGGGCTGGTCCTCGTCGAGGCCGCCCACCAGGCGGCATTCGCCCACGCGGGGCCCGACGGCTTCGTGCCGACGTCGACCTCCATCGTGCCCACGAAGTACGTGGAGTTCGACGACCCCTGCTGGATCGAGGCGCGCGACGTACAGGGCGCACTCCCCGGCAGCCGGGCGATCGAGGTGACCGGGACGCAGCACGGTGAACTCACCTTCCGCTGCGTCCTCACGTCCTGCGTCAACTGGCCGCCGGCCGTGGGTGAGTGGTAGTCCGGCCGCGCGGCGGCCGGATGCGTGACTGAACACGAGCACAGCGGAGGCCCTGTCCGGGGTAGGGACAGGGCCTCCTGCTCGTGGGGACGCGAGCATGTGGGGGGCGTGGGGATGTGGGGGGCGTGGGGGATGTGGGGGCGTGGGGGTGCGGGGGGATCGCGGGGGCGGCCGGTCAGGCCGCGACGCCCTTCTCCTGCAGCATCACGGCGGTGTTCTCAATGGTCTTCGCGGCCTCTATCTCCCAGTCCTCGACCTCGACGCCGTACTGCTTCGTCAGCAGCACCGCCAGCTCGACGAGGACCAGGGAGTCCAGCTCCATGGACTCGTAGGTGGCGGTGATGTCGACCTTGTCGGCGTCGATCTCGAACTTGGAGACCATGATCTCGGCGATGTTCTCGGCAACGGCGCTCATGGGTTTCCCTCTCGCTCTCCCGGCGTTCTGCCGGCCTTCTGACCTACGGGGCTGTGGTGCGTGTGGTGGTGCGGTGACGGCTCAGGCGGTCGTGATGTCCGGCCAGACGAGTGCGGTCGAGCCCCAGGCGAGCCCGCCGCCGAAGGCGCTCAGGACCACCCGGTCGCCCGCCGTGATCCGCCCGTCCGCCACCGCGTCGCCGAGCGCAAGCGGAATGGACGCGGCGGAGGTGTTGCCCACCCGGTCCAGGTTCACCACCGCTCGCTCCCGGTCGATGCCGAGCAGATCCGCCAGCGAGTGCAGGATGCGGACATTGGCCT
This sequence comes from Streptomyces sp. NPDC015127, assembly GCF_043080095.1. Lineage (NCBI taxonomy): Bacteria > Bacillati > Actinomycetota > Actinomycetes > Kitasatosporales > Streptomycetaceae > Streptomyces > Streptomyces sp. NPDC015127. The sequence goes on from NZ_JBIBVE010000009.1 coordinate 103,124, forward strand.
GGTGGCCGACGAACCGGTCGACGGACTCCTTCTCCCAGCCGATCTTCTCCAGCAGCGCGGTCGACGACTGGCCCATCCGCGTCACGGCGTGGGTGAAGACCGGCTTGCCCTGCATCCGGAAGTAGGCGTCGGCCGGGTCCGGCTCCGTGTCCGACAGCCGCTGGCGCGATCCGCCGGCCGGGACGGTGATGAGGTCCGGGTGGCTTCCGTCGCTGCCGAGGTCGAACCCGAGCAGCGCGCCGGGCTCGTCGGCGCCGCCGGCCTCCAGGACGACCGCCCCGGCGCCGTCGCCGAAGATGACCGATGTGGTGCGGTCCTCGGGGTTGAGGATCGAGGAGTACGTCTCCGCCCCGATGACCAGGACCCGTTCGGCGATCCCGGCGGTGATCAGGCCGGCCGCGGTGGCGGTCGCGTAGACGAATCCGGCGCAGACCGCGGAGACGTCGAAGGCCGGCACGGTCCCGAGGCCGAGCCTGGCCGCGACCGCCGGGGCGGTCGCCGGGCACGGGTGGTCCGGTGTCGTGGTGGCGAGCACCACCGCGTCCGCGCCCGTCGCACCCGCCGATTTGAGCGCACGCGCGCCGGCCTCGACCGCGAGGTCGGAGGTGGCCGTGCCCGGCTCGGCCCAGAAGCGCTGCCGGATACCGGTCCTGCTCCTGATCCACTCGTCACTGGTGTCCAGCCGCGCGGACAGTTCCTCGTTGCTGACGGCGCGCCGGGGAAGCCATGTCCCCAGGCCCTTGAGGACGGCGGCGCGCTGGGGCGCCGGCTGCTCGGTGCTCATTGACCTCGGCCTCTCACAGGGAAGGATCGGAAGAAGGGGGCGGACGACGCCGTCAACCGCGGATCACGGTCTTGGTGCGCATCAGGAACTCGCCCAGGTAGCCGTCGTGCGGCACGCTGCGGTCCATCCAGTGGGTCGGGTGGTCCCCCAGGTGGACGTTGCAGATGGTCGGGTCCTCCACCAGCGCGTCGATGAGTTCGGCGTGCCTGTCCTCGTCCCCGGTGATCACACCGAGCACGAGCGTCTCGCGCAGCGGGGCGATGCCGTCGCCGGGGCTCCACGGCGCGACCCACACGCAGGGGAAGGGGAGTTCGACCCGGTGCTGACCGCCCTCGGTGGAGGCGAGCTCGTGCACGGCGGGCCGCAGCACCGCACTGCCGTCCGGCAGTTCCTCGACGACACCCTCCGCGCCGAGGTGCGCGGTGGTCCCGGCGGCCTGCGCGAGGAGGTAGCGCTCGAGGTTCCGCGCGGTCTCGGCCGGCTGCACGGGCAGGACGGCCTTCTCGTCCTCGGGCGGCAGCGACGGCAGCGCGGCCAGCCGCTCGGCGAGCGCCCGGGCCAGCGGCGCGGGGTCGCCCTCGACGAACACGGCGGTCGTGTTGACGCACTTGACGCCGCCGTGGTGGCCGACCGAGTCGACGATCGTGTCGAGGTGCTCGCGCCAGTCGGCGTCGGCGGTGACGAGGATCTTGGACCGGCCGGGGCCCTGGGCGAGCACCGTCGTGTCGGCGGCGTACTTCCGGACCACGTCGTCGCCGCCGTAGCTGATGCTCAGGTCGGCGCCCGCCATGACCTCGTCCGCGACCGCGTGGTCGGTGGGCAGCAGCACGACGTGGTCGTCGCCGAAGCCCGCGGCCCGCAGCGCGAGCACGAGACGGTGGGGGGTGAACGGCTCGCGCCGCGAGGGCCGTACGGCGACCCGGTAGCCGAGGGCCAGCGCCTCCAGCCACAGGGCGTGCGGCGCCGGGTGGTTGCCCGCCGCGTTGACCGCGAGGACCTCACCGCGCCGGGTCCACACGGCGCGGCCGATACGGGTGAGCGGGTGGCGCCAGTCGGAGACGGCACCCGTGGGGCGCGCGTGGTACGAGGGGGTCAGCACGCGCTCGGCGGAGTCGGCGATCTCGTCGGCCGCCGACCGCACGGCCTGGAGCGGCACACCGCAGATCCGCGAGACGGTCCGCTCGTACTCCTCGTACGACAGGCCGCCGACCTCCTGCTCGCGGAAGATGCGGGCCGCGCGGGAGAGGGCGGCGAGCCGCTGCTCCTGCGGCAGCGGACGCGCCTTGCGCAGCGCGACCATGGCGCGTCCGACGAACAGCGCGGGGACGAGGCTCAGTTCGGCGGTGGGGGCGCCGGCCACGTCGGGGATGGTGAGCCGCTTGCGGGACCGGTAGGGCCCGCTGGGGCCGAGCGCGTCGAGTCCGACAGGTTCGGCGGTCATCAGTAGACCCCCTCGATGACCTTCTCGTCGTCGAACTCGCGCACGGGTGCGATGTCCGCGACCGAGTCGCCGACCTGGCCCTCCAGCGGGCGGATACGGGTGGCGAAGTCCCGCTCCAGGTTGTTCGGCAGGAACAGGCTCTTGCCGACGTAGTTCATGACGACCCGGCCGCGCTCGCCGTACTCGACGGGCTTACGGGCCTCCAGGTCGATCACGTTGTACGTCATGTAGGGCGAGAACGGGTCGTAGACGCACGGCTCGTCGTCGCTGAGACCCGGGCGCTCGCTGACGTGGCCGAGGGTCATCGTGTTGCCGAAGCCGCTGTAGAGGGCGATGCCCGGGTACAGCTCGGTGCGGTACAGATGCCGGGTGTCGGGGTCGAGCTGGGTGCCGACCCACATGATGGCCTTGACCTTCTTGCGGATCAGCTCGACGAGGTCGTCGCGCCGGCTCAGCCGCTCCAGCACCGGCGGCGTCAGCATCAGGACGCCGATGTCCTGGGAGGCCAGCGCGTGGGACAGCTGGTCGACCAGGTGGTCGGTGTAGAGATCGGCCTCGGTGTCGGCACCGCGGGCGATGATCTTCTTCACCCAGCGCGGGTCCACGTCGATCGTGAACGACAGGCCGCCGCGGGCCGCCACCAGCTGCTGGAAGGTGGCGCCGACCATGTGCGGGCCGGACGGGATCGACAGCAGCCAGTTCACGTCGCGCGGCACGCCGTGGGCGTCGAGCTGCGCGTTGCTGTGCGCGATCAGCATCTCCAGCCACTCCTGGAGCATGACGACCCGCTTCGGCGCGCCCGTCGTGCCGCCGCTGTCGAAGACACCGACGACCTTGGGGCGGGGGCCGTAGCCGCGCGGGATCAGATCCTCCGCGCGGACGTCGCGCAGCGAGTTCGCCACGTTGGGGAACAGCTTGAGGTCGTCGAACCCGCGCACATCGGCTATGGGATCGAACTCCAGCTTCCGGGCCTGTGCCAGCCAGAACGGCGAACCGGTCTCCGGCGAGAAATGCCAGCGGAGCGCCGCGCGGAGGAATTCGTCCGGATCCGGAGTGACACCGTACGGCAGCTCGAGAATGGGATCGATGGCGGGCATCGATGTGCTCCCTTCGGGAAACAACAAGAGCGAGAACAAGTCAGCCTGTTGCCCTCATTGAAATGCCCGGCCATCGACCCCTGCAAAGTCAGCCAATTTACTCTGTCAGGTGATACGCGGCGGGAATTGACCGGAAGTCATCATTCCTGTGCGGTGACGGAGTCGAGGACACCCTCCGCCCAATCGGCGGAGTAGGCGTGGAAGTCGGGGAAGCCGCCCTCGTTTGGGTCGGCCGTCCAGCGGAAGTCGGCGCCGGGGTTGTGCACGTCGACGCCGGCCGCCGTGAACAGATGCGGGCTGCCCTGGACCCGCGGGCTGCGCGCCACCGCCCAGTCGCGGTACACGGCAGCACGCCCCTCGCCCCGCTCCACGGCCGAGGCGAGCGCCTTCTCGTCCACGAGCGGGCACTCCTCGGCGACCGCGAGTATCTCCGGGACGATGCTGATGCACCGGCCCTGCGCGTAGAACGCGTGCCGGAGGGCGGTGTCGAGCTGGTCGGAGGCGCGCAGCCCGCCCACCTCGGGGGCCTTCGCCGCCTGGACCGCCTCCATGGCGGGCAGGGTGCTGACCGGGTAGGTGTACTCGGGCGCCGACCACAGCCGCCAGCCGAGCGCGGGCACCTTGGCGCCGATCGCGACGACCTCGGCGTCGATGATCGGCTTCGGCGTGGACTGGCTGTTGAACAGCTCCAGCGGGAAGACCCGGTGGTCCACGAGAAGTTCGGTGCCGCGCCGCTCCGCCGCCGCGTGCACCGTGTGCAGGGCCAGCGTCGCCCACGGGCAGCCGATGTCGGACCACACGGTGACCGTGCGGGCGTCGCGCGACAGCAGGGAGTCCTCCTGCCGTGTCCCGGGGGTCACCGACATGGACGGGGTCTCGGCCAAGGGGTTCATCTGAGGTCCTCTTTCCTGGAGTCCGGGCCGTGCCCAGGGGCCGGGGAGAACCACCGCCGGCCGAAGCGCGGCCCGGCCAGTGTGACCGCCGGCACGCCGCCGCGCGCAGTCCGCGCGGGGGACTTCGTCAGTTTCCCGGCCATGACCTGACGAAGTGGACGGGCGCGGATCGACCGGCCGCGCCCGGCCGCCGAGCATGGCAGGGCGAGGTTGTGTCCGCGCGGACACGACCTCGGGGCGGTCGTGCGGACCGGACGGTACCGCGCACGCCCCGCCCACCTTGCGCGCTGCCTCGGGCACGTGGCCGATCTCGCAGGCCGGAACGCCGACGGCCGGCTCCGCCGGTACACCGGCAGCCGCGACCCTGCCTGATCCGAGGGTCAGGCCCCAGCGAAAGGTCTCACCATGTCCGTGCTCGACGAGACGGCGAGCCGCGAGGGATCCGGTCCTTCGCGGCCGCGCATGACACAGCGCCAGCGCGCCGTCCTGATCCTGCTCCTCAGCTCCACGTTCCTGCTCGCAGCCGACCTGTCACTGCTCAACGTGGCCGTCCCGCTGATCGGCGACGGCCTCGGTTTCGCGGTCGGCGACCTGCAGTGGATCGCGACCGCGTTCGCCCTGACCGCGGCCGGGTTCACGCTGTTCTTCGGTCGTGTCGGCGACTTCTTCGGCCGCCGCATGCTGTTCATCGCGGGCATGACGCTGCTCGTGCTGTCCTCGCTGCTCGGCGGCGTGGCGAACGACCCCACCGTGCTCATCACCGCGCGGGTCCTGCAGGGCCTCGCCACCGCCATGTCCACCCCGGCCGCGCTCTCCCTGCTCACCACCTCGTTCCCGGAGGGTCCGCTGCGGGCCCGGGCGCTGGGCGCCAACGGCGCGATGGTGTCGGCCGGGTTCACCGTCGGCGCGATCGTCGGCGGGCTGCTGACCGATCTGCTCAGCTGGCGCTGGGCGTTCCTGATCAATGTGCCGATCGGCCTGGTGATCATCGCCTTCACGCCGTACCTGCTCGCCGAGAGCAAGGTCGCCCGCACCGCCCGGATGGACGTGCCCGGCGCGATCACCGTGAGCACCGGTCTGGTCTCGCTCGTCTACGGCGTCTCCCGCGCGGGCGAGGAGGGCTGGGCCGACCCGTTCGTGCTCGGCTGCGTCGTGATCGGCGCCGCGCTGCTCGTCTGGTTCTGGCGCATCGAGCTGCGTGCCCAGGAGCCGCTGGCGTCCGTACGGATCCTGCGCAAGCCGACCGTCCGCTGGGGCAACATCGGCGGTCTGGTCACCATCACCATGCAGACCGCGGTGATCTTCATGGTCACGCTGTACCTCCAGGACGTGCTCGGCTGGTCGGCGATGGCGACGGGGCTCGCGTTCGCGGTCCTGGGCGTCGCGGCGTTCCTCGGCGGGTCGTTCGCGCCCCGGATCATCGGGCGGATCGGCAACCACCGCAGCCTGGTCACCGGTATGGCGCTGCAGGCCGTCGGGCCCGTCGGCCTGGTTCTCGTCGCCCGGCAGGACAGCGGTCCGGCCGGTGTGACGGTGCTGCTCGCGCTGCTGTCCGTGGGCGCGTTCGGCCATGTGACGGCGGTCGTCTCGTACATGGTGACCGGGACGTCCGGGCTGCCGGACGAGGAGCAGGGGCTCGCGACCGGGCTCGCCACGATGACGCAGCAGGTGGCGCTCGCGGTCGGTATTCCGGTGATCAGCTCGATCGCCACGAGCCGTATCCACGCCCTGGAGGCCACCCATTCGGAAAGCGAATCGGTCTTTTCCGGTGTGCGGCTCGCGCTCGCGGTCGACGCGGGCGTGGTCATCGTCGCCGTCGTGGTCATCGTCGTATTCCTCCGGCGCGTCGCGGAACAGCGCCGCGTCGACATGAAGTGACACAGTCGCCGGGTTGCTGCTGCGCACAGGGCGTCCGTCGCCATTGAATTCACTCGCCCACTTCCGTCCCCACGATCACTAGGAGAATCGGAATGGATTCCACAGTCGGTATGGATACCGCTGTGCGCGCGGATGCCGCCGGTCAGTTCCTGCTCGGCGGAGACCTTTCGATCCACAGGATGGGCTACGGCGCGATGCAGCTCGCCGGCCCCGGTGTCTGGGGGCCGCCGCGCGACCCCGACGCGGCCGTCGCCGTCCTGCGCCGAGCACGGGAACTCGGTGTCAACCACATCGACACCAGCGACTACTACGGCCCCCATGTGGTCAACAAGCTGATCCGCGAGGCACTGCACCCCTACGGCGACGACCTCGTCATCGTCACCAAGGTCGGTGCGCGGCGCACGCCGCAGAAGGACTGGCCGGCCGCACTCTCCCCGGCGGAGCTGCGGGACGCGGTGCACGCGAACCTGAAGCACCTGGGTCTCGAGCGGCTCGACGTCGTCAATCTCCGCATCGTCGCCGAGGGCGGCGGGCTCACGCCCGAGGACTCGATCGAGGAGCCGTTCACGGCGCTGGCCGAGCTGCGCGAGCAGGGGCTGATCCGCCACCTGGGCGTGAGCAACATCAGCCCCGCGCAGCTGGCCGAGGCCCGCGGCATCGCACCGGTCGTCTGTGTGCAGAACGAGTACAACGTGGTCCGCAGGGACGACGAGGAGCTGCTGAAGGCGTGCGCGGCGGACGGCATCGCGTACATGTCCTTCTTCCCGCTCGGCACGTACACCCTGCTGCGGGCGGAGAAGGTGCCCGGCCAGGACGCCAAGGTGCCGAAGGCGGTGCCGCTGACGGGACAGCCGCTGGAGAACGTCGCCGAGCGGCACGGCGCCAGCCCGTACCAGGTGGCGCTCGCCTGGCTGCTGGGCCGCAGCCCCAACCTCGTCTGCATCCCGGGCACGTCGTCGGTGGCGCACCTGGAGCAGAACATCGCGGCGGCCGCGCTGCGACTGACCGAGCAGGATCTGCTCGAACTGGACGGGCTCCAGGCCTGACCCGGGGGCCCTGTTCCGTATCGGTCCGGAACGGGAGCCCCCGTACGAAGGGGCGCCGCGGCCGGACCCCCGGCCGGCCGCGGCGCCCTTCCCTTTTTCGTTCCCCCGGCCCACTTCCGCACCACGAACCCGTGAAAGGAGCGTGACGTCACCATGGCCGGATCGGTTCTCACCCCCGCCGGTGAACAGACGGAGGCCACCGACGGGATCGGCAGGGCGTTCGCCGACGCCCTCCACGCGGGTCTGTCCCGCGTCGCCGGTGAACGCACCACGGCCGCGAACACCTCCGTCGCCCTGGCGGAGCACGCGCCGGCGATACTGCGCCGGTTCGAGTCGCGCCTGCCCGCCGTGCTCGACCCGTTCGACCGCCACGACACAGCGCTGCGCGCGGAGTTGACCGCACGGGCCCGCACAGCCCTGGCGCGCGCGACCCGGCCCGTCCTCGCCCCGGACGGCCCCGCCGGCTCCCCCACCGGCCCCGCCTCCGCGCAGCACGCGGCCGTGACGGCGACGCTCCTGATGGAGTGCGCGCTGCCGTACCTCGCGCCGGGCGACGACGCCTCGCGCACCGCACAGCTGCTGGGGGACGCGATACGGCGCACGGTGCCGCCGGACGCCCCCGGCACCGAGCGCGCCGCCGACGGCTCCACCGCCGACTGCTGCTGGCACGAACGCCGCCGTATCCTGCGCGATCTGCACGACCAGCTCGGCTTCTCGCTCGCCACCGCGCAGCACCTCGTCGAGGGCCGCGGCGGCCTCGGACCCGTACGCGAGGCGATCCGGCAGGCGAGGGAGAGGCTGCGCTCGCTCGCCTCCTCCCTCGCGGAGTCCTCCACCCCGCCGCCGCTGCCCGACGCGATCCGCCAGTACGCGGACGAGGCGGCCCCGCCCGGTGTCGAGGTGACGGTGAAGACGAGCGGCAGCGAGCACATCGCCCCCGATCCGTGCCGGCGGGACCTGTTCCTGACGGTCCGCGAGGCGCTCGGCAACAGCTTCCGGCACGCGGCGGCGGGCCGGGTCACGGTCTGTCTGCGGTTCACCCGCCACTGGGTGCATGCGAGCGTGCAGGACGACGGCACGGGCTTCGACCCGGAGCAGGTGCTCGCCCCCGGCCACCCGCACCAGGGAATGCGCTGCATGACCGAGCGGACGGCGGCGGCCGGCGGGCGCCTGACCGTGACCAGCACGACGGGTGCGGGCACCCGCGTCGACATCCATCTCCCGCTGCACCCGCAGACACAGCGGTGAACCGCCGGCGCGGCGCCGCCGGCACGACGAAGGGGCCTGCCGGATGCCGCCGGCAGGCCCCTTCGGTGTTCACTGTCCGGCGCGCTCCCGGTCCCTGCGGGCCACCCGCTCCGCGTGGGTGGGGCCCGCGGGCACGTCGGCGGGGCGGCCCGACGCGAACTCCTTGCGGAGCACCGGCAGCACCTCCTCGCCGAACATGTCCAGCTGCTCCAGCGCGACCTTCAGCGGAACCGCGCTTCCGTCGACGATGAACAGCTGCCGCTGGTAGTCGCCGAAGGTCTCCCGGAAGGTCAGCGTCTTGTCGATGACCTCCTGCGGCGAACCGACGGTCAGCGGCGTCCCCTCCATGAACTCCTCCATGGGGGCGCCCCCGTACAGGGCCGTGTTGTCGAAGTACGGGCGGTACTCGCGGATCGCGTCCTGGGAGTTCCTCCGCATGAAGAACTGGCCGCCGAGCCCGACGATCGCCTGCTCAGGGGTGCCGTGCCCGTAGTGCGCGTACCGCTCGCGGTAGAGGCCGACGAGCCGGACGAAGTGCTCCTTGGGCCAGAAGATGTGGTTCGCGAAGAAGCCGTCGCCGTAGTACGCGGCCTGCTCGGCGATCTCCGGGGAGCGGATCGAGCCGTGCCAGACGAACGGCGGAACGCCGTCCAGGGGCCGCGGCGTGGCGGTGAAGCCCCGCAGCGGGGTGCGGAAGCGGCCCTCCCAGTCGACGACCTCCTCGCGCCACAGGCGGTGCAGCAGTGCGTAGTTCTCGACGGCGAGCGGGATGCCCTGACGGATGTCCTGGCCGAACCACGGGTACACGGGCGCGGTGTTGCCGCGGCCCATCATCAGGTCCACGCGGCCGTCGGCGAGGTGCTGGAGGACCGAGAAGTCCTCGGCGATCTTCACCGGGTCGTTCGTGGTGATCAGCGTGGTCGCCGTCGAGAGGATGATCCGCTCCGTGCGCGCGGCGATGTGGCCGAGCAGGGTCGTCGGCGACGACGGCACGAAGGGCGGGTTGTGGTGCTCGCCGGTCGCGAACACGTCCAGACCGATCTCCTCGGCCTTCTCCGCGAGCGCGACCATCGCCTTGAGGCGCTCGTGTTCGCTGGGCGTGCGGCCCGTGTTGGGGTCCGTGCCCACGTCACCGACGCTGAATATGCCGAACTGCATGCTGTCCACCCCATCTCCGCCCGGGCTCACTCCGAGATGCCGCCGGCCGCGATGATCCTGGTGGGGCGCAGGCGCACGAGCAGTTCGCCCGGGACTCCGTTGCGCGCGCCGAACTCCTCGGCGCGGTCCTCGCCCATGTAGCGGCCGCCGATCCTGGCAGCCCAGTGCCGCAGCTCCGCGGGCTCCTCGGAGATCACCGCCTCGCCCTCGACAAGGACGAAGGCGTACGGGGGCCGGTCGTCGTCGACGCAGATCGTGGCGCGCGGGTCGCGGGCCAGATTGCGTCCCTTGACGGACGTCTTCCCGGTGTTGAACAGGATGTCGTCGCCGTCCAGCACGAACCACACCGGCGCGACATGGGCACGCCCGTCGGCCCGTGCCGTGGCCAGCTTGCCCGTGCGGGTGCCCTCCAGAAGAAAGGCCCGCCGCTCGAATTCCGTCATCTTCTTCACGGCAGACAGTGTTCCCGCGCAGGACCCGACGTCGAACGATCCGGCCCGTACTCCGTCAGGTCGCGCCCCGGAGCGCATGGGCACGCTCCGGGGCGCGGGTGAACGAAGGGCCCCGTCAGAGGGCGGATTCGACGGTCACCGGCGGCTCCAGGATCTCGATCACCGCGGTCGTCCAGTTGAAACCGAGCCCGATGCCGGTCATCATCACGCGCTGGCCCGGCTGGAGCAGACCCGCGCGGCCGAGGTGGTCCAGCGCGCCGAACTGGTCGGTGGCACCGACGTGTCCGACCTCCGCCACCCACTGCCAGGGCGTCCGCTCCTTGTCGATGCCGAGCGGGCCGAGGACCTCCTGCTGCATCATCTGGCGGCCGAAGCTGGGGAAGATCAGGTGCTCGACGTCGGCGAGCCGCGTCCCTGCCTCCTCGGCGGCCGTGTTGACGGTCTCCACCAGTGTCTCGTTCATCCGCCGGAACACTCCCGACATGCCCATGCCGCTCGCCGCCGCGTAGTCCTGCATGCGGCGGATCAGGCTGATCGGGTACAGGTCGGTGTCGTGCGGGTCGGCGTACGGCTTGAACGGCAGGTCCGCGCGCTGCGCGCGCTCCAGCTCCGGCCGGCTCCTCGTGACGACCGACAGGACCCGGGCGAAGCCCGAGCGCCGTGAGAGCACGGCGGCGCTCGCGCCGTCGCCGAGCACCAGGCCGGCGTAGGCGCGCCAGCGGTCCCAGACCGGCAGGACGAACCGGTCGGAGGCCGTGATCAGCGCGGCCGTGCGGTCGGTGCCCGCCGCGAGATAGGCCGCGGCCAGCTCGATGGCGACCATCGCGCCGTTGGACTGCTGCCGGACCTCCATGGACAGTCCGTGTCCGGCGAGGATCTCGTGCTGCAGGTAGGAGGTGATGTTCCAGCCGTCGAGGCCGTTGAACCCGGCGGCCGCGTGCATGAGCACGCCGAAGTCGCTCTCGGCATGGCCGGACTGGCGGACCGCCAGCTTCCCGGCGCGCACCGCCATCTCCGGCTGGGTGTCGTCGTCCCCGGCGACCGCGGCGCTCACCTGCCCGGTGCGCCGCCGTCCGGCCTCGTCCCACAGACCGGCCTCGATGGCCTCGTCCGCGGTGACCGGCTTGGGGTACCAGGACCCGACACCGGCTATGTACAGGTCTTCATGTCTCATCGGAGCCTTCCCTCGGCCTCGGAGGTGATCGGTCGGCCCGGTCGCTCAGCGGACGGCCAGGGCTTCCAGAAAGGAGGTGACATTGCGGCGGGTCTCGGTGACGCTGTCGCCGCCGAACTTCTCGGCGACGGCGTCCGCGAGCACCAGCGCGACCATCGCCTCGGCGACGATTCCGGCGGCCGGCACCGCGCACACGTCGGACCGCTGGTGGTGCGCCCTGGCCGGCTCACCGGTGCGCACGTCGAAGGTGGCGAGCGCCCGCGGCACCGTCGCGATCGGCTTCATCGCCGCCCGCACCCGCAGCACCTCGCCCGTCGACATGCCGCCCTCGGTGCCGCCCGAGCGGCCGGACGTGCGCCGCACGCCCTGCTCGGTGGCCACGATCTCGTCGTGCGCCCGGGAACCGGGCACCCGGGCGAGCTCGAACCCGTCGCCCACCTCGACGCCCTTGATCGCCTGCACGCCCATCAGCGCGGCGGCCAGCCGGGCGTCCAGGCGGCGGTCCCAGTGGACATGGCTGCCCAGCCCGACCGGCACCCCGTACGCCAGCACCTCCACGACGCCGCCGAGCGTGTCGCCGTCCTTGTGGGCCCGGTCGATCTCGGCGACCATCGCCTCGCTCCCGGCCGCGTCCAGGCAGCGCACCGGGTCCGCGTCCAGCCGCTCCACGTCGCCGGGGACCGGCAGCGGCCCGGACGGTGTCCGCGCGGCCCCCAGCTCGACGACGTGCGACAGGATCTCGATCCCGGCCGTCTCCCACAGGAACGCGCGGGCGATCGCGCCGAGCGCGACGCGCGCCGCGGTCTCCCGGGCGCTCGCCCGCTCCAGCACCGGGCGGGCGTCGTCGAACCCGTACTTCTGCATGCCCGCCAGGTCGGCGTGGCCGGGACGCGGCCGGGTCAGCGGGGCGTTGCGGCCCAGGCCCGCCAGGATCTCCGGATCGACCGGGTCCGCCGACATCACCTGCTCCCACTTGGGCCACTCGGTGTTGCCGACCATGACGGCGACCGGCCCGCCCTGCGTCAGGCCGTGCCGTACGCCGCCGAGGAAGGTCACCTCGTCCCGCTCGAACGCCATCCGGGCCCCGCGGCCGTAGCCGAGGCGCCGCCGTGCCAGCGCGTCCGCCACCACCTCCGTGGTGACGGGCACGCCGGCCGGCAGCCCCTCCAGCGTCGCGACCAGCGCCGGGCCGTGCGACTCACCCGCGGTGAGCCAGCGCAGACTTCCCATGATCAGACCAGTCCGGCGGGCACGGGCGGCGCGATGTGGCCGGCGACGCCGACCTTGCTGCCGTGCAGCCAGGCGACCTTGTCGTACATGTCCTCGGGGCTGAGGGAAGCCAGCATCGCGTTGCGCTCCTTGGCCGCCTCGCCCGCCGGGTGGTACAGCTGCCGGCCCATCTCGCGCGCGACGAGCTGGGTCGCGGCGGTGCGCTCGCGGCGCTCGGCGTTGAACTTCTGGAAGTTCACCTCGAACTCGGACTCCTCGGTGCCGATCAGCTCACCGAGCATGACCGCGTCCTCGACCGCCTGGCAGGCGCCCTGGGCCGCGTACTGGAGCATCGGGTGGGCCGCGTCGCCGACGAGGACGACCCGGCCGTCGGCCCAGGTGTCGACCGGGTCGCGGTCGCACAGGACCCAGCTGCGCCAGTCCTCGCCGAGGTTCAGCAGGCGCCGCGCGGTCTCGCCCAGCTCCGGGAACTCGCCGAGGACGTGCTCCTTGGCCACGGGCTCGCCGAGAACGGCCTTGGTGGCGCCGTCGTCACGGGTGGCGGCCAGGTTGAGGAACTTGCCCTCACCGATGGGGTAGTGGACGAAGTGCCACTTGGGACCAGCCCACAGGGTGACGGTGTTCCAGCGCAGCTCCTCGGGGACCTGCTCCATCGGGATCACCGAGCGGTAGATCGTGTGCCCGGACACGCGCGGGAAGCCGTCGCCGACGAGCTGCTTGCGGACGAAGGAGTTGATGCCGTCGGCGCCGATGAGCGCCGCGCCGGTGACCTCATCGCCGGAGGTGAGGCGCACGGTGACACATCCGTCGCTCTGCTCGTAGCTCTCCACGTTCGCGTCGGTGCGCAGTTCGATCGTGTCGGTGGCACGGCAGGCGTCCAGCAGCGGCGCGTACAGGTCGATGCGGTGCACGACCGCGTACGGGTTGCCGAAGCGGCGGCGGTAGTCGCCGGTCAGCGGCATGGCGGCGACCTTCTCGCCCGTCGTGCCGTCCATGAAGCGCAGTTCGTCGATGTGCACGGCGCGGGCGCGGACCTCGTCGCCCACGCCGAGCTGGTCGAGGGCCTGGAAGGCGTTCGGGCCGAGCTGGATGCCGGCGCCGAGTTCGGTGAAGGTGTCGCGGGCTTCCAGGACGATGACCCGGTGGCCACGACGGGAGATGCTCAGGGCCGCCGCCAGCCCGCCGATCCCACCGCCGGCAATGATGATGTCCGTCATCTCGCTCTCTCTTCTCGCTACGTGTGTCTGCTGGTCGTGGGGCGCCGCTGTGCCGTGCATGCCGTCCGCGGCGTGCCGTGCTCAGTGCGCCGGCGGGGGGAATCCGGCCTGCGGGCCGAAGAGCCTCGACAGCTCCTCGTGGAAGCCGGGGAACGTCTTGGCGACGCAGCCCGGGTCGTCGAGAGTGATCCCGGGGGTGCACAGCCCGAGGACGGAGAAGGCCATGGCGATGCGGTGGTCCCGGTGGCAGGCGATCTCCGTGGCCGCCATCCGTCCGGGGTGGACGGTGATCCGGTCCTCGCCCTCGTCGACCGCGATGCCGCCGGCGCGCAGGTTCGCCGCGATCGCGGTGATCCGGTCGGACTCCTTGAACCGCGCGTGCCGGATGCCGTGGACGGTGATCGGGCCGTCGGCGAGGGGTGCCACGGCCGCCAAGGTCATGAAGGTGTCCGAGATGTCGCCCATGTCCACGTCGAAGCCGCCGCGGAACCGTCCGGTGCCGGTCACGGTGGTGGCGTCAGGGCCGATCTCCACGCGGGCTCCCGTGCGGGCCAGGACCTCGGCGAAGCGCAGGTCGCCCTGCAGGCTGTCCTTGCCCAGGTGCGGCACGGTGACGGTGGTTCCCGTGACCGCCGCGGCGGCGAAGACGTACGAGGCGGTCGAGGCGTCCGGTTCGATCCGCAGCCTGCTGCCGGTGTAGCCCCCGCGCTCCACCCGCAGCCGCCCCTCGGCGTCGATCGAGACCCCGGCGCCGAAGTGGCGCATCAGGGCGGTCGTCATGTCGATGTACGGGCGGCTGACCAGCCCGCGCGCATCCACGCTCAGCGGTTCGCGCATCAGCGGCGCGGACAGCAGCAGCCCGGTCAGGTACTGGCTGCTGACGGAGGACTCGAGCGCCAGCTCGCCGCCGGCGAGCCCCCGCGCGGTGATGCGCAGCGGCAGACCGCCACCCTCACCGGTCTCGACCCGCGCGCCCAGCTCCACCAGCGCACGGCTCAGCGGACCGAGCGGGCGCGCCCTGAGCTGATCGGAGCCGTCGAAGCAGAACTCGCCCTCGCCCGCGGCCGCGAGGACCGGGAGAAAGCGTGCCGCGGTGCCCGCGTCGGCGCACCAGATCGCCGCCCCGGTGCGCGGCGCGCGGCCGAGCCCCGTGACCGTCCAGCTGTCCTCGCGTACCTCGATGGCCGCACCGAGGTCGGTGAGCGCCTCGCGGAAGGCGACGGTGTCGTCGCTGACCAGCGGGGCGATCAGTTCGCTCGTCCCGTCGGCCGCGGCGGCCAGCAGCAGGGCCCGGTTGGTGATGCTCTTGGACCCTGGGATACGGGCCACGCGGGCACGTATCCCGGACATCAGAGGGTCACCCCGCCGTCCAGCACCAGGTCGTGGCCGACGACGAACTTCGACTCGGAGCTCGCGAGCCACGCGACGGTGTCGGCGATCTCCTCGGTGCGCGCGACCCGGCCGGCCGGGGCCGACGTCTTCACGTGCTCCTCCCACTCGGCACGGCCGTTGGTGGCCTCCACGTCGCCGGGGCTGATGGAGTTGATCCGGATGCCCTCGCCGATGTGCTCCTGCGCGGCGGTCCGGGTGAGGGCGGACAGTGCCGCTTTCGTGGACGCGTAGGCGCCGAATCCGAGCCGGCGGCCGTTCACGCTGACATTGGTGGAGTGATTGACGATCACACCGCCGCCGTTCTCGCGCATATGGGCGATCTCGTGCTTCATCAGCAGCCAGACGCCGGTGAGATTGGTGGAAAGTACTTCGCCCCAGACGGCTTCGCAGGTTTCCGCGAGCATGTGGGGGTGGGGGACCCAGCAGGCATTGTTGAAGGCGATGTGCAGTCCGCCGTGGCGTTCCACCGTCGACTTCACCAGCCGGATGACGTCCATTCCGTGCGTCACGTCGGCCATGACGGCGTCGGCGGTGCCGCCCTCCTTCTCGATCAGGGCGACGGTCTCCCGCAGGTCCCGGGGCTCCCGTCCGGCGACCACCACGGTGGCGCCTTCCCTCGCGAAGGCCAGCGCGGTGGCTCTGCCGGTGCCGGAACCCCCTCCGGTGACGAGTGCGACCTTGCCGGTGAATCGTGCAGTCATCAGGATTCTCCTGTAGCGGGCTAGGGGAGTGGCCGGAGAAACAGGCGGCGTCCACCAGTGGATTACCGCGGGCAATTCGGTGTGCGGCGTGCGCGTTACTCGTGATCTGTGTGACGCCGGAATCACCCCTGGAATCCCCTTCACTCTGCGCCGTGCCCTGGCCACCGATCAATGCGCACCGGACTACTTCGTCAGCTGACGGCATGTGCCCGCGGCCACAGAAAAGCCCCGCATTCCCTTTCCGGCGCAATGACCGGGAGGGAATGCGGGGCCGGGATGTGTCAGAACCGGGCGCCGGTGATGCTCAGCTGCTTCACATCGAGCTGTGCGCCCTGTCCCCAGAGCCGGTTGCCCTCCCGGCTGTCCGGGTCGACGAAGGTCTGCGGCACCGGGACGCCGGCGTCGGGGTCGTAGTACGAGGTGGTGTCGGTGAGCTTCACGAGCGCACCGTCGGCCGGCGGATCACCGCTCGGGTCCTCGCCCAGGTCGGGGGCGTCCGCGTCCAGCAGCGCGAACATGCCGAAGCCGGGAGCGAGTTGGCGCGGCGCGATCAGTTCCTCGCGTCCGCCGAGGTCGATGATCAGGTGGGTGCGGTCCTTGGGCCTGAAGCCGATCTTGTCGACCTTGTAGACCTGGCGCCCGTCCACCTTCCACACCACGGTGCCGGCGGACCGGTCGTAGGAGATGGCGAGGTCGTTGACCTGGTCGGCGCGGAAGCGGCGCTCGACCGGCAGGGCGTAGGAGAAGGCGACGTGGTCGGCGCCGGGGGTCGGCAGCCGCTCGTAGAAGGCGTAGATCCAGCCGTTGGTGACGAAGAAGTCGAAGACCATGTTCGACTCCTGGTCGATGGTGGTCATCGCGCCGGCCGCGAGCCGCAGATCGACCCGCGGGTTGGCCACCGCGTCACCGAACGGATGCTGATCGGTGCCGTACGTACTGGCGCTGAAGGTGGAGTCGAACGTCAGCACCGACCCGGGGTCGGCGTCGAAGCCCATCACACCGGAGCTCGCCCGGTGGTTGGCGAGGGCGTACCACTTGACGTGGTCGAGCCCGCCGTCACCGCCGTCGGACTCCTTGCCCGTCGTGTACGCGAAGGCGGGGGCGCCGGTCCGGGGGTTGGTGCCGGTGGGCACGACCCGCAGTCCCGCCGACGACGTGGAGGTCTTCCCGTCGCCGTAGGGGAACGAACCGAGCGGCGCGAGCGACCACTTGGCGTCGTCGCCGGTGTGGTCGAAACCGCTCCGGAAGTCGTCCCAGGTGGTCCGCGCCCGAGTGTCGGACGCGGCCGGTGAGGTGGCCGAGCCCGCGGCGGCCGGCATGAGGGCCGCCGCGAGGGCGACCGTCAGCACCACCGGCAGGTGGAACAGTGCACGTTTCACAAGACTGGCTCCCTGTGTCGTCAGAACGGATCGTCAAAACGGGGGAGGCGGAACGCGTGCGAGGGGGACGGCTCCTGAGGAGGCCGCGCGTCAGCTGCTGCGGGTGGCCAGCCAGTGTTCGTGCGCGGCGCTGAGCCTGCGCCAGAGCGCGCTGCGCTCCGCCTGCGGCACATCGGTGAGGGTGATTCCGAAGACGCGCTGCAGCGTCCCGTAGTACTCCTCCTCGCTCGTGACCGTGTGCGAGCGGCGGCCGGAGCCGTCGATCCTCGTCAGTACGGTGCCGAGGAGGCGGGTGAGTCCTTCGGCGTCCCGGAGCCCCACCACCGCGGTGCGCACGAACCGGGAGTCCGGGTGGGTGGTGAGGAACTCGTTCTGGACGGTGAAGTCGCCCCGGCCGGCGGGGCCCGGCGCGAAGTCCATCGCGGCGAAGGAGCCGCGCGCGTCGTGCGTGAACCGCCAGCCGCCGGGTACGACCGGTGAACGGCCGAGCCGGTAGGTGAACGGGCCCTGGCGGCTGGTGCCGGGACGCAGCGGAATCGGTTCCCGGGGGCCGTCGCCGCCGATGCCGACGTCGACGAACCAGTCGGTGAACCCGCTACCGTCCCGTCCGGTGCCGCCCGGTCCGGTGCCGCCCGGTCCGCTCCCGTCCTCGTCCGCCAGCCGCACGGTGAGCGTCAGATGGTTGCCGCTGTCCCCCGGTGGCGGCTGGTCCGCGGAGTCCTGGACGCCGCCGCGATGGCGGGTGACGCGGTAGCCGAGCAGGGTGAGCAGCGTGGCGAACGACCCGTTGAGGTGGAAGCAGTAGCCGCCGCGTCCGCTCAGGATGCGGGGCAGCGCGCCCGGGTCGTCGACCGGGCTCGGCCGGCCCAGCTGGATGTCGAGGTTCTCGAACGGGACCCTCTCCAGATGTGCGGCCTGCAGTCTGCGCAGGGTGTCCAGATCCGGCCGGGCGGCTCCGTCGACGCCCAGCCGGTCCAGATACGCCCGCACCGTCGTCGGATCGCTCATCGCGTCCCCGCGGTGGTACGGAAGTGACTGCGGCGGATCAGGCCGCGGCCTCGAGCCCGCGCTTCAGCGCGGTCCCGATCTCCACGGCACGGCGGGCCTGGAACTCGACGGCGGCCAGGTTCTCCGCGCCGGGGGCCTCGTTGTTGTAGCCGACGTGGCTCGCGCCGTACGGGTTGCCGTTCTTGATGTCGAACTGGATGGCGTCGGCGTAGCCGGGAGCGACGATGATGGCGCCCCAGTGGTAGAAGGTGTTGTTGAGCGCCAGGAGGGTGCTCTCCTGGCCCCCGTGGGTCTGCGAGGTCGAGACGAAGGACGAGACGACCTTGTTCACCAGCTTGCCCTGGGCCCAGATGCCGCCCGTGGTGTCGATGAACTGCTTGAGCTGGGCGGCCGGCAGGCCGTAGCGGGTGGGCGTGCCGAAGAGGATGACATCGGCCCACTCCAGGTCGTCCAGGCTCGCGACGGCCACGTCCTTGGCGGCCTCGCGGTGGGCGGCCCAGGCCGGGTTGGAGGCGATGGCGCCCTCGGGCGCGAGCTCGGCCACCTGACGCAGCCGGACCTCGGCGCCTGCCTTCTCCGCCGACTCGGCGGCGGCCAGGGCCAGCTTGTGGACGTTACCGGTGGACGAGTAGTAAATGACGGCGACGTTCGTCACGGTGGTGCGCTCCTTGATCGGATATGCGGGCGTGGACGGTTCCAGAAACCGCACCTGACCATCCCGCAGCGGTCGTTGCGCCCTCAAATGATTCGGGGCGATTTCGTCACGTGTGAGGGTGCGGCGGGGCGGGCCGCACAGGCCGCCCGCGCGTGCGGGTCAGACGACCCGCAGATTGCCCATCATTCCCATGGCCGCGTGGTCGATGAGGTGGCAGTGGTAGACGTAGTCGCCGCGGTAGCTCTCGAACGTCACCTGCAGTTTCACGCTCTCGCCGGCCTTGAGGCTGACCGTGTCCTTCCAGGCGCTCTCGCCGTCGTTCGCGACGGGCCTCCCGTTGCGCTCCAGTACCCGGAACATCGCCAGGTGCACATGGAAGTTGTGCGGCGCGAGCTTGTTGGAGTTGGTGACTGTCCATATCTCCGGGACGCCGAGCTTCACCTCGGTGTCGATCCGGTGCATGTCGTACACCTTGCCGTTGATGTATCCCTGGGCGTTCGGCCTGCCGTCCTCGTCCATGCTCAGGTCGAACGTGCGCTGGACGGTGGCCGGCGGGAGGGCGGGCATGGTGCGCAGGACCGACGGCAGCGGTCCCGCGCCCACGGTGAGGTTCTTCATCACGCGGAACTGCATGACCTTGCCGACGTGCTCGGCCGGTCCGGGCCCTTCCGTGTTGGTCAGTTCCAGGCGAGTGCCGGGGACGTACTTGGCGAAGTCGACGACGATGTCGACGCGTTCGCCGGGCGACAGCTTCACCGCGGTCGTCTGCAGCGGCTTCTCCAGCAGGCCACCGTCGCCGCCGATCTGCCAGAAGGTCTCCCCCGCTCCCAGCCTGAGGTCGAAGAACCGCAGGTTGGACTGGTTGAAGACGCGGAAGCGGTACTTGCGGGCCTCGACGGAGAAGTACGGCCACGGAACCCCGTTCGTCAGGATGGTGTTCCGGTTCATGAAGTCGTCCATCACGTAGACGAGTTCACCCGACTCGTCGAAGCGCGCCTCGCGCAGCGCGATCGGGATGTCGTCCAGACCTTCGGGCAGGTCCAGACGCGACTCGATGTCGTCGGTCAGCAGGTAGAAGCCGGACAGCCCGCGGTAGACGTGCTCCGCCTCCTCGTGATGGGCGTGGTCGTGGAACCAGAGGTTCGCGTGCGGCTGCTGGTTCGGGTACGTGTAGGTCTTGGACCCGCCCGGCGGGATGAGGTCCATCGGGCCGCCGTCGCTGTCCTGCGGGACGTGGGCGCCGTGCAGGTGGACCGAGGTGGGCTGGGCGAGATTGTTGATCTGCTTGATCACCACTCGCTGACCGGACCGCGCCTTGATGACCGGTCCCGGGAACTCGCCGTTGTACGTCCGCAGCCTGGTCCTGCGCCCCGGCAGGATCTCCTTGGTGATCTCCTTCATCGTCACCGTGTACGTGCTGGTGGTGCCGGACACCGACGTCGGCTGGAGCACACGCGGCACGGGCATGGGCACGGCGTACTTGGCGATCGCGCTCGGGTCGAGGTCGGCCGCGAGCGCGACACCGCCGGAGAAGGCCGGCGCAATCAGAGCGGCGCCGCCGACGGCCCCCGCCGCGCCTATGCCGGCTCTGAGCGCAGTACGTCGACTGATCATGATTCCCCCCAGAATCGAAGCCGCCGAGCGCCCCCGTGGCGCTCCTGCGGTGCGCTGCACACTGCCGCGAACTCGCCATGCGTGGCCGGTACGCGGGGGGACTTTGTCATGACGCCCGTGAAAATCCGGACTCCTTGTGACGAAGTATCCGGCGGTCGGTGCCCAGGTCACCCAACTCCCGTCACCCTGTGTCAGATAGCGGAAGCCGGCAATCCGTGTGATCACGCTCACTCCCCCCGTACGCGAGCGGTCGGTCGAGCCCCCTTGAACGGGCGTCCCCCGTGTGCCGACCGCGCCTCCGTTCCCGCCCGCTCCCCCGTCCCCCTCCTCCCCGTCCTCTCCCCGCCGACCCGACAAGGAGCACCGTCATGAGCACTGCTCGCCTCTCCCCCCGGCAGCGCATCGCCACCGGGCGCCGGCGCCGCCCGCGCGCCGCGGTGCTGGGGTCCCCCATCGCCCACTCCCTCTCCCCCGTCCTGCACCGCGCCGCACACGCCGCGCTCGGACTCGACTGGTCCTACGAGGCCGTCGAATGCGACGAGAAGCAGCTCCCCGGGCTGCTGGACTCGCTCGACGACTCCTGGGCGGGGCTCTCCCTGACCATGCCGCTGAAACGCGCGGTGCTGCCGCTCGTCGACGAGGTGACCCCGCTGGCGCTGGACGTCGGCGGCGCGAACACCGTCGTCCTGCGGGACGGCAGGCGGTACGGCCACAACACCGACGTCCACGGCATCGTCACGGCGCTGCACGAGGAGGGCCTGGCCGCGGGCCGCCCGGACGCGGTGATCCTCGGCGGCGGCGCGACCGCGTGCTCGGCGCTGGCGGCGCTGAGGGAGCTGGGACAGACCGACATCCCGGTCGTCGTACGGGAACGCAGCCGCGGCGCACTGGTGTGCGCGGCCGCCACACGGCTCGGCGTGGCCGTACGGTTCCACACCTTCGACGAACTCGGGGACGTGCTGAACGGCGCGGCCCTGGTCGTCTCGACGCTGCCTGCGGGCGCGGCCGATCCGTACGCGGCGGCGATCGCGCGCAGCGGGGCGGACGTCTTCGACGTCGTGTACGCCAACTGGCCGACCCGGCTCGCCAGGGCGGCTCTCTTCGGCGGCGCCCGCGCGGTGGGCGGCCACACCATGCTGTTGCACCAGGCGGTGCGCCAGGTCGAGTTGATGACGGGACGCACGGACGTCCCGGTGGAGGAGATGCGCCGCGCGGTCACGGCGGAGATCGACCGCCAGGCGCAGTCCGGCCCGTCCCACGGCTGAGAACCGCTGCTCACGACGCGGCACCGCGCGGTCCCGCGACCGCTGCTCACCGGCGGGCCGTCCGGCCCGTCATGGGTCCCGGACGACGTCCGGGGAAGAGATCGAGGGGCCGCCCGCGGGCCGTTCCCGTCGGCCACGGCGGCCTCCTGGCGCG
Source organism: Streptomyces sp. NPDC015127 (assembly GCF_043080095.1). NCBI lineage: Bacteria > Bacillati > Actinomycetota > Actinomycetes > Kitasatosporales > Streptomycetaceae > Streptomyces > Streptomyces sp. NPDC015127. The sequence continues at coordinate 124,910 of NZ_JBIBVE010000009.1, forward strand.
CCGGCCCGCGTGGCGACCCCGGCGGGGTCCGGAGTCGTACACGCGCGCCTCGCGCAGGCGCGGAGGACCGGCCCTATGCCCGGGGCCCGCCCGCCCCGGCCACCCGCTCACGCCGAGCGGATCAGGCTCCGTTCACTCCGTGCACCCTGCTGCCGCGCCGCGGACAGCGTCACGATGGCGTGCGCCACCGAGCTGAGCGTGACATGGCGGTGCCAGCCGCCGAACGTACGGCCCTCGAAGTCCCGTACCCCGACCCGCGTGCTGATCTCGGCGAAGTCGTGTTCGACCCGCTCCGTCAGCCTCCCGAGCCGCAGCAGCACCGCGGGCGGCGCGTCGGTCAGGTTGGTCAGCCACAGCTCCCCGGGCTGCCGTTCCCAGCCCGACCAGGCGCCCGCCAGCTGCAGCGGCAGGCCCCGGCCCGGGGCGGGCAGGGTGACCTTCGTACCGGTGACGAGCGCCGAGCGGTTGATGGCGCTGTGCGGGTCGACCCAGCCGACCTGCCGGGACGCCTTCTTCACCCACTCGATCACCTGCTGCGCCTGGAGCAGCCGTTCGCCGTGCCCGGTGGGCAGCAGTTCGTTGGGCAGCAGCAGCGTCGTCCCGCCGATGCGCAGGACGAACGGCACGCCCTTGTGCGCGAAGTTCCTCGCCAGCAGGGCGGCGTCGTGGTCCCGCGCGTCCATCACCACGGGACGGCAGCGCAGCCCCCAGGCCCGCAGCGGTTCCAGGACGGCGTGCAGGGCGACGGCGCCCGGTTCGGCCTCGCCCTCGCCCTCCGGTATCTCGGCGCGCTTGCGCCTCTCCTTGTCCTGCAGCCAGTCCGTGGGAAGGATCAGCCGCCAGTTGATGGGTGCGCTCTGCTCCTCGTTGGCCAGCCAGACGCCGTACGACTTCTGGCTGTTGACGACCCGCCCGAGCTGCGGGACGAAGGACTCCTCCACTCCGACCGTGTGCTCTCCGGTCTTGACCACGTACATCGGCCGGACCACCCAGGCGTGCGGAAGCAGCGTCCGGTCCAGGTGGCCGGCCAGTGCTCTGCGCACCGCCAGCCAGTCCCACGAGGACTTGCTGATGAAGTGGTGCAGACGCTGTTCGGCCGCGCCACCGCCGATCACCGACGCGATCGACCGCATGGACTTGCGCCCGGGGATCGAGAGCAGTCCGGAGATGTACCACTCACCGCGCTCGCGCTGATCCCGGCGCGGCAGTGACGTGAGCATGCGCTTCGAGAACTCGGTCACGAAGTCGTCGTCGACATCGCCCCAAGCGATGTCCGGTCGTCCTTCCCTGTCCCTGGTCCCTTCCACAGGGCCCCCTTCCCTGGATGCGACCCGGTCCGCCGGCTCCTCGCGGCATGGCCGCGAGGAGTGCCTGACCTGGCCAACTCGACCACCTTACCAAACCACGCAGTCGGTTTTTATTCGAAACACGCCAACCACACTCCGTCAGGTCAGGGGAGCGTTCCAGCGGCATATGCAGGTCAGGAGGGTGCGCCGGAAGAGAAGAAGCAGATGAGAGCCCCGAGAGGGTCGCCCTCGCAGGCGCCTCTCGGGGCTCTTAAACAAGGAAGATGGTCGGTTTTTTGTCATCCACTTGTCGTCGGAAAATCACCGTCGGCCGCTTCCGTACCGCGCGTGCTGTGCCCGTGGCGACCCGCGGGCGGCGGACGGCGGTCCGGGGGACGGCGGCCGGGCGGCCTGCGCACGGCCCTCAGGAACCGATCCGGCGGTACGCCTCGTCCTGCAGCGCCCCCTCCGGGTCGTGCAGCAGCCCGGGCCTGCCGATGGCGTCGAGCACGACCAGCGGCGCCGGGGCGTCCCCCGAGCCGGCCGTCAGGGCCTCCCGCAGCCCGGCCCACGCCTCGCCGGGGTACGACGTGGGCAGCCCGACGGCGGCCAGCACCTCGCGATGGCGCTCCACCGACGCGTCGTCCAACCGGCCCGCGAGCCGCGCCACTTCCGCGGCGAAGACCATGCCCACGGCCAGGGCGTGCCCGGGCGGTACGCGGTAGTGCTCCACGCGCTCGATCGCGCGGCCGAGGGTGTGCCCGTACCCGAGGCTCCAGGCGGGCTCGCCGTCCCGGCGGGCGAGGGCCGCGGCCTTGACCCGCACCGCGCGCTCGATCAGTCCGGCGGCGTCGCAGCCGGCCGGGCGGGCGGCCCGCGCCGGATGGGCTGCGATCAGATCCAGGATCACGGGGTCGCCGACGAAGCCCGCCTTGGTCATCTCGGCGAGCCCGCCGAGATGACCGCCGTCGGGGACCGTCTCCAGCAGCTCCGGATCGCAGACCACCCCGGCCGGCGGATGGCACACGCCCACCAGCTCCCGGCCTTCGGGCACGTTGATCCCGGCGGCACCGCCGACGGCCGCGTCGACCATGCCGAGCAGCGTCGTCGGCACCAGGACCGTCGGCACACCGCGCCGCCAGGTCGCCGCGGCGAAACCGGCGAGATCCAGGGTCGCGCCGCCGCCGAAGGCCACCACGACGTCGTCGCCGGTGACGCCGGCCGCGGCGAACCGGGACCAGACACCGGCCAGGACACCGATCTGCTTGGCCGCCTCGCCCTGCGGGATCTGCAGCACGGCGACACGGCGGCGGTCGGCCTCCAGCGCCGCGCGGATCGACCGCACCTGGCAGCTGAGGGACTCGTCGTGGACGAGGGCGACCGTCCTCGCCCGCTCCGGCAGCAGGCTGACGACCGCGGAGGCGGCCTTCTGCCCGATCAGCACGTCGTACGGCCGCTCGCCGCCCGCCCTGACGCGCAGCGGATGACGTCCGCCGAGCGCTTCGGGAGAGGCGGGCACGAGACCTGGGAATATGGTGCTCACACGGACTCCTTCGCTCGTCGCAAGGCCCCTGCGGGCCTGCCGGTCAGCAGGGCGGCGATCCGGCCGGCCACCTCGTCGGGGCGCTCCCCGGGCGCCACCGTCACGGTGTGGCGGGCCAGTCTGCGGTAGATCGGGGTACGGACGCCGAGGGCGGTGCGCAGCCGTCCGCCCGGGTCGTCGGCCAGCAGCGGACGGCTCGCGGCGTCGCCGATGCGGTCGAGCAACTGCTCCAGCGGTACGGCGAGATGGACGACCGTGTGCACGCGCAGCGCCTGCTGCACGGAGGCGTCCAGGACGGATCCCCCGCCCAGTGCGAGGACCCCGTCGTGCCGGGCGAGCGCACGGTGCACCGCGGCCCGCTCCAGCAGCCGGAAGTGCGCCTCGCCCGTGCGGTGCAGGATGTCGGGGATCCCCGTGCCGGCCGCGGCCTCCAGGTCGGCGTCCGTGTCCCGGAAGCCGACGCCGAGCAGGCCGGCGAGCAGCCGTCCCACTGTGGTCTTGCCCGCGCCGGGCGCGCCGATGAGCACGGCGGCCGGGCGGCGCTCAGGACGCGAAGGCAAGGCCGTGTCCGGAGAGCGAGTCCAGGGTGTGCACACCCTGGACGGTGGCCTCCACGTCGAAGGCGTGGCGGTGTCCGGGCGGTGCCCCGATGATCTCGGCCGCGCGGGTGGGGATCGGCTGGGCGGCCGCCTCGGCGGACTCCCACAGGAAGATCGCTCCCCAGCGTTCGCGGGCCTCGTCGGAGATCCAGGTCTTGAGCACCAGGCCGGGTACGGCCGCGAACCGGTCCACGGCCTCGTCCCGGAGGAAGTCGCGCAGCTCGGCGATGGTGCGGCCGGTGCCCGCGAGCTCCCACCAGACGACTACGGCATGCATGGCTGTCCTCCTCGGCGGTGAACGCCCGCCTGTGTCGGGTCGGTTGTGGGTCTGTCGGGTGTGTGGTGCGGTCGCGGAGCAGCGGCCGCGGGCGGGGTGCCAGGGGGAGGCGACACCGCGCGCCCGCGGCCCGCTGTCCGTGCCGGTCCGGCGGCGGGGGATGGTGCCGGACCGGCGGGCCGACCGGGGCAGGGAACCGCCCCTGGATCAGTCGGCCGTCAGGGGTGTGAGCAGATCGCTCAGGATCCGCACACCGTCCTCGGTCAGGATCGACTCCGGGTGGAACTGCACCGAGCGGAAGCCCGGTCCGCGCAGTCCGTGCACCTCGCCGGTCACCGCGTCCCGGCTCACCGAGACGGGTGCCCCGATCAGCTCGGGCCGCACGGTCTCGGTCGCGCTGCGCGCGGCGAACGTGTTGTAGAAGCCCACCTGTTCGGGCCTGCCGAACAGGTCGATCTTCCGCTGCACGCCCTGGTTGGGCTTGTCCCTGCGGACCAGGTCCAGGCCGAGGAGGGTGCTGAGCACCTGGTGGCTCAGGCACACCGAGAGGAACGGAATGCCCCGCGCCAGCAGCTCACGGGTCGCGCCGTGCAGGTGGGCGATCTTCGGATGGTCCACATCGCGCGGATCGCCGGGGCCCGGCCCGAGCACGACCAGGTCGCAGCCGTCGACTGAGTACTCCTGGTCGAAGCGCCGGACCGTCACCTCCATGCCGAGCGAGCGCAGTTGGTGCGCCAGCATGCCGGTGAAGGTGTCCTCGGCGTCGACGACGAGGACCTTGCGGCCGGCGAGCGCGGGCACCGTGCGATCGCGCGCGCCCGGCTCCTGGAGCCAGTACGCGGAGATCGACCGGTTGCGCTGGTCCAGCGCGGCCAGGACGTCCGGGTGCCCGGAGAGCCCCGACTCCGTCGCCCCGAGCGCGGCCAGCAGCCCGGACGCCTTGGCCCGCGTCTCGGCCACCTCCGACTCGGGCCGGGAGTCCCTGACCAGGGTGGCGCCCACGCCGATGGCGACCCGCCCGGTGGCGGAGATCTCCGCCGTCCTGATCATGATGGCCGAGTCCAGGGTCGGGCCGCCCTCGGCGTCCCGGCCGATGAGGGCCAGTACGCCGCTGTAGTAACCGCGGCCCTGGGGCTCGTACTTGGCGATCACCTTCGCCGCGCTCTCCAGCGGGCTGCCGGTGACCGTGGGGGCGAACAGGGTGTCGCGCAGGATCTCGCGCGGGTCGCGGGTGCTGCGGCCCTCGATGAAGTACTCGGTGTGCGCGAGGCGCGCCATCTCCTTGAGGTACGGGCCCACCACGCGCCCGCCGCCGTCGCAGATCCCGGCCATCATCTTGAGCTCTTCGTCGACCACCATGTAGAGCTCGTCGGCCTCCTTGGGGTCGGCGAGGAAGGCGGTCACGCCCTCCAGCGTCGGCCCGGTGGCCGGATAGCGGTAGGTGCCGCTGATCGGGTTCATCACGGCGGTGCCGCCGTGCAGGCTCACATGCCGCTCGGGGCTGGCACCCACGAACGTGCGGTCGCCGGTGTGCACGACGAACGTCCAGTACGCGCCGCGCTCGCCCTCCAGCAGCCGCCGGAAGAAGGTCAGCGCCGCGGACGGCGACCAGTCGCCGATATCGGCGACGAAGGACCTGCGGATGACGAAGTTGGCTCCCTCGCCGGTGCCGATCTCGTCGGCGAGGATCTCCCGCACGGTCTGCGCGTAGGCGTCGTCGGCGACGTCGAAGTGGCCTTCCGACACCTCGATGGGCTGGTTGGGCAGCCGGTCCAGCAGCTCCCCCAGCGGCACCGAGTCCTGGTCGCGCACGGACAGGGTGATCAGCGGGGCGCCGTCGTCGGCCGCCGCGTAACCGCGCTCGGTGATCTGCCGGTACGGCACGACCACCAGCACCTCGTGCTCGGCGCGCCCGGTGCCGGCCATCCGCAGGCCGCCGCTGGACGGCACGTCCGCGAGGACGTCCGGCGTGGACAGCTCGCCGATGAGCACGTCGACCCGGTCGGCGCCGGCCGCCTCGGGCCGGTACAGCAGCGCGAACGGCGGCGGGTCGGCGGCGAGGACGAGATCCAGTGTTCCGTCGTCGGTCATGTCAGACCTCCTCCTGCTCCGCCGGGCCGAGCTGGTCCAGCACGGTCTTGGTGGTCACGGTCATGGCGCAGCGCTGCGCCGCGTACTCCAGCGCCATCCGGTGGTACTCGTGGGTGAAGTCCGCGATGGCGTCGCCGACGAGGAACGGCTGGATGTCGTGCGTGAAGGCGTCCGTGGTCGTCATGAGGACACCGACGTGCGCGTACACACCGCAGACGATGAGCTGGTCGCGTCCGGTACGGCGCAGCAGGTCGAGCAGTTCGGTGCGGAAGAAGGCGCTGTAGCGCCACTTCGTGAAGACGGTGTCGCCGTCGGCGGGTTCGAGGCCGGCGACGACCTTCCTGTGCTCCGGGGACACGGTCATGCCGGGACCCCAGAAGTCCTTGAGCAGGCCGCGTTCCTCGTCGGTCATGCCGCCCGGCTGGGCGGTGTACGTCACCGGGATGCCGAGGGCCGCGCAGCGCTCCCGCAGGGCGGTGGCGTTGCGGACCAGGTCGGTCACCGGTGACTCCCCGGCCGGGAACGGCCGCAGGAAGTACTTCTGCATGTCGTGGATCAGCAGGACCGCTCGTCGCGGGTCCACGGTCCACTGCGCGATGTTCTCCGGCATGTCCCCCTGACCGGGCATCGGATAGGGGCTGATCGTGGGCAGAGCCATCCGGGATCTTCCTCTCGGCTGGTGGCTTACGGGCGGTCAGTGACCGAGCGAGGCACCGCCGTCCACGGTGAGGTCGTGCATGGTGATGTGGGCGGCCCGGTCGGACAGGAGGAACAGCACGGCGTCGGCGATGTGCGAGGGCTGGGCCAGCCGTCCCACCGGTATGCCGACGCGGAAGGCGCCGGGAACGCCCTCGATCGAGGAACGCGCCGCGCTGCCGTCGTCCCACAGGGAGGTCAGCATCGGGGTGTCGGTGGAACCGGGCGCCACCACGTTGCAGCGGATGCCGTACCGCGCCACCTCCAGGCCGAGGACCTTGGTGAACATGGTGGACGCGGCCTTGGACGCGGAGTACGCGGACATGTCCACGCGCGCCGTGCCCGCGGCGTTGGACGCGATCGTGACGATCGCGCCGGAGCCGCGCTCGACCATGCGGTTGACCACCGCGCGGGACATGAAGAACACGCCGCTGGTGTTCACCGCGAAGGTCGTGGCCCAGTCCTGGTCGGTGAGCGCCTTCGCCTTGCCGAGGCGGAGCACGCCGGCGCCGTTCACCAGGTACTGGATGCCGCCGAGCTGCTGCTCGACCGCGTCCACCACGGCATCGACGTCCGCGCTGTCCGTGACATCCGCGGGGTAGGCCTCGGCCACCTGCCCCACCGCGCGCAGTTCCTTGGCCAGTTCCTCCAGTGGCTCCAGGTTCCGGTCGACCATGGCGACCGCGGCGCCGTCGGCCGCCAGAGCGCGCACCACTGCCTCGCCGATGCCACCGGCGGCACCGGTGACGAGGGCTACCTTCTTTTCCGTCTTGTCGACATTCATCGTGGTCCCAAAGCTCGGGGATTGCGGCGGCCGGGGCCGCCGGGATTCCGTGGGCTGTATGGCCGCACCACGAAATCCCGGCGGCCCGCCGCCATTTCCTGCTGCGGATGTACGGGTATGGCTGCCGCACGAATGAAAAGACCCGTGCGGCGTTTCTCATGCGGCGTGCCGGCTGGTTCCGTCACTTCTTGCGGGTCGCGCCGTACCGTTCGCCTAGATGTGCCAGGCGGAGGCGACTTCCAGCGCCTGTCCGGGATTGAGCCGCGGGTCGCACAGGCTGGTGTACTTGTCCCCGACCCGGTCGAGCAGCGAGGCGTCGTGGACACACTCGGAGACCTCGTCGGGCGTGGTCTCCAGGTGCAGTCCGCCCGCCGTGCCGCCGGCCTCGGTGACGGCCTTCTGGAACTCCTCGACCTCATGGACCACCGTGGTGACCAGGCGGGTCTTGAAGCCGTCGGGCGAGGCGAACGTGTTCCCGTGCATCGGGTCGCACAGCCAGATGACCGGGTGTCCGGCCTCCCGCACCGCGCGGACGAACCCGGGCAGCCGCTCGGCGACCCGGTCGGCGCCCATCCGGGAGATGAGCGTCAGCCGGCCCGGCGTACGGTCCGGGTCGAGCCGCTCGCACAGGGCGAGCAGCCCGTCGCGGTCCATGGTCGGACCGACCTTGCACGCCACCGGGTTGGCGACGGAGGCCAGCAGGTCGACATGGGCGCCGTCCAGCTGCCTGGTCCGGTCGCCGATCCACGGCCAGTGCGTCGAGGTGAGGACCAGGCGGCCCTCCTCGTCGCGGCGCAGCTGCGGGAGCTCGTAGTCCAGCACCAGCGCCTCGTGGCTCGTCCAGACCGGTGCGTCGACCGGCGAGAGCGAGCGCACGGACCGCGAGCGCAGGGCGTCCATCGCCGTGGCTGCCGCATCGTGCGCGGACAGCAGCCGGCGCGGGTCGGGCCTGCGCAGCTCCGGGTCGGCTTCCGGGCTGTTGACCAGGTGGCCGCGGTAGACCGGCAGTTCGACGCCGCCGACGACCTCGGTCGAGCTGGAGCGCGGCTTGCCGAACTGCCCCGCCATCCGGCCCACCTGAAGGACCGGACGCAGCGAGTTCAGCGACATGACGCCGGCGAGAGCGTCCAGCAGCGCCGTCTTGCGTATGACGTGCTCGGGTTGGCATTCGAGCGGGTCCTCGGCGCAGTCGCCCGCCTGGACCACCTGGAGCAGCCCCTCGGCCACCTCTGCCAACAGATAGCCGAGGGTCCGTATCTCCTCCGCCGCGACGAGCGGTGGTCGGCGGGAGAGCTCGCGCACCGCTCGGTCGGCGGCTCCGGCGTCCTCCCATTCGGGCTGCTGCAGAGCCGGCAGCCTGCGCCAGCGCTGCGTTTCGCCCTCAGGAAGCACTTCTCCGAATCCGGTCGGCCTTTCCGAGATTGTATGACTCGTCACCCAGGACCTCCATCGTGAGAATTCCCCATTGTTGCTGCGGCTCCGGTGTATCGACTCCCATCCCGTCCCGCATTTCCGAGAATCGAACCCCAAGTCGAGTCTCAGGGTGGGAATTTGATGGGTCAAAACCGACCTTCGAACTTCGTCACGTGATGCGGGCGCCACATTCTCACGACAAATTCGGCGCCTTTTTCTGTCAGGTGGCGGCGAATCCAGAAAGTATCGGCCCTACCTGGTCAGGTCGCGCGGGCAGAAAAAAGCCGCCCGTCCTTTTTCCTTCGGGAAAGAGCACGGGCGGTATTTTTCGTCGGGAGGGCTAGGGGGTGTCTCGCCGATCAGGCCGGATCAGTGAGCGGCGTCCTGCGGCCCCGGATCCAAGGCGGAGGAAGGAGACAATGGCGGAGCCATGGCGACCGACGACAACGCGGGAGACGGGGCCGCAGGGCGTCGCGAGCCCGGCATGATCGGCGAGACACCCCCTAGGGGGTGTCCGGCCCAGATCCGCCGGACACCGCTAGGCCACCGGCACCGTGCTGCGGCGCCGGCGCAGCGCACCCTGGCCGAGGACGACCCGGTCGGCCGGCAGCACCAGCAGCATCTGGTCGGTGATCCGGCCCGTGAGCGTCACGCCGGTGCGCTCCAGCTCGAGCACCGGCACCTGGTCGCCCAGTCCGAACCGGGCCCGCTCCTGGGCGTAGGGCAGCCGGCAGCGCAGGTCGTCGACCAGCTGGAGCGGCTCGTCCCAGCGGCGCAGCGGCCACAGGGCGGGGACCTGCGGCACGGACACCGCCCGGGGCAGCCAGATCCGCGCCGCGCACAGCAGGGTGCCGCCGACCCGGTAGCCGAGGCCCAGGCGCAGGCCGAGGACTCCCTCGCTCCCTTCCTCGGCGTCGCCGACGGCCCATTCGGGTGCCGGGCCGACCTCGGCGTCCAGCGCGTCGACGGACACGTCGTACCCGGCCGACTCCAGCGCCTCGACGACCGGGTCCGTCCATACGGCGCGGATCCACGCCGCCTCGTCGAGCGGCAGCCGGACCGTGCTCTCTTCCATCCGCATCATGTTCTTCTTCCCCGTGGACGCGCGGCGGCTGCCGGTCGTACCGGAGCCCGGCCGCCCGGGTGGGCTGCCGGACCCCGCGGCCACAATTGGTGACGAACGATCAACATACTGTGGAGCAAGGCGCGTTGGCGAGGAGGATCGGCCCCTCCTGGGAGCCCGGTCGGTCAGGCCCCGGCCCGCCCACGGAACTCGGCGGTGCTTCGTGGGCAGCGACTCTGCCGGGGCGGGCGCGCCGCGGACAAGCGCAGGCGGCCGACCTTGTCATATGCCCGGGCGGGGTGGTGTCGGGCGCCTCCGGCCGGCCGGCAGCGGGGGTGGCAGGCCGCCCCGGCCGGCCGGCAGGGGTGCCTGCGGGCCGTCCGGCCGCGCGCCGGCGTCACCCCCGCGGCAGCCACTTCTCGTCCAGGGCGATGGCCCGCAGCTGCTCCATCGTCAGGGCCGGCCGCTCCCGGCCGGCGTCCTGCCCCTGACCGGGCGCGTTGAACGCCGTGATCACGACACGGAACCCGTCCGGCCGCAGTGTGTCGACCGTCCAGCCGACGACCCCGGCACCGCCCTTCTGGTCCGGATCGGCCTCCTGGCCCTCCTTCACCCGCGTGCCGTCCGGCAGCGGCTCGGCTCCGGCGAATTCGGGGGCGAGGTCGTCCATGCGCGGCTGGACATTGATCTGGACGAAGCTCCCGCCCTTGCCGTCGTCGACGACGACGAAGCCGTACCCCACGTCACCGCCCTTGTCGGTGACCTCCAGGCCCTCCGGCATCAGTTCGGTGAGCGTCCTCGTCATGTCCTCCCCGGACAGCTCACCGGGCCGGGTGTCGTCCGCCGGCGGCGCGCCCGCCTCGGCACGGAACTCCTTCATCAGCGGCTGCCAGGAGGCGTCCGTGACCAGGGCCTTCATCTGCTCGGCGGTGAGCGGCGGCGCGGACCGGGTGATCTCGCCGCCCTTCTCGGCCGGGGAGTCGTACTCGCTCGCGTCGACCAGGACGCCCTGGGGGGTGACCATGGTCGCCCGCCACTGCTTCGCGCCCTCCCCCCGGTCGTACACGAAGCCCTTGATCAGCATGTACCGCGAGCCGTCCGCGAGGGTCTCGGCCGTGCACCCGTCGTGGTCGACGAGCGCCTTGGAGGGGCAGGTGACGTAGTCGTCCGCCATGTCGCCGTCCGGCTCGACGGTGTTGAAGCCGAACGAGATCTGCGCCTGCCCCTTCCCGTCGTCGAAGACGACCGCGGCGTACGGCATCGAGGGGCCGACCTTGCTGCTGCCGCGGCCGCCCTCGTGGACAACGTCGCCTGCCGGCAGCAGCGCCTTGAGCGCGCCGATCATCTCTTCGGCGGTGACCGCGCCGTCGGTCTTCTCCACCGACAGCTGCGGGACCTCCCCCGCGGAGGCGACGGAGCCCTTCCCGCCGCCGTCACGCTCGCCGATCACGCCGGTCGCGTACGTACCGGCCAGGCCGACCGCAGCAAGCGCCAGCGCGCTGCCGGCAACGGCGGCGCGGCGCACCCCCTGCTTGCGGCGGCCCCGGCGCAGTCCGCCCTCGACCAGCGCGCGCCGGTTGGCGGGCCGGATGCCGTCTCCGGTGCGATGCAGCGCATCGCCGAGTTCGTCCTCGAAAGGCATGGGGAACCACACTCTCTGCTCGACGGGTACGAAAGAAGTCGAAGGGAGCGCGCCGCACGTCCGGCGCGCCCCGTGCTCAGCGGGCGGCGAGGTCCACGAGGCTGCCGCCCAGGTGTTCGCGGAGCTTGGCGAGCGCGCGCACGGCCCTGGTGCGCACGGCTGCCGAGCTGACGTTCATGGCGTCCGCGGTCTCCTCGATGCTGCGGTCCTCCCAGTACCGCAGCACCACCACGGCGCGGTCCTTCGCGGACAGCCGCCCGAGCGCGCCGAGAAGGGCGAGCCGCAGCTCAGGGTCGTCACCGGACAGCCTCACGGTGTCCGGGAGTTCGCCGACGGGACGCTCGGACGCCGAGCGCCGGCGCTTGTGCGTGAGGAAGCAGCGCACGAGCACGGTCTGGGCGTAGGCCGCCGGATTGTCGATGCGGGAGGCCCTCCCCCAGAGCAGGTACATCCGGCCGAGCGTCTCCTGCACGAGGTCCTCGGCGAGATGGATGTCGCCGCTGGTCAGCAGGCATGCGGAGCGGTAGAGGTGCGCGGCACGGCTCGCCGCGAACTCTCTGAACTCCTCCGCTCGGGACGCTCGCATGTCCGTACCCACTCCCCCTCGATGACGTCTTCACCCACTCGACGCGACGGCACGGCCGAAATGTTTCAGGCCCCGTCCGCGAACCGGTGGTCGGCCTCCTGCGGGGCCGCTCGCGGCGCGGGCGCGTCGGCCTCCGTCGCGGTCGGGCACAGCAGTTCGCGCAGTTCGGCGAGAGTCTTGCCGTGCGCGCCGTCGAACGCCTCCAGCGTCCGCACCGCGGCCCGCCACTGCTCCCGCGCCTCGCCCACCCGCCCGGCCGCCCGCAGCAGCAGCCCCCGCTGGTGCCGGGCCAGGCCCACCATCTGCGCGTCGGCCCGCACCTCGGCGCTCTCCAGCAGCCGCGCGCACTCCTCCGCCGCCTCGGCGTCGCGGCCGAGTCCGCGCAGGGCCCGGACGAGCCCGACACGGCCCTGGGACTCGCCGTGCCAGGGCCCGTCGTCGCCGAGGATGCGCAGGCACTCCTCGAAGTGGCGCAGGGCGGCGGCCGGTTCGCCGAGCGTGAGATGCGCGTACCCGATGTTGCAGTGGGAGGTCTGGACGAGTACGTCGCCGCCGAGCCGCACCCCGATCTCCAGCGCGCGCTCGTGGTAGCCGATGGCGGCCCGGGCGTCCGAGTGCTCGTAGAGGTTGCCGAGCGCGATGAGGACGACCCCCTCTGCGTACGCGTCGCCGATGCGGTGGACCAGCTCCAGGCTCTCCCGCAGCACCTCGGCCGCCTCCTCGTGCCGCCCCAGGGCCTCCAGCAGGAGGCCCTGGTTGCTGAGGCTGCGCTGCATACGGCGGTCGTTGCCAAGCGTGCGCCAGGCCGCGAGGGCTTCCTCGTTGAGCGGCAGGGCGCGGTCCGGGCGGCCGCTGAGGAAGTGCAGCCCGGCGAGGTCGCTCAGCGCGTTCGCCTCCGACTCGGCGTCGCCGTGGGCGCGGGCCGCGTCGAGGGCGATACGGCCCACGACTGCGAGCTCCTGGAGCCGGCCGCGGTGCCGCAGCAGGATGGACCAGGCGCGGACGAGGAGGGGGACGGTCCGGGAGGCGAAGGCGTAGCGCTCGGTCAGCGCGACCGCGTTCACCACCTCGGCGTCGCACCAGGCCAGCGCCGTGTCACCGCAGGAGAAAGGTTCCGCCTCGCCGATCGGCTCGGGCAGGCGCAGTTCGGTGTCGGAGCCGACCGGGGACAGCGTCAGCGCCGCCTGCCGGGCCCGCTCCCCGTACCACCGCAGCACGCGATCGAGCGCCGCCTGCGTGCCGCCCGCCCGCTCGGCCAGCTCACGGGCGTAGTCCCGTACGAGGTCGTGCGGGACGAACCGGCCGTACGACACCTCCTGGAGCAGGGCCACCTCGACCAGCCGGTCCAGGGCCGCCACCGCCCGCGGCTCGTCGGTGTCCATCAGCCGGGCCACGGCGGGCACGCCGTACTCCGGCAGGTCCACCGCGCCCAGCCCGCGCAACGCGAGCGCGGCATCGGGATCCAGGCCGTCGTGGGCCACGGCGAGCGAGCCGCGCACGCTCAGATCGTCGTAGTCGAGGTGGTCGAGCCGCCCCGCCTCGGCGTCGAGCAGTCCGGCGAGCACGTCCGGCGTGAGCGCACTGCGGGCGGCGAGCCGGGCGCCGACGACCCGCAGCGCCAGCGGCAGCCGCCCGCACAGCTCGACCAGCCTCTCCAGCCGCTCGTCCGGACCGCGTCCGGAGACCGCGCGCACCAGCTGCTCGCTGTCACCGGCGCTCAGCGGACCGAGGGGAAAACGCTCGGCGCCGTCCAGGGCCGTCAGCGGGGACCGGCTCGTGACGACGACCGCGCACCCCGTCCCGGCGGGCAGCAGCGGCCGCACCTGCGCCGCGGACGCTGCGTCGTCCAGCAGGAGGAGCGTCCGGGTGGGGGCGAGGACCGAACGCAGCAGCGCGGTCGCCGCGTCGGGCGCCTCCGGTATCTGCCGCGGCCCGACGCCGAGGTCCCTGAGCATTGCGGCAACGGCCTGGGACGCCTCCAGTGGGGGGACGCCGGGGGTCGCGCCGTGCAGATTGAAGTAGAGCTGGCCGTCGGGGAACTCCTCGCGCAGCGTGTGCGCGACATGCGCGGCGAGGGCGGACTTGCCGACCCCTGCCATTCCGGAGACGACCACGACGGCTCCGCCCCTGGTGAGCGCGGTGCGCAGAGCGGCGACGGTCTCCTCGCGGCCGGTGAAGTGCGCCGGGCTCGGCGGCAGTTGAGCGGGCGGCCGCCGCTCGGGCACCGGGGGCGGCAGCGGCTGCGGTGGCGGCGGCGTCGCGACCGGGCCCCGCAGCACCTCCTCGTGCGCCTCCCGCACCGCCGGCCCGGGGTCCACGCCCAGCTCGTCCACCAGGGTGCGGCGCAGCGAGCGGTACACGTCGAGCGCCTCGGCCTGCCGGCCCGTACGGTGCAGCACCAGCATCAGCTGCCGGTGGAACGCCTCCCGCAGCGGGAACTCGGCGACCAGCGCCGCGAGTTCGGGCCCCAGGCCGTCGTGCCGGCCGAGGGCCAGCTCGGCGTCGTAACGCCACTGCAGGAGCAGCAGCCGCGACTCCCGCAGCCGCTGCGCGAGTGCGGGCTCGGCCTCGTCGGGGCCGTACACCCCGGCCAGCGGGCTGCCCCGCCACAGCGCGAGGCCGTCCCGCGCGGCGGCGACCACCGCGGCCCAGTCGCCGCGGCCGTACGCGGCCCGCGCGGTGCGCACCTGCTCCTCGAACACCTCGGTGTCCAGCTCACCGGGCGCCACCCGCAGCACGTACCCGGGCGCCACGGCCCGCAGCCGGCCCTCCTCCGCGATGATGCGGCGCAGCCGGGTCACATGGTTGTGCAGGGAGGCATGGGCGGAGGCGGGCGGTTCGTCCCCCCACAGCGCGGCCTTCAACTCGTCCACGGGAACCACCTTGTTCGGGCGCAGCAGCAAGGTGGCGAGCAGCGCGCGGACTTTGGCACTGCCCAGGTGCTGCGGCTCACCCGCGGCGTCGTGCACGGCGGGCGCGCCGAGCAGACCGAACCGCATCGTCTTCCTCCCCGTACCGTTCCTAGCGATGTTGGCCGTTGTTGGCCGGATCGCCTGATATCGGACTGGGTCCGGTTGCACCCCGAACGGTCTTGGGTGCGGGGAACAGCGCGGGCTGGTCACCTCGGCGCGCTCGGCTCTTGCCGCCCTCACGGGGCGTGCCCGGCGTCCTGGGTGGGCTCGTGGTCCCGCGTGCCCTGGGTGCCGGCCGGGCTTCGAGCAGGGCCAGGCGGCGCTGCTTCTGGAAGCGTTCGGCCTGATCGGCGTAGCCGCGCACCCTGCCCATGCGCCGCCCGCACGGCACCGCGAGACGCTGCCGGATCTTCCGCACCGAGCGGAGCAGAGCTGTGCGTTCCGCGTGCAGGCAGCGCATGCCGAGCTGGTACTGGTCCTCCGAGGCACGCGTGATCGCCCCGGCCCACCGGGACGAGGAGTGCCGCGTCAACGCCTTCTTGCGTTCCGCCCGCCGCCTCTCCCGGACCGGCACCGTACCGATCCGGACCCTCTCCGCCAGATCCGCCCGCGCCAGGCGGCCCAGATGCCCACCGACCAGCACCAGCACCTCGGCATCGGCCGGGGACACCCTCAGCCGGTCACGGATACGCGCACCCGACGGCGCGGCCACAGTGAACGGCGCCGCGATCGAACGCAGTTCACGCCTGCCACCACGAGCATCCCGCACCCCGCCCTCCCCCCATGCCTTACAGCGAGCCTAACGACCACCAGCCACCACGCCCGCAAACCAGCACGATTCACCTATGTGGGGTACCCGATGGCCAGCTGTGACCTACAACCCAGCCAAACAGTTGCCAACACGCCCGTCCCTTGGGCGCCTGGCACATGTTAGCGATCTGTTGGAGACGCCTGTTTGGATCGGTTCATCGGATCCGGCCCGCTGGTGCTCGGCGTGGGGAAGCCACACTCGGGGGAGTGTCGCCGCCGCGGCCGGATTCGCGGACAGAGAGAGCCCCGGTCACCTCCGGTGCCGGGGCTCTCGTCCGTTCGTCCTCGGCGGGCCGCCGATGTGAGGCGCCCGGTCGGAGCGTCACGGCAACAGCTCCAGCGGCTCGTACTGGTGCGGTCTGCCGCCCGTCCATTCCACCCACGTCGGGTCCTCCAGCACCACCGCCCCCGCCTCGCCCGACCGGCGGACCAGTTCCAGGACCTCCTCGTCGGAGTGGGCGAGGCCCATGATGCGTCCGCGCACGGTGACGCGCCGGCCGCCCGAGGGGGAGATCCGGTGCACGACGATCGGCGGGTTCCCGGCCATGGCCCCAGCGTGCGCCGCGCGCCGCGCCGGTGCCAAGCCCAGCGGCCTTCCGCAGCGCACGCACGTCTCCCGCCGCGCCAGGCCGAGCCCGGCAGGCCCGCTGCCACTACCGTGGACAGAGGTGCCCGCCGCTGCCGTTGACAGGGGTGGTCGCCGTTGCTTGGATGCGCGGCAAGCGCTTTCCCGGCGTCCCGGCCGACCCTGGAGCCCAGGTGCATCTTTCGCGTCGCACCCTGTTGTCCCTGTTTCCCGCGGTGGCCGTGCCGGCCGCGGGCGAGTCCCGGGCCTGGGCGGCGGCCCGCCGGGCCCCCGAGGGCGCCCTCTCCGACCACGCCGCGCTGCTCCGCAACACCACCGCGGTCTTCGCCGGAACCGCCGAGTCCA
The DNA here is from genome assembly GCF_043080095.1 of Streptomyces sp. NPDC015127. Classification (NCBI taxonomy): domain Bacteria; kingdom Bacillati; phylum Actinomycetota; class Actinomycetes; order Kitasatosporales; family Streptomycetaceae; genus Streptomyces; species Streptomyces sp. NPDC015127. The sequence goes on from NZ_JBIBVE010000009.1 coordinate 141,543, forward strand.
ACGCCCGGCCCGAAGTCGCGCCGAAGCTCGCCGCCATCGCGTCCACGGCCCGGGCCCGGCTCACCGCGATGGACGACGCCGGACCGGGCGAGCTGTTCAAGGGCGTCCCCCTCGGGACGAGCGACCCGAACCTGAACAGGTCGTTCCAGTACCTGTACGAGATCGCACTCGCCACCCGCACTCCCGGCTCCGCCACCTCCGGCCTGCGGGACGATCCGGCGGTGCGACGACGCGTCGTCGACGGCCTGGTCCATCTCCACGACACGTACTACGGCGACCAGTCGAAGGGCTACTACGGCAACTGGTTCACCTGGGAGATCGGCATCTCCGCCCACGTGAGCAAGATCCTCGCCCTCCTCAAGGACGACATCACGGCCCTCGAACCGGGCCTCCCCGCCACCTACGTCGCCTCGATGGACGCCTATCTGCGCAACGGCAAGGACGGCGACGTCGACCTCGACTCGCGGTTCCACACCGGCGCCAACCTGGCCGACATCACGACGAACCGGATCCTCCAGGGCGCCGCCCTCGGCGACGACGCCCGCATCCGCAAGGCCGTCGCCGACCAGCTGACCGTCTTCGCGACGATCGACCCGTACGACCTGCGGCACGGTGTCACCGACGGGTTCTACGCGGACGGCTCCTTCGTCCAGCACGCCTCCGTCGCCTACACGGGCTCGTACGGCAAGGGCCTGCTCACCCGTGTCGTCCAGACCGTCAAGATCCTCGACGGCACCGCCTACGCCCCCGGTGAGGACCTCACCGGCACCGTCCGGCGATGGGTGACCGACGGCTTCGCCCCCGTGATCTTCGAGGGCTGGATGATGGAGATCGTGAAGGGCAGGGGAGTCTCCCGGACCACGACCGGCTACAGCGACGTCGCCGCGGTCGTCGAAGCCGTCGTCGACCTCTCCGCGTACGCGACCGGCGTCGGCGCAGGAGCCGGCTCCGGCGCCGACGCGCTCGCGGCCTACGTCAAACACGTCCACCGGTCCTCGAAGTCGCCCCTGGACCCCACGGGCTTCGTCTCGCCGGTCAGCATCGCCCGATACGCGGACATCCTCGCCTCACCGGTCCCCGCGAAGGACCTCGCCCCCGCCGCCCACCACGTCGCCTTCAACGCGATGGACCGGACCGTCCACCGCCGCCCCGGCTATGCCTTCGCGCTGGCCCGCAGCTCCGAACGCATCAGCAAGTACGAGTACATGAGCGGCGAGAACCTGATGCCCTGGTTCCAGGGCGACGGCGCCCACTACCTCTACCTGTCGGGCGAGGACCAGACCGGGTCGTACGGTGTCGACTACTACACCGCCGTCTCCCCGTACCGCCTCGCCGGCGTCACCGCCCCCGTGGAGGCCCGCCGCACGGTCCCCGAGCTCTACGGCGGCCTCTGGTACGACAACCCGGCCCGCGGCTTCACCGCGTCGTCGGAGTCGCAGAACACCTACGTCTACTTCCCCCGCGCCACCAACGCCTTCTCCGGCGGCGCCCGCCTCGGCGCCTACGGCGCGGCCGGCATGGTCCTGGCCGACGACGTCCCGTGGACCGCGAAACAGGCGGGCACCCTCCCCGACGACTTCGTGGCCTACCGCAGCGCCCGCGCCACGAAGTCGTGGTTCCTGCTCGACGACGAGATCGTGGTGCTCGCGGCGGGCGTGGGCGACCCGGCGGGCCGCGCGGTGACGACCACGGTCGACGCCCGGATCGCGGCCCCCTCGGACACGGTCGCGCTCACCGGCGGGCTGCGCGACGGCAGCCCGTGGTCGGGCACCGGCACGGCGCCCCTGGCATGGCTGCACTACGCCAACACCACACGCGGCACGGCGGTCGGCTACGCCCTCCTCGACGGGCCCGACACCACCGCGGCCCTGGAGACCGTCACCCGCAGCCGCCGCGTGGTCCGCCAGTCGAATCCGGCGACCCCGGTGACGAAGCAGGTCTTCACGCTCTCGATCGACCGGCCCCCCGCCGCCCCGCCCACGGCCATGGCCTACGTCCTCGTCCCGAACGCCACCGCCCGCCGGACGGCCTCCTACGGGACGGGCCCGCTGACCGTGCTGACCAACACGCCCACCGCGCAGGCCGTCCGGCACGCGCACCTGGGCCTCGTCGCCGCGAACACCTTCACCCCCGGCACGCACCACGTGGAACGCCTCACCGTCGACGGCCCGGCCTCGGTGCTCGTCCGCCGGTCCCCCGACGGCACGACGACGCTCGCGGTCGCCGACCCGACGACGCGGCGCCGGACGGTCACACTGCTGCTCCACGGCCCGGCCCTGCGCCCGGTCACGGCCGACGAGGGCGTCCGGATCACTCCCGCCCCCGGCGGCACCCGCGTCGAGGTGACGACCCACCAGGCTTACGGCCGCAGCCTCACGGCGACGCTGCGCCGGTGACGTGCCGTCAGTCCGCCGCGATGAGCGCCGCGATGGTATCGGCGGTCCAGTGCCCGGCCGCGCCGGGACATGTGGCCAGGTAGGCGGCGATCTCCTGGGCACCCCACGCGCCGGACTCGCTCAGCCCTGCGGCCAGGTGCTGCACGTACGGCGCGGAGGGCTGCCGCAGCACCACGTCGGTCACCCGCCACGGCGCCGTGAACGTGATCACCGGGATGCCGTGGAGCGTCCCCGGACACACCAGCGTCTCGTAGCGCCCCGCGCCGAGCACGGAACGACCGAGGCTCATCGCCTCGCTCAGGTCGAGATCGGCACCGGGCTGCCGGTACATCTCCTGCGCCGCGATGTCGGACAACTGCCCTGCCGTGATGAGGTGCGCCCGCGCCCAGACGAACCCGTCGGCCGACGGGTCGTAGAACCCCCGGCCACCGGTCCAGACCGGCGACTCCGTGGCGAAGTACACGGTCCCCGGCAGCACGACGGGCACGGAGCGCTGGGGCCCGGTCCTGTCCCGGCACCCCGGGTACGTCCGCGCGGCTCCGGGCGGCCGCCCGCCCACGAGGTAGTAGTGCAGGCGGGCGACGTGCATGTTGGATCCGTAGGAGGCGTACCAGACGTGCCCGGTCGCCGGCCCGCGAGGAGGCCCCGGAACCACGAGATGAGGCGCCGCCATGGCTGCTCCGCGGTCAGGTCATGGCGGATGGTGTACGGGCCCCCGGCGGAGCCCGTCTCATCACGCGCGAGGGTCGGTGTCCGGCCCCGAAACTACCGAACCCCGGCTCTGCGCCGATCCCCATTCCGACGAGGCACGCCGCAAGGCCGCCGTCTCGGAGCGGAAGCCGTGGCCCAACTCCGGTGCCAGAGCGTGGTAGTGACGGAAGTTGTAGATGAGCGGGCTCCACGCGCCGGGGTCGATGTGTTGGGTGCCGGGGACCACGATGGACGCGGCGGCGTGAACGCGTACGACCTCGCACTCGATCACCCGGAAGTGGCCGTCCGCCCCGCCCGGTGTCATCGACCGTACCCGGGCCTCGAGTTGGAGCGGACACTCCACCACACGCGGCGGGGCCACCACCTCCGAGTCCTCCGACTTCAGCCCCGCGGCGCCGAATTTGTCGGGCTCGTAGCGGTAGACGGCCTTCTTCGCCTCCGGCACCGGGTCGGCCCCGGTGAGCGGGGCCAGGGCCTCCACCGTCTGCCACAGGTCCGGCGAGGGAAAGTTGATCACCAGTTCGGGGCGGGTGTCGAGATTACGGGCGGTGTGGCTGTCGCGGCCGAGGCCCAGGACGACGCTGTGGCCGAGGGCCCAGGCCGAGGACATGGGGGCGAGATTGGGGCTGCCGTCGTCGTTCAGGGTGGTCAGCAGAGCGACGGGGGTGCCGAAGTAGAGGATGCTCGGGGATATCCGAAGATGCCGGTCGCCGGCCTGCGCCGTCTCGGCTGTCGTGGTGTTCATGGTCCGGAACGCTAGGGCGCCGACACTTCGGTGGGCGCCGAAGGGAACGGCGGCCAGAATGACGGCGTGACCTCCCCATGGACCGTCGACAGCCCGGACCTCGCCTCCCTCGCGAGGCTCCTCGCGGACCGCACCCGCGCCGCGATGTGCCTGGCACTGCTGGACGGCCGCGCCTGGTCGGCGACTGAGCTGGCCCGGCACACGGGCGTCGCGGCATCCACCGCGACCGGGCACCTCCACCAACTGGTCGCGAGCGGTCTCCTCTCCGAGGAACGCCAGGGGCGGCACCGGTACGTGCGTCTCTCGGGCCCCGCCACCGCCGAGATGATCGAGAGCCTGGCATCGCACGCCCCCCTGCGCGCGACACCGGTCCGCTCCCTCAGGGACACCCACCGCCGCCGCGCCCTGGCCCACGCCCGTTCCTGCTACGACCACCTCGCGGGCACTGTCGCCGTCGCCATCACCGACGCGATGACCGAACGCGCCCTGCTGGCCTGGGACTACGGCCCCGCCCTCACACCGGCAGGACGGGACTGGCTGCACACCCTGGGCATCGCCGACCACGACTCGGGCACCGGCCGCGCCCACGTCCGCAGCTGCCTGGACTGGACGGAGCGCCGCCACCACCTGGCGGGCGCACTGGGCGCCGCGCTCCTGACCCACGCCCTGGCCTCCGGCTGGGCTTCGCGCCGGGGCACCACCCGCGTGATCGCCCTGACGTCACAGGGACGCACCGCGCTGCAGGAGCACCTGGGCCTGCCGGACGAGGTGCTGCTGCCCCCGGGAGACGCCACGGGGACGACGTGATCGAGCCGGGACCGAACGAAAGTTCCGGACACGCAAAAGGTCCAGGTCAGCGGATACTGACCTGGACCTTCACCGGAGCCGCCTTCGGGATTCGAACCCGAGACCTACGCATTACGAGTGCGTTGCTCTGGCCAACTGAGCTAAGGCGGCGCGCTACCGGACGAGACACCCGTCCCCGCGGGGACACGCTCTCATCAGCAGCGGCGCCAAGTCTACAGGGTTCTTCGGGGTGCCCCGAACCACCTCCGGCCGCACCCCGTACCGGCGCCCGTCCGCCCGCTCAGCAGCGCTTTCCGTCCGCCGGGGGTGTGCCCTCCAGGAGGTAGGTGTTGATCGCCGTGTCGATGCAGTCGCTGCCCCGGCCGAACGCGGTGTGGCCGTCGCCGTCGTAGGTCAGCAGCCGGCCAGAGGACAGCTGCTCGGCGAGGCTCCTGGCCCACTTGTACGGAGTGGCCGGGTCGCGGGTCGTGCCGACCACCACGATCGGGGCCGCGCCCTTCGCCTCGATGCGGTGGGGCTTGCCGGTGGCCTTCTCCGGCCAGTGGCCGCAGTTCAGGGAGGCCCAGGCGAAGCCCTCGCCGAAGACAGCGGACGCCTTCTCGAACTCCGGGACGGCCGCCTCGACAGCCTCGGGCCCGTCGAAGGCGGGCGGGAGGTCGAGGCAGTTCACGGCGGCGTTGGCGAACATCAGGTTCGCGTACGAGCCGTCCGCCTCGCGCTCGTAGTACATGTCGGCCATCGCCAGCAGCGAGGCGCCGTCGCCCTCCTGGGCCGCGGCCAGCGCCGACCGCAGCTGGGGCCAGACGCCCTCGTCGTACATGGCCGCGATCACCCCGGTGGTGGCCAGCGACTCGGTGAGCTTCCGGCTCTCGCCGGTCGGTGCGGGGGTGGCGTCCAGCTTCTCGAACAGCGCCTTGAGGCGGGCGGAGGCGTCCGCGGCGGACGTCCGGCCGAGGGGGCAGTCGGCCTGCTTGACGCAGTCCTCGGCGAAGGACTGGAACGCGGTCTCGAAACCGGCCGTCTGGTCGCGGTTCATCTCGCGGGCGGGCAGCGAGGGGTCCATCGCGCCGTCCAGCACGAGCCGGCCGGTCCGGTCGGGGAACAGCTCGGCGTACGTCGCGCCGAGGAAGGTGCCGTACGAGGCGCCGACGTAGTTCAGCTTCTCGTCGCCCAGCACCGCGCGGACGACGTCCATGTCCCGCGCCGCCTCGACGGTGGAGACATGCGGAAGGACCTTGCCCGAGCGCTTCTCGCACCCTGCGGCGAAGTTCTTGTAGGCCGCCTCCAGCTTCGCCCTCTCGCCGGCGTCGTCCGGGGTCTGGTCGGTCTGCGTGTACGTGTCCATCTCGGGGCCGGTGAGGCACTCGACCGGTTCGCTGCGGGCGACGCCGCGCGGGTCGACGGCGACCATGTCGTAGCGGGCGCGAACCGGTGCGGGGTAGCCGATGCCCGCGTAGTTCTGGAGGTAGCCGACAGCCGACGCGCCGGGCCCGCCCGGGTTGACCAGGAGGGAGCCGAGCCGCTTGCCCGGGCCCGTGGCCTTCTTGCGGGCGACCGCGAGGTCGACGGTCTCGCCCTCGGGGTCCGCGTAGTCCAGCGGGGCCTTCACGGTCGCGCACTGGAAGCCGGGCACACCGCACGAGCGCCAGGCCGGCTTCTGCCCGTAGAACCGCTCGAGGTCGGCGGAGGGGGCCGCCCGGCCCGACGGCGAGGAACCGGGAGACGAACCGACGTCACCGCTGCAGCCGGAGACGAGCAGGCCGACCGTGGCCAGGGGAAGGGCGAAGGTGCGGAGCAGGCGCCTGGTGTCCATCCCCGGAGCGTAATCCCCGCAGAGCGCCGTTGCCCGTCGGTACTCGCACGGGTGACGTGGTCAACCCTGGCGTGGGGTGGCTGTGTCGCCCGGCCGGGGCCATGGCGTCAGCCCGCGCGCGGCATCGGCGTCAGCCCGCGCGCAGCGCCATCGTCATCGCCTCGACCGCCAGCAGCGGGGCCACATTGCGGTCCAGGGCGTCACGGCAGGCGACGACGGCCTCTATCCGGCGCAGGGTGCCCTCGGGCGTCGAGCCGCGGGCGATGCGGTCGAGCGCGTCGCGCACGTCCTCGTTGGCGAGCGGGACCTGCGAGCCCAGCTGGAGCGCGAGCACGTCGCGGTAGAAGCCCGTCAGGTCGGTGAGCGCGAGGTCCAGGCTGTCGCGCTGGGTACGCGTCTTGCGGCGCTTCTGCCTGTCCTCCAGCTCCTTCATGGCACCGGCCGTGCCACGTGGCATGCGGCCGGTCGCGGAGGCGCCGAGCGCGGCCTTCAGGTCCTCCGTCTCCTTGACGTCGACCTCCTCGGCCATCTCCTTGGCGTCCTCCGCCGCCGCGTCGACGAGCTCCTGCGCGGCCTTGAGACAGCCGCCGATGTCCTCGACCCGCAGCGGCAGCTTGAGCACGGTCGCGCGCCGGGCGCGGGCGCGCTCGTCCGTGGCGAGCCTGCGGGCGCGGCCGATGTGGCCCTGCGTGGCCCGCGCCGCCGCGGCGGCGACCTCGGGCTCGATGCCGTCGCGCCGGATCAGCACGTCGGCGACCGCGGCGACCGGCGGCGTACGGAGGGTGAGGTGGCGGCAGCGGGAGCGGATGGTGGGGAGCACGTCCTCCAGGGAGGGCGCGCACAGCAGCCACACGGTGCGGGGGGCGGGCTCCTCGACGGCCTTCAGCAGGACGTTCCCCGCGCCCTCGGTGAGGCGGTCCGCGTCCTCCATGATGATCACCTGCCAGCGGCCGCCGGCCGGGGAGAGCTGCGCGCGGCGCACCAGCTCGCGGGTCTCCTTGACGCCGATGGAGAGCAGGTCCGTGCGGATCACCTCGACGTCGGCGTGCGTCCCGACGAGGGTGGTGTGGCAGCCGTCGCAGAATCCGCAGCCGGGCACGCCGCCGAGGGCCCGGTCGGGGCTGGTGCACTGCAGGGCGGCGGCAAAGGCCCGAGCGGCGGTGGCCCGCCCCGATCCGGGGGGCCCGGTGAACAGCCAGGCGTGCGTCATCTTCGAGGCGGCGGGGACGGGGGCGCCCTGGGCGTGCGCGGTGACGTGGGTGTCGGCGTCCCGCGCGGCGGCGCAGAGCTGCGTCTGGACGCGCTCCTGGCCGACCATGTCGTCCCAAACGGCCATGTGCCGTCACCGCCCTTCCGTACTGCGGTCTCCCATTGTGGAGGAGCGCTCTGACAACGCGTCCCACACGGTCGACCGGGCCGGTGCCGACTCGCCACCACCCGCCTCGCGGCGCACACCGGTCCGCCACGCCCGGGGAACGCCCCGTTGCCGGGCCGATCAGCCGTCCTGCCTGGTCCAAGGGGGCGCCGCGCCTGGCGTGCGGGAGGCACCCCTACGGGTCGGGCAGCCGCTTCGTCCCCACCGACCGGGCCCATACGTTCGCCGCGAGGCTCCGGCCCGGGGGCGCGCGCCGCGCCTGGCCTGCGGGAGGCCGGACCCGCGCGCGGCCCTACCGAGGCGCCGCGGCAGGTCAGACCCGCGCAGGGAGCCCACTCGGGCGCCGCGCCCGCGCGGAACGCGCCCCGCGCCGGAGCGCGCCCGCCCCCTCAGCGCCTGCGGCCGCGGCCGCCGCGGTCGTCGTCGTCCTCGTGCGGGCCGAGCAGTTCGTCCGCCAGGGTCGGGAGGTCGTCCAGCGGCGTCTCCTCCGCCCAGTCCGGGCGGGCACGCCGGCCGCCCTGCTGCGGGTCGACCTGAGGCAGCTCCCGGGTCCGCTCGTTCGGGCTCTCGGCGCCCTCGGCGCCCGCAGGGCGCTCGTCGCGGAAGAAGCCCGGCGGCACCCGGTCGGCGGGGTCCGCGTCCTGGCGGGCGTCCCGGACCGGCGGCAGTACCGCCGTCTCGTCGGCCGCCCTCGGATCCTCCACGGCCGGCAGCACGGACGTCTCGTCCTCCGCCCGCGGGTCCACGGCCGGCAGCACAGACGTCTCCGCCTCGTCCGGGACCTTCCGCAGCAGCGTCGTCTCGTCGTCCCCCTGGGCCGCGCCCGGCCTCGGGACCTCCTGCGTGATCTCGTCGGGACCGGCCGACGGGCCCTCCTCGGGCCGCACGACCGGCGTCGGCACCGTGATCTCGTTCGCCGACTGCGAGGACGCCGCTGCCGCCGCTGCGGCGGCCGCCTCCGCGGCCCGCCGCGCCTGCTCGGCCTTCAGCAGCGCCTCTTCCGCCTTGCGCTGCTTCTCCAGCCGGCGCGCCTCGGCCTCGGCCCGCAGCCGGGCCTCCTCCTCGGCCTGGCGGCGCAGCCGCTCCTGCTCCGCCTGGCGGGCCTTCTCCTCGGCCTCGCGGCGGCGGCGTTCCTCCTCCGCGCGCCGGCGCGCCTCCTCGGCACGCTGCCTGGCCTCCTCGGCCTGGCGCTCGGCCTCGCGCTGCCGCGCCTCGTCCTCCTCGCGCCGCTTGCGCTCCTCCTCCTCGGCGCGCAGCCGTTCGAGCTGCTCCTGGCGCTCGTGCTCCAGGCGCTCCTCCTCCGCCTTGCGCCGGGCCTCTTCCTCGGCCCTGCGCCGGGCCTCCTCCTCGGCCGCCCTGCGCGCCTCTTCCCGGGCCTTGATCTCGGCGTCGGACAGGGGAAGCATCTGGTCGAGCCGGTGGCGCACGACGGTGGTGACGGACTCGGGCTCCTGGCCCGCGTCGACGACGAGGTAGCGCCCGGGGTCGGCCGCGGCCAGGGTCAGGAACCCGGCCCGCACCCGCTGGTGGAACTCCGCAGGCTCCGACTCCAGCCGGTCCGGCGCCTCGGTGAAGCGTTCGCGCGCGGTCTCCGGGGAGACGTCGAGCAGCACGGTCAGGTGGGGTACGAGTCCGTCCGTCGCCCAGCGCGAGATCCGCGCGATCTCCGTCGGCGAGAGGTCGCGGCCCGCGCCCTGGTAGGCGACCGAGGAGTCGATGTAGCGGTCGGAGATGACGATCGCGCCGCGCTCCAGTGCCGGGCGGACGACCGAGTCGACGTGCTCCGCGCGGTCGGCGGCGTACAGCAGGGCCTCGGCCCGGTTGGACAGTCCGGCACTCGACACGTCCAGCAGGATGGAGCGCAGGCGCTTGCCGACAGGGGTGGCACCGGGCTCACGGGTGACGACGACCTCGTGGCCCTTGGCGCGGATCCACTCGGCGAGTGCCTCGACCTGGGTGGACTTGCCGGCGCCGTCGCCGCCCTCGATGGCGATGAAGAATCCGTTCGCCGCGGGCACCTGCGCCGGGTCCGCGCCGCCGCGCACCGCGTCGCGCAGATCGCGGCGCAGCGGCACCCCGGACCGGTCGTCGGTCTTGGCCAGCACGACCGCGGCGACGGGCAGCAGCAGTGCGCCGACGAGCATCAGCGTGAACGCGGCCCCGCCGTGGGCGAAGACGAAGTCGCCGCTCGCGAGCCGGTGCGGTCCGATCGCCGCCGCGAGCAGCGGGGCCGCGATCGCGGCGAGCCCGATGGCGACGCGGACGACCGCCTGGAGGTGATCGGTGATGCGGGGGCGGCGGAAGTCCTCGGTCTCCTGGTCGATCAGGGCGTGTCCGGTGTTCGCGGCGACACCGGCCGCGAAGCCGGCGAGCGCCGCGATGAACAGCACGGTGGCCGTGTCGGGGACGAGCCCCATGGCGAGCAGGGCCACGCCGGTCACGGTGAGCGCGAGGGCGAGCAGCCGCCGCCGCGACAGCGAGGGCAGTACGGCCCCGGCCGCGCGGATCCCCGCTCCGGTGCCGCCGATGAGGGCAAGGACGAGCAGCGCGAAGGCTGCCGGGCCGCCGCCGAGGTCGACGGCGTGGAGCACGGCGACGGCCGTCGCGGAGGCGATGGCTCCGGTGACGGCGGCGCAGGCGATCACGAAGAGCGGGATGCTGCCGGTGCGCCCCTTGTCCACGCCGCTGCCGGTCGACGGGCGGCGCAGGCCCTCCAGCGGCGAACGCGGCCGGGGCGTCTGCGCGGCGGGCAGTTCCACGAAGTACAGCGTCGACACGGACGCGGCGAACAGGCCGGCCGCGAGGTAGGAGGCGAGCGCGGCCTGGTGCAGCGTGAACCACTCGATGCCCGACCCGAGCAGGTTGCCGATCAGCGTGGCGACGAGCAGGACGGCGGCCGCGGCGGGAACGACCGCGAAGGCGGTGCGCAGCCACAGCCTGCGCAGCGCGTCGAGGTGATCGGGCAGCGGCCGTACGGCGGCGCCCTCCAGGGGCGGCGCGGGCAGCAGCGCCGGCGCGGCTCCCTCCCGGGCGACGGTCCAGAAGCGTTCCGCGACCCCGGCCACGAAGACGGTGATCAGCAGGATCGCGAGGGCGTTGGCGCGGGTCCAGTCGATCCACAGCGGCGCGACGACGAGCAGCGCGACCCGCACGGCGTCCGCGCCGATCATGGTCCAGCGTCGGTCCAGCGGGCCGTTCGGCTTCGCGGTGAGCGAGGTCAGGGGGCCGAGCAGGACGGCTCCGAACAGCAGCGTGGCCAGTACGCGCGCGCCGAGCACGGCCGCGACGGCGAAGGCCGCTCCGCGGTAACCGGTCCCGAACGTGCCCGACGCCACGGCCGCCTGCAACGCCAGCAGCATCAGGACGAGGACACCCAGTGCGTCCCCGATCCCGCCGACCACCTGGGCGTTCCACAGCCGCCTCAGCGGTGCGTGACGCAGGAGGGCGCGCACGGCGCGCTCCCGCGAGTCGGCGGCGAGTGCGCCGGAATCAGATGCGTCGGAAGCAGTCTCTGCAGCGGTCCTCGTGACCGCCTGCTGCTCGGCTGGCTGCTCGGCTCGCGTCATCCGCCCAGCCTATCCGGAGCGCGTTGCTCCCCGGAGGGGGTGTCCGAACACACGGGCGCTTTGTCACACGAGTGTGAAGGTCCTCGTGCGGCAAAGCGCCCGGTGCGCAGCGGCCGGGAGTGACCCCGGCCGCATCTCCGCTTCCTGCTCCCGCGCCCCGAGCCACTTCCCGCTCGTCGCGCGGAGCCGTTTCCTACTCCTCGCCCGAGCCGCTTCCCGCTCGTCGCGCGGAGCCGTTTCCTGCTCCCAGCCCGAAGCCGCTTGCTACTCCTCGCCCGGAGCCGTCGCGGCGTTGGCCGACGCGGCGGCCTTCTTCGTGGCGGTCTTCTTCGCCGGAGCCTTCTTGGCGGCGGCCGTCGTCTTCTTCGCGGCCGTCGTCTTCTTGGCTGCCGTGGCCTTGGCGGCGGTCTTCTTCGCCGCCGTCTTCTTGGCCGCGGTCTTCTTGGCGGGCGCCTTCTTCGCCGCCGTCTTCTTCTTGACCGGTCCCTTGGCGCGCTTCTCGGCGAGCAGCTCGTAGCCGCGCTCCGGCGTGATGTCCTCGACGCTGTCGCCGGTGCGCAGCGTCGCGTTGGTCTCGCCGTCGGTGACGTACGGGCCGAAGCGGCCGTCCTTGACGACGACCGGACGCTCGCTGACCGGGTCGGTGCCCAGCTCCTTCAGCGGCGGCTTGGCCGCGGCCCGCCCGCGCTGCTTGGGCTGCGCGTAGATCGCGAGGGCCTCGTCCAGCGTGATGCTGAAGAGCTGCTCCTCGTTCTCCAGCGAGCGCGAGTCGGTGCCCTTCTTCAGGTACGGGCCGTAGCGGCCGTTCTGCGCGGTGATCTCGACGCCTTCGGCGTCGGTGCCGACCACACGCGGCAGGGACATCAGCCTCAGCGCGTCCTCGAGGGTGACCGTGTCCAGCGACATGGACTTGAACAGCGACGCCGTACGCGGCTTGACCGCGTTCTTGCCGGTCTTCGGCGTGCCCTCGGGCAGCACCTCGGTGACGTACGGGCCGTAGCGGCCGTCCTTGGCGATGATCTGGTGTCCGGTCGCCGGGTCGGTGCCCAGCTCGAAGTCACCGCTCGGCTTGGCGAGCAGTTCCTCCGCGTACTCCACGGTCAGCTCGTCGGGCGCGAGGTCGTCGGGCACGTCGGCGCGCTGGTGGCCGTCCGCGTCCTTCTCGCCGCGCTCGACGTACGGGCCGTAGCGGCCGACGCGCAGCACGATGCCGCTGCCGACGGGGAAGCTGGAGATCTCGCGGGCGTCGATGGCGCCGAGGTCGGTCACCAGCTCCTTGAGGCCGCCGAGGTGGTCGCCGTCGCCGTTGCCCGCCTCGGAGGCGGCGCCGGCGGCGTCGCCCTCGCCGAAGTAGAACCGCTTCAGCCACGGCACGGCCTGCGCCTCGCCCCGGGCGATGCGGTCGAGGTCGTCCTCCATCCTGGCGGTGAAGTCGTAGTCGACGAGCCGGCCGAAGTGCTTCTCCAGCAGGTTGACCACCGCGAAGGAGAGGAACGACGGCACGAGCGCCGTCCCCTTCTTGAAGACGTAGCCGCGGTCCAGGATCGTGCCGATGATCGACGCGTACGTCGACGGGCGGCCGATCTCGCGCTCCTCCAGCTCCTTGACCAGCGACGCCTCGGTGTAGCGGGCGGGCGGCTTGGTGGCGTGGCCGTCGACCGAGATCTCCTCGGCGGACAGCGCGTCGCCCTCGGCGACCTGCGGGAGGCGCCGCTCGCGGTCGTCCAGCTCCGCGTTCGGGTCGTCGGCGCCCTCCACGTAGGCCTTCATGAAGCCGTGGAAGGTGATCGTCTTGCCGGACGCGGTGAACTCGGCGTCGCGGCCGTCGGAGGCCCGGCCGCCGATCTTCACGGTCACGCTGTTTCCGACGGCGTCCTTCATCTGGGACGCGACGGTCCGCTTCCAGATCAGCTCGTAGAGCCGGAACTGGTCGCCGGTCAGTCCGGTCTCGGCAGGCGTGCGGAAACGATCACCCGAGGGACGGATCGCCTCGTGCGCCTCCTGCGCGTTCTTGACCTTGCCGGCGTAGGTGCGGGGCTTGTCCGGCAGGTAGTCGGAGCCGTACAGCTGGGTCACCTGCGCCCGGGCCGCCGCGACGGCGGTGTCGGACAGCGTGGTGGAGTCCGTACGCATGTAGGTGATGAAGCCGTTCTCGTACAGCTTCTGCGCGACCTGCATGGTCGCCTTGGCACCGAAGCCCAGCTTGCGCGAGGCCTCCTGCTGCAGCGTCGTCGTGCGGAACGGTGCGTACGGCGAGCGGCGGTAGGGCTTGGACTCGACGGAGCGGACCGCGAAGGACGCGTCCTGGAGCGCCGCGGCCAGGGCACGGGCGTTCGTCTCGTCGAGGTGGAGCACCTGGTCGCTCTTGAGCCGGCCGTCCGCACCGAAGTCACGGCCCTGCGCGACGCGCTGCCCGTTCACCGTGTTGAGGCGGGCCGTGAGGGTCGAGGGGTCGGAGGTGTCACCGGCGCGGCCGGTGGCGAAGGTGCCGGTCAGGTCCCAGTACTCGGCGGAGCGGAACGCGATGCGCTCGCGCTCCCGCTCGACGACGAGCCGGGTGGCGACGGACTGCACACGCCCGGCGGACAGCCGGGGCATGACCTTCTTCCACAGGACCGGCGAGACCTCGTAGCCGTAGAGGCGGTCGAGGATGCGGCGGGTCTCCTGGGCGTCGACCATGCGCTTGTTGAGCTCGCGCGGGTTGGCGACGGCGTCGCGGATCGCTTCCTTGGTGATCTCGTGGAACACCATGCGGTGGACGGGCACCTTGGGCTTGAGCACCTCGAGGAGGTGCCACGCGATGGCCTCGCCCTCGCGGTCCTCATCGGTGGCGAGGTAGAGCTCGTCGGACTGGGCCAGCTGCTCCTTGAGCTTCCTGACCTGGGCCCGCTTGTCGGCGTTGACGACGTAGATCGGCTGGAAGTCGTGCTCGACGTCGACGCCGAGCCGGCGCACCTCGCCGGTGTACTTCTCCGGCACCTCGGCGGCGCCGTTCGGCAGGTCGCGGATGTGCCCGACGCTCGCCTCGACGACATATCCAGGGCCGAGATAGCCCTTGATCGTCTTCGCCTTGGCAGGCGACTCGACAATCACGAGTCGGCGGCCGCCCTGTGCGGCCTCGCTGGTCGGGGACAACTTCGCTCTTCTCTCCGGTCGACGCTCGATGGGCGCTCACTGCGGTGCGGTACGCGGTTCTACAAGCGTTACGGCACTGCTGTGGCGCTGCTGTCGCTGCGGAGTGTGACGGTACAACCCGCCCCCGTGTCAAACGGCAAAAGACCGCAACGGCCACTCGAACGGTAACCCGACTCCAGCCTTTTCTGCCGCCCGGACCGGCACGTCGGCGGCCGTGCGCCTCCTCAGACGCGAGCGAAGCACCACACCCCGAGCGTGAGGAAGGCCGCACCGAAGAAGATCCCGAAGGCGGTGGCCGTGGCGGGGCTCACTCCGTGCGCGACCGGTGCGCGATGCGCGAGCCGCGTCCCCGTCCACAGCAGCAGCCCGGCTCCGAACAGCGCGAATGCCGTTCCGGCGAAGATCGCTGGCCCGCTCTCCATGCCCGTACCCGGCCTTTCCCTGGCGCCATGGATGTCCGGATGCCGAGGCTGGCACCCCTGGGCGTCGTCCGCGCGAATTCCGGGTGAACGACGCGTGGGTTCACTCGCGCGGTCGCGTCGGCAATTTTTCCGGAGGGACACCCTCCTCTTTCTCTCCCCCGCCGATCTCGCTCCTTTGATCGTTCCCGTACCCGGCACGGAGAGCGGGGCCGCTGACCGGACAATGGCCGGTTTGCCCGCATCGGCAGGCGCAAACCGTGCGCTTTCCGACGCCGTCGTGCCTCCGCCGCTGCCGACGCCGTCGTCCCTGCGCCGTCGTACCTACGCCGTCGTGGCCGGACCGGCCGGTTCGAGGAAGCCCTCCTCCACCAGCAGCCGCAGCGCCTGCGGTGTGCGGTCGCGCAGGAGCACCGGGTCCTCGTCGATCAGCTGGGCGATCGCGTCCAGAATCCGTCCGGCGCTCAGCGTCCCGTCGCACACCCCCGCGAACCCCGCGCCCACGGTGTCGACCTTGGTCGCCCGCCGCATGCCGCGGTTCTGGCGGAGGACCACGTGCTCCGGGTCCTCGGCGCCCGGCAGCCCGACCTGCTCCTGCACCACCTCGGGCGCCAGCCGGAAGCGGTCGGAGAGCAGCGCCGCGTCGTCGTGCGTCCGCAGATAGTCCTGCCGGTCGAAGTGGGCGCGCACGGCATCGCCGAGCGGCTGCTCCACGGGATGCGGCCACTCCTCCGCCACGATCGACGGCCGGTCCGCACCGGATTTGCGCAGCGTGATCCAGCCGAAGCCGACCGCCTTGGTCTTGCGCGCCTCGAACTCGTCCAGCCACGCGCCGTACCGCGCCGCGTACTGCGCGGGATCGCCGCGGTGGTCGCCGCTGTCGCGCAGCCACAGCTCCGCGTACTGCGTGATGTCCTGCACCTCGCGCTGCACGATCCAGGCGTCGCAGCCGCGCGGTACCCACGAGCGCAGCCGCTCCTGCCAGTCCTCCCCCTCCATGTGCTGCCAGTTGGCGAGGAACTGGGCGAAGCCGCCCTCGTTCAGCCGGTCTCCCGCCTGCTGGACGAGCGAGCGGCACAGATCGTCCCCGCCCATCCCGCCGTCCCGGTAGGTCAGCCGGGCACCGGGGCCTCCCATGCCGGAGGCCACGGGAGAGATGACGAAGGGCGGGTTGGAAACGATCAGGTCGTACGTGTCCGAGGCGACCGGCTCGAACAGCGAACCCTCGCGCAGGTCGGCCTCCCGCGCGCCGGAGAGCGCGAGGGTGAGCCGGGCGAAGTGCAGGGCGCGGGGATTGAGATCGGTGGCGGTCACCCGGATCGCGTGCTGTGCGGCGTGCAGCGCCTGGATACCCGATCCCGTGCCCAGGTCGAGCGCGGACGCGACAGGCGTCCGCACGGTGATGCCGGCGAGCGTGGTGGAGGCGCCGCCGACGCCGAGGACGACGCCCTCGCCCTGTCCTCCGGCCCCGCCCGCGCCGCCGACCGCGCAGCCCAGGTCGGACACGATGAACCAGTCCTGGCCCTCGGGCCCCCCGTACGGCCGCACGTCCACGGCGGCCCGGACCTCGTCGCCGTCGCGCACGACCCAGCCGTCCGCCAGGCACACGTCGACGGGCAGCGCGGCGCGGGCCCGCTCGGACGCCACGGGCCGCTGAAGCAGGAACAACCGGACGAGCGTCTCCAGCGCTCCCTCCCCGCGGGTGGCGCGCAGGGCGGGCACGGTCTCGCTGCGGGCGAGCGCCGCGTACGCGGGAGCTCCGAGCAGGTCGAGCAGGCCGTCGGCGGTGAAGCCGGCGGCGAGGAGGGCGTCGCGGAGCCGGGGAGCGTGATCGGGCGCGGGAAGACTGGTCGTACTCACGAACCCATTGTGGGGGCCGCCACCGACAATCGCCGCACGGCCCGGCCCCGTCGGGACCGGGCCGTGCGGCATGGCGCCTACGCCTCAGTCACGGGCGGAGTGGGCCCTCACAACAGCCTCGTTGCCGTGCGTACGAGCTCAGGTCACGCCTTGCTGGGCGACGCTGACGCGCCCGAGGCGGGGGTCGACGTCCTCGCCTTCTGGCAGCCCGGCTGCTTCGCCATCGCCTGGCCCAACTCGCCGGACTGCAGCCTGGCCAGCGCGTCCTGGTCCATGCGCTCGATCTTCTTCAGGCCGTCCGCGACCTCCTGCAGGCCGTCGGCGAACTTCTGCTGGTCCTTCGGGTCGAGTCCGTCGACCTTCTGCTTGAGCGCCAGGTACTCCTTGGCGGTGGCCTCCAGCTCGTTCACCGCGTCCGAGCGGAGCTTCTCGCCGTTCTCGACCGGCGGGACGCCGGCGTCCCTGACCGCCTTGGCAAGTGCCTTGTCCGCGGCGGCGATGTCCGCGAAAGCCTTGGAGTCGGCGGACTGGATGTCGGCGGGCTTGCCGTCCGCGGCCGTCGAGATGATGGCCTGCTGGGCGTCGGCCCTCTTCTGGATCTGCGGCTGTGCCTGGTCACAGACCTTCTTGGCCCAGTCGTTCACCTTCTCCTCGCTGTCGTCCCCGCATCCCGACAGCGCCAGTACCAGTACCGCACCGCCGGACAGTGCGGCCGCAAGCTTCTTGTTCACCGGATTGGTCCCTTCCAAGGCTCTCTCGGCCCCGGAACATACACGCCAAGTGGGCGACAAACGCGTGTCGTACGCCCGGTTCATCACCTATTGCAGCCATTTGCACCAAGAGAGACATGACTCACCCACACGCGCGAACGGGCGGACGCCGCGTCACTGTGCGGCATCCGCCCGTCCCTTGAGAACCCGTCAGGAAACCACCGCTGGATCGGGCGACTTCGCGCTGCGCTCGGCCGGGTTGTCCCCGTCGTCGCCCACCGCGATTCCGCGCCGCTTGGAGATGTACACGGCACCCACGATGACCGCCATGGCGACCACGGCCACCAGCGCGCGGACACCGGCACTGGAGTCGTCCCCGTAGCTGAACTGCACGACCGCCGGCGCGATCAGCAGCGCCACCAGGTTCATCACCTTCAGCAGGGGGTTGATCGCCGGACCGGCCGTGTCCTTGAACGGGTCGCCGACCGTGTCACCGATCACCGTCGCCGCATGGGCCTCGCTGCCCTTGCCGCCGTGGTGTCCGTCCTCGACCAGCTTCTTGGCGTTGTCCCACGCGCCACCGGAGTTGGCGAGGAAGACGGCCATCAGCGTTCCCGTGCCGATCGCCCCCGCGAGGAACGAGCCGAGCGCGCCGACTCCGAGCGAGAAGCCGACCGCGATCGGCGTCATCACCGCGAGCAGACCCGGCGTGGCCAGCTCCCGCAGCGCGTCCTTGGTGCAGATGTCGACGACGCGCCCGTACTCCGGCTTCTCCGAGTAGTCCATGATCCCCGGGTGCTCTCGGAACTGCCGCCGCACCTCATAGACCACGGCTCCCGCCGAACGGGACACGGCGTTGATCGCCAGCCCGGAGAAGAGGAAGACGACCGCGGCGCCCAGGACCAGGCCCACCAGGTTGTTGGGCTGGGAGATGTCCATCACCAGGTTCATCGGGGCGCCGTCGCCGAGCCTCTCGCCGACGTCCCTGGCCGCGGTGCCGATGGCGTCGCGGTACGAGCCGAAGAGCGCGGCCGCCGCGAGCACGGCCGTGGCGATGGCGATGCCCTTGGTGATGGCCTTGGTCGTGTTGCCGACGGCGTCCAGGTCGGTGAGGACCTGCGCGCCCGCGCCGGTGACGTCGCCCGACATCTCCGCGATGCCCTGGGCGTTGTCGGAGACCGGTCCGAAGGTGTCCATCGCCACGATGACGCCGACCGTGGTGAGCAGGCCGGTACCGGCGAGCGCCACGGCGAACAGGGCGAGCAGGATCGACGTGCCGCCCAGCAGGAACGCCCCGTAGACACCGAGGCCGATCAACAGCGCGGTGTAGACAGCGGATTCGAGGCCGATCGAGATACCGGCCAGGACGACGGTGGCCGGGCCGGTCAGCGACGACTTGCCGATGTCCCGGACCGGACGCCGGTTCGTCTCGGTGAAGTAGCCCGTCAACTGCTGGATCAGGGCTGCCAGCACGATGCCGATGGCGACGGCCACGAGCGCCAGCACGCGCGGGTCGCCGTCGTGCACCCGGACCGCGGCGTCGCCGACGCCGTCCAACTCCGCGTACGAAGAAGGCAGGTAGACGAACACCGCGATGGCCACCAGGACGATCGAGATCACCGCGGAGATGAAGAATCCGCGGTTGATTGCGGTCATCCCGCTGCGGTCGGCGCGCCGCGGGGCGACCGCGAAGATGCCGATCATCGCGGTGACCACGCCGATCGCCGGGACAATCAGCGGGAAGGCGAGCCCGGCGTCACCGAAGGCCGCCGAGCCGAGGATGAGCGCCGCGACGAGCGTGACGGCGTACGACTCGAAGAGGTCGGCCGCCATGCCGGCGCAGTCGCCGACGTTGTCGCCCACGTTGTCGGCGATGGTGGCGGCGTTGCGCGGGTCGTCCTCGGGGATGCCCTGCTCGACCTTGCCGACGAGGTCGGCGCCGACGTCGGCCGCCTTGGTGAAGATGCCGCCGCCGACACGCATGAACATGGCGATCAGCGCGGCGCCGAGGCCGAAGCCCTCGAGCACCTTGGGCGCGTCGGCCGCGTAGACGAGCACGACGCAGGAGGCACCGAGCAGACCGAGGCCCACCGTGAACATGCCGACCACGCCGCCCGTACGAAAGGCGATCTTCATGGCCTTGTGCGAGACGGCCGTCAGATCCTTTTCCGGCTCTCCTTCCCGCGGTGTGGCTTCCCGGGCGGCCGCCGCCACCCGGACGTTGGCCCGTACGGCAAGACGCATGCCGATGTATCCGGTGGCCGCCGAGAAAATAGCGCCCACCAGGAAGAACACCGAGCGCCCCGCGCGCTGCGACCAGTCGTCGGCCGGAAGAAGCATGAGCAGGAAGAACACCACGACGGCGAAGATGCCGAGAGTGCGCAGCTGCCGTGCGAGATAGGCGTTCGCGCCTTCCTGCACCGCCGCCGCGATCTTCTTCATGGAATCGGTGCCCTCGCCGGCGGCGAGGACCTGGCGCACCAACAGCTGGGCGACGACCAGGGCCACCAGTGCGACGGCTGCGATGACTACGACGATCATCCGGTTGTCGTCCGTGAGCACCGCAGCCGCATAGGAAGTGGGATGATCGGTCATTTGTGGGTTGAAGAGCCCCGCCATTCGTCCTCCTTGACGTTCAGAGCTCAAGATGTGGACGGATTGTAGGTAGCGGAACCTGATCAAAACAGGGCGCGGCAAATGTAATTGACCTTCACCGGCTACTCAGCAAATGATCGCGTTCCGAAAATGCACCCGGAAGCGGTAATGGGGCAAAAGCATTGACCCTTGATCGATGATCTAGAAAAATGAAAGAGACCCTGCTCAGCGGGGCCTCTTTCAGGGCAGTACGACCGGAGAACCGGAAGATCAATCACCCGGACAGCCGTCAACCGCACGCAGGGGGCCGCCCTCCGAATCTGGCCGGTCCGCCGCGACGGCCTCGTGGATCCCTCGGGCGGTTCGTCGATCTGGTCGGCCCGCGTTGGGCCGATCGGGTCACGGCGGTGCCTGTCCGGCGTCGGCGGGGGCCGGCAGGACGGCGGGTCGCGGGCGTCAGGGCGCACGGAGCGGGTGGCATGACGGTGGGGGCGCACGCGTCAGGAAGCGCGGCCGGGCCGCAGGACGTGCCCGTCCGGACGCGCAGAGGGGGTGCCAGGGCCGCGGGCCGTACTCACTGGGGCCCCAGGACCGGGGCGTAGCCGGGAGCCTGCTGGACGCGTCAGGAGGCACGGCCGAGGCGGAGCCAGGAGCCGACCGAAGGCGTCAGGAGCCGACCGAAGGCGTCAGGACGCCGCTGGAGGCGGTGCCGCGGGCCAGCTCATCCGGATCACGCCGCCCTCCTCGGAGGACGAGACCTCCATGTCGTCGACGAGACCGCTGATCACGGCGAGACCCATCTCGTCCTCGCCCTCGGCGTCGGCCTCCTCGTCCGCCGCACCGCCGGCGGCCGCACCGCCCGAGCCGGGAACCTCGTCCCCGACCTCGATCGAGAAGGTCTTCTCCTCCTCGGACAGCACGACCCGCACGGGCGCCGTGAGGCCATGGCTGCGGTGCAGCCCGACCGCCCGGCTGCAGGCCTCACCGACGGCGAGGCGGACCTCGTCCAGCACCGCCTCGTCGACCCCGGCCCTGCGTGCCACGGCAGCGGCGACCAGCCGGGCCGTCCTGACGTGCTCGGGCTGGGCGCTGAAGCGGAGCTCAACGGTGGCCATGCAGATCCCCCTCGGACGTACGAGCGTGCCTCTCAGGGGCCCGGGCTGGGTGCCCGGTGCCCCTCACTGCTTCCGGTGGTCTCCGGCCGACCGTCAGTCGGTCGCCGCGACGGCTTCGTCGACCGTGGTGTGAATCGGGAACACCTTGGTCAGACCCGTGATCCGGAAGATCTTGAGAATGCGCTCCTGGTTGCACACCAGGCGCAGCGAGCCCTCATGCGCACGCACGCGCTTCAGGCCGCCGACGAGCACGCCGAGGCCGGTGGAGTCGAGAAAATCCACACCCTCCATGTCGACAACCAGGTGGTAGCTGCCGTCGTTCACCAACTCGACCAACTGCTCGCGCAGCTTGGGCGCGGTATACACATCAATCTCGCCACCGACCTCGACGACCGTACGGTCGCCACCAGGGCCGGACACATTGCGAGTCGACAGGGACAGGTCCACGGATCCTCCAGCACCTTGCTATCGAGCGGCCGCCCCCTCAGGTCTCCCCGACGGAGCCGGAGGACGGTCGCCAGCCGCGATGGCATTCAATCACTTACCAGCAGCCATGCACGACGCCTTGGGACCATTGTCCGTCACGCCAGTGACACACTCGGTGCCGATGGCCATGAATCACCGTCCCAGACGACCTCCCGAGAGCAGGGAAACCCGCCCCTCCCCCGGTGCAGTCCTCGACCGGCTCACCACGGGGGCGAACCGGGCTGCGCGCATCACTCATACGGAGCACTTGCCCCCGCGACCGGGCAGGCATGCCGTCTGGCCCGACCGCATCCGCGCGGAAGTGATCGGCGCCGTCCAGGAGGCGGGCATCGACCATCCCTGGGCCCACCAGGCGGCCGCCGCCGAGCACGCCCTGGACGGCGAGTCCGTGGTGATCGCGACCGGCACCGCCTCGGGCAAGTCCCTGGCGTACCTCGCCCCCGTTCTCAGCACCCTCCTCGACGGCGCCGAGGCGCCGAACGGCCGCGGCACCACCGCCCTGTACCTGGCCCCCACCAAAGCCCTCGCCGCCGACCAGCTCCGCGCCGTCAGAGAGCTCGCCGCGCCCCTCGGGAACCGCATCCGCCCTGCCGTCTACGACGGGGACACGCCCGTCGAGGAACGGGAGTGGGTGCGGCAATACGCCAATTACGTGCTCACCAACCCGGACATGCTGCACCGCGGGATACTCCCCTCCCACCCGCGCTGGTCCTCCTTCCTGCGCTCCCTGCGCTACGTCGTGATCGACGAATGCCACACCTACCGCGGCGTCTTCGGCTCCCACGTCGCCCAGGTGCTGCGCCGCCTCCGCCGCCTGTGCGCCCGCTACGGGGCGGACCCCGTCTTCCTGCTCGCCTCGGCCACCGCCGCGGCCCCCGCCCTGGCCGCCGGCCGCCTCACCGGTCTGCCCGTCCGGGAGGTCGCCGACGACGCCTCACCGCGTGGCGAGCTCGTCTTCGCCCTCTGGGAGCCCCCGCTCACCGAGCTCCACGGCGAGAAGGGCGCGCCGGTCCGCCGCACCGCGACCGCCGAGACCGCCGACCTGCTGACCGACCTGACCGTTCAGGGGGTGCGCAGCGTCGCCTTCGTGCGCTCCCGCCGCGGCGCCGAGCTCATCTCCGTGATCGCCAAGGAGCGCCTCGCCGAGGTGGACCGCTCGCTGCCGCAGCGCATCGCCGCCTACCGCGGCGGCTACCTCCCTGAGGAACGCCGCGCCCTGGAACGCGCCCTGCACTCCGGCGACCTCCTCGGCCTCGCCGCCACCACCGCCCTCGAACTCGGCGTCGACGTCTCCGGACTCGACGCGGTCGTCATCGCCGGATACCCGGGCACCCGCGCCTCCCTGTGGCAGCAGGCCGGCCGCGCGGGACGCTCGGGCCAGGGCGCCCTGGCCGTCCTCGTCGCCCGCGACGACCCGCTGGACACGTATCTCGTCCACCACCCCGAGGCACTGTTCCGGCGGCCGGTCGAGTCCACCGTCCTCGACCCGGACAACCCCTACGTCCTCGCTCCCCACTTGTGCGCCGCCGCCGCCGAACTGCCCCTCACGGAAGCCGACCTGGAGCTCTTCGGCCCCGCCACCGCCGAGCTGATGCCCCAGTTGGAGACCGCCAGGCTGCTGCGCCGGCGCGCCTCCGGCTGGCACTGGACGCGCCGCGAGCGGGCCGCCGATCTCACCGACATCCGCGGCGGAGGCGGGCGCCCCGTCCAGATCGTCGAGGCCTCCAGCGGCCGCCTGCTCGGCACGGTCGACGAGGCCGCAGCCCACACGGCCGTGCACGACGGCGCCGTCCACCTGCACCAGGGCCGCACCTACCTGGTCAAGCAGCTCGACCTGGAGGACTCGGTCGCCCTGGTCGAGGAGGCCAACCCGCCGTACTCGACCACCGCGCGTGACACCACCTCCATCTCCGTGCTCGAGACCGACATCGAGACCCCGTGGGGCGACGGGCGCCTGTGTTACGGCTCCGTCGAGGTCACCAACCAGGTCGTCTCCTTCCTGCGCCGCCGGGTCATCACCGGCGAAGTGCTCGGCGAGTCGAAGCTCGACCTCCCGCCGCGCACCCTGCGCACCCGGGCCGTGTGGTGGACGGTCACCGACGACCAGCTCGACGCCGCCCGGGTCGGCCCGGAACAGCTCGGCGGAGCACTCCACGCCGCCGAGCACGCCTCGATCGGCATGCTGCCGCTGTTCGCCACCTGCGACCGCTGGGACATCGGCGGTGTGTCCGTCCCGCTCCATCCCGACACGCTGCTCCCCACGGTCTTCGTGTACGACGGACATCCCGGCGGAGCGGGCTTCGCCGAACGTGCCTTCCATACGGCCCGCGAATGGCTCACCGCGACGCGCGAGGCCATCGCCTCCTGCGAGTGTGAGGCGGGCTGCCCCTCGTGCATCCAGTCCCCCAAGTGCGGCAACGGCAACGACCCTCTGCACAAGCGCGGCGCGGTCCGCTTGCTCACCGAACTGCTCCGGGCAGCCCCAAAGGGAGCACCGCGGGAAGCGGACCTGCCGGGCGAGTCCGCCGAGACGCCTGCGGAGGCGTCTCCGCGGGAACCGGCGGGCGAACGTGCGGAGGAGCAGGCTGAGGGACAGACGGGCGAGCCGGAGGGCGAGCGGGGGCAGTGACCAGGCTGCGGCACCGGACGGCGATCCGGGACTAGGGCCCGCGAGGGCATCGGAGCCGAGGCTGCGCACGGCCCCGCGGAGCCGTCCGCCGGGGCCCCCGGTGGCGCGCGGACCGGGAGACGGGCCTGTCTCGGATCCAACCGGGCCGGCGGCGCCGGAGGGGCCGGCCGGGGATCCGGTGGGCCAAGCCCCCAGGGCCCGGCAACAGGACCTCCCGGGCAGCCGGCGCCTAAGGCGGCTCAGGCGGCTCAGGCGCCTCACGCGGCTCAGGCACCTGCGGTGCCCCGTCGGCCGCCCCGCCGGGCGGCCCCGCTCTCGACCTGACCTCAGGTGCGTACGGCCCGAATCGGGAGCGGGCGATCACGTCGGCGATCTCGCCCGTCATCACGCACCGGGCGACCTCCGCTGCCTGCGCCCTGGCGACCTCGGCCGCCTTGGCGCACGCCTCGTCCTGGCCGCTCAGGGCATGGTCCGCAGCGGCCAGAGCCGCCAAGTCCGCAGCCGCGCCGGCCCGGTGGCGTGCGACGACCGCCTGGCCCATCGCCAGCACGAGCGCGAAGACCGCGCACAGGACCGTGGTGGCGGAGGCCACCCAGACGGTGGCCGAGCCCCGGTCCCGGATCACGGCGCCACCGCCACGCGGCCCGGCACAGCATCACCGGAGCGGACCGGAGCACGCGGCGCGGTCACCCGCGCCCCGCCGGTCCGCGCGGCTGCCGCGCTGACGGACGAGGCGTCGTCCGTGCCCTGCCCCACCGTGTCCTCCGCCAGGGCCGCCGCCTCCGCTCCCAACGTCAGCCCCAGCCCACCGGGGCCGGGCGCGTCCGCCTCCACCCGGACCCGCCAGAGGTCGCCTGCCCTGGCCAGCGTGACGTGGGCACCGGTCGGGGCCGCCGAGCGCGCCGCGGCGAGCGCCGCCGCCCGCGGCTCGGACCTGGCCGCCGCCCGTGCCCCGGCCCGGGCCGCGTCCACGCACTGGATCTGCGCGGACGCGGCCATCAGGGCCCAGACCAGGGCCATGGCGAACACCACCAGGGCAGGAATCGCCACGGCGGCCTCGGCGGTCACCGACCCCCGGTCGCCTCCTTCCCGCCCCGCGCCTCTCCTCTCAGAACTGGGCATCGAGGGCCTTGCCGATCAGCTCCTGGAGTCCCTTCGACACGGCGTCGCTCGTGACCACCTTGTACAGAACGGCCGCGAAGCCGCAGGCGGCGATCGTCCCCACCGCGTACTCGGACGTCGTCATGCCCCGGTCCGTGCGCAGCCTGCCCACCAGGCCGTGCAGTGCGGGGAGCCGTGCTCCGTCCTGCCGATGTCCGTCGGCTGCCCGGCTTCCGCACAGCCGGTGCCACCACGTTGTCCACATGCTCAACCCCCTGTTGTCGTATTGCCTTGTAGGGAAAGAAAGTTGGAGAAATCGAAGCGGTCAGTCGCCGGACAGCAGTCCGCCGGCGAGTCCGATCACCACCGGTGCGACGCCGACGGCGAGAAAGGCGGGCAGGAAGCACAGGCCCACGGGTGCCGTGATCAGCACCTGTGCCTTTCGGCCCTGCGCAGCCACTTCTCGGGCACGGTCCGCCCGGAGCCTCTCGGCCAGGCGAGCCACCTGCTCCGCCGCCGGGGCGCCCGTCAGATCGGCGCGCTCCAGGCATCGGGCCAGTGGTCCGGCGCCTGCTGTCGCGGCGAACCAGCCCCATGCGTGTGCCGGTTCGCCGCCGAGTCTGAGCTCGGCCGCGGCTCTGGCGAGCCGTTCGCCGAGCTGCCCGCCCAGTGACTCGCCCACGGCCTCGGCCGCCTCGCGCGGTCCCGCGCCGGCCGAGATGCACGCGGCCAGGAGGTCGGCGGCGAGCGGCAGTTGGCGTGCCGTCTCATTCCCGCCGCCGATGCCCAGCTTCTCGGCCATCGTCGCCGCGGCACGCTCCCGGCGCCGGAACCAGTGCCGTACGCCGAATCCTGCAGCGATCGCCGCCACGGCGCCGACCACGCCACCGAGCAGGACGTAACAGACGGCTGCCGCTCCGAACGGCGCCGCCCACGTCTTCGCCCGGGCCACCAACTCCGCTCTGCTGCGGCGCTGTTCCCGCTCCACCGACAGCAGCGCCTCGATCCGTCCGCGCACCGCCCTGCCACGGCGGTGTGCGGCGATCAGCGAGCCGACACAGCTCACCGCCGCCAGGCCGGCCAGCACTGCCCCCAGCCTGTGGACGACGTCCGGGCTCATGCCTCCTCACCCGCCCGCACGATCCGCCCTGCCCAGAACAGGCCGGCCGCCTCCAGCAGCCCTCCGGCGACCAGGCAGGCGATGCCGCCCGGTGTGTGGAACAACACCTCCAGCGGGTCCGCTCCGAGCGCCCAGCCCATCCCGAGCCCGGCAACGGGCAGCAGTGCGAGGAGGACGACGGTCGACCAGGCGCCCGCCAACTGTGCTGCCAGGTCCTGCCGTTGATCCCGCTCGGCCCGCAGCGCCGCCTCCAGCCGGTCCAGCCCGGCGGCCAGCCCCGCACCGCTGTCCACCGCAACACGCCAGCAGGCGGCGACCCCGACCAGCCCCTCCGCCCCGGGCTGCCGGGCCGCGGCCTTCAGCGCGCCCGGCACATCGCCGCCGAACCGCGCCGCCGCCAGGACGGCGGCCTCCCCCTGACCGAGCGCATCGGTCGACCGGGCTCCGAACGACAGCGCCTGCCCCGGCTGCAGGCCCGCCCGCAGCTCCCCCGCGACCGCTCCGCACAGCGCCACCACCTCCTCGGCCCTGCGGTCCTTCTCCTTGCGCTGCTCCCGGGCCCGCAACCGCCGCCGCACCAACGGCACCGCCGCTGCCCCCACGACGAGGGGCACGACGGACTGCCCGAGGACGGCGACCACGAGCGCCACCGGCAGGCACAGCCACTCCCTGCGCAGCCGCACCACCGGAAGCACGCGCTCCCACGCCCACCACGGCGGTCCCGTGATGGCACCACCGCCCGCGAAGAGCAGCCGCGCACGGCGCAGTCCCTGGTCCTGGCCGGTGATCAGCCAGGCGGCGGCCCCGGCGCAGGCCGCCGCCGCGCACATCGACTCGGTGACCCTCACAACGCCTCCCCGATCAAGGCGCGAAGCCGCGGCCAGCCGTCCTCGCGCGTGAACGCCTCCGCGCCCCATCTCAGCGCCGGAACCGTCATCACCAGACCGGCCGCGTCCCGCTCCAGCACGTGGACCTCCGCGATGCGGCGCCGGCCGTCCGCGTCCCGTGCGAGATGGACGACCACGGACAGCGCCGCGGCCAACTGGCTGTGCAGCGCCGCCCGGTCGAGTCCGGCCGCGGTCCCCAGCGCCTCCAGCCGCGCCGGCACGTCCGCCGCCGCGTTGGCGTGCACGGTGCCGCAGCCGCCCTCGTGACCGGTGTTGAGCGCGGCCAGCAACTCGGTGACCTCGGCGCCGCGGACCTCTCCGACGACAAGCCGGTCGGGCCGCATCCGCAGTGCCTGCCGGACCAGGTCCCGCAGGGTCACCCGGCCCGCGCCCTCCTGATTGGCGGTGCGCGATTCGAGCCGCACCACATGGGGATGGTCGGGCCTCAGCTCGGCGGAGTCCTCGGCGAGCACGATGCGATCCCGCTCGCCCACCAGCCCCAGCAGACTGCTCAGCAGGGTCGTCTTCCCCGAACCGGTCCCGCCGCTGATCAGAAATGAGAGCCGGGCCGCGATCAGCGCCCGCAGCAGGCGGTCGCCGTCCGGGGGGACCGTGCCCGCCGCGACCAGCTCCCGCACCGTGAACGCCCGCGGCCGCACCACCCGCAGCGACAGACACGTCGAGCCGACCGCCACCGGAGGGATCACGGCGTGCATCCGCGTCCCGTCCGGCAGCCGGGCGTCCACCCAGGGCCGGGCGTCGTCGAGCCTGCGCTCCGCCACCGCCGCGAGCCGCTGGGCCAGTCGGCGCACCGAGGCCGCGTCCGGGAACGTCACCTCCGTGAGCTCCAGGCCCCTGCCCCGGTCCACCCACACCCGGTCCGGTGCGGAGACCAGCACATCGGTGACTGACGGGTCGGACAGCAAGGGCTCCAACGGTCCCGTGCCCACCAGCTCGCCCCGTAACTTCTCTGTCCCGCCCAGCACTTCGGCGTCTCCCAGCAGGCGGCCCTGCGCCCGCAGGGCTGCCGCCACCCTGGCCGGTGTCGGCTCCGCGCCGCTCTCCGCCAGCCGCTGCCGCACGGCCTCCAGCAGTCCGGTGCTCATGAGACCGTCTCCCCGGCGAGTGCCTTCGCCCAGAAGGCCGTGCAGAACCTGGCCAGCGGTCCGCGCCCGCTCGCGCCCGGCGGCACTCCGCCGTCCTGGGCCGCCGACAGCCCTGCCTCCACAGGAAGCTCCCCCGCGAGCGGCAGACCGAGGGCGGCCGCCACCCATTGCTCGTCCAGCCCGGAGGCGTACGGGCCGCGGACCACCACGCGCAGGTCCGAGAGGACCATGCCCACCACCGACGCGACCCTGTTCGCCGCGGCGACCGCGCGCAGCTCGCCGGGGACCACCAGCAGTCCGAGGTCCAGCTGGGCGAGCGCCTCGGCCACGCCCTCGTCGACACGGCGCGGCAGGTCGACGACGACCACGCCGCCCCGGCGGCGCGCCGCCGCGAGCACCGACCGCATCGCCTCCGGCGGGACGACGACGGAATCCCCGCGATCCCAGCTGAGCACCCGCAGCGCGTGCAGCTCCGGCAGCGACTCCTCCAGCGCACCGCCCGCGACACGGCCCTTCGAGGCGGCGAAGTCCGGCCATCGTCTGCCCTCGGTGTGCTCACCGCCGAGCAGAACGTCCAGGCCGCCTCCGAGCGGGTCGCCGTCGACGAGCATGGTGCGCCGGCCCGCGCGGGCGGCCGTCACAGCGAGGGCGCAGGCCAGCGTCGACGCCCCGGCGCCGCCCCGGCCGCCGATGACCCCGACGGTCAGCGCCTGCCGTCCGACCCCCTCGGCGACGTCCGCGATCCGGTCGACGAGCCAGCTCTCCGCGTCGGGCAGGCGCAGGACGCTGTCGGCCCCGATCTCCACCGCCCGCCGCCAGACTTCCGGGTCGTCCTGGTCGCGGCCCACGAGCAGCACCCCGCGCCTGCGGGTGGCCCCGCGGCACCGCTCGGCCGCGTCGTCCCCGACGAGGACCAGCGGGGCACCCTCCCAGGCTCCCTTCCGGTCGGGCACCGTGTGGTGGACGTCCGGCTCGGCCCCTGCCGCGGCGCACAGCCTCAGCAGGTCGTCGAGCAGGTCCGCGTCCTCGGTGACGATCAGCGGTCCCTCTCGGCGCTCCTCGGCAGTGCGGGGACGCTCCGATGTGATGGATCCGGCCACGATCTCCACCCCTCTCCCGGCGATCTCACCCGACGGCGAGATCCGTGATTCCTTCGGTCCGCGAACTTCGCGGCTGGAATCACGGTGCAGCCCACCGAAAAACCGTGTGGATCTTGCCGAAAAACTGTGGACAACTGGCCACTTGTGAATATCCCCGTAGCCCAAACCGGTGAGACGTCGAAAGGCTCCCGGAACGCAGTTCCATGACTACGCAGGGTGACAAATTTGGGAGTGAGCCTTCCACGTCTCCGAGGGCGGACGGAGGCGGGCAGCAGGCGGCGACGGCCGCGAAAAAGAGGGAGAAACCCGTCCGGACATGCGACGACCCCCGCCGGGGGGGAGAGCGGGGGTCGTCTTTCCGGCCGACTCGGGGGGGGAGGAGCCGGACCGGGTTAGCACGGTCGCGAACGATCCGTGACTTCCATGGTGTACCCGAGAGCCTTCTCAGGCAAACCCACGCGCCCCAGCGTACGCCGAATGGCGGGCACATATGCTCAGCCCCGTGGAAAACCACTCCTTGCCGCGCACAGCTGCCTTCTTTGATCTGGACAAGACGGTCATTGCGAAGTCTTCGACGCTGACCTTCAGCAAGTCCTTCTACCAAGGCGGGCTGATCAGTCGGCGTGCCGCGCTGCGCACCGCCTATACCCAGTTCGCGTTTCTCGCGGGCGGGGCCGATCACGACCAGATGGAGCGGATGCGCGCGTACCTGTCCGCGCTCTGCAGGGGCTGGAACGTGCAACAGGTCAAGGAGATCGTCGCCGAGACGCTGCACGATCTCATCGACCCGATCATCTACGACGAGGCCGCCTCCCTCATCGAGGGGCACCACATGGCCGGCCGGGACGTGGTCATCGTGTCCACGTCCGGCGCCGAGGTCGTCGAGCCCATCGGCGAGCTGCTCGGCGCGGACCGCGTCGTGGCCACCCGCATGGTCGTCGGCGACGACGGCTGCTTCACGGGCGAGGTGGAGTACTACGCGTACGGGCCGACGAAGGCCGAGGCGGTCAGGGAGCTCGCCGCCTCGGAGGGCTACGACCTCGAGCGCTGTTACGCGTACAGCGATTCGGCCACCGACATCCCGATGCTCTCGGCGGTGGGCCATCCGTACGCCGTGAATCCCGACCGCGCGCTGCGCCGCGAGGCCGCGGTGCGGGGCTGGCCGGTTCTCGTCTTCAACAGGCCGGTGCGACTGAAGCAGCGGCTGCCGGCCTTCTCGATGCCGCCGCGCCCGGCCCTGATGGCCGCCGCGGCGGTGGGAGCGGCGGCCGCGACCGCCGGACTGGTCTGGTATGCCAACCGCCGCCGGGGAGCGGCGCGCGCGGCCGGGGCGGCGGCCGTACCCGGCAGCCGCTTCGCCCGTATTTGAACCTAAAAGTAAAGAAGTCCGCCGAGGGCTTTCCCTTCCCGGCCTGCGGTAGTACAAATGAATCAACGGCCCGCGAGACCGAGGACATCCGAAAGGATCACCTTTAAACGCAGAGAAGGCCCCACGGACCGAAGCATGGAAGCCGAGCACCCACGCGACGTCGACCCGTCGATTACGGGCCAGCCGCACCAGGTGACGGGCAAAGTTCCCGACCTGATGGGCAACTTTCGAGGACGCATGGTAACTGGGTGGACATGCCAGCGGCGGTACCAATTGGTACCGCCGCAACCCTTTTCGGCAGGTATTCGGGCTTTCGGCCCGCCAGGCCGCTCCCCCGGATCGGCCCCTCAGGCCGCGCCGCGCTGAAGCGCCTCGCACACCGCCGTCGACTCCCTGACCCCGAGCTCCACGGCCCGCCCGCAGTGGGCGATCCAGGTCGCCATGCCCTCCGGCGTCCCCGAGAGGTAGCCCTCGAAGGCCGCCGCGTACGCAGCGCGCCCCTGCTCCGCGTGTCCGACCTCCGCCGGGCAGATCGACTTGGGGTCGAGGCCGCTGCCGACCAGCACGATCCGCTCGGCAGCCCGCGCGACCAGACCGTTGTGGGAAACGAACGGACGCAGTGCCAGCAGCTCGCCGTGCACGACGGCCGCCGCCACCAGGGCCGGCGCGGAGCTGCCCCTGATGATCAGTTCGGCCAGCCCGTCCAGACGTCCCGCCACCTCGTCCGCACCCGGCAGGGGGCCTTCGATCAGCGGTTCGTCGACCGGCTCGCCGGCCAGGCGCGGCCTGCCCACCGCCTCGTCGGCGCCGCTGCCGCTCGCCGCGACCAGGTGCAGCCGGGCGAGTACCCGCAGGGGCGACTGCCGCCAGATCGACAGCAGCTGGCCCGCCTCCGCCGTCAGCCGCAGCGCCGCACCGACGGTGCGCGCCTCGGGCTCGCTGCTGAAGTCGGTGCGCCGGCGCACCTCCTCCAGCGCCCAGTCGGCGCCGGACAGGGCCGCGGACGCGCGGGCTCCGCGCAGCGCGGCCTCCGACGTGATCTCGTTGCTGCGCCGCCGCATGACCCGGTGCCCGTAGACCCGGTCGACGGCTTTGCGTACGGAGTCCACGGAGTCGGCGACGCCCGGCAGGGTGCCGAGGGTGGCGAGAGGGTCGGCCGGCGAGGCGTTCGTACTCATAGGTAGCGAGGCTACGCGCCCCGGGCCCGCGCCCCACCTTGGAGTGGTCTTCTTCACCCGCCTTGACAACTGCACGCACTCATAGCACTACTCTAGGTGAACATGAAGATCGCTTTCGTAGGGAAGGGCGGCAGCGGGAAGACGACGCTGTCCTCGCTCTTCATCCGCCACCTGGCCGCCGCCGAGGCCCCTGTCGTCGCGGTGGACGCCGACATCAACCAGCACCTGGGCGCCGCGCTCGGCCTCGACGACGCGGCGGCCGCCGTTCTGCCCGCGATGGGCGCGCACCTGCCGCTGATCAAGGAGTACCTGCGCGGGACGAATCCGAGGATCGTCTCGGCCGAGACGATGATCAAGACCACGCCGCCCGGGGAGGGCTCCCGGCTGCTGCGCGTGGTCGAGGACAACCCGGTGTACGAGGCGTGCGCCCGGACCGTGCGGCTCGACGACGGTGAGATCCGGCTCATGGCGACGGGGCCGTTCACGGAGTCCGACCTCGGCGTCGCCTGCTACCACTCCAAGGTCGGCGCGGTCGAGCTGTGCCTGAACCATCTGGTGGACGGCCCGCAGGAGTACGTCGTCGTCGACATGACGGCGGGGTCGGACTCCTTCGCCTCGGGCATGTTCACCCGCTTCGACATGACGTTCCTCGTCGCCGAGCCGACCCGCAAGGGCGTGTCGGTCTACCGCCAGTACAAGGAGTACGCCCGGGACTTCGGGGTGTCGCTGAAGGTCGTGGGCAACAAGGTCCAGGGCCCCGACGACCTGGAGTTCCTGCGCGACGAGGTGGGCGACGACCTGCTCGTCACGGTGGGGCACTCGGACTGGGTGCGGGCCATGGAGAAGGGCCGGCCGCCTCGGTTCGAGCTGCTGGAGGCCGCCAACCGTATGGCGCTGCAGACCCTGCAGGACGCGGCGGAGGACTCGTACGCGCAGCGGGACTGGGAGCGCTACACCCGGCAGATGGTCCACTTCCACCTGAAGAACGCGGAGAGCTGGGGGAACGCGAAGACGGGTGCGGACCTGGCCGCGCAGGTGGACCCGGCGTTCGTGCTCGGCGAGCACGCGCCGGTGCCGCAGCCGGGCTGATCCGTGCGACGAGGGCGGCCCGGCCGGTGCCGGGCCGCCCTCGCGTCATGCCGCGCTCAGTGCCGCGACGCGCGTTCCTTCGCCTCCCGCTTGGCGGCGGGCGGACCGGCCGGGGCCACCGGCGGCTTGGAGAGGAAGGCGGACCAGCCGCCCTTGGGCGCCTCGCCGACGTCCAGCTGCCGCATCTTCTCGAGGACCAGGGGGTCCTGGGCGTCGAGCCAGTCGGCCAACTGCCGGAACGACACGCACCGCACGTCGCTCTTCACGCAGACCTTCGCGATCGTCTCCTCGATCGCCTTCATGTACGTCCCGCCGTTCCAGGACTCGAAGTGGTTGCCGATGATGAGGGGCGCGCGGTTGCCCTTGTACGCGCGGTCGAAGGCCTTCAGCAGGCCGTCGCGCATCTGGTCGCCCCAGTAGTCGTGCTTCGACGGGTTGCCCCGGGACGTGCCCGACTGGTTGACCATGAAGTTGTAGTCCATCGCCAGCGTCTCGAAGGCGCGGCCGGGGACGGGGACCATCTGGAGGGACAGGTCCCACAGGCCGAGTTCCTTCTTGGGCCAGACCTGGTCGTTGATGCCGCTGCTGTCGTAACGGAAGCCGAGGTCGCGCGCGGCGCGCAGGAAGTTGGCACGGCCCTCCAGGCAGGGCGTGCGGGCTCCGATGAGCTCCTTTTCGTAGTCGAAGGGGAGCGGCTCGGCCGAGGCGAGTCCCGCGTTCGTCTTCCAGTTCTTCACAAACGACTTGGCCTGGCGGATCTCGCTCTTCCACTCCTCGACGGACCAGGTGCCCACTCCCCCGTTCTTGCCGCAGAAGTGCCCGTTGAAGTGGGTGCCCACCTCGTTGCCGTCCAGCCAGGCGCCACGCAGTTCGCGCACGGTGTCCTTGATTCCCCGGATGTCGTTGAAGCCGATGTCGGAGCGGCCTTCCGCGTGCCGGGGCGGGTCGTACAGGTGCCGCTTCTCCTCGGGCAGCAGGTAGACGCCGCTGAGGAAGTACGTCATCGTCGCGTCGTACTTCTTGCCGACCTCGCGGAAGTGGGAGAACAGCTTCTGGCTGTCCTCGCCGGCGCCGTCCCACGAGAACACCACGAACTGCGGAGGCTTCTCACCGGGCTTGAGCCGCTGCGGCTCGAGCAGCCCGGGCTGGGTGCCGGTGAAGGCGGTGGAGCCGTCGCCGATGAGGCGGACCGCGCTCTTGGGGGCCGCGGCGGTCCGCTTCTTCTGTACCGGGGCACCGTGCCGGCTGCCCGCGCCGTCCTCTGAGTCCGAACAGCCGGCGAGTCCTGCGATCAGTGCCGTGGCGACCGCGCCGACGGCGGCCTTTTTTGTGGCGGCCCGCATCCGCCCCACCCTCTTCCGTATGGCGATACGACTGTCTGACAGCGATGGAGCCGACACCGTCGCTCGCGGGGGTGGGGGGAGCCGATCGACAAGCCGAGATGAAATGACTAATCACTGAATCAGGTGATTGATTGCCCCATTTGCCCAGAAAATCATGCCCGAGTCTTTACTCTGCATTACGATCCATTTACTTAACGTTGAGCGCTCGTGCGATTCGAGCATCCCGCCGCTGCATGCCGTGACCCACGGCCGCGTCCCCCACGTTCCGCGACCGCGCCACCTTGGAGGAGACGGGAATGTCCTGCGTCCCGACCCGCACCGACGATGCCTCTCACCCGCCCACGTCCCCGACCGCCCGTTTCCGGCGACCGCACAGCCCGCCGCCCACCGGGCCTCGCCGACGCTTCCGCATCGCGGGCGCCGACCTGTCCGCGTCCGTCTCCGTCTTCCTGATCGCCCTGCCGCTGTCCCTCGGCATCGCCCTCGCCACCGGAGCGCCGCTCCAGGCCGGGCTGGTCGCCGCCGCTGTCGGCGGCCTCGTGGCGGGCCGGTTCGGCGGATCGACGCTCCAGGTCAGCGGTCCGGCTGCCGGACTGACCGTCGTCACCGCCGAGTTGATCCAGCGGTACGGCTGGCGCACGACCTGTGCCATCACCGTTCTGGCGGGCCTGTGCCAACTGGGGCTCGCCGCCCTGCGGGTGGCGCGCTCCGCCCTCGCCGTCAGCCCCGCGATCGTCCACGGGATGCTGGCCGGCATCGGCGTCACCATCGCCCTGGCTCAGCTGCACATCGTCCTCGGGGGCACGCCGCAGAGCTCGGCCGTCGCCAATGTGGGCGCGCTGCCCGGTCAGTTGGCGGGGCTGCACCCGGCCGCGCTGTCCGTCAGCGTGCTGACCGTCGCCGTGCTCCTGGCGTGGCCGCGCATCCCGGGGCGAGCGGGGCGGATCCTGCGGACCGTTCCGGCGGCGCTGGCCGCCGTCGCCGCCGCGACCGCGCTCGCGACCTTCGCGCAGCTCCACCAGCCGCGCGTCGACCTGCCGTCGTGGCGTTCCCACGCGCTGCCCGAGATGCCCGAGGGGCCTGTGCTCGGGCTGCTCGCCGCCGTGCTCACCATCACGCTCGTCGCCAGCGTGGAGTCACTGCTGTCGGCCGTCGCGATCGACAAGCTGGCCGCGGCCCGCAAGCAGCCGGCGGTACGGATCCCCCGCGCGGACCTCGACCGCGAGCTCGCCGGACAGGGGGCGGCCAACGTGGTGTCGGGCGCCCTCGGCGGACTGCCCATCACCGGCGTCGCGGTCCGCAGCTCGGCGAACGTGTCCGCCGGGGCGGTCAGCCGCCACTCCACCATGCTCCACGGGCTGTGGATCACGGTGGCCGCGCTCCTACTGGTGCCCGTTCTCGATCTCATCCCGCTGGCCACGCTCGCCGCGCTGGTCATGGTGGTCGGCGTGCAGATGGTCAACATCACGCACCTGCGCAGCGTCAAGCGCAATCGCGAGATCCTGGTATACGCGGCGACCCTGGGCGCGGTCGTGCTGACCGGCGTCCTGGAGGGGGTGCTGATCGGGATCGCCGTGGCCGTCGCGGTCGCGCTGCACCGGCTCACCAGGACCCGGATCACCGCCGAGGAGAAGGACGGCGTCCACCGGGTGTGCGTGCGCGGCCAGTTGACGTTCCTGGCCGTCCCCCGCCTGAGCCGGGTCCTCGGTCAGGTGCCGCACGGCGTCGACTGCGTGGTCGAGCTGGACGGTTCCTTCATGGACCACGCGGCGTACGAGGCGCTGCACGACTGGCAGACGGCGCACACCGCACAGGGCGGCACCGTGGAGTTCACGGGCCGGTCCGGGGCGCGGATCAGCGAGCCCGCGCATGAGACGCACGGCTGCTGCCGCCCCTGGACGCCCTGGCGCAACCACCACTGCGGCGCGCGCCCCCAGCCGACCGATGAGCATCAACTGGCCACCGGACTCAGCGCGTTCCAGCGCAACACCGCTCCCCTGGTCCGCGACGAGCTGGCGCGGCTCGCCCGGGAGGGCCAGCGGCCCTCACAGCTCTTCCTCACCTGCGCCGACTCCCGGCTGGTCACCAGCATGATCACGGCGAGCGGTCCCGGTGACCTGTTCACGGTGCGCAATGTGGGAAACCTGGTTCCGCTGCCCGGCGAGGAGAGCGGCGACGACTCCGTCGCTGCCGCCATCGAGTACGCGGTCGACGTGCTGGAGGTGGAGTCCATCACGATCTGCGGCCACTCGGGCTGCGGGGCGATGCAGGCCCTGCTGCACAGCCCGCCCGACGGCGCGCCGACCCCACTGCGCCGCTGGCTGCGACACGGCCTGCCCAGCCTGGCGCGCATGCGCAACCGCCGCCATGCGTGGCCGAGGATTTCGGGGCGCATGCCCACGGACGCGGTGGAGCAGCTGTGTCTGACCAATGTGGTCCAGCAGTTGGAGCACCTGCGGGCCCACGACTCGGTGGCGCGCCGGCTCGCCGAGGGCACGCTGCGGCTGCACGGCATGTACTTCCATGTCGGCGAGGCCCAGGCGTATCTGCTCACGAGCACGAGCGACCACGACATGGAGCAGGTCTTCGACCGGGTGGCGCCCGCACCGTCGGCGCTGGAGAAGGCCCGCGTCTGAGCACGTGTGCACCCGTCGCCGGCCGGGGCTGCGGGTGCACACGCGTGAGCGAGCGCACACCGCGTGGCTGAACCGGCGCTGTGCGGCGTCCGTGAGAACGTGTGGCCCCTCTTCCCCACCGCCCGGGGTCGAGGGGCCACCCCACAGGTCTAAACCAATTTTCGGAAGGCCCTTGTCACCCGGCCTTCTGGCTGATGAGCTATGGCCTGGGACACATACGCACAGAAGACGCCCTGAGAAAGGGAGATGTCGTGAGCAACGAAAGCCTGGCCAACCTTCTTAAAGAAGAGCGGCGGTTCGCACCTCCGGCCGAGCTGGCCGCGCATGCCAACGTGACCACGGAGGCGTACGCGCAGGCCGCCGCGGACAGGCTTGGCTTCTGGGCCGAGCAGGCACGGCGGCTGGACTGGGCCACCGAACCGACCGAGACCCTCGACTGGAGCAACCCGCCCTTCGCGAAATGGTTCGCGGACGGCACGCTCAACGTCGCGTACAACTGCGTGGACCGCCATGTCGAGGCGGGTCACGGCGACCGCGTCGCCATCCACTTCGAGGGCGAGCCCGGTGACAGCCGCGCCATCACCTACGCCGAGCTCAAGGACGAGGTCGCCAAGGCTGCCAACGCCCTGACCGAGCTGGGTGTGCGCAAGGGCGACCGCGTCGCCGTCTACATGCCGATGATCCCCGAGGCCGCGGTCGCGATGCTGGCCTGCGCCCGAATCGGCGCCGCCCACTCCGTGGTCTTCGGCGGCTTCTCCGCCGACGCCGTCGCCTCCCGCATCCAGGACGCCGACGCCAAGCTCGTCATCACCGCCGACGGCGGCTACCGCCGCGGCAAGCCCAGCGCGCTCAAGCCCGCGATCGACGAGGCCGTCTCCCGCTGCCCGCAGGTCGAGCACGTGCTGGTCGTGCGGCGCACCGGCCAGGAGACGGCGTTCACCGAGGGCCGCGACGTGTGGTGGCACGAGTTCGTTGAACGACAGCCTGCCAGTCACGTCCCCGAGGCATTCGAGGCGGAGCACCCGCTCTTCATCCTCTACACCTCAGGCACCACGGGTAAGCCGAAGGGCATCCTGCACACCTCCGGCGGCTACCTCACCCAGGCGGCCTACACCCACCACGCGGTCTTCGACCTCAAGCCCGAGTCCGACGTCTACTGGTGCACGGCGGACATCGGCTGGGTCACCGGCCACTCGTACATCGTCTACGGCCCGCTGGCCAACGGCGCGACGCAGGTCATGTACGAGGGCACGCCGGACACCCCGCACCAGGGCCGGTTCTGGGAGATCGTGCAGAAGTACGGCGTCACGATCCTCTACACGGCGCCGACCGCGATCCGCACGTTCATGAAGTGGGGCGACGACATCCCCGCCAAGTTCGACCTCTCCAGCCTGCGGATCCTCGGGTCCGTCGGTGAGCCGATCAACCCCGAGGCGTGGATCTGGTACCGGGAGCACATCGGCGCGGGGAAGACCCCGATCGTCGACACCTGGTGGCAGACCGAGACCGGCGCGATGATGATCTCGCCGCTGCCCGGCGTCACCGAGACCAAGCCCGGCTCCGCGCAGCGCCCGCTGCCGGGCATCGCCGCCACCGTCGTCGACGACGAGGCGAACGAGGTGCCCAACGGGGGCGGCGGCTACCTCGTGCTCACCGAGCCGTGGCCGTCGATGCTGCGCACCATCTGGGGCGACGACCAGCGCTTCATCGACACGTACTGGTCCCGCTTCGAGGGCAAGTACTTCGCGGGCGACGGCGCCAAGAAGGACGACGACGGTGACATCTGGCTGCTCGGCCGCGTCGACGACGTGATGCTCGTGTCCGGGCACAACATCTCGACCACCGAGGTCGAGTCGGCCCTCGTCTCCCACCCCAAGGTCGCCGAGGCCGCGGTCGTGGGGGCGGCGGACGAGACGACCGGTCAGGCGATCGTCGCGTTCGTCATCCTGCGGGGGACGGCCAGCGAGGACGACGCCCTGGTGAACGACCTGCGCAACCACGTCGGCACGACCCTCGGCCCGATCGCCAAGCCCAAGCGGATCCTGCCGGTCGCCGAGCTGCCGAAGACCCGCTCCGGCAAGATCATGCGCCGCCTGCTGCGCGACGTCGCCGAGAACCGTCAGCTCGGTGACGTCACCACGCTCACGGACTCCTCCGTGATGGACCTGATCCAGTCCCGCCTGCCCAGCGCCCCCAGCGAGGACTGACCGGCACGCCGCTCGACCTCCGAGGCACCCGCATGGCCCCGGCGCACCGGCGCCGGGGCCATGCGCATGCGGTACCGGAACGGGCTCACTCATCGTTGCCGGAAGGGGGCTCGCCCGGCGGCCGACGAGATCATTAGGTAGAGTAAAGAACGCGTCAATGACGCAACGAACGCTGTCAGGTGCGCCGGGAAGTCTGGTCGGCAACAGTTTTGTCGTGCCCGACCGACCGGAGGTTGCGTACCGTGACCGCGCCCAGGACCGCCCCCAAGCTCTTCGGACGTCTGTCCCTTCCCGAGCGGAACTTCGTCGCGGACGCGCTGCGCACCGAGACGGTCGGCGGTGTCCTGCTCCTGCTCGCCGCGGTGGCGGCACTGATGTGGGCCAACACCCCCCTCGGCGACAGCTACGCCGCCTTGCGGGACTTCCACATCGGCCCCGAATCGCTCGGCCTCGACCTGTCGCTCCAGCACTGGGCGGCGGACGGCCTGCTGGCCGTCTTCTTCTTCGTCGCCGGCATCGAGCTCAAGCGCGAGCTGGTCGTCGGCGAACTGCGTGACCCCAAGGCCGCCGCGCTGCCCGTCATCGCCGCGCTGTGCGGCATGATCATGCCCGCCGTCGTCTACCTGGCGGTCACGACGCTCGGCGACGGCTCCACGGCCGGATGGGCGGTCCCCACCGCCACGGACATCGCCTTCGCCCTCGCCGTCCTCGCGGTGATCGGCACGTCACTGCCGTCCGCGCTGCGCGCGTTCCTGCTGACGCTCGCGGTCGTCGACGACCTCTTCGCGATCCTGATCATCGCGATCTTCTTCACGAACGACCTGAACTTCGCGGCGCTCGGCGGCGCCTTCGCCGGTCTCGCCCTCTTCTGGCTGCTGCTGCGCACGGGCGTCCGCGGCTGGTACGTGTACGTGCCGCTCGCCCTCGTCATCTGGGGCCTGATGTACAACAGCGGCGTCCACGCCACCATCGCGGGTGTCGCCATGGGCCTGATGCTCCGCTGCGGCCGCCGGGAGGGCGAGGCGTACTCCCCGGGCGAGCACATCGAGCATGTCGTACGGCCCCTGTCCGCGGGCGTCGCCGTCCCGCTGTTCGCGCTGTTCTCGGCGGGAGTCACCGTCACCGGCAAGTCCCTCGGCGATGTCTTCACCAAGCCCGAGACGCTGGGCGTCGTGCTGGGCCTGGTGCTCGGCAAGGCGCTCGGCATCTTCGGCGGCACCTGGCTGGCGGCACGTTTCACCAGGGCGGAACTGAACGAGGACCTGCGCTGGCCGGACGTCTTCGCGCTCGCCTCCCTCGCCGGCATCGGCTTCACCGTCTCGCTGCTGATCGGCGAACTCGCCTTCGCCGGGGACGCCACGCTCACCGACGAGGTGAAGGCCGCCGTCCTGATCGGCTCCCTGATCGCCGCCGTTCTCTCCGGCGTCCTCCTCAAACTGCGGGTCCGCACGTACCAGGCACTGGCGGCGGAGGAGGAGCGCGACGAGGACATGTCCGGCGTCCCCGACATCTACGAGCAGGACGATCCCGCGTACCACCTGAGGATGGCCGCCATCTACGAGGAGAAGGCCGCGGAGCACCGCAGGAAGGCCCAAGCGGCGGGGGCATCGCGCGACGGCCGCGACAGTCCGGCATGATCTGACATCGGACCGTAGAACTTTGGAGAGGGAGTCAGCGATGAGCGACCGCGGCAACACCACGGCGAACGCTGTCGGCGCCGACCGCAGTCTCGGTCAGCTGGTCGCCTCGGCGACCGCCGAGATGTCGACGCTGGTGCACGACGAGATCGCGCTGGCCAAGGCCCAGTTGCGACAGGACGTGAAGAAGGCGGGCATCGGCAGTGGTGCGTTCATCGCGGCGGGCGCGGTGCTCCTCTTCTCGCTGCCGATGCTGAGCTTCGCGCTCGCCTACGGCTTCCAGGTCTGGACCGGCTGGCACCTGTCCGTCTGCTTCCTGCTGTCGTTCGCCGTCAACGTCCTCGTCGCCGGGCTGCTCGCGCTCATCGGCCTGGTCTTCGTGAAGAAGGCGAAGAGGGGCAAGGGCCCGCAGAAGGCGGTCGCCTCGGCCAAGGAGTCCGCGGCGGTGCTGCAGAACGCCAAGCCGCACCCGCGCCGCCCCGCACAGCCCGAACTGCCTGCCGGCAGCCGGGAGGACAGGGTCCCGGTGTGACCCGGCGGACAAACCGGCGCGGGCGCGGCGGGCCGGGCGTGGCGGACGCGCGGTGCGCGGGTGTGGCACGCTCATCAGCATGACGGCACCTGATTCCAGCCCCGGCGGCCTCGGCGGCCCCGGCAGTCCCGTACGTCTCGACGGTCCGTGGACCCACCGCGACGTCGCGGCCAACGGTGCCCGCTTCCACATCGCCGAGATGGGCGACGGGCCGCTGGTGATGCTGCTGCACGGGTTCCCCCAGTTCTGGTGGACCTGGCGGCACCAACTGCCGGCGCTCGCCGACGCGGGATTCCGGGCGGTGGCGATGGACCTGCGCGGGGTGGGCGGCAGCGACCGTACGCCGCGGGGTTACGACCCTGCCAACCTGGCGCTCGACATCACCGGCGTCGTCCGGTCCCTCGGCGAGCCGGACGCCGCGCTGGTCGGACACGACCTGGGCGGCTATCTGGCGTGGACGGCGGCCGTGATGCGCCCCAAGCTGGTGCGCCGCCTGGCCGTTTCGTCGATGCCGCACCCGCGGCGCTGGCGTTCCGCGA
Source organism: Streptomyces sp. NPDC015127 (assembly GCF_043080095.1). Classification (NCBI taxonomy): domain Bacteria; kingdom Bacillati; phylum Actinomycetota; class Actinomycetes; order Kitasatosporales; family Streptomycetaceae; genus Streptomyces; species Streptomyces sp. NPDC015127. Next base: position 183,749 of record NZ_JBIBVE010000009.1, read on the forward strand.
TGCTGTCGGACGTCGCGCAGAGCCGTGCCGGGTCGTACGTGTGGGGCTTCCAGCGGCCCTGGATCCCGGAGCGTCAGCTGGTCGCCGACGATGCCGCGCTGGTGGGCCGGCTCATCGAGGACTGGTCGGGGCCGCAGCCGCTCGACGAGGACGCGGTCGGCGTCTACCGGCGCGCGATGTGCATCCCCTCGACGGCGCACTGCTCGATCGAGCCGTACCGCTGGATGGTGCGCTCGCTGGCCCGGCCGGACGGCATCCAGTTCAACCGCCGGATGAAGCGCCCCGTGCGGGTGCCCACACTGCATCTGCACGGGTCACTCGATCCGGCGATGCGCACGCGGAGCGCGGCCGGTTCGGGCGAGTACGTCGAAGCGCCGTACCGCTGGCGGCTGTTCGACGGTCTGGGCCACTTCCCCCATGAGGAGGACCCGGTGGCCTTCTCGAACGAGCTCATCAGCTGGCTCAAGGACCCCGAACCCGACCGCTGAGCCGTCCCCGTACGGCACCGGGGCCGTCGATCGGCGGCCGAAGGGGGCCGTTCGGGCGGGCCGCTGGAACGGTTGTCCTACGAACGGCCACATGCCTGGCGCATAGGCCAATTGGCGGGCCCGGACACGGTTACCGACCATGGGGCCCGGGCAGACGTCGGGGTATGGGCTGGACGCACGACTACGGTGACGCAGCACGCAACCGCCGCTCGGCCAATGGGCCGATCACCCACGACAGTGGTGGCTCTCAGCACGAGAGCCCGGAGCATCCGGGACAGGGAATGGGCATTCCGCGTATCCTCCGGCGCCGTGCGCGCTGGGTGTCCGCGCGGTTGCGGCATTCGCGGACCTGAGCCGCCGGGCGGACCGGCGGCACCCGCGGACTTGAGCCGCTGGCCGGCCTGGCGCATCCGCGGCCAGGCCGCCGGCGGCCCGGACCGGACGCCCCGCATCGCGCACCGGCACCGCGCACCACGCGGACCGCACGGCCCGCATCGCGCACCGCTACAGCGCGCCACATGGCCCGGACGCCCCCGCATCGCGCGTCTCTACAGCGCACATCCCTGGCTGTCGACCTGCTGGCCGGCGGACCTGCCCTGTGCGATGTCGTCGCGGATCTCGTCGACCGTCAGGGCATAGCCCGTGTCGGCGTCGTCGAGGGAGCGGGCGAAAATGACGCCGTAGACCTTGCCGTCGGTGGTGAGCAGCGGACCGCCCGAGTTGCCCTGGCGCACGGTCGCGAACAGCGAGTAGACGTCGCGGCGGACGGTGCCCCGATGGTAGATGTCGGGGCCGTTGGCGTTGATCCGGCCGCGGACGCGGGCGGATCGGACGTCGTACGCGCCGTTCTCCGGGAAGCCCGCGACGATCGCGCTGTCGCCGCTGCGGGCGTCGCCCTCGGTGAACTGCAGCGGGCGGGCCTTGAGGTCGGGGACGTCCAGGACCGCGATGTCGCGCTCCCAGTCGTAGAGCACGACCTTGGCGTCGTAGAGCCTGCCCTCGCCGCCTATCTGGACGGTGGGCTCGTCCACGCCGCCGACCACATGCGCGTTGGTCATCACCCGGCGCTCGTCGAAGACGAAGCCGGTGCCTTCGAGGACCTTGCCGCAACTGGGGGCCGTGCCGACGACCTTGACGATGGACTGCTTGGCGCGTGCGGCGACGGGGCTGCCGACGAGCGCCGGATCCGGCGCCTGGACCTCGGTGATGGGCTCGTTGACGAAGGGGCTGAAGACCTGCGGGAAGCCGTTCTGCGCGAGCACCGAGGTGAAGTCGGCGAACCAGGTGTTGGCCTGATCGGGCATCACGCGGGAGATGCCGAGCAGCACCTTGGAACTGCGGACCTCCTTGCCCAGCGTGGGCAGCGAGGTGCCGGCGAGCGCGGAGCCGATCAGCCAGGCGACCAGCAGCATCGCGACGACGTTGACCAGTGCACCGCCGGTGGCGTCCAGGGCGCGGGCGGGTGACCAGGTGATGTGCCGGCGCAGCTTGTTCCCGAGGTGGGTGGTGAACGCCTGGCCGACCGAGGCGCAGACGATCACGATCACAACGGCGACGATGGCGGCCGTGGTCGACACCTCGGCGTCGTCGGTCAGCGCCTCCCAGATCACCGGGAGGAGGTAGACCGCGACGAGCCCGCCGCCGAGAAAGCCGATCACCGAGAGGATGCCGACGACGAAGCCCTGGCGGTAGCCGACGATCGCGAACCACACGGCGGCGACCAGCAACAGGATGTCCAGCACGTTCACCGTCATTAGCCTCGCAGTGTCGTCGCCGGGTGCTCCTGCCGGCTGGTGGATCCGGGTCCGCGGCGCGGCCGCTTCTCTGTGCGCCCCGGGGTGCGCTTCTTACTGGGTCAGCCTGTCATGCGCGCCAGTCCAGCGGGACCTCGCGGGTGCGGTCCCATGGTCGCTCCCAGCCGGCGAAGTGCAGGATCCGGTCGATCACTCCGGCCGTGAAACCCCAGACGAGAGCGCCCTCGACCAGGAACGCGGGTCCGGCGTGGCCGCTCGGGTGGAGGGCCGTCGCGCGGTTGTCCGGGTCCGTGAGATCCGCCACGGGCACGGTGAAGACCCGCGCGGTCTCGGCGGGGTCGACCGCTCCGACCGGGCTCGGGGTGCGCCACCATCCCAGTACGGGCGTGACGACGAATCCGCTCACCGGGATGTAGAGCTTGGGCAGCACGCCGAAGGGCTGGACCCCGGAGGGATCGAGTCCGGTCTCCTCCTCGGCCTCCCGCAGCGCGGCGCGCAGCGGTCCTGTGGTGGCGGGGTCGCCGTCCTCCGGGTCGAGGGCGCCGCCGGGGAACGACGGCTGCCCGGCGTGCGAGCGCAGGGTGCCGGCGCGCTCCATGAGCAGCAGCTCGGGTCCTCGGTCGCCCTCGCCGAACAGGATGAGCACGGCGGACTGGCGGCCGCGGCCGCTCTCGGGCGGCAGGAAGCGGCTCAGCTGGTGCGGCTGCACGGTGTCGGCGGCGCGCACGACGGGGTCGAGCCAGTCGGGCAGGCCATCGGTGGTGACGGACACCTCGCCGTGCCTGCCCGACTGCTCGTACGTCATATAGGTCTCTTCGCCTGCGCGCGTCATGTGCACCCCCTCGGGCTCAACGCCCGGGGCAGCCCGGATCGTTCCTCGTGGGGGCGGATCACCCGATCGCGCCCAGGGCCGGGGCCGGCTTGCCCGGGTAGTCCGGCGGCGGCTTGAGCCGCTGGCCGGGGTGGCCGCCCATCTCGTACTTCAGGAGCTTTCTGGCCTTCTCGGGGTCCGTCTCGCCCTCCCCGTAGGCAGGACAGAGGTGCGTGATCGGGCATGCGCCGCAGGCGGGCCTGCGGGCGTGGCAGATGCGGCGGCCGTGGAAGATGATCCGGTGGGAGAGCATCGTCCACTCCGACTTCGGGAAGATCGTGGCGATCTCGGCCTCGATCTTCACCGGGTCGTCCTGGTCGGTCCACTTCCAGCGGCGCACGAGTCGCATGAAGTGCGTGTCCACGGTGATGCCGGGGACTCCGAAAGCGTTCCCCAGGACGACGAAGGCCGTCTTGCGGCCCACGCCCGGCAGGCTGACCAGGTCTTCGAGCCGGCCGGGAACCTCTCCGCCGAAGTCGTCGCGGATGGCTTTGGACAGCCCCATGATCGACTTGGTCTTGGCCCGGAAGAAGCCGGTCGGGCGGATGAGCTCCTCGACCTCCTCGGGCACCGCCGCGGCCAGGTCCTCCGGGGTGGGGTACTTGGCGAAGAGGGCGGGGGTCGTCTGGTTGACCCGGAGGTCGGTCGTCTGGGCCGACAGCACGGTCGCTATCAGCAGCTGGTACGGATTCTCGAAGTCGAGCTCCGGATGCGCGTAGGGGAAGACCTCGGCGAGCTCGCGGTTGATCCGGCGGGCGCGGCGGACCATGGCGAGACGCGATTCCTGTTTGTCCGGTTTCTTCCTTTTGTCCGGACTGGGGGAGAGCTGTTCGCCCACAGCGGAATTCTGCTTTCCGGACACGCTTCCAGCCCCCTTGGCCTGCGCTCTCACCGGCGAATTGGACACCCGGCCAGCCTAAGGGGCGCCACTGACATCTGCCCCGGTCCCCGTGAATCACGACCCAATCGGGCCCCTGCCGCACGGTTGGGCGCGCCAGTGCGTCAAACTTGTTGTGATTGATCGCACGATTGTTTACTACCGGGGTCCCGATCCCCGACGATGCCGCCGCGGGGCACCGAGTCCCCGAACAGCACAGCGACGGTCCGGCATCATGGGGACAACGTCCCCTGAGCAGGTCGACAAGGAGAGAACTCGTGGACGACGTTCTGCGGCGCGCCCCGCTCTTCGCGGCGCTCGATGACGAGCAGGCCGCGGAGCTCCGCGCCTCGATGAGTGAAGTGACGCTCGCCCGTGGCGACGCGCTCTTCCACGAGGGCGAACCTGGCGACCGCCTTTACGTGGTCACCGAAGGCAAGGTCAAGCTCCACCGCACGTCCCCCGACGGCCGCGAGAACATGCTCGCCGTCCTCGGCCCGGGCGAGCTCATCGGCGAGCTGTCCCTCTTCGACCCCGGCCCGCGCACCGCGACCGCCACGGCCCTGACCGAGGTGAAGCTCCTCGGCCTCGGCCACGGCGACCTCCAGCCCTGGCTGAACGCGCGCCCCGAGGTGGCCACCGCCCTGCTGCGCGCGGTCGCCCGCCGGCTGCGCAAGACCAACGACCAGATGTCCGACCTGGTCTTCTCCGACGTCCCGGGCCGAGTCGCCCGCGCGCTCCTCGACCTGTCGCGCCGCTTCGGCGTGCAGTCGGAGGAGGGCATCCACGTGGTGCACGACCTCACCCAGGAGGAGCTGGCCCAGCTGGTCGGCGCCTCCCGCGAGACCGTGAACAAGGCTCTGGCCGACTTCGCCCAGCGCGGCTGGCTGCGCCTGGAGGCGCGTGCCGTGATCCTGCTGGACGTGGAGCGCCTGGCCAAGCGTTCGCGCTGACACCCACCGCATCCGCGAAGAGGGCCGCCCGCGTGATGCGGGCGGCCCTCTTCGCATGCGCGGGCGGTCAGTTCTTGCTGCCGTCCACGATCAGCGGATTACCGGAGCCGGAGCCGCAGGGCACGGCGTACACCGGGTTCTTCTCGGCCGCCTCCCGGAACGCCTCGATGCACTGGTTGGTCAGCACCTTGTCCGTCAGCGAGTTGCTGAGAATGCGGTTGGCCCTGGCGATGCCCTCGGCCTCGATGCGGCGGCGCTCGGCCTCCGCCTTGGCCGTACGGGCCGCCTCCGTCGCGCGCTCGGTGGCCTGCTGCTGCTGGATCTTGCGGTCGATCTGGTCCTGCAGCTTCTCCGAGGGCTTCACATTGCGCAGGTTGACCGTGGTGACGTCGATGCCGCGCGGAGCGAGCCGCTCCTTGATCAGGTCACCTATCTCGGCGTTGATCTTCTCGCGGGCGGAGGTGTAGCCCTCCTCGCTGGTGTGGCGGGCGAAGACGTTGCGCACGATCTCCCGGCTGTCGGGGAAGACCAGGCGCTGCTGTATCGCGTCCTCGCTGCCCGCGAGGCGGTACAGCTCGACGGCCTTCGCCGGAGTGACCGCCCACTTCACGGTCAGCTCCGCGTACATCACGCCGCCCTGCGAGGAGCGCACCTCGACGACGTCCTTGTCCGAGAGGTTGAGGTCCACCGGCCGGGTGGAGAACGTCGTGACGGTGGTGAACGGCGAGGTGAAGTTCACCCCGGAGGTCATCGGTGAGCCGACCTTGCCGAACGTGACCGGCACGCCGACCTCGTAGGCGCTGACGACATGGACACAGCTGACCACGCCGGAGAAGAGCCCGGCGACCAGGGCGCCCAGAGCGCCCATCTTGAGACCTCTGTTGTCGCCGCCTCGGGCGACGGCGTACATCACCGCGGCGGCGATGACGAGGATGACGAACAGGACGAACACGGCTTGATCCCCCCAGTGACGGACGCGCAAAAAGTAAGCGGAGCGTAAAGCATCACCAGCGGTGGTGACGCGGGAGGGCGGCGTCGGGTTCCGCCCCTGCGGCAGGGGTCAGCCCTGGCCGATCAGCCCGTGCTCGCGCAGGTACTCCAGCTGGGCCCGCACCGACAGCTCGGCCGCCGGCCACAGGGACCGGTCGACGTCCGCGTACACCTGCGCGACGACCTCGGACGCCGTCGTGAAGCCGTCCTCGACGGCCGTCTCGACCTGCGCCAGGCGGCTCGCCCGGTGCGCGAGGTAGAACTCGACGGCGCCCTGGGCGTCGTCGAGCACGGGGCCGTGGCCCGGCAGCACCGTGCGGACGCCGTCGTCGACGGTGAGCGAGCGCAGCCGCCGCAGCGAGTCGAGGTAGTCGCCGAGCCGGCCCTCGGGGTGGGCCACGACCGTGGTGCCGCGGCCCAGGATCGTGTCACCGGTCAGCACCGCGCGGTCGGCGGGCAGGTGGAAGCTGAGCGAGTCGGCTGTGTGACCGGGGGTGGGGACGACCCGCATCTCCAGCCCGCCCGTGGTGATCACGTCGCCGGCCGCGAGGCCCTCGTCGCCGAGCCGCAGCGCGGCGTCGAGGGCGCGGACTTTCGTGCCGGTCAGCTCCGCGAAGCGTGCCGCGCCCTCCGCGTGGTCGGGGTGCCCGTGGGTGAGCAGGGTCAGGGCGACCCGCTTGCCCGCCTTCTCGGCCGTGTCGATCACGGCGCGCAGATGGGCGTCGTCCAGCGGTCCCGGGTCGACGACGACGGCGAGGCCGGAGTCGGGCTCCGAGACGATCCAGGTGTTGGTGCCGTCCAGGGTCATCGCGGACGCGTTGGGCGCGAGGACGTTGACCGCGCGGGCGGTGGCGGGACCGGAGAGCGCGCCTCCGCGGGGCTGTCCGGGCAGTGCTGCGGCGTCGGTCATCGCGGGCCTCCGGTGGGCACGTGCTTGGTGAACTCGTCGTGCCCGGGCCAGCTCAGCACGACCTCGCCGCCCTCCAGGCGCGCCTCGGCGAGCACGGGCGTCATGTCCTGCCCGGCGGCAGCCTCCAGTGCCTGCGCGGCCGTCGCGTACGGCCGCAGGGTGCGCAGGGTGGCGATGGTGGGCGGCATCATCAGCAGCTCGCCCTTGTCGTAGCCGGCCGTCGCGTCCGCCGGGCGGATCCAGACGGTGCTCTCGGCCTCCGTGGACGCGTTGCGGGTGCGCTGGCCCTCGGGCAGGGCAGCCACGAAGAACCAGGTGTCGTAGCGGCGCGGCTCGAACTCCGGGGTGATCCAGCGCGCCCACGCACCGAGCAGGTCCGAGCGCAGCACCAGGCCGCGCCGGTCCAGGAACTCGGCGAACGACACGTTCCGGTCCACCAGCGCCTGCCGGTCCGCCTCCCAGTCGTCCCCCGTCGTGTCGCCGACGACGGTGCCGGGCGTCGGCCCCGCGAGCAGGACGCCCGCCTCCTCGTACGTCTCGCGGACCGCCGCGCACACGATGGCCTGCGCGGACCCGGTGTCGGTGCCCAGGCGTCGCGCCCAGGTGTCCAGTGACGGCCCCGCCCAGCCGACGGGCCGGTCGTCGCGCGGGTCCACTCCCCCGCCCGGATAGGCGTACGCGCCGCCGGCGAAGGCCATGGACGTGCGCCGGCGCAGCATGTGGACAGCAGGGCCGTCCGCGGCGTCGCGCAGCAGCATCACGGTGGCGGCCCTCTTGGGGGTCACGGGCGTGAGCTCACCGGACGCGAGGGCACGGATGCGGTCGGGCCATTCCGGCGGGTACCACTGACCATTGGACATGGGGCGGATGCTATGCGCTCACGCGCGGATGTTCGAGGGGTGGCCGGGCCGGCCGGCCACCCCCCGGCGCCGTCAGTGCCCGGGCGTGCCGCGCTGCCGGCCGCCGCCCGTGTACTGGATGTCGATCAGCAGGACCCGGTCGTTGCCGGGTGTGCCGTCCTTGTCGGCGGACGTGGTGAGCCAGATGTCGCCGTCGTGGTCGACCTCGACGGTGCGCAGCCGGCCGTACGTCCCCTGGAAGTACGTCTTCTGCTCGACCAGGTCGGCGCTCGCGTCGATCCGGAGCCGGTAGACGCGCTCGCCCCTCGTCGTGGCCACGAAGACATGGTCGTTGACGACGGTCAGTCCGCTGGGCGAGGCGGACGCGGTGGACCAGGTCTTCTTGGGCGGGATGTAGCCGGCGCAGCTGCCGTTGGTGCCCTCGCAGTGCGGCCAGCCGTAGTTGCCGCCCTTCTGGACCAGGTTGACCTCGTCCATGACGCTGTTGCCGAACTCGGCCTGCCACAGCCTGCCCCGGGAGTCGAAGTCGAGCCCCTGGGGGTTGCGGTGGCCGATCGACCAGACGGCGTTGCCGAACGGGTTGTCGGACGGGATGGAGCCGTCCCGGTTGATGCGCAGGATCTTGCCGTTGAGCGAGTTCCTGTCCTGCGCCTTGCTGGAACTCTGCGCGTCGCCCATGGACGCATACAGCTTTCCGTCGGGGCCGAAGCGGAGCCGGCCGCCGTTGTGGAAGCGGCTCTTCTCCATGCCGGCGAGCAGGACGGTGTAGCCGCTGAGCGCGTTGTTCTCCAGTTTCATGCGCGCGATGCGGTTGCCGTCCGTGGAGGTGTGCAGGAAGTACAGGTAGTGGTCGGTGGCGAAGTCCGGACTGACCTCCAGACCCATCAGGCCGCCCTCGCCCCCGGTGGTCTCGGACTGGGGCACCTTGCCGAGCAGCGTCTTCTGCCCGGATTTCGTCAGCCGATAGACGTTGAACGTGTTCCGTTCGGTGAAGACGCCCGAGCCGTCCGGCAGGAAGGCCAGGCCCCAGGGCACGTCCGCACCGCTCGCGAGGGTGGAGACGGCGCCCGGGTCGGGGGTGCCGCCGGGCAGGGCCGCGGACGTGGTGACGGTGATCTCCGGCCCGAAGGCGGACCGGTTGCCCTTGAGGTCGACGGCCCGGGCCTTGAAGCGATAGGCCGTGCCGGGCTTCAGTCCGGCGACCGTGGCCGTCGTGCCGTCGGCGGTCCCGGACGCGGCGCCGTCGCGGAAGATCTCGTAGCCGGTGACCTTCACGTTGTCCGTGGAGGCGTTCCAGGCGAGGTCGACACTGGTCGCCGTCCTGCCGGTGGAGCGCAGGCCGCCCGGCGTGCTGGGCGCCTCGGTGTCGGGCGGCGCGGGCCGGGTGGCGATCGTGACGGCGTTGCTGGCGGCGGAGACGTTGCCGGCGGCGTCGCGGGCGAAGACGGTCCAGTCGTACGACGTCTCCGGGTCGAGGCCGTCGACGGTGGCGGCGAGCGTGCTCCCGCCGACCTGCTTCATCAACTGGCCGTGCTGGTAGACGTCGTAGCCGGCGACCCCGGTGTCGTCCGCGGCCGCGTCCCATGCGAGCGAGACGGCGGTCGCCGTGGGCTCCTTGTCGCCCCGCAGGTTGCGGGGCGCGGTCGGCTTCTCGGTGTCGGCGGCTCCGGTGGAGGTGACGGTGAGCCGGTCGAGGTTCGGCCCGTCCGCCGCCGCGGTGGTGACGCGGACGGTGTTCGTGCCCGCCTTGAGCGTCGCGGCGGCCGAGACGGTCTTCCAGGTGCTCCAGGCGCCGGTGGCGGGGAAGGCGAGGTTGTCGGCGACGAGGGTGCCGTTGACGGTGATGTCCAGGGGGCGGTTCGCCGTCGTGCCGTTGGCGTAGCGGAGTTCGAGCGCGGCCGTACCGGCGCGGGCCGAGTCGACGGTGAACTCGGCGTACGCGCCCGTGACCGCCTGGAAGTTCACGAAGCCGCTGCCCGAGTGGCCTGCGTGGTCGGACTCGACGGTGCCCCGTGAGAGGCGGGCCGCCTCCGCCTCGTAGGCGACGGCTTCGGCGACGTGCTCGTGGGCGGCGGTCGCGGCCGCCTGACTGCCCGGTGGCAGGGCGAGCGACAGGGCCGCGGTCGCGGCGACGAGGGTGCCGGCCGCGGCGCGCGGACGGGAACGGGGACGGGGACGCAAAGGGGGTGCCACGGATTCCTCCCGCTTTCGTGTGGGGGACGAGGGGATTCACGTTGGCGATTCACATGGATAGGAAGCATTCCTGATCGTGAACACCGCGACCAGAGCACACCCCCGACGCGTCCACGTCAAGAGTTGACGCGCCGGATTCCCCCGACCGGCGGTGCGACGACGACGGCCCCGCCCCCGCCGGCGGACCGGCGGGCTCGGGGCCGTGGAACCTGATGACCTGTTCAGTCCTGGACGAGCTCCACCTGGATCTCGACCTCGACCGGAGCGTCCAGCGGAAGCACCGCGACACCCACCGCGCTGCGCGCGTGCACACCCTTGTCGCCGAGCACCTCGCCGAGCAGCTCGCTCGTCCCGTTGACGACACCGGGCTGGCCGGTGAAGTCCGCGGCCGACGCCACGAAGCCCACGACCTTCACGACCCGGGCGATGCGGTCCAGGTCGCCGATGACCGACTTCACGGCGGCCAGAGCGTTCAGCCCGCAGATACGGGCGAGCTCCTTGGCCTCGTCGGCGGTGACCTCGCCACCCACCTTGCCGGTGACCGGAAGCTTGCCCTCGACCATCGGGAGCTGGCCCGAGGTGTACACGTATGCGCCCGAGACCACAGCCGGCTGATAGGCGGCCAGCGGCGGAACGACCTCCGGCAGCGTCAGACCCAGCTCGGCCAGCCTGCGCTCGACCACGCCGCTCACGAGGACTTCTCCCGCTTCAGGTAGGCCACCAGCTGCTCGGGGTTGTTCGGCCCGGGCACGACCTGGACGAGCTCCCAGCCGTCCTCGCCCCAGGTGTCCAGAATCTGCTTCGTCGCGTGCACGAGGAGGGGCACGGTCGCGTATTCCCACTTGGTCATGGAGCCGACTGTAGCCGCACTGGCGGGAGCGTTCGCGAGGCAGTCCACGCACCGGCACGGACACACGTCGGGCACGGGACGTGACGCAGCCCGCAGGCAGCCTCGTGCGTAGGCCGGTGCACGACTGGTTAGGCTCGCATACGTGAGCAGGCTCCAGGTCGTCAGCGGCAAGGGCGGTACCGGTAAGACCACGGTGGCCGCCGCCCTCGCGCTCGCCCTCGCGACCGAGGGAAAGCGCACCCTCCTCGTCGAGGTCGAGGGCCGGCAGGGCATCGCCCAGCTCTTCGAGACGGAAGCCCTTCCGTACGAGGAGCGCAAGATCGCCGTCTCGTCCGGCGGCGGAGAGGTGTTCGCGCTGGCCATCGACGCCGAGCGCGCGCTCCTCGACTACCTCCAGATGTTCTACAAACTCGGCAGCGCGGGCCGCGCCCTCAAGAAGCTCGGCGCGATCGACTTCGCGACGACCATCGCGCCGGGCGTCCGGGACGTGCTGCTGACCGGCAAGGCGTGTGAGGCCGTACGACGCCGGGACAAACAGGGGCGGTACGTCTACGACCACGTGGTCATGGACGCGCCGCCCACTGGCCGCATCACCCGCTTCCTGAACGTGAACGACGAGGTCGCGGGCCTGGCCAGGATCGGCCCGATACACAACCAGGCCCAGGCCGTGATGCGGGTGCTCAAGTCCCCCCAGACGGCGGTCCATCTGGTCACCCTGCTGGAGGAGATGCCCGTGCAGGAGACCGCGGACGGCGTCGCCGAGCTGCACGCCGCCGCACTCCCCGTGGGCAGCGTCATCGTGAACATGGTCCGCCCCCACGTCCTCGACGAGGACGCGGTGCGCCACGCGTCGGACGGCCGCCGCGGCGAGATCGCGAAAGCACTCACGGCGGCGGGCGTCCCCGGCTCGGCGAAGCTCGTCACCCCGCTGCTGGAGCAGGCCGCCGAACACGCCCAGCGGGTGGAGCTGGAGCGCGAGCAGCGGCGGGTGCTGAACTCGCTGGACCTGGGAGCGTACGAACTGCCCATGCTCAGCGAGGGCGTCGACCTCGCCGGGCTGTATCAACTGGCGAGGGAACTGCGCAGGCAGGGGGCCGGCTCATGACGTTGGACGCATCGGCCCGCCTGGAGGTCGACCCGCTCATCGACGACCCGGCCACGCGCATCATCGTGTGCTGCGGCGCGGGCGGTGTCGGCAAGACGACGACGGCCGCGGCCCTCGGCGTACGGGCGGCGGAGCGCGGCCGCAAGGTCGTCGTCCTGACCATCGACCCGGCGCGGCGACTCGCCCAGTCCATGGGCATCGACTCGCTCGACAACACCCCGCGCAGGGTCAAGGGCATCGAGGGCGACGGCGAACTGCACGCCATGATGCTCGACATGAAGCGCACCTTCGACGAGATCGTCGAGGCGCACGCGGAACCCGACCGCGCCCGCGCGATCCTGGAGAACCCCTTCTACCAGTCGCTGTCCGCCGGTTTCGCCGGTACGCAGGAGTACATGGCGATGGAGAAGCTGGGGCAGCTGCGCGGGCGGGAGGAGTGGGACCTGATCATCGTCGACACCCCGCCGTCGCGCTCCGCGCTGGACTTCCTGGACGCGCCGGGGCGCCTGGGGTCGTTCCTCGACGGCAAGTTCATCAAGCTGCTGATGGCCCCCGCGAAGGTGGGCGGTCGGGCGGGGATGAAGTTCCTGAACGTCGGCATGTCGATGATGACGGGCACGCTGGGCAAGCTGCTCGGCGGCCAACTGCTGCGCGACGTGCAGACGTTCGTCGCCGCGATGGACACGATGTTCGGCGGTTTCCGTACCCGCGCGGACGCGACCTACCGGCTGCTGCAGGCGCCCGGCACGGCGTTCGTGGTGGTCGCGGCGCCGGAGCGGGACGCGCTGCGGGAGGCGGCGTACTTCGTGGAGCGGCTGGCCGCGGAGGACATGCCGCTCGCCGGTCTCGTCCTCAACCGGGTGCACGGCAGCGGGGCCGCGCGGCTGTCCGCCGAGCGGGCGCTCGCGGCCGCGGAAAATCTTGACGAGCCCGGCATTGTGGATCAGGGGCCCGGGAAGACTGGTGTTCGTGACGCCGCGGCCGTCTCTCCCGACTCCCCGGCCGTGGACCACTCCCCCGAAGCACACGAGGTTCCCCCCGAAACACTCGGATCGTCGTCCGAGGCTCCTGAGGTGCACGACGTTCAAGAAGCACATGGAACACATGAAGCGCGTGACGTCGACGACGCGCGGACCGCGCAGCAGTTGACGGCGGGTCTGCTGCGCCTGCATGCCGAAAGGATGCAGGTGCTGGCGCGCGAACAGCGCACCCGCGACCGTTTCACGGCGCTCCACCCCGAGGTGTCCGTCACCGAGGTCCCTGCCCTGCCGGGCGACGTCCACGACTTGGACGGCCTCCGCGCGATCGGCGCACGCCTGGCGGCGGGAGCGGCGGACTCGGGCGCGTAGCACCCGCGGGTAGGCGCGCCGGAGTACAGAGGCGTAGCCCCTTCGCGTACGCACGCCGGAGCACGGGGCCGCAGCAGCAGCGCGGGTATGCGCTGTGCGCTGGGCCACGCGCCAGTCGCGCCGGTCACGGCGCGCCCCGGTGCAGCCCCACCGCGCAGCACGCTCCGGCATGCCGGCGTATCCGCCGTGCCGCCGTGCGCGCCGACGCGGGTCCGCGTCAGCCCACCGCCGCGTACGTCTCGTAGGTCTCGTCGTCGTCGAGGCCCACCGGCAGAATGCCCGCGCTGCGCTCGTATTCCGTGCGCGCGGTCTCGAGCAGCCTCCGCCAGGACGTGACCGTGGGGCGCCTGCGCAGCAGCGCTCGCCGCTCCCGCTCGGTCATGCCGCCCCACACGCCGAACTCGACGCGGTTGTCCAGCGCATCGGCCAGACATTCGGTACGCACCGGACATCCGGTACACACCGCCTTGGCCCTGTTCTGCGCTGCACCCTGTACGAACAGTTCATCCGGATCCGTCGTGCGGCAGGCTGCCTGCGCACTCCAGTCGGTAACCCAGCCCATGCCGGCGCCGTCCTCTCCCGAATCGAGGCTCCCCCACGGCGGCAGCGGCATATTCACCGCTGCCAGTTGAGGACGTTACGGAAGGTGGGCACAGCGCAACACCCCCACGGGGCCCAATCTTGAATGGTCCGAACGGACTATGCGTACGCGGCAGATCACCCAGGGGAGTGACCTGGGGACATGCGTAACAAACCAGACAAAGCTGGGCACTTCATCTGCCGGGCAACGGACTTCCACGACACATGCAGGGGATTCGGGCAGGGCTCCGCCGGATTCGGGTACAGCGGAGTTCTGCCAGGTACTTGATGCGGGACCGCACTGCTGTGACAGTTGAGAGCAGCTTAGGCCAAGGCCTTTACGCCTGTCCGGCAAATGAGAACGTAGGCTGCCCTCATGCCAAAGAAGCGCTCGGGCGGCGGTCTGACCGGGACCCAGCAGGCCGCCAAGTTCCTCGGTGTCAGCGTGCTCTCCGGAGCGGTGCTGGCGGGCATCGCCCTGCCCGCCGCCGGCGCGCTGGGGCTGGCGGCCAAGGGCACGGTCGAAGGATTCGACGAGATTCCCGCCAACCTCAAGACGCCGCCGCTGAGTCAGCGCACCACCATCCTCGACTCCGAGGGCGGCAAGATCGCCACGGTGTACTCGCGCGACCGCACGGTGGTGCCCCTCAAGGACATCTCGCCGCACATGCAGCGGGCGATCGTCGCGATCGAGGACGCCCGCTTCTACGAGCACGGCGCGGTCGACCTCAAGGGCGTGCTGCGCGCGCTCAACAAGAACGCGCAGACCGGTGGCGTGACCGAGGGCGCTTCCACGCTCACCCAGCAGTACGTGAAGAACGTCTTCGTCGAGGAGGCCGGCGACGATCCCGACAAGGTCGCCCAGGCCACCCAGCAGACCATCGGCCGCAAGATCCGCGAACTGAAGTACGCGATCCAGGTCGAGGAGGAGCTGGGCAAGAAGAAGATCCTCGAGAACTATCTCAACATCACCTTCTTCGGCCAGCAGGCGTACGGCGTCGAGGCCGCCTCGCAGCGCTACTTCTCCAAGTCCGCCAAGGACCTGAAGCTGGAGGAGGCGGCGCTGCTGGCCGGCATCGTCCAGTCGCCGAGCCGCTACGACCCGGTCAACGACACCGAAGAGGCGACCAAGCGCCGCAACATCGTGCTCCAGCGCATGGCCGACGTCCGCGACATCTCCCAGGAGGAGGCGGACAAGGCCAAGGCCACACCGATCAAGCTGAACGTCAGCAAGCCGGACAACGGCTGCATCACCGCCGTCGACGGCGCGGGCTTCTTCTGCGACTACGTGCGCAAGACGATCCTCAACAACCCCGCCTTCGGGAAGACGGACGAGGAGCGCTCGAAGCTCTGGAACCTGGGCGGCCTCACCATCCGCACGACGCTGAGCCCGAGGGCGCAGGCCGCGGCGAACGAGGCGGCCACCGCGAAGGTCAACAAGACCGACAAGGTCGCCGCGGCCGTGGTCCAGGTCCAGCCCGGCACGGGCAAGATCCTCTCGATGGGCCAGTCCCGCCCGTACGGCCTGGACCAGAAGCAGCACGAGACGGTGCTCAACCTCTCGGTCGGCAGCAAGATGGGCGGCACGACGTACGGCTTCCAGGTCGGTTCGACCTTCAAGCCGATCACGGCGGCCGCGGCGCTGGAGAAGGGCATCAGCCCGGCGCAGTCCTTCGCCACGCCGTGGAAGATCTCGCTGCCGATGGACTCCTTCCGGACCTGCGCGGGCGGCCCGTCGGGCGGCGGCCAGTGGCCCCTGCAGAACGAGCTGCGGTCCGAGGCCGGGGCCTGGGACATGACGAGCGCCCTCGGCAAGTCCATCAACACCTACTTCGCCCGCCTCGAGCAGATGACCGGTCTGTGCGAGACGGTCGACATGGCGAAGAAGATGGGCTACGAGCGCGAACTGGGCAAGAAGCTCCAGGAGCTCCCGTCCATCACCCTCGGCGGCCAGGAGAGCACCCCGCTGGACATGGCCTCGGTGTACGCCACGTTCGCGAACCGCGGCACGTACTGCACCCCGGTCGCCATCGAGTCCGTGTCGGACGCCAACGGCAAGCGGATCAAGGTGCCCGGTTCCGAGTGCTCGCAGGTGATGAGCCAGCAGACGGCGGACACGATCAACCAGATGCTCAAGGGCGTGGTCGAGGACGGCACGGGTACGCAGGCCGGCCTCCAGGACCGCGACAACGCGGGCAAGACCGGTACGACCAACGACCGCAAGGACGCGTGGTTCGTGGGCTACACGCCGAACCTGTCCACGGCGGTGTGGGTCGGCGACGACGTCGGCGAGAAGACGTCGATGTACAGGATCACCATCGGCGGCCAGTACTACGACAAGGTCTGCGGCGGCTGCCTCCCCGGCCCGATCTGGAAGATCGCGATGACGGGGGCGCTGGACGCCGCCGAGACGCCCACGTTCAACCCCGTCTCCGTCCCACGCGGGAAGGAGAAGGATGACAAGGACAAGGGCCGCGACCGGCCCCGTGACGAGGACAAGCCCGGCGACAACGAGCCCTTCCCCGGCATCAGCATCGCGCCGGACCTGATCGGCGGCGGAAACAACCGCGGTCAGGGCAACGGCGGGGGCGGTGGCGGCGGCAACTGGCCGTAGAGACCTCGCAGTCGTGACGAAGGGGGACCCGGTGACCGGGTCCCCCTTCGTCGACTTCGCGGGCGGCGCCGGTGACCGGTGCGCCTCGTCGGCTTCGTGCGCGGACCCGGTGACCGGGTCCCCCTTCGTCGACTTCGCGGGCGCTCAGCCCGCGAGCAACTGCTTCACCGCGGCCGCGACTCGGCCGCCCTCCGCGCGTCCCGCCACCTTCGGGTTCACGATCTTCATGACGGCGCCCATGGCCCGCGGGCCCTCGGCGCCGGCCGCCTTGGCCTCCTCGACGGCCTGCGCCACGATCGCGTGGAGCTCGTCGTCCGTCAGCTGCTGCGGCAGGTAGGCGTCGAGGATCGCGCCCTCGGCCTTCTCGCGCTCGGCCTGCTCGGCACGACCGCCCTGCGCGAAGGCGTCGGCGGCCTCGCGGCGCTTCTTCGCCTCCTTGGCGATCACCTTCTGCACCTCGTCGTCGGAGAGCTCACGGGCCGTCTTGCCCGAGACCTCCTCCTTGGTGACAGCGGCGAGGGTCAGCCGGAGCGTGGAGGAGCGCAGTTCGTCGCGCGCCCTGATCGCCGCGGTGAGGTCTTCCTGCAGCTTGGACTTGAGCGTGGTCATGCGCCCAAGTGTCGCAGGTACGCGACGGGATACGCCCGCGCATTTCGCACGACGCGCGCCGCCTGCGGCGCCGGGTCGCGGCGCGGAGAGGCGCGCGCGCCGGGCTCGTAAGGCCGCGGACACCCGACGGCCCCTCCCGGGCGACCGGGGCGTCGCCTCCCCGACACCGTCCGTTGACAGCCTGCGCTGGTGTCGTCCCTCCGTCTCCCCGTCGGCCGAGCCGTCGACTTCCGCCACTGCCAACTGCTCGGGCTCATCGGCTCGACGGCGCTCGCGGCGGGCGGCGTGGGCGCCGGAGCGCTGCCCGTGCGGGAGGTGCTCGCCCCTGACTCGGGAGCCGCCGCGATCGGTTTGGTCGGCGCGTACTTCGGGCTCGTCGTCCTGATCGCGGCCTGGGCCCTGGCGGGCCGGGCGGTGCGCGGACCGCGGCCGCCCGGGCGCCGCGACCTGCTGGTGACGCTCGTGCTGTGGGCGGCGCCGCTCGTCGTGGCACCGCCCCTGTTCAGCAGGGACGTCTACAGCTACCTCGCGCAGGGCACGATGGTCGACGCCCGGCTCGACGTGTACACATACGGCCCCTCCCACCTCGGCGGTCCGCTCGCGGCCGAGGTCGCGCCGCTGTGGCGCGACACCCCCGCCCCGTACGGCCCGGTCTTCCTGGCCTTCGCCTCGGCGATAGCGGGGGCGGCGGACTTCGGCACGTTCTCGGCGGACCGGCTGACCGGCGGTGTGCTGGGCATGAGGCTGCTGGCCCTGCTCGGCGTCGCCCTGATGGCGCTGTGTCTGCCGCGACTTGCCCGGCACTGCGGAACCGATCCGTCCGTCGCGCTCTGGCTCGGCGCGCTCAATCCGCTGGTGCTGCTGCACCTCGTCGGCGGCGCCCACAACGACGCGATCATGATCGGATTGCTGGGCGCGGGGCTGCTCGCCGCCCTCGGCCGCAGGCCGGTCGTCGCGGTCGTCCTGATCACGCTCGCCGCCCTGGTGAAGGCTCCGGCCGCGCTCGGGCTGATCGCCGTCGTCGTGCTGTGGTCCCGGCAGGCGGCGCCCTGGGCGCGGGCTCCGCGGCTGTCCGCCGCCCTCGCGGTGCTGTGCGTGTGCGCGGGGGCCACGGTGGCGACGACCGCGCTCGTCGGCACCGGCTACGGCTGGCTCGCGGCGCTCGACACCCCGGTCTCCGCGGAGAACTGGTCCCTGACCTCCACCCTCGGCCGCATGACCACCGCCGTGCTGAGCGACGCGGGCAGCGGTCTCGCGGACCTCGCCCGCCATGCGCTGCCCGCCTGGCACCTGTTCGGCCTCGCCGCCACGGGCCTGGCCGTTCTGGTCGCCTGGCGCCGCCACCATCGGCTGCGCCCGGTCCACGCGCTGGGCCTCAGCCTGATGGCGGTGGCCCTCCTCGGCCCGGCGATACGGCCCTGGTACGTGCTGTGGGGCCTGTTCCTGATCGCCGCCGCCGGCCCCGGAAGGCCGCTGCGCCGGGCTGCCGCCGCGGCCAGCGCAGTCCTCGCTCTGGCCGTGCTGCCGAGCGGATTCGCCCCCGACGCCACGCAATTGGCGCTCGCCGTCAGCGGCGGACTGCTCGCGCTGACGGCGCTGTGGGGCGTCCATCGGTTCGCCCACCGGCCTGTTGGGAGTACGGCATGACACAACTGGAGACGACGGGGACCGCCTGGCGGTGGCCCGTGACCACGCGCGGGCGGCTGCTCCTGATCGCCGGACTGGCCGCCGCCGTCCTGTTGTTCCTCACGACGGTCCCGCTGCACCGGGACTGGTTCGACCTGGGCGTCTACTACGGGGCCGTGCACCACTGGACGGGCGGCGGCGCCCTCTACGACTACCTCGTCCCGGGCACGCACTACGGCTTCACGTACCCGCCCTTCGCTGCCGTGTGCATGCTGCCGATGACGCTCGTCGACTGGCGGAGCGCCGTGGCGTTCAGCGTGCTGTCCAACGCGGCGGCCGTCGCCGTGATCCTGCGCTGGACCGCCGGCCCCCTCGTCCGCCGGAAGGGCTGGACGCCCTGGTACGCCCTCGCCCTCGCGGGCTGCGCCTTCGCCCTGCTGGAACCGGTCCGCGACACCATCAGCTTCGGCCAGGTCAACCTGCTCCTGCTGGCGCTCGTCCTCATCGACGCCCGGTTGCTCGCCGGCGGCCGTGGCTCGCGGTACGCGGGCATCGGCATCGGCCTGGCCGCCGCGATCAAGCTCACCCCCGCCGTCTTCGTCCTCCATCTGCTCCTCACCGGCCGGCCGCGCGCCGCCGCCACCGCCACGGCCGTCGCCCTCGGGGCCACCGGGATCGCCGCATGGGCGGCGCCGGACGCCTCCCGCGTCTACTGGACCGAGGCGCTGTGGGACACCGACCGCGTCGGCGCGCTCGCGTACGTCTCCAACCAGTCGTGGCAGGGACTGGTGGCGCGCCTCTTCGACCCGGCCGAGCCGAGCCGGGCCGTCTGGGCGCTCGGGGTGGTCGCGCTGCTGTCCGTCTGGGCCGTACGCGTCCGCAAGGCGAACGCCGCCCGTGATCACGCCGCCGCCTTCGCCCTGACCGGCGTCCTCGCCTGCCTGATCAGCCCGGTCACCTGGGTGCACCACCTGGTCTGGCTGGCCCCGGCCCTCGTGGTGCTGACCGACGCCGCCCTGCGCGCGCCGGAGGGACAGGACCGTCGCCGCCTGCTGACCTGGGCCGTGGCACTGCCCGTGGTCCTGAGCAGCAGTGTGGTGTGGCTGTGGAGCAGGGACTCGTCCGGAGTCGACGGCTTCCTCGGCGGCAACACGTACGTCTGGATCTCGCTGGCGCTGCTCCTCGCGCTGCCGCTGCGCACGCCGCCGGCCGCGTGCGACCCGGCCGGTGACCGCCCGCCGCTCCCCAGGCCCTGAACGGTCTGCAACGATGGGCGTATGCGCGCACGCTACGGGATGCCCTTGAAGATCACCGCAGGAATCACGGCAGTCGGCGCGGCCGGCCTCGCCTATGCCGCCGGGTTCGAAGCCCGTTCCTTCCGGCTCCGCCGGATCACCGTGCCGGTCCTGCCGCGCGGTATGCGGCCGCTGCGCGTCCTCCAGGTCTCCGACATCCACATGGTGAGCGGCCAGCGCAAGAAGCGCGCCTGGCTGCAGTCCCTGGCCGGCCTGCGCCCCGACTTCGTCGTGAACACCGGCGACAACCTCTCCGACACGGAAGGCGTCCCGGAGGTCCTGGACGCGCTGGGCCCGCTGATGGACTACCCCGGCGTGTACGTCTTCGGCTCCAACGACTACTACGGCCCGAAGCTGCGCAACCCCGCCCGCTACCTCCTGGAGAAGGCCCAGGGCCGCCACGGCCTGAACGGCAACGCCCCGGCGGTCGGCGCGGTCCACAACCCGTGGGAGCAGCTGCGCGACGGCTTCGACGCGGCGGGCTGGCTGGACCTGACGAACACCCGCGGGCGCCTGAAGCTGGAGGGCTACGAGATCGCCTTCGCGGGCCTCGACGACCCGCACATCAAGCGTGACCGGTACGAGCTGGTCGCGGGCGGCCCGGAGAAGGACGCGGACCTGTCGCTGGCGGTGGTGCACGCCCCGTACCTGCGCAGCCTGGACGCGTTCACGGCCGACGGCTACCCGCTGATCCTCGCGGGCCACACCCACGGCGGCCAGCTGTGCATCCCGTTCTACGGCGCCCTGGTCACCAACTGCGACCTGGACACGGACCGGGTGAAAGGCCTGTCCACGCACACGGCTGAGGGCAACACCGCCTACCTCCACGTCTCGGCGGGCTGCGGCACGAACCGCTTCACCCCGGTCCGCTTCGCCTGCCCCCCGGAGGCGACGCTGCTGACCCTGACCCCGAGGGACTGACCCCCGTCTCCGCGCGGGCCCTGGCCTGCGGACGTGACCGCGCGGGAGCCTCCCGGAATCGGATTTCGTCTCCGGCCGCGGGTGGGCTAAAGTAAACGACGTCGCCGGGACAGTGGGCGACATCGGGGTGTAGCGCAGCTTGGCAGCGCGCTTCGTTCGGGACGAAGAGGTCGTGGGTTCAAATCCCGCCACCCCGACAGAGAAACACCAGGTCAGGCACCTACTCAATTGAGTGGGTGCCTGACCTGTTTGGTGTGCGTGACTATCTGCGTGACTACGGCTTCGGATCGGCCTTGAAGATGCGGTCCATGACCACGGCCCCGGTCTGGATCACGGGGCGGATCTGCTTGCGATACACCTCCTCGGTCACGGCCGTACCGGAGTGGCCGACGAGGCGGGAGATCTCCTCCAGAGGACGCCACGGTCGGAGAGCAGGGACACGAAGCTGTGCCGGAGCTCCCGAGGAGTCCACTCATCGGCGTTGATGCCCTCGGCATCCTTGAGCGCCTGGCGGAAGGCGCGCCGGACTTTCGTGGCATCGAGCGGCTTGCCCACGGCCGACGAGAAGACGAGCCCGTGCTCCTCCCACTTGTCACCAGCAGCGAGCCGTTCCCAGCCCTGGTCCTCGAAGTGCCGCCAGAGAACTTCCACGCAGCGCGCCGGCAGGGCGAGCGTTCGCCGGGACTTCCGGGTCTTCGTGTCGCCGCCACGCCGGACCGAGCGCCACACCGCGATGTGCGGAGGCTGCGGCGGGTCGGCGTCCGGCCTGCCCTTCAGGAAGACGTGCTCCCAGGTGAGCGCTCGCAGCTCCTCAGTGCGGGCACCGGTCAGAAGGGCGACGACGGTGCCCGGGTCGCGGCCAGCCAGGCCGTACGCAAGCCAGTCGTTCACAGCGTCAGCGACGGTGTAGTCCGTGGGCGCGATCGCCAGACCATCTTCGTGGTCCCTGGGAGTGTCAGATTCTTTGTGTAAGCCGGTGTGACGGCTTGTGTCCGTGGCCGGGGTCGTGGTGCGCGAGGACGGACGCCTCCTGGCGATCCGCCGCGCTGGCAACGGCACTTGGGAACTCCCTGGCGGAGTGCTCGAACTGGACGAGGCCCCCGAGGCCGGGGTCGCTCGCGAGGTCCTTGAGGAGACGGGCATCCACGTCGAGGTGGACGAGCTCACCGGGGTCTAAAAGAACACGACCCGGGGCATCGTGGCCCTGGTCTTCCGCTGCAAGCCTTCCGGCGGCACCGAGCGCACGTCGAGCGAGTCGACGGCCGTCTCCTGGCTCACGCCTGAAGAGGTCAGCGAGCGCATGTCCGAGGTCTTCGCGATCCGGCTCTTGGACGCCTTGGACGGCAACGGGCCCCACGTGCGGAGCCACGACGGCAAGCGCCTCATCCCAGCGGGATAAGACTTTCCCTACTTCATCAAGGCCCGCGCACGGCGCGGGCGCGGCCGCCTCTGCGGCGCGCTGGCGGACTGCGGGCACGACTTGGGAGACACCCTCTGTGGCTGGGGCGGTCGGCTCCACGGCTTTAGGCAGCCACTTTGGGGCGAGGCTCTAAGATCATGGCCCCAACGTCGTGCTTTAACGGGCAGGTCCACAGACTGCCCGACGCGTCGGAAGCTTACGGGGCCATGATCACTTGCCTCAAAGCAGCTCCAGCCCAAAGCCGCTCCACCGACCTCGTGTTCACCCATTCCCGACATACCCGGTGAGCGAGCAGAGCTTCCACCATGATGAGGTGCATGGATCT
The DNA here is from genome assembly GCF_043080095.1 of Streptomyces sp. NPDC015127. Taxonomy (NCBI): domain Bacteria; kingdom Bacillati; phylum Actinomycetota; class Actinomycetes; order Kitasatosporales; family Streptomycetaceae; genus Streptomyces; species Streptomyces sp. NPDC015127. The sequence continues at coordinate 206,338 of NZ_JBIBVE010000009.1, forward strand.
TGGAGGGATAGCCGCCGTAGTCGCAGCCGGATTCACGGCTCTGGGACTTCCAGCGACGTATCTGCAGGCCAGAGCAGCCCGATGCGCTGCGGACAATGCGGTAGAAGCGGCGAAGATAGCCGCTCGTGCCCTACACGCCGAAGCGCGTCGCACCGCCCAGAGACAGGCCTACGTAGATCTTCTCGTAGCAGCAGACGGGTTCGAGAAGGCAGCCGTGAGCATGTCATGGTGTGCTTCGCTTCCGCCAGGGTCCGCAGCTCGTGAGGATGCAGAGACCAGGCTGAATGATGCGCACACAGCTCTGGGCAAGGCCGCCAGCCTGGTCGGATTGGACGCGCCCGAGGCGGTCATCCCGCTGATGGAACGACTCAAGCATGTTGCTGACGTATGTCTTCTCTCTTCCCAGAGCGAAGAAGACGTCGAGTGGCCAACCGACGACGGGATGGTGCTCGGGAGCTATGTCCCCGCGCTGTACAGGCGTGCTCGGCAAGCGTTCGTAGATCACGTGCGACAGTCCCTCAACGCTGACGTGAGGCAAGCGAGCGACTCCGTTCGGCAGTAGTGGCTGTGCAGCAGCGCAGCGCGTCATCCTGCAGCATGGGGATTGATCTGGAGCTGCACTCGTCACGGCCGGCACGCAACAACTGGCGCAAGTCCCGTGCAACACTCCTGCGGAGCTCCTTCGGGCACGGCGACGCACAGGCCGATGCACTCGGCTCGCTCCAGCTCCTCGGAGTATCCGGGAGGCTTACCGCCGTCGATCCGTACGGGGACACGTTGATGAACGAGCAGGAGGCCGCGGCCGCCCTCCAGGAGATCCACGGCTTGAGGCGGAGTTGCGCTGATGAGCGTCAGCTCGCTGCGCTGGACGATCTCACAACGATGCTGGAACAGTGCGCGGCTACCCCAGGCAGCTACTTGTGGTTCGCGGGCGACTGAAGCTCCCGCCAGCTTGCTGTGTGAGTGTCTAACTGCGTGACAATGCCGACGGACAGCGGCGGACAACCGCGCACACCTGCGGACCATCACAGCGGGCGAGAGGCACACCGCCCAAGGTCAGCCGCCCACCCAAGTTCCTTCGTGACGAAGAGGTCGTGGGTTCAAATCTCGCCACCCCGACAGCTGAAACACCAGGTCAGGGCCGGTTTCCTTCACGGGAAACCGGCCCTGATGCGTTGCGCGACAGCCTCCCTGTGAACGCCTAGGGCGTCCCCTTGGCGACGTTGATCGTGGTGTGCAGGACCGTGCCCGGGGCGCCGCCCGAGCGTTCGCGGAGCATGCCGTCCAGGATCTGGCGGACCTCGGTGGACTGGGCCTCGGTGAGGCCGGCGATCCACTGGGCGCCGAGGGGGTGGCTGCTGCGGATGGTGTCCAGCAGTTCCGCGGCGGAGCCGAAGGGCATGTCCATCACGGCCTGACGGACGGTCACCTGGGCAAGGCCCGCCTCGTGCAGTACGGCCGCGAAGCGTTCCGGGTCCGTGAGCCGGAAGGGCAGGGGCGGCGGGTCCGTCGGCAGGCCGGCGAAGCCGGGGACGGCAGCCCGCAGGGCGCCCACCGTCCACGCGATGAACTCGGCCTTCTGCAGCGGGCCGAACGCCGCCACCAGCACCGTGCCGCCCGGGCGGGTGACCCGGGCCATCTCGGCGAGACCGCGCCCCAGGTCGGGGAAGAGCGACACTCCGTTGAGGGACGCGGACACGTCGAAGGTGTCGTCGTCCAGGTCCAGGTGCTCGCCGTCCATGACGAGCGCGCGGACGTGTTCCAGGCCCTCGGCGCGGGCGCGGGCCGTGAGCCGCTCCACCATCGCCGGTGCGATGTCGACGGCGACGACCCGGGCACCCCGGCGCGCCGCGGGCAGGGCCAGGGCGCCGCTGCCCGCGGCCACGTCCAGGAAGCGGGTGCCGGGGCCGATGGTGGTCCCGGCCAAGGCCTGTTCACCGAACCGCATGGTGTGCGGCGTGGTGTGGCGGTCGAACCCGGGGGCCAGGGTGTCCCAGGCGGTGCGGATCCGGTCCGTGGTGGGGGGTTTGGTGGGGGTGGTCATGGCCGGGTCCTTCCGTGCGTGGCGCGCAGGGCGGTGCGCAGGGCCGCCACCAGGGCGTCGGGCTGTTCGAGGTGGGCGTCGGCGCCGCAGTCGTCGATGACGTGCAGCGGCCAGCCGTGCCGGGCGGCGGCCTCCTCGCCGTACCGGAGCCGCGCCTCGGGGTCCTGGCGGCCCCAGACGAGGGTCGTGGGGGCGGGGATGGCGGCGAGGTCGGCCGGGGGGATCACGGGGAGCGCGAACTCCTTCATGAGCGCGCGGCCCGCGGCCTTCACGTCGGGGGTGCGGGCGCGGTCGAGCGCGTAGTCGGCGATGCCGTCCCAGCGCTCGCCGAGGTCGTCCCGTACGCCGTCGAAGTCGACCATGCAGCGTCCGAGCATGCGGTCACGCGTCCGTTCGGTGGTGCGCATCTGGAACGCGGCCATGCTGACCGCGAAGCGCGGGGCCGGGCGGAAGGGGCCCAGGCCGAACGCGTCGACCAGGACCAGCGCGGCGACCCGGTCGCCGTGCGCGGCGGCGAAGCGGGCGGCGACGGCACCGCCCACGTTGTGGCCGACCAGGACGGGCGGGGCGCCGCAGGTGGTCGCGACGAGTTCGGCCAGCCACTCCACGACCCGGCCGGCGGTGAGGGGGCCGTCGCCGGGGACCCGGGAGGCGCCCTGGCCGGGCAGGTCGGGGACGATCAGCGTCCAGGACGAGGCCAGGTCCGGAATCACCCGGATCCAGCCGAGGGCGGACTGCCCGATGCCGTGGAGGAGGACCATCGGGGGTCCGCTGCCGCCCTCCAGTACGGCGGTGGGGACGCCGGCCAGGTCACGGTGGTGCTCGGTGAGCGGGATCTCCGCGAGGAGCCGCTGCCGGGCCTCCGCTCCCACGGTGGATGTGCGGTTCATCGCCGCCTCCTCTCCTCGGATCCGCGGTCTTCTTCGGCGGTTGTTCCGCGGATCCATGGAGAGTGTGGCGGCGGCGGGGTTTCCGGCACATCGGGGGAAATGTGCATCTCGGCTGCCGTATCGGTGTGGGTGAAACCACCCACATCCGCGTCAGACCAGGTCGTGTTCGTACGCGTACGCCGTGGCCGCCGCGCGCGAGCCGACGTCCAGCTTGTGGAACATGTTGTTCAGATGCCGGGCGACGGTCTTCTCGCTGATGACGAGCGCGGTCGCGATCTCGCGGTTGGAGGCGCCCGCCGCGACGAGCTTCAGCACCTCCGCCTCGCGCGGGGTGAGCCCGCCCGGCAGCCGGTGTGCCGTGGCGCGCCGGGACAGTCGGTCCACGCGCTCCAGCTGCGGGGCGGCTCCCAGTCGCTCGAACACGGCGCGGGCGGCGTCCAGTGCCATTTCGGCCGAGTCGTGGTCGCCGAGCGCCCGGTACGCCTCCGCCATCAGCACGCGCACCCGCGCCGCCTCGTACGGGACCTCCAGTTCCTGCCAGGCCGCCCACGCGTCGCGCAGCGCCTGCCCGGCCCCCTCCGGGTCTCCCCCGGCGAGCAGGACTGCGCCGCGGGCGCCGGCGGCGACCGCGCGAAGGTAGGGCGCGGCCAGGTCGTCCGCGGCCCTGGCGAGTTCGCGGGCGGCGTTGCGGGCGGCGTCGGTGTCGCCCGCCGCGAGGGCGATCTCGGCGTAGGCGGCGAGGACGCGGGAGCGCCGCACGGGGTCGTGCTCGGCCTCGGCCGCGACCCTGCGGACAGCGGCCAGGGCGTCGTCGGTCCGGCCCTGCGCCAGCCGCAGCAGGGCGAGCCCGGGCTGCGGCGGGTGTCCCCACCGGTCGGCCTGGCGGTATGCCTCCTCGGCACGGCCGAAGGCGCCGCGCAGGCGCAGCAGTTCGGCGCGCTGGTAGTGGGCCATGCCCGCGGCGGGGTCGGCGGCCGGGGCGTCCGTGTGGGCGCAGGCCTGCTGTGCCTCGGCCAGGGCGTCTGCCCACTCGCCGTGCAGCTGCATGATCTCGGAGCGGTGGACGAGGCACTGCCCCCGGTACGGCCTGAGGTCGGGCTGGGAGGCGCACCAGCGGCTGAGTGCGGCGGTCCACTCGGCGGCGCGGTGGACGTCGAACGTGTCCCGGCACGCGATGATCACGGCGCAGTAGACGATGCCGGCCGTGATCGGGGAGACCTCCCCCGCGGTGACGCCGACCATCGCCTCGTCGAGCAGCGCCCGGCCGCGGACGACGTCGCCGCCGCCGATGAGCGCCTGCCCCTGACCGAGGCGGCCGAGGGCGACGAGGTCGGGGTCGCCGAACCGGTCGGCGATCCGGGCGGCCTCGGCGAACGCGGCGCGCGCCGCCTCGTGGTCGCCGGCCCCCATCGCCCGGAGACCGGCGGGCACCAGCAGGTAGCCGCTCTCCACGTGGTCCCCGCCCGCGTCGTCCAGCAAGCGGGCGGCGCGGCCGAACCAGCCTCCGGCGCGCTCGTGGTGCCCGTGCAGGGCGAGCGTGAGGCCCATCCAGAAGGCGCAGCGTGCGGCGGGGCCGACCGCGCCCGCCTCGCCCAGCGCGAAGTGGGCCCGCTCCCAGCACTCCACGGCCCGGTCCTCCCGGCCGATCAGGTAGGCGGCGCGGGCGAGCAGGTCCAGGTCGGGTGTCGGGAGCGGCTCCCGCGCGTCGGTGGCCGCGAGGCGGTCGTACGCCTCCGCCCAGGCATGTCGGCGGAACGCGTCCCGGCCCTCGTCCAGGGGCCCGGTGGCGGCGGAGCCTTCCGCTGCCGCGGCTTGCTGTGCCGCCGAACGCTCCGCCATGGCAGGCTCCGCACTCTTGGGTCGGCCCGTCGGCCGGTCGGGCCCATCGGCCGGAGGCGTCGCCTCCGTCTTCGTCCCCGCCCGTTCCCTGCTTCTTCCTCCACCGTACGAGTGGCCGGTCAGGGGTGCAGGGCGGGCTCCGGCCCGTACTCCCCGATGCTCAGCGGACGATCCCTTCGCCCGAACGCACAGCCCGGTCGAGGGGCACCTCTGCGACGAAGCGCTGACGCAGAGCGCTGTCGCCGATCAGCTCCGCCTTGCGAGCGACCTCGGCGCGTGCGCGTTCGAGCAGGCGCTCGGCTTCGTCGCGAGCGCCGCAGGCGGAGAGCACGGCGGCGGAGTGGTACAGCACCTCCTCGGTCCGCAGGGCGGGCATGGCCCCGACCTCGTCGAGGATGCGAAGCGCCTCACGGGCCGCGGACTGCGCCGCGTGCGCGTCCCCCCGGCGCAGCAGAAGGCGGCTGCGCAGACACGAGGACTCCGCCGTCGAGGCCGTCGGCGAGGTCCTCGGCGCCACCGCCAACCCCCCAGCCCCCGGCGAGGCCGAGGTCTCATGCCCATCGGACGCCCTGGCCGCGCAGCAGGCCGCGGGCAAGGCGTTCACCGGGCTGCTCCTCGGACTGGGCGCGGTCGCGCTGCTCGTCGGCGGGGTCGGCGTCGCGAACACCATGGTCATCTCGGTACTGGAGCGCCGTGCCGAGATCGGACTGCGACGTGCGCTGGGCGCGACGCGCGGCCGGATCCGTACGCAGCTCCTCACGGAGTCCCTGCTGCTCTCCGCGCTCGGCGGGACCGGCGGAGCCGTGCTCGGCATCGCCGTCACCGCCGGATACGACCTGTACCAAGGGTGGCCGACCGTCGTCCCGCCCTGGGCCATGGCCGGCGGCATCGGGGCGACCCTGGTCATCGGGGCCCTCGCGGGCCTCTACCCGGCCGTCCGGGCCTCCCGGCTCTCGCCGGCGGAGGCCCTGGCCGCCGCCTGACCCCGTGGGCGTACGCAGGTCGCACCGCTGTGGTGCCGTACGGCCGGTCCTCCTGTGTCGGATCCCACAATGAACCCTGCATCTGCCATGTGTATTGATCCAAAGCTTGGCAGATGAGAGCTTTCGGGCCGTATCCTGTCGCACATGCAGTCCTACACCATCGGACAGGCGGCTCGTCTGCTCGGCGTCAGTCCCGACACCGCGCGCCGCTGGGCGGACGCCGGCCGGGTCGCGACCCATCGCGACGAGAGCGGGCGCCGCCTCATCGACGGCCGCGACCTGGCCGCGTTCTCGGTCGAGGTCGCCCAGAGCGGCAACGACGAGGACGAGGGCTCGTACACCTCGGCCCGCAACGCCTTTCCCGGCATCGTCACCGCCGTCAAGCTCGGCGATGTCGCGGCGCAGGTGGAGATCCAGGCGGGACCCCACCGCCTGGTGTCCCTGCTCACGCGGGAGGCGGTCGAGGAACTGGGCCTGGAGGTCGGCGTGGAGGCGACCGCCCGTGTGAAGTCGACCAGCGTGCACATCGACCGGACCTGACCGGCCGGCCCGGCGGCCGGTCCCGGGACCCGCCGTCCAGCCGTCGCGCGGCCGCATCGCAGACCAGGGCGCACCGCAGACCAGCGGCGCCGCCGTCACCGGCTCGGCCCTTCACCATCCGCTCGGGCGGCATCCGCCGACCGCGTCCCCGCAAGGAGTCCCCGTCATGTCCCTGGCCCTCCACCTCACCCGGCGTCGCGCCGCTGTCGCCGTCGCGGCCGTCGCGCTGATCGCCCCGCTCGCCGCGTGCGGCAGCGAAGGCGGCGACCGGCAGGACACCGGCGCGTCGGGATCCGGTTCGGACGCGCCCCGTGCCGCGCTGACCGTACTGGCCGCGTCCTCGCTCACCGATGTCTTCACGAAGGCCGGCGCGGCGTACGAAAAGGCCCATCCGGGCACCGAGATCACCTTCTCCTTCGCCGGATCGCAGGAACTCGCCGCCCAGGTGCGCCAGGGCGCACCGGCCGACGTACTGGTCACCGCCGACACCAGGACCATGGACGGTCTCGGCGACGAGACGGACAGCCCAGTGATCATCGCCAGGAACCGGCTGGTCATCGCCACCGGCGAGGGCAACCCGGAGAAGATCGCCGAGCTGAGGGACCTCGCCGACCCGGACGTCGAGGTCGTGCTCGCCGCCCCCGAGGTGCCGGTCGGCCGGTACAGCCGGCAGATCCTCGACGCCGGGAAGGTCGTCGTACGGCCCGTCTCGGAGGAGCCCAACGTCCGCGCCGTCCTCAGCAAGGTCGAGCTGGGCGAGGCGGACGCCGGCCTCGTCTACAAGACGGACGCCGCCACCGGCAAGGTCGACACGGTCGAGATCCCCGACGCGCAGAACGCGATCGCGCGGTACCCGGCCGCGACCCTGCAGAGCTCCCGGCACGCGGACGCGGCCGACGCGTTCGTGAAGTGGCTCGCCGCGCCCGAGGCTCAGAAGCTCTTCCGGGACGCCGGCTTCCAGCAGCCGTGACGGACGCGGCAGGGGCCCGAGGTCCACGACCGCGGGTCCCTCTTGCACAGCGAGGCGAGAGATCTCCGATGAAACGTCACCACAGCCTTCCCGACCAGGCGTCGGCGCACGAATCCGGCATGCCGGACGGCCGCGCGCTGCGGGAGCGTGCACCAGAGGGCCGCGCGCCGCGGGACCGTGCGCCGAAGGGCCGCGCGCCGCGCGTCCGCACGCCCGTCGCGCTCGCTCTGCCCGCGCTGCTCGCCGTCGCCCTCCTGCTGCTGCCGCTCGTCGGCGTACTCGCCCGTACGGACTGGGGCGCGCTCGGCAGCCACCTGACCAGCCCCGGCACCACCGAGGCGCTGCGCCTCTCGCTGGTGGTCTCGTTCTGGGCGCTCGGCCTGTCCCTGGTCCTCGGGGTGCCGCTGGCCTGGCTGCTGGCCCGAGTGCCCTTCCCCGGCAAGGCACTCGTACGCTCCCTGGTCCTGCTGCCGATGGTGCTACCGCCCACCGTCGGCGGCGTCGCGCTGCTGCTGGCCTTCGGCCGGCGCGGACTGCTCGGGCCCTGGCTGGAGGACACGTTCGGCGTCACCCTGCCGTTCCACACGTCGGGCGCCGTTCTCGCGGCGACGTTCGTCGCGATGCCCTTCCTGGTGATCAGCCTCGAAGGGGCGCTCGGCGGTCTGCGGCCGCGGTACGAGGAGACGGCGGCGTCCCTGGGGGCCTCGCCGGTACGGGTGTTCCTCACGGTCACGCTGCCGATGGTGATGCCGGGGCTGATCGCCGGGGCGGCCCTGACCTGGGCCCGTGCCCTGGGCGAGTTCGGCGCGACGATCACCTTCGCGGGGAACCTGCCCGGGACGACGCAGACCCTTCCCCTCCAGGTCTATCTGCTGCTCCAGGAACGCCCGGACGCGGCGACCTCCGTGTCGCTCCTGCTGCTCGCCATCGCCCTGGTGGTCCTCGTGGCTCTGCGGGGCCGGTGGGCGGGAACCCCGCGCGGCGGCGACCGGGCCCCCGCGCCCGACGCACAGGGCACAGAGGACGCACAGGGTGGCTCGGAAGGTCCCTCGACCGCCGGGCCGGACCTCCTGCTTCCGCAGGACGGCTGGGCGCTGCACGCGGAGGTCACGGGCTTCAACCGGCTCACCCTGGACGCCGGACCCGGCACCACCATCGCCGTCGTCGGCCCCAACGGAGCCGGGAAGACCACCCTGCTGCGCGCCCTGCTCGGCCTCACCGCCCGCTCGCACGCCGTGCTCCGGCTCGGCGACGCGGACGTCTCCTCCCTGCCCCCTCACCGGCGCGGTGTCGCCTGGGTGCCGCAGGACGGTGCGCTGTTCCCGCATCTGAACGCGCTCGCCAACACCGCCTACGGGCTGCGCGCCCAGGGTGTGCGCCGCGCGGAGGCGCGCCGCAGCGCCCAGCAGTGGCTGGACCGGCTCGGCGTCGGGCACCTCGCCCACCGCAGGCCCGCGCAGCTCTCGGGCGGTCAGGCCCAGCGGGTCGCCCTGGCCCGCGCGCTGGCGGCGCGGCCCCGGCTGCTGCTCCTCGACGAACCGCTCGCCGCGCTCGACCAGACCGCCCGGGCCCGCGTACGTCACACCCTGCGCAGCCATCTCGACGGTTTCGGCGGCGTCTGCCTGATCGTGACGCACGACCCGGTGGAGGCCGTCTCGCTCGCCGACCGGGTGCTCGTACTCGACGACGGGCGCGCGATCCAGGACGCGCCGCCCGCCGAGGTCACCCGGCACCCGCGCTCGCCGTGGGTGGCCCGCATGCTCGGCCGCAATGCGTGGCCCGGCACGGCCTCGGCCCATGGGCTCGACCTGGACGGCGGCGGCACGCTGGTGGCTGCGGACCCGCTCCCCGCCGGCACCGAAGCGCTGGCGGTCATCGCACCCGAGGCCGTCTCGGTGCACCGGGACAAGCCGGAGGGCAGCCCGCGCAACGTCTGGCCGGGCACCGTCCGCGAGATCACCGTCTCCGGCAGCCGGCTGCGCCTCCTGATCGTGTCGGACCGGGTGCCCGACCTGGTCGCCGAGATCACCCCGCAGGCCGCCGCCGAACTGGGGATCGCGGACGGCGTGTCCGTGTGGACGAGCGTGAAGGCGACGGAAGTGACCACGGTGCCCCGGTGACCCCGGCCCCGGCGGCCCCCTGCGCCCGGTGCCCGGTGCCCTGGGCGGCCCGGCGGGCCCGGCACCATCCGTGCCTGTGACCTCGGCGGTCCCTGGCGACCCCCTGTGCCCGGCGACCTTGGCGATGCCCGTGACCTGCGAGGACACCCGTACGGCGGCCCGTCCGAGGAGCGGGCCGGGATCGACCGCGCAGGAGCCCGAGGAGCGGGCGGAGGACCGCCCCGCGGCCGTCCGTGCGGCGAGCCGGGGCCGCCCGGCAGCCGTCAACGCGGCGGGCCGGTGTCACTCGAGCCGGTTGCTCCGCGGAAGCGGGGAACCGGCGCGGGGGCTCACTCGTTGGCTCGGTCGGGCAAAGAAATCGTCAAGAGGCGCGGCCCGCGCCGGATTGCGCAGGGGATTTCCATGGGTGTCAGCCTTTCCAAGGGCGGCAATGTCTCGCTCACCAAGGAGGCCCCGGGCCTGACCGCGGTCATCGTGGGTCTCGGCTGGGACGTCCGCACCACCACGGGGACCGACTTCGACCTCGACGCCAGCGCCCTGCTGGTCGATGCGAACGGCAAGGTCCTCACCGACCAGCACTTCGTCTTCTTCAACAACCTCAAGAGCCCCGACGGCTCCGTCGAGCACACCGGCGACAACCTCACGGGTCAGGGCGAGGGCGACGACGAGCAGATCAAGGTCGACCTGGCGGGCGTGGCCGCCGAGGTCGACAAGATCGTGTTCCCGGTCTCGATCCACGAGGGCGAGAGCCGCAGCCAGTCCTTCGGCCAGGTGCGCAACGCGTTCATCCGCGTCGTCAACCAGGCGGGCGGTGCCGAGCTGGCGCGCTACGACCTCAGCGAGGACGCGTCCACGGAGACCGCGATGGTCTTCGGCGAGCTGTACCGGAACGGCCCGGAGTGGAAGTTCCGCGCCGTCGGCCAGGGCTACGCCTCCGGACTGCGGGGCATCGCGCAGGACTTCGGCGTCGGCATCTGACCGTCCGGAGCGTCCGAGCGGTCCAGCCGTCCCGGCGCTCGAGGTGCTCGAGGTGCTCGAGGGTCCGGCCCCCGCCACGGGCCGGATCCGCGCCGGGACGGCGTCCCGCCGCGGCGGTGCCACGCGTCTCGCCGTGAGCTGCGCCCACAACAGGGCCGGCGAGGCGTGCGGTGCAGTACGGTCACAGCCAGTGAACCGTGCGACCGATGCGGAGGACGTGATGGCCGGGGACATAGGGCAGCCGTTGCCCGGGCTGGAGTTGGTGTGGTCCGGCCGGGTGCCCGAGCACGCGGAGGAGGCCCTCGCGCACGCGCAGGTGCTGGACGCCGAGGAGGCCGCGCGCCTCGCGGTGTTCCGGCGCCCCGCGGACCGGGACGCCTTCGCCGTCGCGCATGTGACGCTGCGTCGGCTGCTCGGGGAGCGGCTGGGGCAGGCGCCGCAGGACGTGTCGCTCGTGCGGGAGCCGTGCGCGCACTGCGGCGGGGCGCACGGCCGTCCCTATGTCCCGGGCAGGGCCGTCCATTTCTCGTTGTCGCACACCAGCGGCATGGTGATGATCGCGCTCGCCTCCGTCCCCGTGGGCATCGATGTCGAGATCCTGCCGTCGGCCGGCACCGCCGACGACGTCGCGAACCAACTGCACCCCGACGAGCGGGCGGAGCTGGCCGCGCTTCCCTCGGCCGACCGGACCGCCGCGTTCGCCCGCTGCTGGACGCGCAAGGAGGCGATGCTCAAGGCGATGGGTGTCGGTCTGAACGAGGACCTGGCGCTCGCGTACGTGGGCAGCGGTGCCCGGCCGGCCCCCCAGGACCTCTGGCTGATCGCCGACCTGCCCGCCGACCCCGGCTACTCGGCGGCCGTCGCCGTACGCCGCCCGGGCACGCTCTAGGGCTGCCGCTCGGAGGACCGGGGGCGCCGCGCGCTCAGAGGTCCTGCGCGGGCCAGTCCAGCAGGCGCGCGCCGATCGCCGCCGTCTGCAGGGTGTACCGGTGCACCGGGTCCGTGGGGTCGGAGCCGGTCAGCCGGTGGATGCGGTCCAGCCGGTACGTGAGCGCGCGGACGCTGAGGTTCAGCCGCCGGGCCGCCTGGGCCGACACGCATCCGGCGTCGAAGTACGCGTGCAGGGTGTCCAGCAGAGGCTTCGCCCCGCCCCTGGCCTGCCGCAGCGGCCCCAGCGCGCTGCGCACGAGGTCGGCCATGGCCTCCCGGTCGCGAGCGAGGACGGGGAAGACCAGCAGGTCGGCCGCGTGGAGCACCGGCTCGTCGAGCCCCATGCGGTGGGCGAGGTCGAGGGCGTTCAGGGCCTCCTCGTACGAGCGGACGACACCGCCCGCGCCCGGGTGGGGGCGGCCGATCGCCGCCCGGCCGCCGCCGGTCGCCGCGTACGCCTGCTTGGCGAAGTACCGTACGACCTCCTCCTGGTCGGCCGGGACGACGCAGATCAGCCGGCCGTCCTTGGTGGTCAGCAGGATCCGGCGGTCTCCGAAGCGGCTGAGGAGTGCCGCCTCCACCCTGCGGGTCACCGGGTGCGTGTCGTCGTAGGCCTCGGGGGCCTCGGCGACGCCGACCGCGTGCGCGTGGGCGAGCCGCAGCCCGAACCGCTCGGCGCGCTGCGCCAGTCGGCCCGGATCGCTGCGCCCGTACAGCAGGTCGTCGATGAACTCCCGCCGGGCCGCCTCCTCTTTGCGCACGGCCAGCCGCTGTGCCCGCTCGTATCCGCCGGCGAACGCGTCCACCGCCTGCTCGACCGCGGCCAGCACGCTTTCCGGCGAGGTGGTCCGGGGCCAGGCGGTGCGCGTCTTCGCCAAGTACTGGATGACCAGGGGCCGCAGGTCGTGTCCGTCCTCCGCAGCCTGTTCGCCGAGCGCGCGCCGGCCGTCGAGTTCCTCGCGGGTGAGCCGGCGCCCGGTCCGGCCGACCTCGGCGAGGATCTCCGCGTACCCGTCGACGTATGTCTCCGGCATCTCCGTCGTGCCCAGCACGGCTCCCCCGCCTCGATGTTGTCGTCCCGGCGGCCGCTCCCGCGACGGCCGCGCCGCGCCCCCGGCCCCTCACGCCGTTTGCCGCACTGCCGCCCCTCCCGCTCACCGGCGGGCGGCTCGTGTCCGGCGGCCCTGCATAAAGAGCACGTCAAGACTGCCGGAATCCGGCAATGCGAGCAAGCTGCCGGGACTGTCACCATGGGGTCGCTCCGGAGCGCAGGGATGCGCAGGATGCTGTGAATCGGCAACAACGGGACGGGGGTCGCGCCGGTGAACGAGTTCCTCATGGCCGCGGTCGTCTTTCCCACCGTGTTCTTCAGCGCCGCCCTCGTGGTGGTCGTCGCCTTCTGGGCGCTGGTGCTGTGCGGGGCGGCCGGTCCCGACCTGTTCGACTCCGACGCCGACCTCCCGGGCGGCACCGCCGCCGGACTCGGCGGCGTGCCGGTCACCGTGGCCGTGTCCCTGCTGGTCGCCGTCGCCTGGTTCACCAGCCTCGCCGGTTCCGTGGCGCTGCGCCGCTTCGGCCTGACCGGCGTCCCGTACGCCGCCCTCGCCTGCGCCGTCCTCGCGGCCGCCGCGCTCGTCGCCTGGGTCGTCACGCGACGGCTGGTCCGGGTGCTGGCGAAGCTCTTCCCCGACGAACCCGGGCCGTCCCGGCAGGACTTCGTCGGCATGACGTGCACTGTCCGCACCGGGCGGGTGGACACGCACTTCGGCCAGGCGGAGGTCACCGCACGGGACGGCTCCACGGCCGTCGTGCAGGTCAGACAGCTCGGCGGGCGGACCGGGAGCGACAGCGTCGAGGAGCCGCTGACGCAGGGCGCGACCGGGCTGCTCTACGCGTACGACGAGGCCGGCGAGTTCTTCTGGGTCACGCCGTACTCACCCTTCGGCGAACTGCCCGGCGCCGCCCGCCCGACCGCGGCCTGAGCCCGACCGCCGCCCGGACCCGACCGCCGCCCGGACCCGACCGCCGCCCGGACCCGGCCGCCGCCTGAACCGGCCGCTTCCCTGGGACCGTGGCGCGGCCCGGCCGCCACCCCTTCGCACCCGCGGGCCGCCGCGCCCACCTCCTCTTCTTCTCCTCCACCTCTCACCCGAGGAGCGTCATGGACGCCATCACTCTGGGCATCGGCGTGCTCGTCGCCGTCGTCCTGCTCATAGCCGTATGCCTGTTGCTGATCGTCACCCGGCTGTTCCGCAAGGTCGAACAGGGCAAGGCCCTGATCGTCTCCAAGATGCGCAAGGTCGACGTCACCTTCACCGGTCAGATCGTGCTGCCCGTCCTGCACAAGGCCGAGATCATGGACATCTCGGTGAAGACCATCGAGATCACGCGCACGGGACGCGACGGGCTGATCTGCCGCGACAACATCAGGGCGGACATCCGGATCTCGTTCTTCGTCCGCGTCAACAAGACCGTCGAGGACGTCATCAAGGTCGCCCAGGCCATCGGCACCGCGCGGGCGAGTGCCAAGGAGACGCTGCAGGAGCTGTTCAACGCCAAGTTCTCCGAGGCGCTCAAGACGGTCGGCAAGCAGATGGACTTCACCGATCTCTACACCAAACGCGACGAGCTGCGGGACAGGATCATCGAGCTCATCGGCACCGACCTCAACGGCTACAGCCTGGAGGACGCGGCGATCGACTACCTGGAGCAGACGCCGCTCTCGCAGCTCGACCCCTCCAACGTCCTGGACGCGCAGGGCATCCGGAAGATCACCGAGCTGACGGCTGTCGAACACGTGCGGACCAACGAGTTCCAGCGCACCGAGGAGAAGGAGATCACCCGGCAGAACGTCGACGCCCGCGAGGCCATTCTGGAGCTGGAGCGCCGCCAGGCCGACGCCGAGATCAAGCAGCGCCGTGAGATCGAGACCGTACGGGCGCGTGAGGAGGCCGAGACGGCGCGGGTGGCGGAGGAGGAGCGGCTACGGGCGCAGAGCGCGTTTCTGCGCACCGAGGAGCAGCTCGGTGTCCAGCGCGAGAACCAGGCGCGCGAGGTGGCCGTCGCGGGGAAGAACCGCGAGCGCGTCCTCGCCATCGAGAGCGAGCGGATCGAGAAGGACCGTCTGCTGGAGGTCATTGCCCGCGAGCGGGAGACGGCGCTGACCCGGATCGCCGCCGACAAGGAGGTCGAGGCGGAGAAGCGGGAGATCGCGGAGGTCGTGCGCGAGCGGGTCGCGGTGGACCGCACGGTCGCCGAGCAGGAGGAGTCCATCAAGCGGCTGCGCGCGGTGGAGGAGGCCGAGCGACAGCGCCAGGCGGTCGTGATCGCGGCCGAGGCCGAGGCGCAGGAGCAGCTGGTCAAGGACATCAAGGCGGCGGAGGCGGCCGAGCAGGCGGCGGTGCACCGCGCGGCGGAGGAGGTCACGCTCGCCGAGGCGCGTGTGAAGTCCGCGGACCTCGACGCCCGCGCCAAACTGCGGCTCGCGGAGGGCATCCAGGCGGAGGCGGCCGCGGCGGGACTCGCGGCCGTGCAGGTCCGCGAGAAGGAGGCCGACGCGATCGAGAAGGCCGGCCGCGCGGAGGCAGAGGCAGCGCAGGCGCGGCTGCTCGCCGAGGCGGAGGGCGTACGGGCCAAGGGCGCGGCGAGCGCGGCGGCGATCGGCGAGAAGCTGAGGGCCGAGGCCGCGGGGCTCACGGAGAAGGCGGCGGCCATGGCGGCGCTGGACGAGGCGTCGCGCGGGCACGAGGAGTACCGGCTGCGCCTGGAGGCGGAGAAGGACATCCGGCTGGCGGGCCTCGACGTGCAGCGACAGGTCGCCGAGGCGCAGGCGACGGTACTGGCCACCGGGCTGGAGAACGCGGACATCAGCATCGTGGGCGGGGAGTCGGTGTTCTTCGACCGGCTCGTGTCGGCGGTGTCGCTCGGCCGGAGCGTGGACTCGTTCGTCCGGCACTCGGACACGGCGCAGGCACTGGCGAAGCCGTGGCTGGACGGGTCGGGCAGCTTCACGGACGACCTGACGCGGATTCTGGGGTCGGCGTCGACGGGGGACGTGCAGAACCTGACGGTGTCGGCACTGCTGATGCGGCTGATGCAGTCGGACGGCGGGGCGGAGCGGAGCGGCCGGCTGGGTGAACTGCTGGAGGTGGCGCACCGGCTGGGCCTGTCGGACCTCCCCCTGACGACGCCGTCCCCGTCCCCGCCGGTCGACCGGCCCTCGCAGTCGACGCTGAACGGCTCAGCGGCGGCGTGACGGCCGCGACCGCGTGCCGGCGCGCAGGGGCGGTGGTCCTTGCAGAGCCGGCCCCGGTCGACCGACAGCACAGTCCACGAGGGACGCCGAATGAGGCGGCCCTCGGGGCCGGGCGCCGCCCCGGCTCCGGCACTGCCGCACGGGGGTCGGCGGCGCCGGGGCCAGGAGCCCGCGAGCGGGACCTCGGCGGTACGCCCGCCGGGGGCGGCGCCCGGGGAGCCGGGGGCTGGGCGAGCCCGGGCAAGCCCCGCGGGGCTTGGCCGGTCCCCGGCCCACCGGCCGCCACACCCACGACCCACCGCCCACCCGACGCCGCACGTCCGCCGACCAGCGCAGGAAGCGAGTGCACGGACATGACCACGCCTACCGCACACCCCACCCCGTCCGAGACGGCGTCGTCATTCGCGGACGAATCCGCAGATGGAGCCGTAGATGGAGCCGGGGCCGGGGCGTACGAGGTGCTGCGGGAGCGGCTCAGGACGCAGGCCGCGGAACTCGCGCGGCGGGCCGAGGCGTTGAACGCCCGGCGAGTCGAGACTTTCGGCGCCATGGAGCTCCGCCTGGCCGGCACCGAGCGCGTCACCACCGAAAGCGACACCGTGCCCCGGGACATCGTCGCGGTCGGCGAGCGCCTGCTCTTCGGCTTCGGCACCGCGCCCGGCGCACGTGCCGGAGGCGCCGCCTCCACCGCCGCCGTCGGGGACGTCCTCGTCCTCCACGACACCCACCTGAACCGGCTGCCCGACGACGCCGTTCCCGGCCTGCTCGACGACGCCGCCTTCCGTCACGAGTTCGAGGCGCTGCACCGCTACTACCGCGACGCACGCCTCCTGCGGCTGCGCCGCGTCGACGGCAGGCTACTGGCCGTCTTCCGGACCGGAGAGGCGGCGGGCGACATCCGGGTGCTGCGCTGGGCGCTCGCGCCGGACGGCACCGCCCGGTTCCTCGACGCACGCGGCGAGCGCGACCACGTCTTCCCGCCGTCGCACGACGTCGAGTGGACCGCGGCCACCCGCGACGACCACGTCCTCGGCAGGCACCCCCACATCTCCATCCGCGGCGACGTCTTCGTCTCCACCGTCGGCGGAGCGCTCACCGTGAAGACGCAGAACGACACGGAGACCGGCGAGGGCATCCACAGCGAGCCCGTCGACGAGCCGCTGCAGTCCCTGGCCGACGCGGACGTCGCGTACGCGCGCGTGGGCCCGTTGGTCCTGCTGCGCATCAGCCCGTACAAGGAGGAGGCGAGCCGCCATCTCGTCTTCAACACCGCCACCCGGTCCGTCGTGCGCCTCGACGGCATCGGACAGGCGTGTCTGCGCCTCCCCGAGGACCAGGGCCTCGTCTTTCCCGGCGGCTACTACCTCGCCGCGACCGGCACCGCCCGCACCTTCGACGTCGACGCCGGGCTGACGGGCACGCTGCGCCACGAGCGGACGGTCCGTTCGCCCAACGGCGAGGACGTGCTGTTCGTCTTCCACTCGCAGGCGGCTGGCCGCAGCCTGCTCCTCCCGTACAACGTGATCCACAAGACGGTCGCCACCCCGCTCGTCTGCAACGGCTACGCCGTCTTCGAGGACGGCACACTGCTCGTGCTGCGCGCCGGCGGCGACGAGCCGGCCCGCGTACACCCGCTGCAGCGCTGGCAGTCCCCGTACGTCTCCGACACGTACGCCGCCGCCCGCCCCGCCGGCGAGGGTCCGCTGGCCCGGATCGGGAACGCCGACCTCGTCCGCGGTGTCTCCGACTGCCTGTCGCTCGCCCGCTCCGTCACCGGCACGACGCCGACGACGACCGGGGTCTACGAGGCGCTGGTCGCCGCCTGCACACGGGCCGGTGACGCGTACCACTGGCTCGGCGACCCGGACGTGGGCGATCTGCGCACGCCGCTGGACGAGATGCGGGCCACGGCCGGTCAGGTGCTCGCGGAGTTCGAGACCGTGCGCACGCTGAGCGCGCGGGCCGCCGCGTCGCTGGACGCCGCGGCCGAGCGCGTCGGCTCCCTGGTGCGGCGGCTGCGCGGCGAGGTGCCGCGCAGCGCGGCCGCGTGGGTGGACGGGCTGACCGGACTGCGGCGGGCGCAGGGCGAGTTGGCCACGCTCAAGGAGATGCCGTACGCCGACGCCGAACGCATCGACGCGCTCGTCACGGACACCCACGCGGACATCGCCTCCTTCGCCCGGCGCGCGGTGTCGTTCCTGGCGCGGGAGGACGCGTTCGCGGGGTACCACGCCGAGATCGAGGAACTGACCGCCGTGGCGGAGGCGGTCACCACCGTCGCGGAGGCCGCACCCGTCGTGGACCGGCTCGACGCACGGACCGAGGCGCTGCGCAGCGTCACGGAGGTCGTGACAGGGCTGGAGTTCGGCGACGCGGTGCTGCGGACGTCGGTCCTCGAGCGGATCGCCGAGGTGCTCGGCGGCGTCAACCGGGCCCGCGCCACCCTGGAGGCGCGCCGCCGCGAGTTGCTCGCCCGTGAGGGCCGGGCCGAGTTCGCGGCCGAACTCGCCCTGCTGGGGCAGGCCGTGACGGCCGCGCTCGCGGCCGCCGGTGACCCCGCCTCCTGCGATGAACAGTTGGCCGGTCTGCTGCTGCGGCTGGAGGACCTGGAGTCGCGGTTCGCCGAGTCCGACGGCTTCCTGGCCGAGTTGGGCACCCGGCGCACCGAGGTGTACGAGGCCTTCGCGTCGCGCCGGCAGACGCTGCAGGACGCCTCGGCCCGGCGGGCGGAGCGGCTGGCCGAATCCGCCGCGCGGGTGCTGGAGACGGTCGCGCGCCGGGCCGCCTCGCTCGACGGGGACGACGCGGTCAGCACGTACTTCGCCACCGACCCGATGGTCGCCAAGGTGCGCCGCACCGCCGACGAGCTGCGCGGGCTGGGCGACGAAACACGGGCGGAGGAGCTCACCGGCAGGCTGAAGGCGGCCCGCCAGGAGGCGGCCCGCGTACACCGGGACCGTACCGACCTGTACGCGGACGGCGGCTCCGTGATCCGGCTGGGCCGGCACCGGTTCGCCGTCAACACCCGGCCGTTCGAGCTGACGCTCGTACCGCACGGGGACGGCCCGGCCTTCACCCTGACCGGCACCGACTACCGGGCTCCCGTCGGTACGGACCCGCGCTTCGCGGACACCCGCCCCTACTGGGAGCAGATGCTCCCCTCGGAGAACGCGGACGTGTACCGCGCCGAGCACCTGGCCGCCCTGCTGCTCGACAAGCACGGCGCCGAAGCCCTCGACGGCCGCGACGACATCGCCTCTCTGGTGCGGCAGGCGGCGGAGGCCGCGTACGACGAGGGCTACGAGCGCGGGGTCCACGACCACGACGCGGCGCTGATCCTCGCGGCCCTGCTGCGGCTCCACGCGGGCGCCGGTCTGCTGCGCCACCCGCCGCGGGCACGGGCCGCCGCCCAGCTGTTCTGGGCGCACGGCACCGACGAGGCGCAGCGCACGGCATGGACGCGGCGGGCGGTGTCGCTGGCGCGCGCCCGTGAGACGTTCGGACTCGGGCCGGCGATCGGCGCGTTCCGCGCGGAGCTGGCCGGCGCGATCGCGGGGGAAGCGGACGGTGCGCTCGCGGCGGAGTACCTCTTCGAGGAGCTGACCAGCGCGCCGGAGGGCTTCGTCACCGGCGCCGCGGTGCGCACCCTCCTCGAGAAGTTCCGCCGCGCCGTGGGGAGTTCGGCGTACGAGGAGGATCTGGCCGGGCTCGGCGACGACCTGCGGGCACGCCGCCAGGTCGTCGAGAACTGGCTGTCCGCCTACGCGCAGGCGACCGATACCGGCGTGGGGGCCGAGGACCTCGCCGAGGCGGTCGCGGTGGAGCTGTGCCCGGACCTCGTCCGGTACGACTGCGCGGCGCCGCTCACGACACGGGTCGAGGGTCTGCTCGGCGCGCATCCGCGGATCGAGCGCCGCGCCCTGACCGTGCGGATCGACGAGTTCCTCGCCCGGACCCGCGCGTTCCGCGAGACCGTCGCGCCCGGATTCCGGGATTATCAGCAGCGCCGCACGGCACTGGCCGCCGCCGAACGCGCGCGGCTGCGCCTGGACGAGCACCGGCCGCGGGTCATGCCGTCGTTCGTGCGCAACCGGCTGATCGACGATGTGTACCTGCCGCTGATCGGCGACAACCTCGCCAAACAGCTCGGCACGGCGGACGCGTCCCGGCGCACCGACAGCAACGGTCTGCTCCTGTTGCTCTCCCCGCCCGGCTACGGCAAGACGACACTCATCGAGTACGTCGCCGACCGGCTCGGCCTGCTCCTGGTCAGGGTCGACGGCCCGGCCCTCGGCCACTCGGTGACCTCGCTCGACCCCGAGGAGGCACCGAACGCCACCGCCCGCCAGGAGGTGGAGAAGATCAACTTCGCGCTGGAGGCGGGCAGCAACGTCCTGCTGTATCTGGACGACATCCAGCACACCTCCCCCGAGCTGCTGCAGAGGTTCATCTCGCTGTGCGACGCGCAGCGGCGCTTGGAGGGCGTGTGGCGGGGCAGGGCCCGCACCTACGACCTGCGCGGCAAGCGCTTCGCGGTGTGCATGGCCGGCAATCCGTACACCGGGACCGGCGGGCGCTTCCGCGTCCCGGACATGCTCGCCAACCGCGCGGACGTGTGGAACCTGGGCGACGTGCTGAGCGGCAAGGAGGACGTGTTCGCGCTGAGCTTCGTCGAGAACGCGCTCACCTCCCACCCGGTGCTCGCGCCCCTGGCGGGCCGCGACCGCGCGGACGTCGACGTGTTCGTGCGGCTGGCGTCCGGCGACCCGGAGGCGCGGGCAGAGGAGCTGCGGCACCCGTACGAACCGGCCGAGCGGGAGCGGATCCTCGGTGTCCTGCGGCATCTGCTCACCGCGGTGCGCACGGTTCTCGCCGTGAACGGCGCGTACATCGCCTCGGCTGCGAGCAGCGACGCGACCCGCACCGAACCGCCGTTCCGCCTCCAGGGCTCCTACCGCAACCTGAACCGGATCGCGGAGCGGATCAGCCCGGTGATGAACGACGCCGAGCTGGCCGCCGTGATCGACGACCACTACACGAACGAGGCCCAGACCCTGACGGACGGAGCCGAGGCGGCCCTGCTCAAGCTGGCCGAACTCCGCTCGGCGCTCACGCCCGAGCAGGCCGCCCGCTGGTCGGAGATCAAGGCACGGTACGTCCGGTCCCAGGCGCTGGGCGGTCCGGACGGCGACCCGGTGACGAAAGCGGTCGCGTCACTCGGGCTCCTCGCGGACCGGGTGGCGGCAGTCGAGTCGGCGATCACGAGAGCGACGGCCGCTCCGGTCGCAGGTCCGGGCCGCCATGCGGCACCGCCGGCCGGGCGGGAGTGAACCGTCGTGCGGTGACGGCGCGTTCGGCGGCGGCGTGCCACCGGCCGGGCGGGCCGGGGCTCTTGACCCGGGACTCGGGCCGGCGGGCATGTTCGGGTGGGCGGTGACGATGATCCGCTCCGGACCGGCGCCCGGTTGTCAGGTATGTGCCAGGAGTTGTCCACAGGCTGAGGAGCGTGTCGGTGGTTTCCGGTTTGATGGGGGCATGGACGACGCACTCAGCACACCCGACATGCCCGGCATGCCCGACTGGGAGAAGCGCTTCCGGGCGCCCCGTGTCTCGCTGCCCGACTGGGCCGAGGATGCCCCCGACCGATCCCTGTTCGTCTCCAACGCGACGGGGACGTACGAGCTGTACGCATGGGACCGCGCCACCGGCACCCAGCGACAGGTCACCGACCGGCCGAACGGCACCACGGACGGCGTGCTCACGCCGGACGGCGAGGCCGTCTGGTGGTTCTCGGACACCGACGGCGACGAGTTCGGCGTCTGGATGCGGCAGCCGTTCGGCGGCGGGGACGACGTGCCCGCCGCACCCGGCCTGGAGCCCTCGTATCCGGGCGGTCTCGCCATAGGCCGGGACGGCACCGCCGTGATCGGCCGCTCGACGGACGAGGACGGCTCGACCGTCCATGTCGTACGGCCGGGCGCGGAGCCCGTCGAGATCTACCGCCACCGGGAGTCGGCGGGCGTCGGCGACCTCTCCCGTGACGGGACGCTCCTCGCCATCGAGCACACCGAGCACGGGGACGCGATGCACTCCGCGCTGCGTGTGCTGAAGCTGGACGGGCAGGTGGTGGCCGGGCTCGACGACACCGAGGGCGGCACGGTGGAGCTGGGCCTGGAGGTGCTCGGCTTCGCACCGGTCGACGGCGACACCCGGCTGCTCGTCGGGCACCAGCGGCGGGGCCGCTGGGAGCCGATGATCTGGGACGTGGCGACCGGCGAGCAGACCGGCCTCGCGATCGACCTCCCCGGCGATGTGAACGCCGAGTGGTACCCGGACGGCTCGGCCCTGCTGGTCGCGCACGACTTCGAGGCACGTGGCGAGCTCTGGCGCTACGACCTGGCGTCGCACGAGCTGACGCGGATGGAGACCCCGGCCGGCTCCGTCTCGGGCGCCACCGCCCGTCCCGACCGCACCGTCGAGTACCTGTGGTCGTCCGCCGCCCAGCCGCCGCAGGTCCGTTCGACGGGGGGCGGCGTCGTGCTCGACCCGCCCGGGATGAAGGCGCCCGCCTCGGTGCCGGTCGAGGACGCCTGGGTGGAGGGCCCCGGCGGCCGGATCCACGCCCTGGTCCAGCGGCCGGCCGGTGCGAGCGGCCCGCTGCCGACGGTGTTCGAGATCCACGGCGGCCCCACCTGGCACGACAGCGACGCCTTCGCCGCGGGCCCGGCGGCCTGGGTCGACCACGGATACGCGGTGGTCCGCGTCAACTACCGCGGCTCCACCGGCTACGGAAGGGAGTGGACGGACGCGCTCAAGCACCGCGTGGGGCTGATCGAGCTGGAGGACATCGCGGCGGTCCGCGAGTGGGCGGTCTCGTCGGGACTCGCCGACCCGGAAAGGCTCGTGCTCGCGGGCGGCTCGTGGGGCGGATACCTGACGCTGCTCGGGCTCGGCACCCAGCCGGACGCCTGGGCCGTCGGCCTCGCCGCGGTGCCGGTCGCGGACTACGTCACGGCGTACCACGACGAGATGGAGGCCCTGAAGGCCATGGACCGCACACTCCTGGGCGGCACCCCGGAGGAGGTGCCGGAGCGTTTCGAGGCGTCGTCCCCGCTGACGTACGTGGACGCCGTCCTGGCCCCGGTCTACATCTCGGCGGGCGTCAACGATCCGCGCTGCCCCATCCGTCAGGTGGAGAACTATGTGGACCGCCTGGCGGCCCGCGGCGCGGTCCACGAGGTGTACCGGTACGACGCGGGGCACGGCTCGCTCGTGGTGGAGGAGCGCATCAAGCAGGTGCGCCTGGAGATCGCCTTCGCGGACCGGCATCTGAAGGGGGCGGTGGCGTAGACCGGCGGACGGCCCGTGGTCCGGCCCCGGGACGAGGGACCGCGGGCGCGTTCCGTACCGTGGAGGGGTGTACCGATTCCTGCTGACGCCCCGCTGGTGGGGGATCAACGTCTTCGTCCTGCTGGCGATCCCGTTCTGCGTCTTCATGGGTTCGTGGCAGCTGGGCAGGTTCGAGGACCGCGTGGACAGTCACCGGGAGGCCGAGCGGCGGCCCGCGGAGCAGGAGCGGCTCGCTGCGGCCCCCCTCGACGAGCTCCTGCCCGTCGACAAGGAGACGTCGGGACGGCAGGCGACGGCGACGGGCCGGTACGGGGAGCAGTTCCTCGTACCGGACCGTGAGCTGGACGGCAGGCGCGGCGCGTATGTGCTGACGCTGCTGCGGACGGAGGGCGGCAAGACGCTGCCGGTGGTCCGCGGCTGGCTGGCCGAGGGCGAGCGCCCACCGGCGGCCCCCTCCGGCGAGGTGACGGTGACGGGCGCGCTGCAGGCGTCCGAGACCGTGGGTACGGACGGGGTCCACGCGGCGGGCGGCCTGCCGCGCGGCCAGGTGGGCATGATCAGCGCGGCGTCGCTGGTGAACCTGGTGCCGGACGACGTGTACGACGCGTGGGTCACGCTGACGAAGGCGGACAAGGGCCTGACGGCGGTGCCGGCGTCGGCCCCGGAGAACAGCGGGCTGGACCTGAAGGCGTTCCAGAACCTGGGCTACACCGGGGAATGGTTCGTGTTCGCGGGCTTCGTGCTGTTCATGTGGTTCCGCCTGGTCCGCCGCGAGGCGGAGGCGTCCCGCGACCGCGAACTCGGGCTGACGCCCGAGATGTCCTGACCCCAGGCCCTGGCCGCACCCACGACTGCGCTCCGGCGGACCCGGATCCGCACGCCGCCGCGCGACAGCGGGTGCCCTCCAGCCCGGATCCGCACGCCGGCCACGCGACAGCTGTGCCTCCGACCCGGATCCGCACGCTGGCCACGCGACAGCTGGCTCCGACCCGGATCCGCACGCCCGCCACGGACAGCTGGTGCCCTCCGGCCCGGATCCGCACGCGGCCGCACGCCCCGGCCCGCCGCGTGGCACACAGCGCCCGCTCAGTCACATGAGCCGCGGGGGGCGTGCGCGGGGACGCGCATCGGACCGCGGAGCCATGGCAGCCGCGCCCGCACCGTGCGAGGAGAACGTGCCCATGGCGCCGCCAGGCACCGGCCCCGGGTCCGCGCCCCCGTCCGACGAGACCGTGCCGCACCGCGGCAACGGTCACTGGCCCGGGAGCAGGCCCGTGCGGTAGATCGTGCCGGCGCAGGCGTTGGTGATCGTCGCCTGGGCGTTCGGCGCGCCCGCCTCCGCGATGTGGGTGATCGCCACGCTGCCGTCCTGCGTGCCGCCGTCCTCCGAGGACAGCTGGGTCTCGGGGTTGTTCTCCGCCGAGGTGCCCTCGCCCGTGTCCGTGCCGCCCGAGCCGGCGTCCGAGGGCGACGGGTCGGGCGAGGGGGCCGTCGTGGGGCACGTGTCCGACGGGACCCACGCGAACTTGACCTCGTACGTGGACGACGGCTTCAGCAGCAGCGACGCCTGTTCCGCCGACGGGTCCGGCAGACCTCCCGCCGCGTCGCCCGACGTGTGGGCGACGACGCTGATGCGGGCCTGGTCGGCGGCGCCCATGGCCTGGAAGACGACGGCGCCGCCGCCTCCGACCGTGCAGTTCCCCGGGGAGACGTTGGCGATGCGGAAGGTGCCGTAGACCTTGCCGTCGGGGTCCGGAGGGTTCGTCTCGGCCGAGACGACTCCGAGGTCGGCGCTGCCGCACACCGGCACGGTGTCGCCCGCGCTGCCCGGCGGGACCGGTTCGCCCGAGGCGCCGTCGCCCGCGCCCGCGCCCGGCTGCTCGCCCGGCGCCGCGCTGGTCGGGTCCTCGGCCTCGGGGTCCTGCCCGCCGCCCTTCGAGGGGGCCAGCGGGTCCTTGTCCCCTCCGGTCACCCCCGGCTCGTTGCCCGTGCCGCCCTGGGCCTGCTCGCCGTGCCCGGCGTTGACCGGGTTGGCATGGTCGCCGCCGCCCGCGTTCGCCACGTGGACGAAGGCGGGCACCGCGGTGCCGATCAGCAGCACCGCCGCCGCGGCGCCGACGAGCGCCTGGCGCTTGCGGGCGCGCCGCGCCGGGACCGCCCGGCGCAGATGGTCGAGCGCGCCTTCCGAGGGCTCGAGGTCCTCGACGATGCCGTGCAGCATCCTGCGCAGGGCCTCCTCGTCCCCGCCCGGATCCGCACCCGGTCCCCCTGGAACGCCCGCGAAGAGGTCCTCGTCGGGGCCCTTGCCGAGGCCGCCCAGCTCGTTCTCCGGCCCGTTGCTCACTTTTCCGTTCCCAGTCCGGTCGTCAAACGGCCCGTCCGGCCCGTACTGCTCGTACTGCTCGTACCTGTCAGCGTCAAACCTGTCCGCGTCCCCGCTCATGCCGTGGCCTCCATGGCGACGCGCAGCGCCGCTATGCCCCGGGAGCCGTACGCCTTCACCGAGCCGAGGGAGACCCCCAGCGTCTCGGCCACCTGCGCCTCGGTCATGTCCGCGAAGTACCGCAGGACCAGCACCTCGCGCTGGCGCCGCTGCAGCCCCCGCATCGCCTTGATGAGCGCGTCCCGCTCCAGCTGGTCGTACGCGCCCTCCTCCGCGCTCGCCATGTCGGGCATCGGCTTGGAGAGCAGCTTCAGGCCGAGGATGCGGCGGCGCAGCGCGGAGCGGGAGAGGTTGACGACGGTCTGGCGCAGGTAGGCGAGGGTCTTCTCGGGGTCCCGTACGCGCGAGCGCGCGGAGTGGACCCGGATGAACGCCTCCTGGACCACGTCCTCGCAGGACGCGGTGTCGTCCAGGAGCAGGGCGGCGAGGCCCAGCAGCGACCGGTAGTGGGCGCGGTAGGTCTCGGTGAGGTGATCGACGGTCGTGCCGGCGGCCATGGCGTCGTCAGCGCCCTGCCGCTGAGCCGGGAGCCGCGTGGTCCGCGGGGCGGGCATGGGTGCGATCACCGGCATGCCGCCGGTCGGGCGGGGCCTGCGGAGCGGGCGCACCGAAGCGCCGCGGACCGGGACCACCCCTGCGATGTCGAGAACCTCTGCCACGCCTGTTGGACACGCTGCCCCCCGTCAGGGTTGTACGCGTACGCCACCGCTTTTGACGGTGCACCAAATGCCCTTATGCGCACTCGCTCATCCCCAATGCACCCTTTTTGCGGCGCCGTTCCGAGGCGACCGCAAAGACGCTTCCCGCCCAACTACCGGTTGCAGCAAGGGGGAAGCGAATAATCGAACACGCTGGCGCCCCAGTTCAAGTGGCACAGACCTCGAGTTGCTCACAGGGCGTACGCAGATCCTACAAAGCTGCGCAGACAATCCGTTCCGATTATCGGTTCCGGGTCCGCGGCAGGTTCTCCGGGCCGGTCGGCGAGAAGGATCCGCGCCGCCCGCGCGGCTCAGAACTCGGCGGCCACGGTCTCCGCGATCTGCGCCGAGTTCAGCGCCGCGCCCTTGCGCAGGTTGTCGCCGCACACGAAGAGTTCCAGCGCCGAGGGGTCGTCCGGCGCCCGCCGCACCCGCCCCACCCAGGTCGGATCGGTCCCCACCACGTCCGCGGGCGTCGGGAAGTCGCCCGCCTCCGGGTCGTCGTAGAGGACGACGCCCGGCGAGGTCGCCAGGATCTCGTGCGCCCGCTCGACCGTGACCTCGTTCTCGAAGCGCGCGTGCACCACCAGGGAGTGCGTGGTGAGCACCGGCACGCGGACGAACGTCGCCGCCACCTTCAGGGCGGGCAGGTCGAGGATCTTGCGCGTCTCGGCGCGCAGGCCCAGTTCCTCGGACGACCAGCCGCCGTCGCACGGCGCACCGGTCCACGGCACCACGTTCAGCGCGAGCGGCGCGGGCAGCGGGCCGAGCCCGTCGTCGCCCACCGCACGGCGTACGTCCCCGGGACCCGTACCCAGCTCCGTACCGGCGACCAGGGACAGCTGGGCGCGCAGGGCGTCCACCGCGTCCCGTCCGGCGCCGCTGGCGGCCTGGTACGAGGACACGACCAGCTCCCGCAGCCCGAACTCGGCGTGCAGCGCCCCCACCGCGGGCACCAGCGTCAGCGTGGTGTCGTGAGGGCTGGCGACGATGCCGCGCGGGCGCACCCGGACGCAGTGCGGATTGACCTCGGGCACCACCAGCGGGACGTCCGGGTCCATCCGGAAGGCCGGGGAGTTGTCCACGACCACGGCGCCCTTGGCGACGGCGACCGGCGCCCATCGCTCGGACACCTCGCCCGGCACGAGGAACACCGCGACGTCGATGCCGTCGAAGACGTCCTCACCGAGCGCCACGACCTCGCACTCCTGCCCGCGCACGGCCAGCTTGCGGCCGGCCGAGCGCGGGGAGGCGGCGAGTCGGATCTCGCCCCAGATGTCGGCGTGCTGCGACAGGATCTGGAGCATCACCGCACCGACGGCTCCGGTCGCTCCCACGACCGCGAGCGCCGGTTTCGGTGGTCCGTCGACGGGGCCCGCGGCGTCGCGTGCCGATGGCTGTCGCCTGGCTGCGTTGTCGTCAGTCGCCAGGGCTCCGCCATGGCTCCTTCCTGCGCCTTGCCAGGCTCGGCCCTCGACCCGCTCCTTCATCCGCGCTCCCCGCCGATGGACCACCCGGGCTTCATCGCCCGGTGCCTCCGTAGACGACCGCCTCGTCGGAGTCGGAGTCGAGCCCGAAGGCGGTGTGGACGGCGCGCACGGCCTCGTTGACGTCGTCGGCGCGGGTGACCACCGAGATGCGGATCTCGGAGGTCGAGATCAGCTCGATGTTCACGCCCGCGTCGGACAGCGCCTCGAAGAAGGACGCGGTCACGCCGGGGTTCGTCTTCATACCCGCGCCGACCAGGGAGATCTTGCCAATCTGGTCGTCGTAGCGCAGCGAGTCGAAGCCGATCGCGGACTTCTGCTTCTCCAGCGCGGCCATGGCCTTGGCGCCGTCGGTCTTCGGCAGGGTGAAGGAGATGTCCGTCAGCGCCGTGGTGGCCGCCGAGACGTTCTGCACGACCATGTCGATGTTGATCTCGGCATCGGCGATCGCACGGAAGATGGCCGCGGCCTCGCCCGGCTTGTCCGGGACGCCGACGACGGTGACCTTGGCCTCGGAGACGTCGTGGGCGACTCCGGAGATGATGGCGTGCTCCACCTTCTGATCCCCTTGCGGTTCGTTGCTGACCCAGGTGCCGCGCAGTCCGGAGAAGGACGAGCGCACGTGGATCGGGATGTTGTAACGGCGTGCGTACTCCACGCACCGGTGCAGCAGCACCTTCGAGCCCGACGCGGCGAGCTCGAGCATGTCCTCGAAGGAGATCCAGTCGATCTTCCGGGCCTTCTTCACGACCCGCGGGTCGGCGGTGAAGACGCCGTCGACATCGGTGTAGATCTCGCACACCTCGGCGTCCAGCGCGGCGGCGAGGGCGACGGCGGTCGTGTCCGACCCGCCCCGGCCGAGCGTGGTGATGTCCTTGCTGTCCGCGGACACCCCCTGGAACCCCGCGACGATGGCGATGTTGCCCTCGTCCAGCGCGGTACGGATCCGGCCCGGCGTGACATCGATGATGCGCGCTTTGTTGTGGACCGAGTCGGTGATGACACCTGCCTGGCTGCCGGTGAACGACTGGGCCTCGTGGCCCAGGTTTTTGATCGCCATGGCCAGCAGGGCCATGGAGATCCGCTCTCCCGCGGTCAGCAGCATGTCGAATTCACGTCCGGCAGGGATGGGGGATACCTGCTCGGCGAGATCGATCAGCTCGTCCGTCGTGTCGCCCATCGCCGAAACCACGACGACCACCTGGTGGCCGTTCTTCTTGGCATCGACGATCCGCTTGGCGACACGCTTGATGCCCTCGGCATCGGCTACGGAGGAGCCTCCGTACTTCTGCACGACAAGGCCCACGTGCGCTCCTCGCTCGGTCTTCTGCAGTCACTACTGCGGTCGGCTCAGTCTATCGAGCGGCCGCGATACGCCCCTGTGATGTCACATGGTGAGATGTCCCGCTCACCAGGTGATCATCCAGGAAGGGTCCAGGGACATCCGCGGCCGCTCGAATGGCTGCTGCCCCTGGAGCGGCGAGGTACGCGGGTATGTGGCCCGCCTCACAGCGGTCGCCGGCGCCAGAAGCCCCGTCAGTGGGCCCGTCGCAGCCCCAGCGGGCCGGCGATCTCGTCGACCATGACCTTGCCCGCCTCCTCCGCCAGCCGCTCCTCGGTGAGGTCCTCGTCGGTGTCCAGGCCGTCCAGCTCGGCCAGCGGCTGGTCGAGGCGGACGTGGGCGACGAGGGACTGCAGGGCGCGCAGCGTGGCGGAGGCGGTCGGGCCCCAGTTGGAGAAGTACGAGAACTGCCACCACCACAGCGCCTCGCTGGTGCGGCCCGCCCGGTAGTGGGCGAGGCCGTGGCGCAGGTCGGTGACGATGTCCGCGAGGCTGTCGGAGATCCGCGAGGGGACCGGTGCCTTGCGGGGCTCGTACGGGTCGAAGACCTCGGAGAAGACGTCCACCGGGTCGAGGAGGACCGCGAAGCGCTCGCGCAGGTCGTCGACGTCCGGCTCGGGGCCGGTGTCCGGCTCGTACCGCTCGTCCGGGACGATGTCCTCGTGCGCGCCCAGGCGCCCTCCGGTCAGCAGCAGCTGGGAGACCTCCAGCAGCAGGAACGGCACCGCGCTGTCCGGCTCGTCGCCCTTCGCGACCTCTGTGGTCGCGACGATGAAGGACTCGATCGAGTCGGCGATCTGGACCGCGAAGTCGTCCGGATTCTGGCCTACGGCGTGCAGCATGGCGTCAGACATCGAGCAGTCGTCTCCCCTCGAAGGCACGACCGAGCGTGACCTCGTCGGCGTATTCCAAGTCTCCCCCTACCGGGAGGCCGCTGGCCAGCCGCGTGACCTTGAGTCCCATCGGCTTCACCATGCGTGCGAGGTAGGTGGCCGTCGCTTCGCCCTCGAGATTGGGGTCCGTGGCCAGGATCAGCTCGGTGACCGTGCCGTCCGCGAGGCGGGCCAGCAGCTCGCGGATGCGCAGGTCGTCCGGGCCGACGCCCTCGATGGGGCTGATCGCGCCGCCCAGGACGTGGTACCGGCCGCGGAATTCTCGCGTCCGCTCGATCGCGACGACGTCCTTCGGCTCCTCCACGACACAGATGACGGCCGGGTCGCGGCGGGGGTCACGGCAGATGCCGCACTGCTCCTGCTGTGCGACGTTGCCGCACACGGCGCAGAAGCGGACCTTGTCCTTGACCTCCAGCAGGGCGTGCGCGAGCCGGCGGACGTCGGTCGGCTCGGCCTGCAGGATGTGGAAGGCGATCCGCTGCGCGCTCTTGGGACCGACGCCGGGCAGCCTGCCCAGTTCGTCGATGAGGTCCTGAACCACGCCTTCGTACAACGGAACGCCTTTCCTTGCGTGCTTGCCGCTAACGGTAGTTGGTGAATATGACGCTTAGAAGGTCCTGACGGGACCGGCGGGAAAAGCCGGGATCAGAACGGCAGGCCCGGCATGCCGCCGAGGCCCTGCGCGAGCGGTCCGAGCTTCTCCTGCTGGAGCTGCTGGGCGTTCTCGCCCGCGGCCTGGACGGCGGCGACGACGAGGTCCGCGAGGGTCTCGGTGTCCTCGGGGTCGACGGCCTTCGGATCGATGACAAGGCTGCGCAGCTCGCCGGAGCCGGTGACGGTGGCCTTCACCAGACCGCCGCCCGCCTGGCCCTCGACCTCGGTCTGCGCCAACTCCTCCTGGGCCCGGGCGAGATCCTGCTGCATCTTCTGGGCCTGCTGGAGCAACTGCTGCATGTTGGGCTGGCCACCACCGGGAATCACGGTCACTCCTGTCCGTACGTTGCTTCGATACGGCCGAGCCTACGTGGTCACCGGGCGCCATGCCCCACTCGGCGGTGACCAACTCTTTCGAGTGAGAGCCACGGGCCCCGACCAGGCTCCTCTACCTGATCAAGACCCCCGTGCGGGCGGAAATACGGGGATCGGGGACGCACCGCCCACCATTCGGCGGTATGAAGGGCGTGCGCATCCGCGGGCGCATCAGAACGAACGCGCGCACCGTACGTCACACGGTGTAACGTCAGCACCTTTTGAGCACCTTTTCAGCGAAGCCGCAGAAGCCGTAGAGGGTAGAGGAGCGCACCGGTGAGCCAGCCGGAGATGCAGCCCGGGGGGCCGGCCCGGGAGGAGGGCGGCACCACGCCGCTGGGTGATCTGACGGGACGGGCCTTCCCGCTCGGCGACTGGGGAGAGCCCGCGGTCCGCCTCGACGAGCTGTACCGGTGGGTGGAGTCCGATGCCCTGCGGACGGCGGACTGGTACCTCGCGGACCGCCCGCGCAAGCGCCGCTGGGCCCGGCTGCTGCGCCTCGGTACGGCGCTGGGCGCGACGGCGGGGGCGGTCCTGCCGCTGCTCGACCTGACGGGCGCGGTGTCCGGGGCGGTCTCCTGGGGATACGTCTCCCTCCTGCTGGCCGCGGCCTGCGTGGCCTGCGACCGGTACTTCGGCCTCACCGCGGGCTGGATGCGCGACGTCGCCACGGCCCAGGCCGTGCAGTACCGGTTGCAGACGCTCCAGTTCGACTGGGCGTCCGAGAGCGTGCGGGAGGTGCTGGGCCCGACGGAGGGCACGGCGAGCGAGGCGGCCGAGCGCTGCCTCGGGGTGCTGCGCCGCTTCTCGGAGGACGTGTCGGGCCTGGTCCGCACGGAGACGGCCGACTGGATGACCGACTTCCGCGCGGGCCCGGCGCCGCTGCGCCTGACGCCCCTGTCCCAGGCCCGCCCGGAGTCGGGCCCGTCGCCGCACTCCGCGGGCGTGATCCAGGGCCGTTTCCCGCTGCCCCCGGGCACCCGCCCGAACATGCCCCGGCAGCGGCCGCCGGAGCCGCCGCGCTGAGCGGCCCCGGGGGCGCTCTACGTCAGCCCAGGTTCAGCACCGCGGCCGCCCGGTCGGCCATCGCTGCCTCGCCCGCCGCGTTCGGGTGCACCGGGACGATGTTGGTGCCGAACAGGAGCGGTTCGATCCAGCGCGTGCCCATCGGGCTGCAGGCGTCGTGGCCCTTCGAGACCTCGGCCATGTCGACGAAGGTGGCGCCGGTGTCCCCGGCGGCCTTCTCCACGGCCGCGTTCAGGTCGGTCTGCAGCTCGTGCAGGTAGGGCACGTCGCCCTTGGCGACCGGCATCTTGAGGAAGCAGCCGGGGACGGCCCGCTCGGGCAGGATCCACGGGTAGCCGAGGATCGCGATCTCCGCCTTCGGCGACCTGGCCCTGATCTCGTTGAGGGCCGTCCTGATCGCGGGATACGTCGTCTCGGCGATCTCGTCGGAGAAGCGGCTGCCGTAGGTGTCCTTGCAGGGGCTGCCCTGGCCGACCGTGAGCGTGCCCAGGGCGCCGCAGGCAAGGATGGCGCTGATGAAGGTGTTGTTGTCGTTGCCGCCGATGGTCAGCGTGACGAGGTCGGTGTCGCTGCCCAGCGCGTCGAACTGCGGGGCGACGCCCGGGTACTGCGCCTGCGTGAAGTGCTCGGTCTTCGCGCCGCCGCAGGTGACGTCCCTGAGGTCGGCCCCGGTCCGGGCGGCGAGCAGGTGCGGGTAGTTGCGGGTGGTGCGGGCGCACAGGAGTGAGGCTTCCGGGTCGAGCGGGAGGACGCCCGACCCCGCGCTGTAACTGTCCCCGAGAGCGACGTAGTTCAGTGGTTCGGCGGAGGCCCCGGCGGGGGCGGCGGTCCCCAGCACGAGGGCGGCGGTCCCGACGGTCGCGAGGACCACCGACAGGGCTCGGTTCTTGGCGCGAAGCGGCATGGGGGGTGGCTCCTTCAGGCGAATGGTGCGGCTCTGGCATGCTCCGGCGCCCTGGGCGCCGGTTCACGGAGCCACGACCTGTTCGCCGGGGCGCGTTCACCCGATCGGTGCGAGAAGCGTAGGCGGGATCCGGCCGCGCGCCCCTGTGACGGAATCCCAACCCTTGACGGTTTTTTCGTGAGCCGTCACGAACGCCTGGCGAACCACGTGTGCTTGTTTTCCGTGCAACAACAGCGGCGGCCCCGGGACTCGAAGCCCCGGGGCCGCCACCGTGCATGACGTGACGTCAGAAGATGTACTCGTAGCCCTGCCAGCCGGATGTGAACTTCACGCGCGCGGAGAAGGTCGCCGTGCCGCTGCGGCCGGTGGCCGCGTACCGGTAGACGTCGCCGGCGGCGGTGACACCGATGAGGTCGGCGCGTCCGTCACCGGTCATGTCGCCGGGCGAGGCCAGCGTCGTGTACGTGTTCCAGCCGCCGCCGATCAGGACGGGGGACGTGAAGGGGGCGGAGGCGGAACCGGTGCCCTTGTACAGGTACAGCTCGCCGTCGTACGTCCGCGCGATCAGGTCGGGCCGGCCGTCGCCGCTGTGGTCGCCGCCGCTGACGAGCTGGTCGTACACCCCCCAGCCGCCGCCGACCCGGACCCTGGTGTCGAGGGGCTGCTCCGCCGCGGTCCTCTCGCTCTTGTGCAGGTACAGGGAGCCGTAGAAGTCCTGGCCCACCACGTCGCCCTTGCCGTCGGAGGTGAGGTCGCCGGGGCCGACGAGGTTGTCGTAGCTGTTCCACTCCTCGCCCTCGCCGAGAAACCCGACGCCGTCGGTGTACGCGTAGCCCGGGCCGATCTCCACGAGGTGGGCCTTGCCCCGCTCGTCGAGCGCGGAGCTCAGCGTGCCGTCGAAGTAGCCCTTCTCGTTGGTGCCCCGCAGCACGGGGTCGCCGAACCGTCCGTCGGACAGCGCCGGCCGCAGATGGACCTGGTTCGCGTCGTCGATCGTCAGCAGCTCGTGCTTGCCGTAGGCGGGCACACCGGCGCCGCCCGCGTACAGCAGGACGTTCTGTCCGCCGCTGCCGTGCGCCTGACGGCCGGAGAACTTGCCGCCGCCGGAGGCGAGATAGCGGTACACCGTGCCGTCCGGGGTGCGCGCGAGGAAGTCGGCGCGGCCGTCCGCGTTCAGGTCGTCGGCGGCGATCAGCTGGTTGAACATCTGGAAGCCGTAGCCGACCTTGACCCGCGCCTTGAACGGCGCCCCGGTCGCCGAGCCCGTGCCCTTGTAGAAGTACAGGTCGCCCGAGACGGTCCGGGCGAGGATGTCGCCGATGCGGTCGCCGTCGACGTCTCCGGTGCCCACGAGCTGGTCGTAGACCTGCCAGCCGCTGCCCACCGCGACGCGCTTGGCGAACAGGCCCGTTGTGCCGGTGGTGCGGTAGAGGTAGAGGGTGCCCTCGGGGGTACGGCCGAGCAGATCCGGCCTGCCGTCCCCGGTGACGTCACCCGGCGACAGGATCTTGTTGAACATCTGCCAGCCGGGGCCGATGTAATACGGATCCCCGCCGGCGTGCGTGCCGTCCTGTTCGAACGCGATGAGGTCCCCGTTGGACCACAGCACCATCAGCTCAGGGGCGGCAGTTCCGTAGAGGTTGCCCATGGGGACGATGTCCTTGGGCTGCTTCCCCGCGTGGGCATCATTGCCGATGGTGAAGGGCGCGGAGCTGCCGTCGGTGCTGCGCGTGATGGTGGTCGTGCCGTCCGCGAGCTGCGCGATCCGGTCGGTGACACCGTCTCCGTCGACGTCGAAGCGCGGCGAGACGGGCCCGGCCGCCGGGGCCGCCGTGGCCCGGCCGGCGGCGGGACCGCCCACCACCGCGGTCGCGACGACACCCGCGACGACAGCCGCGGTGGCGACGGCCCGCAGCCGGGACGTACGTGAACGGATCAAGAAACCCTCCCCTTGCGTCACCGCGCGCTGCGCGCGGTATCGGCGGACGACCGGCCTGCCGTGCAGGTCCCCACCCAGTTCTGGCCAGTGTCCGAAA
Source organism: Streptomyces sp. NPDC015127 (assembly GCF_043080095.1). Lineage (NCBI taxonomy): Bacteria > Bacillati > Actinomycetota > Actinomycetes > Kitasatosporales > Streptomycetaceae > Streptomyces > Streptomyces sp. NPDC015127. Next base: position 241,095 of record NZ_JBIBVE010000009.1, read on the forward strand.
GCTCGCGGAGCTTAACAGGCGCGGGCCGTTCCTGGCCTGCCGGTTTCCGCTCGCCGACGCGGTGACGAGGGGTTTGCGCGCCGCCCTTTCAGCGCCGTCGTTTCGAGGTCAGGGCGCGGGTCACGATGGGCGGCAGGACGTCCCTCGCGAACCGCCGGGCCGGCGACGGGCGGCGGCGCTCGGGCTCTGCGGCGGCCGCCTCGGGCACGGCTGCCGCGGCGACCGGCTCGGGATCGGGCTGCTGCGACGGCGGCTCGGGCGTCGGAAGGGGCTCGTGGCGGGACTCCGGATGGGACGGCGTGCCCGTCGACTTGCCGGCCTTGATCCGGATGAGCGGACGGCCGGCGACCTCCTCCACGCCGTGCCACATGTCCGTGCGCCCGGACAGCCACTCCAGCAGTTCCTCGCGCACCGGGTCGGGGTCGCCCCATGTGCCGTACAGCTTGGTGCCGGTGATCACGATGGGCCGCAGGTCCGTCGTCGGGACCGCGCCCCACACCGCGGCCGCCACGCCGGGGCAGTGCTCGGCCCGGAAGTCGTCGAACGCCACGATCCCCTCGGGGACGAGCAGCGTGCGGGCGGCCTCGATGTCGCCGTGGACGTGCTCGTAGAGGTGCGAGGCGTCGACGTGCACGAAGCGGCAGCTTGCCGGCGCGACCCGGGAGGTGATCACCGAGGTGGGCGCCTGGACCAGGGTGGGCAGGTGGTCGTGGAAGGAAAGATAGTTGGCCTCGAAGGCGCGCCGGGTGAGGGTCGCGTACGAGCGGTCCATCTCGGCGCTGTTGGAGTCGTCCGGTGCCGGGGAGTCCCACAGGTCACAGACGGTGAACGACTCGCCCTCCCGCAGATAACTCCCCAGGAACACCGCGCTCTTGCCGAGATACGCCCCGAGCTCCAGCAGGTCTCCCTTCTGCTCCGTGGTGTGCTGGCGCCGCAGGAACCAGTCGAAGAGGAGTTGGTCGGCCGGCCAGAACCAGCCCTTGACGTCGTCGAACCGCTCCGGCCTGGGAAGTTCTTCCTCGGCCGCCGCCTGGGCGGGGTTGCTCGTCTGTGACATGCCCCGGTCCTACCGGTGGAAGGTGTCCGGCGTCCGTCGGCCGGCTGTCCGGCGTCTTAACCGTCCGGGGCGCGCACCTGTCCGTCAGCTGAAGATGATCATCGAGCCCTGGCCGAGACTCCGGGTCGCCGCCGCGTGCAGTCCCAGCCACACATGGCGCTCCCGGGCGAACGGGCTGTCGTCGTACGGAATCGGGCCGGCCGGCTCCTCCAGGGCCGTGGGACGCTCGGGGGGCTCCGGTGCGGCCGGCGGGTTCGCCGGGTCGATGCCGATCGCGGGAGCCACGTACTCCAGCTCCCGCAGCAGGCCCTGCGTGGAGCCCAGAGGCCCGCCGCCCTCCAGCAGTTCGTCGTTGAACAGCGGCGCGGCGAAGTCCACGGGGACGTACGCGCCCGCGTGGTCGTAGTGCCACACCAGGTGCGACTGCTGCGCCGTCGACTCGAACATCTCCAGCAACTGCTCGTAGTCACCGCCGAGTTCGTCGACCGGTGTCACCGCGAGGCCGCACAGCTGGAGCAGGTAGGCCCGCCGCAGGAAGTGCAGCGCGTCGTAGTCGAACCCGGCGACCGGAGCGACATCGCCCGACAGGCCCGGCATGTAGGCGAAGACGGGCACGGTGGGCAGACCGGCGCCGGTCAGGGCCTTGTCGTAGGAGGCGATCTCTTCGGCGAAGGGATTGTCGGGGCTGTGGCACAGCACATCGACAAGGGGGACCAGCCACAGGTCACAGGCCAAGGGAAGGCTCGCTCTCAGCGGTTCGGGACGGTGGTACCACCCACGGCGGCGGGGCCGCGGGGGAGGGTGATGGGTCGCGCGGACGGTGGACGGGACAGCGTAATGCCGTGCGGAGCACCGGCGAAGAGGGCCTTCATCGCGTACCGCCTTCCGCTCCCACGTCCCATACCCATACCCCGGCCACGCGCTCGCCCGGCCTGCCGAGCAGTTTCGTGACCGTCTCGTAGAGCGCCTGCTCGTTGTACGTCGGCGCCAGCACCACCACGCCCGCCTTCCAGGCCGCGAGGTCGGCGCGGGCCTGCGCCTGCCAGTTGGGGCCGATCACGGGCACCCGGCCGGTGTTGCGGACGTCGATGAGCAGGTTGGAGGTGTGGCGGGGCGTCGCACCGTAGATGCCGATGCGGTCGGGGCCCCAGGGGCCGTTGAAGTAGCCGCCCGCGAGCGGGAATCCGAGGCCGCTCGCCGACTGCCAGTGCAGGGCGTCCGCGCTGCCCGGGGTCGGCAGCGGGACGGTGACCAGCGACTCGCCCTCGCCGAGGTAGGAGCGGTAGGCGCCGTGGGTGATGAAGCCCGGGACCTCGGCCCGTTCCCGTACCGGGTACGGCGTCGGGAGCACCGGCACCAGGGCCGCCGCCAGCGCCGCGAAACCGGCGGCCCGCACGGCGAGGGAGCGGCTCCTCGCGGCGGCGAGACGGTCGGCGGCGAGTGCGAGCAGCATGCCGAGCACGGGCGCGCAGACCATCGCCACCCGCGACTCGATGACCGACTCGAACAGCGGCTGGTGCGCGAGCGCCCGCCAGGGCCCGGTCAGCACGATGTCGGTGTACGGGATGCGGAACTTCGGTCCGAGCGACAGCAGGGCGGCGGCCACCGCCGTGAACGCCAGCGCCTTCACCAGCGCCAGCCGCCACCACTGGATCACGATCGCGACCGACAGCGCGACCAGCGGCCAGCCGAAGAAGGCGTTCTGCTCGGTGCGGTTCATCGCGAGCGGATCGGCGCCCGCGTCCGAGCCGAGCAGCGCGCGGCCGGAGAACTGGAGGAAGGCGAGCGGGCTGTTGCCCGCGTTGTCGCCGTGCAGCACGCTCTTGTAGCTCTGCGGCCCGAAGAACTGCCAGCCCAGCGGGAACGCCACCAGCGGCAGGCACACCAGCAGCGCGATGCCCAGGCCGCGCAGCAGCGGCCGCCACGCCGCGCGGGCCACGTCGCGCCGCGCGAGCGCGTACGACAGCGCGAACAGCAGCATGCCCACGGCGGCGAGCAGCAGCGGCTCCTCGCCGAGGAAGATCTGGTACGTCGCGAACAGGCCGAGCAGCACGCCGTCGCGGACCACGTTCCTGCCCTCGCAGAGCCGCAGCGCCCGGTCGACGATCAGCGGCAGCATGAACAGCACGAGGAAGTTCGGGTGTGCGTTGCCGTGCGAGATCATCGGCGGCGCGAAGGCGGCGAAGCCGCCGCCGAGCGCGGCTGCGGCCCTGTGGCGCACCAGCCGCCGGGCGATCAGCCAGTACCAGGAGACGGCGGTCGCGGTCAGGCCGAGGGTGAGGACGAGCGCCCAGGTGACGGTCGGGCCGAAGGCCAGCGTGACGGGCGTGAGGGGCACCGACAGGCCCAGCATGACCGTGTTGGCCATGAGGTTCACGCCCTCGGGATGTCCCTGGAGGGTGGTGAAGAGCGGGTTGCGCAGATGCGTGACGTTGTCGGCGGTGACCGCGAAGAACCACTCCCACTGGTTCTGGTCCTGGCCCGCGTCGCGCAGGTAGCCGCGGTCGAGGTCCGTCCACAGGCCCTGGTAGAGCAGGACGGACGCGAGGAGGAAGAGCCCGGCGACGGCGAGGTCCACGCGCCGCACGGCGCGGGTCCGCAGCCGCAGCAGCTCCAGCAGCACCTTGCCGTAGTCGGCGGGCCCGACCTTGGAGCCGTCGACGTGCGACCAGCGCACCGGGACCTCGGTCACGCGCCAGCCCGCGCGGCGGAAGAAGCGCAGGATCTCGACGTCGATGCCCCACCCGGTGAGCCGGGAGTCGGCGAACGCGGCGCGCGCCTTGTCGCCGTCGAAGAGTTTGAAGCCGCACTGGGTGTCGCGGATGCCGGACACCGCGACGAGGCGTATGAGCCGGTTTCCCATACGGCCGAGCCACTCGCGCAGGCGCCGCTGGCGCACCTCGATCCGGGCCTCGGGGTGGGCACGGGAGCCGATGGCGGCCGCCGCGCCGGTGGCGGCGAGCTCGTCGTCGAGGCGGGCCAGCTCGTCGATGGGGGCGGCGAGGTCGGCGTCCGTGAACAGCACCCGGCGCCCGTAGGAGGCGAGGACGCCCAGGCGCAGGGCGTGGCCCTTGCCGCGGTTGGCCGGACTCGACACCAGCTGGATGCGTGGCTCCTCGGCCGCCGCCTCCTGGGCGATCTTCGCGGTGGCGTCGGTGGAGCCGTCGTCGACGACGATCACCTCCCAGCTGCCCCAGCGCTCCGGGTCGGCGCGCAGGTAGGCGCCGATGGCGTCCAGCGTCGGGCCGAGCCGGGCTTCTTCGTTGTACGCGGGGACGACGACGCTCAGGTCCACGCTCACCGCTCGGGCCGGCCGTCGGGGAACCGGGCGGGGCCTTCGTCTGCACCGCCGTCGCGGGGCCCGTCGCCGTCGCGGGGCCCGTCGCCGTCGTCATCGGCCCCGTCGCCGGGGCACGGCCCGCCCTGGAGCCGGTCCGCCCAGGCGAGCGCGTGCGCGTTGTAGGCGCGGATCGCCTCGCGGACGGCCTCGGCGTCACCGCGGGTCACGGCGTCCACGAGGGTCTCGTGACCGCTCCACAGCCACTGCGACAGATCCGGGTCGGCCCGCAGGTACGGCACGGCGAACACCCACGACTGCACCCGCAGCCGGTGCAGGAACTCGGAGATGTAGCAGTTGGTCAGGAGCACGCCGAGCTCGCGCCAGAACCGCAGGTCGTAGCCGATCAGAATGTCGAGGTCACCGGCGCGGGCCGCCCGCGCGGCCTCCTCGGCCCGGCGGCGCACGGACAGCAGGGCCTGAGCGCTCGGGACCGGGGAGCCGCACTCGGTGCGCTGCCGGAAGACGCCGTCGACGACCATCGAGCGTGCCTCGACCATCGTGCGGTAGTCGTCGACGGAGAACCGGTGGACCCTGAAGCCGCGGTGCTGGTCCGATTCGAGCAGGCCCTGCGCGGACAGGTCGACGAGCGCCTCGCGCACGGGGGTCGCGGAGACGCCGTACTGGTCGGCGATCTGTTTGACCGTGAACTCCTGCCCGGGCTGGAGCCGCCCGGCGAGCACCTCGTCACGCAGCGCATCCGCGATCTGCTGCCGCAGGGTGCTGCGGGTGACGGCGGTGCCGCCGCCGCTGGCGTTGCCGGGCATCGTGGTGGCCTTCTCCTTCTGCTTCGGTCCCGGACACGATAGGCCAGGGGTCGTGACGGGGTCGTGGGGCATGGGGCCCGCACCGTGACGGAAGCGAGGCGGATGTGACGGATGTGTTCGAACCGGCCGACGGCGACGGGGGCCCGGTGGCGGGGGCCGGGCGGGCGGCGGAGGTCCGCACGGCGTTCGAGGGGCTGTTGCAGATACGCCGTGTGACCAACGCGACGGCCGCGGACCCGGTGGCCGTCCCCGCGCCCTGGGAGCTGAACCGCATGGTGCGCGCGGTGTCCCTGGCCCTGGAGGCGTCCGGCTTCCCGCCGTCGGCGGTCGACGCCGGGGGCGCGAGGACGGCGACCGGCTACCGCGTCCGCCCCGGCGAGCGCCCGGCCACGGTGTACGTGGAATGGCTGGGCCCGCCGGGCAGCGGCGCCCCGCAGGCGGAGGAGGCGGAGCTGAGGGCGTGCGCGACGGCCCTGGGCCGCCTCGGCTGGGAGGCCCTCCTGTACCGGGGCCCGCGCCGCAGACGTTTCCTGGAGGTGGAACGGGGCGCGTGAGCCGGGCAGCGGTGGCGCGGGCGCGCCCGGGGGCTACGGCGCCACCAGCACCCCGCGCCCCGCGGCCGGCTCGGCCGCCCCCGCGCGGAACGTCTGGCGGTATGCCATCGGGGACACCCCGATCGCCGCCGCCATGTGCTGGCGCAGTGACGCCGCCGTCCCGAAGCCCGACTCCGCTGCGACCCGGTCCACCGGGAGGTCCGTCGTCTCCAGCAGGCGGCGGGCGTGCTCCACGCGCTGGGCGGTCAGCCACTGGACCGGCGTCATGCCGGCCTCCTCGCGGAAGCGGCGGGAGAACGTGCGCACGCTCATCCGGGCGTGCGCGGCCAGTTCGGCGAGGGTGAGCGGGCCGCCCAGCCGGTCCAGGGCCCAGGCGCGGGTCGCGGAGGTCGACGCCGCGGACGGCGGCGGTACGGGCCGCTCGATGAACTGGGCCTGGCCCCCGTCCCGCCACGGCGGGACGACGCACAGCCGCGCCACCCGGTTGGCGACCTCGCTGCCGTGGTCGCGGCGCAGCAGGTGCAGGCACAGGTCGACCCCGGCCGCGACACCCGCCGCCGTCAGCACGTCTCCGTCGTCGACGAACAGCACGCCCGGGTCCACCTCGACCCGGGGGAAGGCGCGCTGGAACGCGTCGGCGTCGTTCCAGTGCGTGGTGGCGCGGCGTCCGTCGAGCAGGCCCGCGGTGGCGAGGACGTACGAGGCGGTGCAGATGGAGACGACGCGCGTGCCGGGGCGGAGCGTCGTGAGGGCGGCGGCGAGCGGCGCGGGCAGCCACTCCTGGGGCCGGTCCGGGCCGCAGGTGAACGGCGGGACGACGAGCGTGTCCGCCGTGGCGAGCGCGTCGAGACCGTGCTCGACGGTGACGGAGAAATCGGCACTGGTGCGCACCGTGCCGCCGTCGAGGCCACAGGTGATCACCTCGTACAGCGGTTCGCCGCCGGGTCCTACGGCGGTGCCGAAGATCCGGACCGGGATGCTCAGCTCGAAGGGGTAGACGCCGTCGAGCGCGAGGACGACGACGCGGTGCGGGGCGGAAGACGCGGCCATGGCCAGATCCTTGCACATCATGGCCATCTGGCCACTCGAATGCCGCTTTCCGCTGCCGCAGGGTTGGTCCCGGGCCCCGATCGGGGTCAATTCCCTTGACGAGGAGCGGACATGATGCGGGCCATCAGGCAGGACACCCTCGGCGGACCGGACGTGCTGAGGATCGTCGAGGTCGACCGTCCCGAACCCGGCCCCTCGGAGGTCCTCGTGCGCGTCCACGCCGCCGGGGTCAACCCGACCGACTGGTGGCACCGTTCGACGGGCGGCCTGCTCGGTGACGGACGCCCGGTGCCGCTCGGCTGGGACGTCTCGGGTGTCGTGGAGGCCGTCGGCCTCGGTGTGACGATGTACCGGCCGGGCGACGAGGTGTTCGGCATGCCCCGGCTGCCCGAACCGGCGGGCGCGTACGCCGAGTTCATGACGTCACCGGCCCGACATCTGGCCCGCAAGCCGGCGGGCGTCTCGCACGTGGAGGCCGCCGCGCTGCCCATCGCCGCGCTGACGGCCTGGCAGTCGCTGGTCGACACCGCGGACGTACGCCCCGGACAGCGCGTGCTCGTACACGCGGCGGGCGGCGGCGTCGGACATGTGGCCGTCCAGATCGCCAAGGCACGCGGCGCGTACGTGATCGGCACGGCGAGCGCGGGCAAGCACGCCTTCGTGCGGGGGCTCGGCGCGGACGAGGCCGTCGACTACCGGACGACGGACTTCACCGAGGCCGTCCGGGACGTGGACGTGGTGCTGGACACCGTGGGCGGTGCGTACGGCCCGCGCTCGCTGGACGTGCTCCGGCCGGGCGGCATGCTGGTCTCCCTCGCCTCCCCCGCGGAGGCGTACCTCGCCGAGGCGGCCGAACAGCGCGGGCTGCGCGCCGGGTTCACCATCGTGGAGCCCGACAACGGCGGGCTGCGGGAGATCGTCGCGCTGGTGGAGTCGGGCAGGCTGCGCGTGCACGTGGACACGGTGCTGCCGCTGGAGCAGGCGGGCAAGGCGCACGAGATCGGCGAGACGGGCCGGACGCAGGGAAAGATCGTGCTCACGGTCGCGTGAGCGGGGCGCCCCGGGAGCGCCGCCGTGTGACGGCGCCCCGGGGGCCGTTGGCCTCGAACGGGCCGTTGGGCCTAATACAGGCCGGTGTACGTGTTCCAGCCGGTGCCGATCGACGCCTTGGGCTTGAAGTTGCCCCGGCCGTCGGAGTCGTAGCGGTACAGCGTGCCGCCGCTGGTGCGCGCGACGAGGTCCGCGCGGCCGTCGCCGTTCATGTCGCCCGGCGCCGCCAGCTTGGTGAAGGAGCCCCAGCCGGAGCCGATCAGCTTCTTCGCCTTGAACGGCGCGGAGGCGACGCCCGTGCCCTCGTACAGGTAGAGCTTGCCGTCCTTGGCGCGCGCGATCAGGTCCGCGCGACCGTCGCCGGAGATGTCGCCGGCGCCCAGCAGGGCGTTGAACTGGCCCCAGCCGGTGCCGATCCGCTGCTTGGCGGCGAAGCCGCTGCCGGTTCCGTAGCCGCGGTACAGGTAGAGCACGCCCGAGCCGTCACGGGCCACCACGTCGCCCTTGCCGTCGCCGGACAGGTCGCCGGGACCGACGAGGGTGTTGTAGACGCCCCAGCCGCCGCCGATGTCGTACGGGGTGCCCGACGAGTGGCTGAGGTTGTAGAGGTGGCCGTTGTACATCTCGAACAGGTCGCCGTAGCTGTCGTCGTCGAGCGAGGAGAAGTGGGCGAGCTTCGCGTTCGGGAAGCCGCCGTCGTCGCTGATCTTGAAGCGCGGGGCGAACCGGCCGTTGTTCAGGTCCCAGTAGTAGTAGAGGGTCCCGCGGGTGTCGAGGCCGAAGATCTCGTCCTTGCCCCAGGAGGGGAGGCTGCTGCCGTTGGCGAACCGGCTCACCGTGTTCCAGCCGCTGCCGAGCTTCACCCGGGGCAGGAAGGCACCCGTGGCGGTGGAGGAGTAGCTGTAGAGGTCGCCGCTGTACGTGCGGGCGAGCAGGTCGGCGTTGCCGTCCTCGTCGAGGTCGTCGAGGCTGAGCAGCGTGTTGAACATGTTCCAGCCGGTGCCGACCTTGACCCTGTCCTTGAAGGGCCGGCCGGCTTCGCCGGTGCCGCTGTAGAAGTACAGCTCGCCCCCGGTGTTCCGGGCGAACAGGTCGGCGATGCCGTCGTTGTTGACGTCGTTCATGCCGGCCAGCTGGTCGTACTGCGCCCAGCCGGGACCGACCTTGATCCGCGACCCGAGCGGGCTGGACGTACTCGTGGTGCCCGGGTACAGGTACAGGTCGCCGGCGTGGGTCCGCGCGAGCACGTCGCTGATGCCGTCATCGGTCAGGTCACCGGGCGAGAAGACCTTGTTGTAGATCTGCCAGCCGTGGCCCGACCAGAAGTGGCTCGGGTAGTACAGGTCGTTCGTGAACGCCGAGAGCCGTCCGGCGGCCGTCAGCGTGAAGTGTACGGGGCCGTCGGGGCGGAGCCCGGCCGCGGTGAAGACGTCCTTGTAGATCTGGGTGCCGGTCTCACCGGGGACGTAGTAGCCGAGCTCGTGGCTCTCGGCGCCCGTGTCGACCCACACGGTCCCGTCCAGGCCCTGCAGGACCATGTCGGACCAGCCGTCGCCGTCCACGTCGCTGCGCGGCGCGGCGAGCGGGGCGCCCTCGTCCTGGGCGCTGAACGCGCCGCGGTTCACGTCGGGGCGCGGCAGGTCGAGGCTGGGCGGCTGGGCGGCGCCGCCGGCCTTGGGCCGCTCGACCGTACGGTTCGGCGCCGGCGTCTCGTCGGCCTGGGCCGCCGGCGCCGCCAGCAGCATGCCGGCGGCCAGGGCCAGCGCGGTGCAGGCGGCGACGCGCACGCGGGCACGGGTGTTTCTGCGCGGCCCGGCCGCGGCGCGGCCGGATTCCATGGACGTCAAGGTCCCCCCTCGGGTGGTGTCACCTGCACGGCCGCTCCGCGGCGCTGCGCGTGGGCGCGCGCCCCATGGGGGATGTGGAGGCCGGCGGTGCAGGGAAGTGGCACCGGTACAGACGTGCGAGGCGGGGCGAGGGATGTACGGGTAACGCGATCTTTTTTCGCGACGGCGCGCGGCCGGCGAGTACCGCCTTCGGCGGTGTCCTCAAACGCCGGACGGGCTGGAGATGCCCGGCGGGCATCGCCGACCCCGCCGGCGTCGGGGGCGCGGGGTGCGCCGGCTTCACGGCGGAGCCCCCGCCGCGGGCCTGGGGGGCCGAAGCCCGGGCCGGCCCGGGGCTCCGCCCCGGGCCGACGGGCCCGAGGGCGGAACTGCCGCCTGGGCAGCAACACAGGCCGCCGGCACGCGGGGCGCGGCCCTCGGCCGGGGGACCGGGGGCGGAGGCCCCGGCTAAGCCACCCACTCGTCGGCCACCGACAGGGCCGCGTCCAGGGCCGCCAGGCCCTCCTTCGCCTCCGCCTCCGTCACGTTGCACGGCGGCACGACATGCGTGCGGTTCATGTTGACGAAGGGCCACAGGCCGTTCTTCTTGCAGGCGGCCGCGAACGCCGCCATCGCCGCGTTCGCCTCGCCCGTCGCGTTGTAGGGCACCAGCGGCTCGCGCGTCTCGCGGTCGCGGACCAGGTCCAGCGCCCAGAACACGCCCGTGCCGCGCACCTCGCCCACCGACGGGTGGCGTTCGGCCAGGTCCCGCAGGCCCGGGCCGAGGACCGTCTCGCCGATGCGGGCGGCGTGCTCGACGATCTTCTCCTCCTCCATCACCCGGATCGTGGCGACGGCGGCCGCGCAGGCCAGCGGGTGGCCGGAGTACGTCAGTCCGCCCGGGTACGGGCGCTTGTCGAACGTCGCCGCGATCTCGGCCGAGATGGCGACACCGCCCAGCGGCACATATCCGGAGTTGACGCCCTTCGCGAAGGTCATCAGGTCCGGCACCACGTCGAAGTGCTCGGCCGCGAACCACGTGCCGGTGCGGCCGAAGCCCGCCATGACCTCGTCGAGGACGAAGACGATGCCGTAGCGGTCGCAGATCTCGCGGACGCCCGCGAGGTAGCCGGGCGGCGGCGTCATGATGCCGGCGGTGCCGGGGATCGTCTCCAGGATGACGGCCGCGATCGTCTGCGGGCCCTCGAAGGCGATGGTGTCCTCCAGGTGCGCCAGGGCGCGCCGGCACTCCTCCTCCTGCGTCGAGGAGTAGAAGGGCGAGCGGTAGAGGAACGGTCCCCAGAAGTGGACGACGCCCGCCGTGCCGTTGTCGTTGGCCCAGCGGCGCGGGTCGCCGGTGACGTTGATCGCGGTCGCCGTGCCGCCGTGGTAGGAGCGGTAGGCGGAGAGCACCTTCGGGCGGCCCGTGTGCAGACGGGCCATGCGGATGGCGTTCTCGACGGCCTCGGCGCCGCCGTTGGTGAAGAAGATCTTGTCCAGGTCGCCCGGGGTGCGCTCGGCGATCAGCCGGGCGGCCTCGGAGCGCGGCTCGACCGCGAACGCCGGCGCGAAGGTGGCGAGCCTGCCCGCCTGTTCCTGGATCGCGGCGACGACCTTCGGGTGCTGGTACCCGATGTTGGTGTAGACGAGGCCGCTGGTGAAGTCGAGGTAGCGGTTCCCGTCGTAGTCCCAGAAGTACGAACCCTCGGCGCCGGCGACGGCGAGCGGGTCGATCAGTCCCTGGGCGGACCAGGAGTGGAACACGTGCGCGCGGTCGGCCGCCTTGACGGCGGCACCGGTCTGGGGATCGGCATGAGGGGTCATGCGGGCCAGCGTAAGGAAGGGCAGGTGAGAGCCGACATGGCCACCTTGTATGACCTCGGCCTCTTTGTCTGGGCAGGGTGTCGGGCCGCCGCCTCGCGACATTGACAGCATGCTGTCGATATGACAGGCTACTGTCATTGAAAGTCGAGGAGGGCACCATGACCCGCAAGACCGTTCATCTGGCCGTGTACGACACCTACGCCGACTGGGAGACGGGCCACACCACCGCCCACCTCGTGCAGAACGGCTTCGCCGTGCGGACGGTCGGCCTCACGACCGACCCCGTCACCACCATGGGCGGCGTCCGCGTCCAGCCCGATCTCGCGCTCGACGACCTGGACCCGGCCGACAGCGCGCTGCTGATCCTCACCGGCGCCTCGCTGTGGGACACCGGCGACAAGCTCGCGCCGTTCGCCGCGGCGGCGCGCACCTTCCTCGACGCGGGCGTCCCGGTCGCCGCGATCTGCGGCGCGACCGCCGGTCTCGCCCGCGAGGGCCTGCTCGACGACCGCGCGCACACCAGCGCCGTGTCCTTCTACCTGGACGCCACGGGCTACCGCGGCGGCGCCCGGTACGTGGAGGCGGACGCCGTGACCGACGGCGACCTGATCACCGCGGGCCCGACCGAGCCGGTCGCCTTCGCCCGCGAGGTCTTCGCCCGGCTCGGGGTGTACGAGGGCGAGAAGCTGGACGCCTGGTACCGGCTCTTCCACGACTCGGACCCGGCGGCGTACGAGATCCTTTCGGCATGAGCACGCACAGACCCGACACCCACCCGCAGGAACTGCTGACCCGCACGGCCCTCGGCGTCTTCCGGCTGAACGGCCAGTTCATCACCGTCTCGGACGGCCTGGCCCGGGAGGCCGGGCTGACGGCGGCCCGCTGGCAGGTCCTCGGCGCCGTGCTGCGCGAGCCGCAGACGGTGGCCGGGATAGCCCGCACGATGGGCATCACGCGGCAGAGCGTGCAGCGCATCGCCGACCTGCTGGCCGAGCAGGGACTCGCGGAGTACGGCCCCAACCCGGCCCACCGCCGCGCGAAGCTGCTGCACGTGACGGAGGCGGGGCGCGAGGCGATACAGAAGATCGACCCGGGTCACGCGCGGCTCGCCCGCCAACTGCTCGGGCACCTCGGCCCGGAGGAGTTCGCGGAGACCGTGCGGGTGCTGGAGCGGCTGTCGCGGGCGATGGACGCCATCGAGCAGGAGACCGCGGACGCGGCGGGCCCGGAGAGCACTGCCGACCCGGCGGGCGGGGCCGGCGCGGAGGACACAGCGGTCACCACGGGCGCCTGACCGCCCGGGCCGAGACACCCCCTGAGGCCCCTCGCCGCACCCGCGGGCCCTGGGGCACGGCACTATCCTCGGTCCGTCGAACCATCGGACACGGGGGAGGGCCACGGGCCATGGAGCAGCTGGCACCGGGGGATCCACGGCACATCGGCGAGTACCGGCTGCTGGCGCGGCTCGGCGCGGGCGGCATGGGCCAGGTGTATCTGGCCCGCTCCGACCGCGGGCGGACCGTGGCCGTCAAGCTCGTACGGCAGGAGCTGGCCGAGCGGGAGGAGTTCCGCAACCGGTTCCGTCTGGAGGTGCGGGCCGCCCTGCGGGTCGGCGGCCGGTGGACCGCGCCGGTCCTCGACGCCGACACCGAGGCGCCCGTGCCCTGGGTCGCGACCGGGTACATCGCGGGGCCCGCCCTGCACACCGTCGTCTCCGGTGCGCACGGCCCGCTGCCCGAGCGCAGCGTCCGCCTCCTCGCCTCCGGCCTCGCGCATGCCCTGACCAGCATCCACGCGGCCGACCTGGTCCACCGCGATCTGAAGCCGTCGAACATCCTGGTCACGATCGACGGCCCGCGCGTGATCGACTTCGGCATAGCCCGCGCGCTGGAGACGGTCACGGACGGCGGGCTCACCCGTACCGGCGCGCTCGTCGGCTCCCCGGGGTTCATGTCCCCGGAGCAGATCCGCGGCGACCGGGTCACGCCCGCCGGCGACATCTTCTGCCTGGGCTCCGTCCTCGCCTACGCGGTCACCGGCCGGCTTCCGTTCGGCCCCGGCGACAGCGGGGTGCACGCGCAGATGTTCCGCATCGCGCAGGAGGAGCCGTCGCTGGAGGGCGTCCCCGAGGGCCTGCGCGACCTGGTGCGGGACTGCCTGCACAAGGATCCGGCGGCCCGGCCGACACCGGCCGAGATCCTGGAGCGCACCGCCCAGGAAGCGGATGGGGAGCCGTGGCTTCCGGGCGCGCTGGTCGCCCAACTCGGCCGCCACGCCGTGGAATTGCTGGAGTACGAGCAGCCGCGCTCCGCCGCTCCCGAACCGGCGCCCGCCCCCTCCCCCGCGCAGCCGCCCACGATGACGGCCCCCCGGACGCCGCCCCCGTCCGCGCCCGCGCCGCAGCCGCCCCCGCCCGGCCCGGTGGGACCGGTCGGCCCGCCCGCACCGCCGTACGGCTACCCGCACCCGGCGCCCGGGCCCGCCCGCTACGCGCCCGCCGCCTACCCGCCCGCCGCCTACACACCCGTCTCGGCTCCGACGCCGCCCCCCGCACCGGAGCCGCGCACTTCGCGCGGCAGCACCCTCGCGTTGATCGCCGTCGCCCTGGTGGTGGCGGTCGGCGCGGGCGGCGCGGTGTACACCTTCATGTCCAAGGACAAGGACGGCGGCACGACGGCCGGGCCCGAGCCGGGGCCCGGCTCCTCCTCCGCGTCCGGCTCCGGCTCCACGAGCCCGTCGGACGATGCCAAGGGGCCGTCCCCGTCGCCCTCCTCGTCGCCGTCCACCGCGACGGGCGGGGTCCCGCAGGAGTACGTCGGCACGTGGCGGGCGTCGTTCGACACCGCGGACGGCACCAACGTCCGCGTCATGACGATCACTCAGGGCGAGCAGGGCGAACAGGTCATGACGCTGTCCGGTACCGGCCCGAACTACGACTGCCGCTGGTCCGCCACACTGCGCGCGCCGGGCCCGCCGCTCGAACTGGGGCCGACAGCGGTCACGTTCGGCGACCGGGTGTCCTGCTCCCCCGGCCAGTGGAGCCGCCTCAACATGCCGGACGACTCCCGAATCGTGCGCGAGCTGGTCGGTTCGGGCGGCGCGCCGCTCACCTACACGAAGACGGGCTGAGCGGCGCCGGGCGGCGGGCGGGTCAGCCCCAGCTCGCGGAGTGGAAGCTCCGGTACTCCCGGCGCTCCTGCACCGACACGATCCAGCGCGCGGACACCAGGACCCCCAGGCTCACGGCGATGACGCCCAGGCCCAGGCGAGGGTCGTCGACGTCCACGATGCTCGTGACCGACCGGGAGCCACCGGCCGCCCCGGAGTCCCCCGCACCGGCGCCGCCCGTGGCGCCCGCGCCCTCTGTGCCGCCCGTGCCCTGCGTCCCCTGCGCACCCTCCGCGCCGTCGCCCTCCCCGTCGCCGCTGCCCGGCGGGCGGGGCGGTCCGCCCGTCAGGTCCACGCCCAGGGCCTCCATGGCCCCGGTCACCGGCTGGAAGTACGTCGTGCCGCCGCTCGCGCAGTCCCCGTCGCCCCCCGACGTCACGCCGAGCGCCAGCCCCTCCGAGAACAGCGGGCCCCCGCTGTCCCCGGGCTCCGCGCACACCGTGGTCTCGATCAGGCCGGTGACCGTGCCCTCGGGGTAGTTCACCGTCGCGTTCACCGCGGTCACCTCGCCGGAGCGGAAGCCGGTCGTACTGCCGCTGCGGAACACCCGCTGCCCGACGACGGCCTCGGCCGCCCCGACGATCCGCACGCCCCTGCCACCGCCGATCGAGGCGACGTTGGTGCGGTCGAGCGTGTCCGCGCTCTCGTACCGGACCAGGGAGTAGTCCTTGCCCGGGAAGGCGGCGTCGGTGGTGGTGCCGACCAGTTCGGCGCCCTGCCGGTCCAGGAACCAGGAGGTGCCCTCGGGCCCGCAGTGACCCGCCGTCAGGATGTAGGTGTCGGTGCCGTCCGTGACGTTGAAGCCCGCCGAGCACCGGCGCTCGCCGAAGATCGGGGACGCGCCGCCGACCCTGGTGGCGAAGGTGCCCTGGGTGCGCTCCATGCGGACATGGCCGCCGATCCGCTGGGCCAGCCGCGACATCCGCGACCAGTCGGCGGCGGAGACCGTGCTGTCGGCCCGCACGGTGACCTCGTTGGACGCGTAGTCGACCGCCCAGGCCGTCCCCGCGACGCGGGGCGCGGCGCGCAGGGCCTCGGTGGCCGCGCGGAGCCGGTCCATGCTGTGGGGCACGGCGCGGGCGTCCGCGCCGGCCGCCCGCACCTCCTCGGCCGCCCCGGCGTCGGTCACCGCGACGACCGTCCGCCCGTCGTCGGTCGTCCAGCTGCCCGCCGTACGGGAGGTGCCGAGCCGCGCGACGGTGTCCGCCACGCCCTGCCCGTCCGCCGGTTCGCCCGCCACGGCGTCCGTGACCATCAGCCCGCCGCAGACCAGTCCGCCCGCGGCGGCCAGCCGCACCAGCCGCCGCAGCTTCCGTCGTGCGTGCCTCATACGCGGCCCCAAGGTCGTACCGTCCCGGTGTCACCCGCTCTATACGCGGTCGCGCGCCGGGGCGTTCACCGATCCGCCGCCGAGCGGGCCGTGAACATGTCACCGGTGACCGTGCCCTGTGGAAGGATCGGGCCGTGGACGCCCTGACTCCCGACGACCCCACCCGGATCGGGCCCTTCCGCCTCATCGGCAGGCTCGGCACCGGCGGCATGGGCCGCGTGTACCTCGCCCGGTCCGAGGGCGGCAGGACCGTCGCCGTGAAGGTGGTGCACGCGCAGCTCGCCGAACAGGACGAGTTCCGGCGGCGGTTCGCACGCGAGGTCGCCTCGCTGGAGCGCGTCGGCGGCGCCGGGACCGCGCCCGTGATCGACTCCGACACCGCGGCCGACGCGCCCTGGGTGGCCCTCACCTACGTCCCCGGCCCCTCCCTGCGGAACGTCGTCGCCGAGGAGTACGGCCCGCTGCCGGCCGCCACCGTACTGGCGCTCGCGAGCAGGCTCGCCGACGCGCTCACGCACGTCCACCGGGCCGGTCTCGTGCACCGGGACCTCAAGCCGTCCAACATCCTGCTCACCGTCGACGGTCCGTGCGTCATCGACTTCGGCATCGCACGGGCCGTGGACACCGTCACCGACGGCGGGCTGACCGGCACGGGCGCGGTCGTCGGCTCGCCCGGTTTCATGTCGCCCGAGCAGGTGCGCGGCGAGAAGCTGACGCCCGCGTCGGACATCTTCTGCCTGGGCGCGGTGCTGGCCTACGCGGCGACCGGGGTGGCGCCCTTCGGCTCGGCGGACAGCGGCGCGCACGCGACGATGTTCCGCATCGCGCACGACGAGCCCGACCTCACCGGGCTGCCGCCCGAGCTCGAACCGCTCGTCCGCGCCTGCCTGGACAAGGACCCGCACCGCCGCCCGCCCGCCTCCGTGCTCGCCGCGGCCGACCCCGGCACCTCCGGTGCCTGGCTGCCCGCCGACGTGCTGGCGCGCGTGGGCAGAAGCGCGGCCCGGGTCCTGGACGCCGACACCCCGGTGCCCGGCGCCGGCGACCCGACCCCCGTCACGGACGCGGCCCCGCCGCGCCGGCCCGGCAGGCGCAAGGCGCTCGCCGCCGCCCTCGCCGCGGTGCTGCTCGCGGCCGGGGGCGTGGGCGCGGCGGCGCTCTGGCCGGAGAAGAAACCGGCGGACACCGGCGAACGCCCCGCGTCGGGACCGGACACCGCCGGGGACGTGCCGCAGTCCTTCGTCGGCGCCTGGGAGGGCGTGCTCGACGGCACCGCGGACTCCCCCTACTCCACGGGCCGCATCCAGATCACCCAGGGCCGTACCGGCGAGAAGACCGCCGTGTACGTCACCGTCACCGGCGAACGGCTGTGCATGGGCCGGTCCGTGCTCGTCTCGGCGGACGCCGACCGGATCGTCTTCGGCGAGAGCGACGTGACGCTGAGCGTGCCGGAGGGGCAGTGCACCCCGGCCGCGCACCAGACGCTCACCGTCCGCTCGCCCGACGTCCTCCAGTGGACATCGGGTGCGGCCACGGCCACCTTCCGCAGGACGGCCTCCGGCCCGGAGGCGGTGCCCGCGAGGTTCCTCGGCACCTGGACCGAGGACGAGTCGGGCGCCGAATGGGGCCCGGGCCAGGCCGAGTTGTTCGAACGCCGGGTGACGGTCACCCAGGGCCCGGTCGGCTCGGCCGTCGTGCGCTTCGAGACCACGACCCCGAGGACCGACGAGACGACGGGCGAGCCCACAGGCGGCACGTTCCAGTGCGCGTCCACGGCCGTGCTGGGCGGCATCGGCAACCTGCTGGTCCTCGGCCCGCCCACATCCGACGAGCAGGCGTCGGACCCGGAATGCACACCGGACACGTCCTCCCAGAACCTGCGGACGGACCGCTTCGAGGGCGAGGAGCGCCTGCTGGTGTACGGGATGAGCGCGGACGGCGAGCCGGGCGTGTACCTCCGGAAGTGACGTGCGGTTCCGGCGTGTTCGCCGGTGCGGTCACCCGAGCAGCGTGAGCGCCGCACTGCGCAGCAGGACCGGGTGCACGAACCGGTCGGCGGCGACGGGCGGGAAGCGCCACAGCACGGGCCAGGTGCGCCCGGCCAGCGCAGGGACGGGTACGTAACTGTCGTAGCCGCTGGCGGAGTTGTAGCACAGGGCGCCGCGCGGCCAGGAGCGGCGGACGGTACTGCCCGCAGGGACCAGGAAGTACGCGCACCGGCGGCCGCTCACGTCGACGACGACCGGGCCCGGCTCCCCTCCCGTCATGTGGTCCATGAGCTCGACGAGGCGGCGGCCCGTGTCGCCTACGACCCGTACGGCGTCGAATTGGACGCCGGCCTTGCGGAGATGGAATCCGGAAACGGGAATCCAGTCGAGGTTTGCCTCGCGACTTTGTGTATCCACCGGACCAGTCTGGCGAGCGCGCATTAGCGTTTTCCATGCCCGGCGGCGTGGCGTCACATACGGGTTGACCTGGGGCGACGTCGGTGGGGCCGGGTGGAATTCGGCGGTGACGAGTAGTGACCGGTTGAGTCCGGTCGAGTCGGGAGGTGATCGAAAATGGCGCGTGCGGAGAACAAGGAGTCGGCAGGTCCGACGACGCGGCTCGTGGCCGATATGGCGCGCAGGATGCGGGCCAGGAAAGGCTGGACGCAGGAGCAGTTAGGCGACCGGATCGGTTTCACGGCGTCGGCGGTGAGCGCGATGGAGACCTGCGCCCAGCCCGCGAGCGACGAGATGCTCGTCCAGCTGGAGGCTGCGCTCGGGGACGGACTCGGGCTCTTCGAGCAGGCGCGGGAGTACGTGCGGCTGGACAAGTACCCGGCGCAGTTCAAGAACTACGCGCTGCTGGAGCAGAAGGCGCTGGGACTGCACCTGTACGCGACGCTGGTGGTGCACGGCCTGTTCCAGACGGAGGAGTACGCGCGGGCGCTGATCGGCGGCGGTTATCCGCCGCTGCCGGAGCACCGGGTGGAGGAGCTGGTGGAGGCGCGGATGGCGCGCCGAGCGCTGTTCGAGCGGGAGCCGGTGGCGCTGATCGAGGTGGTGCTGGAGGAGTCGGTGCTGCGGCGGACGATCGGCGGGGAGGAGGTGATGCGCGGCCAGATGCGGTATCTGGCAGAGTGCGGCAGGAGGCGTAACGTGACGCTTCAAGTGCTGCCGCTGGACGTCGGGTTGAGTGGCGAGTATGCGGGCGGCCACGGCGGCATGACTCTGGTGGAGACCCCGGAGCACGACCATCTGGTCTATCTGGAGATCCAGGAAGAGAGCCTGTTGATCAAGGACCCGACAAAGGTGAGCACGTACGCCCAGCGCTATGCGAAGATCCGGGCCCAGGCCCTGGGTCCTCGTGAATCGCTGGACCTCATCGAGCGGTTGGCAGGAGACCGGCAATGAGCAGCACTCTGCGGTGGTTCAAGTCCAGCTACAGCAACGCCAGTGGCGGCGAATGCATCGAGGTCGCCTTCGACTGGCGCAAGTCCAGCTACAGCAGCTCCAGCGGCGGCGACTGCATCGAGGTCGCCGCCTGCCCCCACTCCGTCCACGTCCGCGACTCCAAGGTCCCCGACGGCCCGGTGTTCGCCGTGGCCCCCGACGCCTGGGCGGCGTTCGTGGCACAGGCGCACAGGGGACGAGTAGGCTGATTCGTAGGAAAACATGAGAAAGGGGGCGAAATGTCAGCGATCAAGGAAAGCATCGAGATCTCTCGTCGCCCCGAAGAGGTCTACTCCTACGTCACCGACCCTTCTCACCTCACCGAATGGCAGGAGAGCGCCGTATCGGTACGCCCGGTCGGCGACGCCCCGATGGGCACTCTGGGCTCGCGGGTCGTGGTAACCCGGCGGGTCGGTCGCCGGGAGATCCCGATGACCATGGAGCTCGGCGAGATGGACCCGCCGAGGAGCTGGCGCATGGACGGGGTCGACGGTCCCGTCCGCGGCCACGTGAAGGGCACGGTCGAGCCGATCGGCGACGGGGAGCGGTCGCGCGTGACGCTGGACCTGGACTTCGAGTCGCACGGCATCGGCAAGGTGCTCGTGCCGCTCGTCGTCATGCCTCGCGCGCGCAAGGAGATGCCCCGGAACGAGCAGAAACTCAAGGACGTGCTCGAACACCGCGTGTGACGCGGCCCGGTACGGCGGATGCGGGGTCCGGACGCGGTCCGGGCCCCGCAGGTGTGCCTCAAGGGCGTTGCGGGACAAGCCGGTTGAGATCACGGACATGTCCGCGACGCCGTGATCACGCTCGCTAGAGTGGCCGCCATGGCGGGGACGGCGGGACTCCTGGTGGGCGGGCGCTACCGGCTGGTCGAGCCGGTCGGACGCGGAGGCATGGGCCGGGTGTGGCGCGGCCACGACGAAGTCCTGGACCGCGAAGTCGCGGTCAAGGAAGTCCTGTTGTCGGACCTGCCGCCCGAGCTGCACGACGAGCTGATCGCGCGCACGAAGCGCGAGGCGCGGGCCGCCGCCCGGCTCCGGCATCCGGGCATCGTGACCGTCTACGACGTGACCGAGCACGACGGTGCGCCGTGGATCGTCATGGAGTTCCTCCCCGGGCCCTCGCTCGCTGCCCTCGTCGCCCGCGACGGCCGCCTGTCCCCGCAGCGGACCGCCGAGATCGCGGCCGCCATGGTGGACGCCCTCGGGCACGCGCACGCCGCAGGCGTGGTGCACCGGGACCTGAAGCCCGACAACGTCCTGCTCGCCGCCGGTGACCGTCCCGTCATCACCGACTTCGGGATCGCCCGCATCCTGGACGCGGCCACCCGCCACCTGACCAGGACGAACAGCATCATCGGCACCCCGCAGTACATGCCGCCCGAGCAGTTGGAGGGCAAGCGGGCGGAAGCCCCGGCCGACATGTGGGCGCTGGGCGCGACGCTGTACACGGCGGTGGAAGGACATCCGCCGTTCGACGGCCCGACGCTCACGGCGATCATCGTCGCCGTCCTCACCCAGCCGCTGCCGCCGCCCCGGTACGCGGGGCCCCTGGCCGAGCTCCTCGGCGCCCTGATGGCCAAGGACCCGCAGGAGCGTCCGGACGCGGACGCGGCGGCCCTCCGCCTGCGCGCGCTGCGGCACGAGGACGCCGGCCCCGCACCGGAGCCGCGCACCGACCCGGTCGCGCCCACTGCGCCGGAACCGCGTCCCACCACGCCGGACCTGCACTCGGCCCCCACCCAGAACGCGCCGGCGGACGAACCGGCGCCACCCGTGCCCACGGCTGCCACCACCGCACGCCGGGGACCGAGCCGCCGGAGCATAGTCCTCGGGAGCCTCGGCGTTCTGGCGACGGCCACGGGGGCGTCCCTCGCGGTGCGCTACCTCCCCGGCGACGCCGAGCCCACGCACGCGTTCATGCTCACCGGCCACGAAAGCGGCGTGTTCGCGGTGGCGTTCAGCCCGGACGGCAGGACGCTCGCCAGCGGCAGCAGCGACAACACCGTCCGGCTGTGGGACCTCGCGACCCGGACCACCACCGCGACCTTCACCGGCCACCGCTCCACCGTGCACGCGCTCGCCTTCCACCCCGACGGCAGGACGCTCGCCAGCGGCAGCAGCGACAACACCGTCCGGTTGTGGGACCTCGCCGGCAACACCCTCACCGGATCCGTGTCCGACTACCGCGGCATCGTGCAGTCGCTGGCCTACAGCCCCGACGGCGGGATCCTGGCGTCGGACGACGGGGACACCGTCCGCCTGGGGGACGCCGCCGCTCCGACCGGGCACACCGACCTGGTGAACGCGGTGGCGTTCAGCGCCGACGGCAGGACGCTCGCCAGCGGCAGCAGCGACAGGACCGTACGGACCTGGGACCTCGCCACCCGCACCACCACCGCCACGTTCACCGGCCATACCGGCGCGGTGCACTCCGTGGCGTTCGCCCCGGACGGCAAGACCCTGGCCGGCGCGGGCGCCGACCACACGATCCCCCTGTGGGACGTCGCCGACCGCACCACGATCGCGACCCTGACCGGTCACACCGACTACATCACGTCGATCGCCTTCAGCCCCGACGGCAGGTACCTCGCCGGCGCGGCCTACGACAGGACCGTCCGCATCTGGGAGGTCGCGAGCCGCACGAGCACGGCCACCCTCACCGGCCACACCGACCGCGTCATGTCGGTCGCCTTCGACCCCGAGGGCACGTATCTCGCCGGCGCCGGCCTCGACCGGACCATCCGCGTGTGGAAGCTGTCCTGATCCGGCCCGGCGGCACGCCCCGGACCCGCCGGGAACGGCCGAGGGCGCCCCGGAATCCGGGACGCCCTCGGCGGTGGTCCGCTCCTCCTACAGGAAGGAGTTGATCTCGATCGTCTCGGTCCGGCCGGGGCCGACACCGATGGCGGAGATCGGCGCGCCCGACATCTCCTCGAGCGCCTTCACGTAGCCCTGCGCGTTCTTCGGCAGGTCGGAGAAGGTCTTCGCCTTGGTGATGTCCTCGGACCAGCCCGGCAGGTACTCGTACACGGGCTTCGCGTGGTGGAAGTCGGTCTGGCTGTACGGCAGCTCCTCGACGCGCTTGCCGTCGATCTCGTACGCGACGCAGACCGGGATCTGCTCCCAGCCGGTCAGCACGTCCAGCTTGGTGAGGAAGAAGTCCGTGAGGCCGTTGACCCGGGTCGCGTAGCGCGCGATGACCGCGTCGAACCAGCCGCAGCGGCGGTCGCGGCCGGTGGTGACGCCCCGCTCGCCGCCGATGCGGCGCAGCGCCTCGCCGTCCTCGTCGAACAGCTCGGTCGGGAACGGGCCCGCGCCGACGCGGGTCGTGTACGCCTTGAGGATGCCGATGACCCGGCTGATCTTCGTCGGTCCGACGCCCGCGCCGGTGCAGGCGCCGCCCGCGGTCGGGTTGGAGGAGGTGACGAAGGGGTACGTGCCGTGGTCGACGTCGAGCAGGGTGCCCTGGCCGCCCTCGAAGAGGACGACCTTGCCCTCGTCGATGGCATCGTTCAGGATCAGCGTGGTGTCGGCGACGTACGGCTTGATCTGCTCCGCGTACTGGAGCATCTCCTCGACGATCCTCGCCGGCTCGATCGCGCGCCGGTTGAAGACCTTCGCGAGCAGCTGGTTCTTGGACTCCAGCGCCGCCTCGACCTTCTGCGTCAGGATCGACTCGTCGTAGAGGTCCTGGACGCGGATGCCGGTGCGGTTGATCTTGTCGGCGTACGTCGGGCCGATGCCGCGGCCGGTCGTGCCGATCTTGCGCTTACCGAGGAACCGTTCCGTCACCTTGTCGATGGTGACGTTGTACGGGGTGATCAGATGGGCGTTGCCGCTGATCAGCAGCTTGGACGTGTCGACGCCGCGGTCGTTCAGCCCGCTCAGCTCGGAGAGCAGAACCGCCGGGTCCACGACGACGCCGTTGCCAATGACCGGAGTACATCCGGGCGAGAGGATTCCGGAAGGGAGGAGGTGCAGCGCATACTTCTGGTCGCCGACGACAACCGTGTGGCCGGCGTTGTTGCCGCCCTGGTAGCGCACCACATAGTCCACGGACCCACCGAGCAGGTCGGTGGCCTTTCCCTTGCCTTCGTCACCCCACTGAGCACCGAGCAGCACAAGTGCGGGCACAGGCGTACACCCCTTCCGGGCGGGGCAAGACCAAGGTCAGGGGGCCGAAGCCGTGCCTGAGTACTCGGACCGGTTGCCCCGGAATAGACGAAGCCCCTGGCGCAATAGCGCAAGGGGCTCTTGCACAAAGATGCTACCCGAGGAAGGACCGAGGTGTCGGATCACGACCAGCTGCTGGTGGTCATCGACCCGGTCGCCCGCCGAATGGACGGCGAGTCCGTACGCATCGCGAAAGATGTGCTGTGCGGGGGCTCGGAGGCGAAAATCTGTCTCCCCGACGGGCCTGAGGAATTCGCGCGGGCACTCGCCCGGAGGGGTCACCGCAGGCCCGTCGTGGTCGGCGACGACCGTGCCCTGCTGCGGGCCGTCGCCCTCCTGCACCGCGACCGCTGGCTCGGCGACGGCGCGCTGGCGCTGGTCCCGGTGGGCGCATCGGTGCAGCTGGCGCACTCGCTCGGCGTGCCGGCCGGGCCGGTCGCGGCGGCGCGTGCGGTGCTCGACGGCGTGGTGCGCCGGCTGGACCTGCTGGTCGACGAGTCCGACGGCGTGGTGCTGGGCGGCCTGTCGATCCCGGCGGTGCGGGCGGCGGCGCGGGCGGAGGCGTCGGTGTGGAACGCCTGCCGCTCCCTGGTCCGCACACTCGTGCGCCCGGCCCCGCCGTCGGTGGCGATCAAGGCGCACCGGCTGCGCGTGGAGGCCGACGGAGTCCTGCTGACGGACCTCGACCGCCCGGTGCAGGCCGTGTCGGTCCGCGCGGACCGCGACGGCCGGGCGGAGGTCCTGATCCGGCACCCCTCGGCCCCGGAGCCGGTCCGCACGAGCGCCCTGACGGTGACGGTGTCGGGCCCCGACTTCCGCTACCGGGCGGACACCCACGTGACGGGCCCGGTCCGCACCCGCACCTGGACGGTGCGGCCGGGGGCGTGGGGGCTCACGCTGCCGGCGGCGCAGGCGGCGGAGACGTAGGTCCGGTCGCGGACGGGGCGGCCCCACCGAGGGGGCGGGCGCCAGGGCACGGCGCCTGGGAGTGGCGGGCCGACGCCCGGGATGGCGAGCCGGCCGCGGGTCCTCGTACAACCACGTCGCCCGGTCGGTGGTCGTACCAGGTGGGACGCACCTGTGGCGTCCCAGCCCATTCGCGCAGGAGGAACGTCCCTTTGCTCTCCCTACACACCGGCCGGCGCCGTCTCGGCGCCGCCGTCGCCACCGTTCTCGCCGTCACGCTCGGCGCGGGCTCGCTGACCACCACCCCGGTGCACGCGACGGAGGTCCCCGCCGCGACGGAGGGGCCGAGCAGTCTGCTCCCGATGGTGCCCGGCGCCTGGCTGGCATCCGCGGGCCCCCGAGGCTTCCTGACGTACGTCCCGCACAACGGCGAGGACGGGAAGCTCCGATGGACCCCGTACGAGGGCGGGGCGACACGCGACCACCTCTTCTACACGATCGAGGGGATCGCCCGGACATCAGGGGACATGGTCGTCACATCCAGCGACGCTTTCGGGACCGAGGCGGTGGACATGTCCACCGGCACATCCTTCCGCAAGCGGCCGGTTGACGACGGGCTGGACAGCTTCTTCGCCGGCACCGCGGGCTCGGCCCTCTTCACCAGCGGGTACACGCGTCTGTGGCTGCAGACCAAGGACACCGAACCGCGTGTCGTGCAGGGCCCCCCGGAGGCCGCTCACGGCTCGGTGTGGCCGGGCGACGCCACGCACGGCCTGATCAGCTTCTGGACGGAAGGCGAGCAGCGCCTCGGCCTGATCGACCTGACCGACGCCACCCTCACCCAGCCCTACCCTCAACAGGCGCGGAACCCCGTGATCTCCGACAACCGTCTGGCCTGGGTGGAGGACGACACCGCCACGAACACGCTCCGTGTGGTCGTCCGCGACCGGACCAGCGGCGCCGACACGATCGTCCCCGTGCCGGGGACCACGGCAGGGGCGGACCTGAAGATCAGCCTGCTCGGCGACTGGGTGACGTACGGGGCGACGGCCCTTCACATCACGACCGGCGAGAAGGTCACGCTCCTCGACCGTGTCGACACCTCGTTCGCCACCCCTGACGGCTCGGCCCAGATCGTCCAGGGCGGACTCGCCGGCCAGGGCGAGGGCATCTTCCGCGTCTCACTCGGCACGGACGGCCGGCCGGTCGTGCGGCTCCTCGCACACGCCGGCACTCCCACCTCCGCCCTGCACGACTTCGACAACAACGGTCTCGCCGACCTGCTGGGCCGGGACGCCTCGGGCGCACTGTGGCGGGACAGCGCCAAGGACGGACACCAGCGGTCGCGGATCGGCGACGGCTGGCAGATCTACGACAAGATCGAGGCCGTCGGCGACATCGCGGGGCGGGACAGCCCCGGCTTCACCCCCGAGCTCGTCGCCCGCGACAGGGACGGTGTGCTCTGGCTGTACGAGGGCCGAGAGGACGGCGGCTTCGGCAAGCGAGTGCGGATCGGCGCAGGCTGGCAGACGTACGCCCACATCACCGGCGGCAGCGACCTCACCGGCGACGGCCGCCCCGACGTCGCCGCCATCGACAGGACCGGAGTCCTCTGGCTCTACCGGAGCACCGGCGACACCGCCCGCCCCTTCGAGACCCGCAAGCGCATCGGCACCGGCTGGAACATCTACAACCAGCTCAGCGCCGTCGGAAACCTCGCCGGTGGACCCGCCGGAGACCTCGTCGCCCGCGACAAGGACGGCGTCCTGTGGCTCTACCTGGGCAAGGGCGACGGCACCTACACCCAGCGCACGAGGATCGGCGGCGGCTGGCAGACCTACTCCCAGCTCATCGGCGCCGGCGACGTCGACCACGACGGCAAGGCCGACCTCTTCGCCCACCACCGCGGCACCGACACCGTCTACCTCTACTCCGGTACCGGCGACCGCCACCGCCCCTTCACGTCCCGCGCGATCTCGGACGCCCACACGGGCAACACGTACAACCACATGAGCTGAGCCAGGAGCCTGCCCGGGCGTGGCACCTGCCACGCCCGGAGCTACGGCCCCGCCCGGAGCTACGGCCCCGCCCGGAGCTACGGCCCCGCCCAGGAGCTCGCAATGGCCCCGTGCTCACCGGGCCGACGCGCGGTGCTCCCGCCAGCGGTCCATCACGCCGAGCATCTCCTTCTGCAGGAACGCGAAGAACTCCGCCGTCTCCGCTGCCCGCGCCCCCGCCGCCGTGTCCGGGCCCAGCGTCTCCGCGCCGTCGCGCAGGATCTTCTCCCAGCGGGTGAGGATCTGGTCGCGGCGCGTGAAGGTCTCGTACCAGAGCTCGTCGTGCAGGACGTAGCGGTCGCGGCGCGAGCCGGGGTCGCGTTCGCGGCCGACCATGTTGACCTGGGAGAGGTAGCGCACGGCGCCCGAGACCGCCGCCGGGCTGATCTGCAGGCGTTCGGCGAGCTCCGCCGACGTCATCGACGCCGTCTCCGACGCCAGCAGCGCCGCGAAGACCCGGGCCGCCATGCGCTGCATCCCGGCTTCGGTCAGCTCCGATGCGAAGCGCTCCACAAAGCGGTTCGCCGCCTCTTCGTTGCTGCTCATGGACGCGAGTCTATAGGGCGGTTCATACGCTTCCTTAACTTCACAAGTTTGTGAACGCCGCGTATGTTCAGAGACATGACGAAGGCCATCACCGTCTCCGGACTCCACAAGTCGTTCGGAAGGACCCACGCGCTGGACGGCCTCGACCTCGCCGTCGAGACCGGTGAGGTCCACGGCTTCCTCGGCCCCAACGGAGCCGGCAAGTCGACCACCATCCGGGTCCTCCTCGGCCTGCTGCGCGCCGACTCCGGCGCCGCCCAGCTGCTCGGCAAGGACCCCTGGCACGACGCCGTCGCCCTGCACCGCCGCATCGCCTACGTCCCCGGTGACGTGACGCTCTGGCGCAACCTGTCCGGCGGCGAGGTCATCGACCTCTACGGACGGCTCCGCGGCGGCCTCGACCGGGCACGGCGCGCGGACCTGAT
Organism: Streptomyces sp. NPDC015127; assembly: GCF_043080095.1. Lineage (NCBI taxonomy): Bacteria > Bacillati > Actinomycetota > Actinomycetes > Kitasatosporales > Streptomycetaceae > Streptomyces > Streptomyces sp. NPDC015127. Next base: position 268,607 of record NZ_JBIBVE010000009.1, read on the forward strand.
CGAACGGTTCGAGCTCGACCCCACCAAGAAGGGACGCACGTACTCCAAGGGCAACCGCCAGAAAGTCGCCCTCGTCGCCGCCTTCGCCTCCGACGTGGACCTGCTGATCCTCGACGAGCCGACCAGCGGCCTCGACCCCCTCATGGAGGAGGCATTCCAGAGGTGCGTGACCGAGGAACGCGACCGCGGGCGCACCGTCCTTCTGTCGTCGCACCTCCTCAGCGAGGTCGAGTCCCTCTGCGACCGCGTCAGCATCATCCGCAAGGGGAGGACCGTCGAGACCGGCTCGCTCGCCGAGCTGCGCCACCTGACGCGCACGAGCGTGTCCGCCGAGCTCGCCGGGCCGCCGAACGGGCTCACCCGGCTGCCCGGCGTCCACGACCTCGACGTGCAGGGCCACCGCGTCCGGCTCCAGGTCGACACCGACAAGCTCGACGCCGTGCTGCGCTCGCTCGCCGAGTCCGGGGTGCGGTCCCTCACCAGCACCCCGCCCACCCTCGAAGAGCTCTTCCTGCGCCACTACCAGGACGACGTCCGCGCCGAAGGGGCGATGTCACGATGACCGCCGTCGCCGCCCTGCCGACCCGGCGGGCCACCGGGCCACGCCAACTGGCGGGCACCCTCCCCCTGTTCCGGCTCGCGCTGCGGCGCGACCGGGTGGTGCTGCCCCTGTGGGCCCTGGTCGTCGGCGGCATGGTCGCCGGCGGCGCCGGCTCGCTGGAGACGCTGTACGACACCGCCGCGAAGCGGGCGGAGCTGGCCGCGTCGATGACCGGCAACAGCTCCCTGCGCTCCCTGTACGGGCCGGTGTTCGGCGACTCGGTCGGCGGGCTCGTCGCGTGGCGGTTCGGCACCTTCTCCGCCACGCTCGCCGCCGTGATGAGCCTGATCATCGTCGTCCGGCACACCCGGGAGGAAGAGGAGACCGGGCGTCAGGAACTCCTCTCCTCCGCCATGGTGGGACGGCGCGCCCCGCTGACCGCCGCGCTGCTCACCGCGCTCGTCGCCAACGCGGCCGTCGCGCTGATCATCACCGCGGGTCTCGCCGGACAGGGCACGGGCGGCGCGCTCGCTCTCGGACTCGCCGTCGGCGGCACGGGCATGGTGTTCGCCACCATGGCCGCGAGCATCGCGCAGATCACCGAGAGCGCCCGGCTCGCCAAGGGGGCGACTGCGGCCGTGCTCGGCCTCGCCTTCGTCCTGCGGGCGGCGGGTGACGCGGGCACGGCCGACGGACGGTCGCCGCTGACCTGGCTGTCGCCCGTCGGCTGGGCCGAGCAGGTGCGCGCCTACGCTCACGAGCGCTGGTGGGTGCTGGCGCTGATCGCCGCGGCGGTCGCCGTGCAGGCGGCGGTTGCGTACGAGCTGACCGGTCGGCGCGACATCGGCATGAGCTTCCTGCCCGCCCGGCCCGGCCCGGCCGTGGGCCGTCTCGCGACCGCCGGCGGGCTCGCCCTGCGGCTCCAGCGCGGCAGCCTGATCGGCTGGACCCTCGGCTTCCTGGTCGCCGGGGTCGTCTTCGGCGGGATGGTCGAGGGTGCCGCGGACCTGGTCGGGGACAACGAACAGGCCCGGGAGATCTTCGAGCGGATGGGCGGCCGGTCGGCGCTCACCGACGCGTTCCTCGCCACGATGGTCGGCCTGTTCGGGATGGTCGCCGCGCTGTACGTCGTCGCCTCGGTGCTGCGGCTGCACGGCGAGGAGACCTCGCAGCGCGCCGAGCCGGTCCTCGCGAACGCCGTCGGCCGGCTGCGGTGGGCCGCGGGCCACCTGGTGATCGCCTTCGGCGGCGCGGTCCTGATCATGACGACGGCGGGGCTGGGACTGTGGCTCTCGTACGGCAAGGACCTCGGCCCGATCCTGGGCGCCTGCCTGGTCCAGCTCCCGGCGATCTGGACACTCGGCGGGATCGCCGTCCTGCTCCACGGGGCCTGTCCGAAGGCGGCGGTGGCCGCGTGGGGCGCGGCGGGGCTCGCGCTGCTGCTGGGCTGGATCGGCCCGGTGCTGAACCTGCCGCAGGCGGTGCTGGACGTGTCCCCCTTCGGCCACCTGCCGAAGCTGCCGGGCACGGGGATGGAGTGGGCGCCGGTGGGGGTGCTGGTGGGGGTGGCGGTGCTGCTGGTGGTTGCGGGTCTGGTGGGCCTGCGCCACCGCGACATCCGCACGTGACGCTCCCTACCCCGCCCTCCCCCTACGGCCTGGCGGCCGTGGGAGGTACCCCCATCCCGTAATCGGGGCTCCGCCCCGGGCCCGGTACCGCGCTTCGCGCGGTATTCGGGGGCTCCGCCCCCGGACCCCCGCGCCTCAATCGCCGGCGGGGCTGGAAGTCGCTTGAGGACACCGCGCGCAGCGCGGTACGGAGTCCGGGGGCAGCGCCCCCGGTTACGGGAAAGGGCGGGGTGGGGAAAGGTCACAGCTCCACGCGCAGCTCCCGCACCCCCCTGATCACAAACCCCGGCTTCCACTCCGGCTCCGCCACCAACCGCATTCCCGGCGCCTCCCGCAGCAGCTCCCCGAACGACGCCGCCAATTCGATCCGCGCCAGGGGGGCGCCCAGGCAGTAGTGGATGCCCGCGCCGAAGCTCACATGCGGGTTGTCGGTGCGCGCGAGGTCCAGCTCGTCGGGGCGGGCGAAGCGCGCGCCGTCGCGGTTCGCCGAGCCGAACAGCAGCGCCAGTTCGGAGCCGCGCGGGATCACCGTCCCGTCGATCTCGATGTCGTCCAGCACCCAGCGCTCGAAGAGCTGCAGCGGGGTGTCGTACCGCATCAGTTCCTCCACAGCTGTGGACAGCAGCGAGTGGTCCGCCCGCAGCGCCGCCAGCTGCTCGGGGTGGCGGAAGAGCGTCCACCACCCGTTGGCCGTGGTGTTCACGGTCGCCTCGTGGCCCGCGTTCAGCAGCAGCACGCACGTGGAGACCATCTCCTGCTCGCTGAGCCGGTCGCCCTCCTCGTGCGCCGCGATCAGCGCGGAGATCAGGTCCTCGCCCGGCGCCGCCCGCCGTACGGCGATCAACTCCCGCAGGTAGGCGCTGAATTCGAGCGACGCCTGCACCGCCCGCGCCGCCGTCTCCTCGGACGGGTTCAGCTCGTACATCCCGCAGATGTCCGCCGACCAGGGCCGCAGCAGGGCCCGGTCAGACGCGGGAATGCCGAGCATCTCCGCGATGACCGCGACGGGCAGCGGCTCGGCGACCTCGGCCAGCAGGTCTCCCCCGCCCGCGCGCCTGAGGTCCGCGACCAGGTCCGCCGCGAGCCGGCGCACCACGGGCTCCAGCGCCTGCACGGTCCGCGGCGTGAACGCCTTGGTCACCAGGCGCCTGATCCGCGTGTGGTCCGGGGCCTCCAGGTCGAGGAGCCCGTGGTCGTTGAGGGTATGGAACGGCTCGTGCGCGGCGGGCGGCGGCGTACGGCCGAACTCCTCGTGCGTGAAGCGGTGCAGATACGTGCGCCCCAGCCGCCGGTCCCGCAGCAGCGCCGACACATCCGCGTGGTGCGGCACCAGGTACTGCCGCGTCGGCTCGAACCAGTGCACCCGCCCCCGTGCCCTCAGCTCGGCGAGGGCCGGGTACGGGTCGGCGGCGAAGGCGGGGGACCAGGGCTCGAACGGTACGTCCATGACGGGACGCTAACCCCGCCTACGACGGCGTGACCAGCCTCGCCTCGTACGCGAACACCGCCGCCTGCGTGCGGTCCCGCAGCCCCAGCTTCACCAGGACCCTGCTCACATGCGTCTTGATCGTGGACTCGGCGACGACCAGGTGCGAGGCGATCTCCGCGTTCGACAGGCCCTGCGCGATCAGTACCAGGACCTCCGTCTCACGCTCGGTCAGGTCGCCGACCTGGGTCATCGCGGCCGGGCGCGGATTCTCCGCCAGCCGGGAGAACTCGGTGATCAGCCGCCGCGTGACCGTCGGCGCGAGCAGCGCCTCGCCCGCCGCGACCACCCGGACCCCGTCGGCGAGCTGCCGGGCGGAGGCGTCCTTGAGCAGGAAGCCGGACGCCCCGGCGCGCAGCGCCTGGTACACGTACTCGTCCAGGTCGAACGTGGTCAGCACCAGCACCTTGGCCCCGCCGTCGGCGGCGACGATCTCGCGCGTGGCGTCGATGCCGTTCAGCTCCGGCATGCGGATGTCCATCAGGACGACGTCGGGCGCCAGCTCGGCGACCCGGCGCACCGCCTCGCGGCCGTTGACCGCCTCGCCGACGACCTCGATGTCGGGCATGGCGTTCAGCAGGACCGAGAAGCCCTCCCGGACCATGGCCTGGTCGTCCACGATGAGCACGCGGATCGTCATGACAGCTCCTCGGCGGGGGTCGCGGTGACGGGGATGAAGGCGGTCACCTCGTAGCCGCCCTCCTCGGTCGGCTCGGCGGTCATCACGCCGTTCAGCATCGTCACACGCTCGCGCATGCCCGTGATGCCGTGACCCGCGCCCGGTGAGGGCTTGACGAGACCGCGGGGCGCGGTGTTCACCACGCGCAGGCCCAGGCCGCCCAGGACGTAGGAGATCTCGACCCGGGCGGTGGAGCCGGGGGCGTGCCGCAGCGCGTTGCTCAGCGCCTCCTGGATGATCCGGTACGCCGACAGCTCGACGCCCTGGGGCAGCCCGCGCACCGCCCCCGTGATCGTCTTCTCCGTCTCCAGACCCGCGTCGCGGACATTGGCGAGCAGGTTGTCGAGGTCGCCGAGCATCGGCTGCGGCGCGTCGGGCGCCTCGTAGTCCTCCGCCCGTACGACGCCCAGGATGCGGCGCAGCTCGGTCAGCGCGGCCACCGCGTTCTCGCGGATCGTGGCGAACGCCCGCTCCAGCTCCTCCGGCGGGTTCTCCACCCGGTAGGGCGCGGCCTCGGCCTGGATCGCGACGACGGACATGTGGTGCGCGACCACGTCGTGCAGCTCGCGGGCGATGGTGGTGCGCTCCTCCAGCAGCGTGCGCCGGTCGCGCTCGACGGCGGTCACGGTCTGCTGGGCGGCGACCTCCTGCTTCGCCTCACGGCGGGTGAGGAACATGCTCACCATCAGCAGAAAGACCGCGGAGGTGAACAGCATGGGCGCCGCGCCGGGGCCGTAGCCGCGGCTGATCACCGTGTCGGCGAACATCCCGTACGCCGCGGTGATCATCCACATCCAGCCGGCCGTCCGGGGGCGGGTCCGCAGGGCCACGACGGTCATCACGGTCAGGTGGGAGAGGAACCCGGCGGGCGCCCAGGGCCAGTCGTTCCAGGAGCCCAGCACCGCCACGAACGGTGTGCTCACGATCGACACCCACCAGGCGCCCACGGGCCTGACCAGGGTCATCGCGACAGCCGCCGCGGGGACGAAACCGCCGATGACGAGGGCGAGGCCGCCCTCGTCATCGGCGTAGGCGAGCAGCAGGGTGCACAGGGCGAGGAACAGCACCACGGCGTGCGGCAGCCACACCGCGCCCCGGCGTATCCGCTCGCCCGGCAGCCGGCGGACCAGCGGCCCTTCGGCGCTCAGCGGCGGCAGCGGCCGGTAGGCGAACGCGTCGTGGAAGAGGTCCTGGCGGAGGCCGCTGAGCGCACCCTGGGCCAGGTCGTATTCGGGGCTGCGGGTCTTCTGGGTCACCCCATGAAGGTAAGCGGGCGGCAGGGCCCCGGTCGTCAGCATCACTGCGGATCCTGGGGCGTCCGCCTTGAGTACTACCTGGTGGGGCCGGGGTTTCAGTAACCGGCGGGACGCACCAGACCCGTCTCGTAGGCGAAGACCGCCGCCTGGGTGCGGTCGCGGAGCCCGAGCTTCACCAGGACCCTGCTCACATGCGTCTTCACGGTCTGTTCGGCGACGACCAGAGTGCCGGCTATCTCCGCGTTCGACAGGCCCTGGGCGATCAGCGACAGCACCTCCGTCTCCCGCTCCGTCAGATCACCGATCCGTTCCTTGAGCGGCGCGCGGGGCGCACCGGTCGTCCGGGAGAACTCGGCGATCAGCCGCTTGGTGATGTTCGGCGACAGCAGCGCGTCCCCGCCCGCGATCACCCGGACCGCGTTCGCCAGCTCGTCCGCGGAGGCGTCCTTCAGCAGGAATCCGGACGCGCCGGCGCGGAGCGCCTCGTAGACGTACTCGTCGAGGTCGAACGTGGTGAGCACCAGTACCCTCACGCCGGGGAGGCCGGCGGTGATCCGGCGGGTGGCCTCGATGCCGCCGAGTTCGGGCATCCGGATGTCCATCAGGACCACGTCGGGCGGCGAGTCCATGACCTTGGCGACCGCGTCGAGCCCGTCGACGGCCTGGCCGGTGACCTCGATGTCCGGCTCGGCGTTCAGCAGCACCGTGAAGCCCTGGCGGACCATCATCTGGTCGTCGGCGATCAGGACCCGGATCGTCATGTCTGCGGCTCCGTGGGGAGAAGGGCGGTCACTTCGTAGCCGCCGCCCGGGGTGGGCCCGGCGGCGAGGTCGCCCCCCAGCATGGCGGCACGCTCACGCATCCCGAGCAGCCCGTGCCCGGCGCCCGGGGACGGGGGCGCGGAACCGAGCGGCGCCGTGTTGGTGACCCGGACACGGAGCCCGGGCCCGGTGTGGGCGAGCTCTATCCGTACGGCCGTGCCCGGCGCGTGGCGGATCGCGTTGCTCAGCGCCTCCTGCACGATGCGGTACGCGGACAGCTCCACGCCCGGCGGCAGCGGGCGCACGTCGCCGGTCGTCGCGCACCGCACGGTCAGCCCGGCGGCCCGCGCGTTCTCGACGAGGGCGTCGATGCGGGCGAGCGTGGGCAGCGGCGCGTGGGGGGCGGTCTCGGCCGCCTCCGGGTGCTCCGAGCGCAGGACGCCGAGGACGCGGCGGAGTTCGGTGAGCGCGTCGAGCGCGTTCTGCCGGATGCCCGCCAGGTTCTCCTTCAGCTCGTCCGTGGGGGCCTTCACCAGGTGCGGGGCGACCTGCGCCTGGATCGAGATCACCGACATGTGGTGGGCGACGACGTCGTGCAGTTCGCGGGCGATCCGGTTGCGTTCCTCCAGCACCGTGCGCCGGGTGCGCTCCTCGGCGGTCAGCACCTCCTGCTCGACGAGTGCGGCACGCGCCTGGCGGCGGCCGCGCAGGGCTGTGCCGAGCAGCACGACGACCGTGCACAGGACGACCGCGACCACCCCGGTGGACTGGTAGTCGGCCGCCCCCAGCAGGCCCTGGACGGCATAGGTGAGGAACGCCGTCAGGCCCAGTGCCGCCGTGGACACCCGGGTGCGCACCCGCAGTGCGAGCAGCAGCAGCACAGCCATGTGGCCCAGGATCCCGGCCCCTGTCCAGGGCCAGGTGAAGTCGTGTGCGTCGCCTCTCAACAGCTGGTGGCGCACCAGCACGGCGCCCACCACCATGGCCGTCGTCGACAGCCACCACGCCGCCACCGGCCGCCGCAGCGCGAGCACCACGGCACCGCCCTGCGCGAACCCGATCAGGAAGCCGATCTGGGGGCCGAGACCGCCGTTGTCCACCAGCTGCGCCACGCCGCCGAACGTGATCCCGAACGCGGCGATGCAGAGCAGACCGTGCGGGAGCCGGCGCAGCCGGACGAAGGGCGGCAGCGGATCCGACCGGAAGGTCCACATCCCCTCCCACAGCACCCGCAGCCAGCTCAGAACCCCGCGCAGCAGCGCGTGTTGGGGCCCCGTCGTCGTCACACGCCCCACCCTAGACACTGCTGTGCACCTCCGCCGCCGCGTCCCGGTCCGGGCAATGCGCCCGCACCACACGGCCCCCGCCCTTCGGACGGCCGCGCTCGTACGGGTGGAAGGCCGCGAGGCACACGAGCAGGACGAGCGTGAACACCGGCAGCCAGGCGATCCGGGCGAGCACCCAGCCTGCGCCGTCGGGCACGGTGTGCATCCCGGGCAGCCGGCCCAGCCACAGCCCGGTGGCCGTGACCGCCATCAGCGCGGTCTGGTGCCACAGGAAGACGGTCATCGCGCAGAGGTTGAGCAGTGCGACGGCCGCCCAGGCCGCGGGCCTTCGCAGCGCGCGGCGCAGCGGGCCGAGCAGCAGCAGGGCCGCGCCGCACTGCGCGAGGCCGAAGGTGACGGCGGCGAGGGTGGGCGGGTTCAGGTTGGAGACGGGCGCGCCCGGGACGCCGACCATGGACGGCGGGTACCCGCCCCACGCGACGAGCGCGGCCGTGGCCGCCGCGCCGCCCAGCAGCAGCGTCCAGCGCACCCCCGTGCCCGGCTCCCGGCGGGCCCAGGCGGTGCCGAGGCAGTAGGGGACGAGCCAGCCGGCCGCGAGGTTGACCCAGCCCAGGGATGCGGGCGCGCCGAAGCCGAACCGGAACAGGTCCACATGCAGCACGACGGCGAGGGGCCACAGCGGGTGCAGGCGGGCGACGAGCGGGGTCGCCGCGGTCAGAGCGGCGAACACCAGCAGGAACCACAGCGGAGACAGGGCGAGGCCGAGCAGGGTGCGCACGGTCTCCCGGCCGGTCCCGGCGGCCAGCGCGCCGGCGCCCACGACGCTCCACAGCACGAGCACGGCGGCCACGGGACGGAACAGGCGGACGAGCCGGGCGCGCAGCCAGGCGAGATGGCCGTCGGCGTACGCAGCACGGCTGCGGGCCGCCGCGTGTCCGCCGACGAGGAAGAAGACGGCCAGGGTCTGGAACACCCAGGAAACCGGCGCCAGTTGGGGCAGATGGCGGAGCGGGGAGTCGCCGCGCAGTGTCCCGCCGTCCGCGACGAGCGCGGTGACCAGCCAGTGCCCGAGGACGACGCCGGCGATCGCGAACGCGCGCAGGGCGTCCACGGCCCGGTCCCTGCCCGGCGGGGTCGCGGCGTCGATCCGGCGGAAGAGGGCACGCGGGTCAGGCACGGGACACCTCCGCCGTGCGGCCGGCGGCGATCAGCGCGAGGTTGCGCAGCGCGGTGGACCCGGGCCGCAGATAGTCGCTGTGGCCGCCGCCGCCCGCGTCGAAGACCCGGGCGCCGAAGGAGTCCGCGACGGGGTCGGTGCCGAAACCGACATCGGTGCCGAGGAGTTCGAGCCGTACGTGCGGGACGTCGGCGATCCAGTCGTCGCCGCCGCGCCCGGCCCAGACGGTGGCGCGGGTGCGCAGGCCGGCGGCGGTTTCGGCGCCGGTGCCAGGGCTGCCGAAGAGGGCGATGTCGGACACACCGGCGGTGCCCGGGCGGCCGGCGGCGCGGGCGCAGACGACGGAGCCGTAGGAGTGGCACAGGAGCGTGAGACCGACCGCGTCGCCCTTGGCGGCGCTCAACTCGGCGGCGAAAGCGGCCAGTTCGGCTGCGGCCTCGTCCGCCAGACCACTGGTCAGCGCGTCGGTGCCGAGGGTCCTGGGGGTGGCGTAGCCGAGCCAGGCGACGACCGCCGTACGGTCCGCTCCGGTGGAGCGCAGGGCGCGGTGGAGCGCGGCGGCCCCGGCGCGGAAGCGCGCGTACGTGTCGAGATGGGTGTCCGCGCCGGGCACGAGGACGGTGACGCGGTCGGCGCGGGCGAGGTCCCCGAACACCTCGGCCGCGCGGCCCCCGTCGCGCCCGTCGAACGCGAGGAACTGCCGCCCGTCCGCCGCCATCGCCCGCAGCGCGCGGGCCCGCCGGTGGTCGCCGTGGCCGTCCGCGGCACGGGCAGCGGCGCGGATACCGGCCCGCGTGGCGGCGTACCGGGCGTCCAGCACGGGCAGTTCGGCGGCGCCGAGCGGCGCGAGGGCGGCCGGCGCGGGGGCCGGTACGGCGGACGGCCGCGCCGCGGCCGACACCGGGACGGCCACGGCCGCGGCGACGAGCGCGGCGAGCAGGGTGCGGCGCAGGCGGGACACCATGGGGGGTTCCTTCCGGTCCGAATCGCTGATCCGGAAAGGACGTTAGGAATCCCGGTATCCCGCCTGCGTCCCGCGCGAGAGCCCAATTGGCGCGTAGCTCCCAGGTATGACGGGTAGGGGCGGCCCTCAGGCCCGGAAGGCGTCCGCGTGCTCGGCGGCCCACTCGGCGAACGTCCTGGCCGGCCGGCCCGTCACCCTCTTCACGGTGTCGGTGACGGTACGGCCCACCGGCGGGGTGTTCCCGTACGCCTCCAGCAGGAAGCCGATCACGTCCTCGGCCAGACCGGAGGCGCGCCACTGCCCGACGGCCTCCTCCTCGCTCAGCTCGACGAGCCCGATCGCCCGCCCGCGCGCGGCCGCCAGCGTCTCCGTCTTGTCCTTCAGGGTCAGCACCTCGGGCCCGGTGATCACGTACTCCTGTCCGCCGTGGCCGTCCTCGGTCAGGGCGACGGCCGCGACGGCGCCGATGTCGGCCTCGTGGACCATGGCGCTGAGCCGGTCGGTGAACGGCTCGCGCACCTCGTCGGCGGTGCGCACGCCGTCCGCCCACTCCAGGGCATTGCCCATGAACTCCACCGGCATCAGCACGGTCCACGGGATGTCCCCGCCCCGCACCGCGTCCTCCAGCAGGCTGGGGCCGCCGCCGTGCAGCACGGTGATCCGCCGTACACCGGCCTCGCGGGCCAGGTCCAGGATGCGCGGGCCGGTCTCCAGCGGGGCGAAGTACGGCCCGCCGAAGGTGATCAGGTGCAGGCCGGTCACGCCCTCCAGGGCGTCGGCGAGCGTCCCGGGATCGGTGAGGTCGCCCCGGACGACCTCCACCCCGGCGGGGAAGGCGGCTTTGGCGGGGTCGCGGGTCAGGGCACGGACGGAGTGTCCGCGGCGCAGCAGTTCGGCAACCACCTGGCGGCCGACGGTTCCGGTTGCTCCGGTCACGAGATTCGTCATGGGACGACCGTAGGAAGACTTGCGGTCAGCTTCTGTCCGCAAGCCGTGAGCCTTTGTCACCAGGCGAGTTGGGCGATCTCCTCGGCGACGACGGCGCAGGCGTCCGCGGCCGGGTCGATGAGCGGGAAGTGCCCGACCTCCTCCAGCAGGGTCAGCCCGACCGTCTCCCCCGCCTTCGCCGCCGCGTCGACGAACGCCTCGCTCACCGCCTGCGGCACGACGATGTCCGTCCGGCCCTGCACGACGACGGTCGCGATGCCCGTGGGCAGCAGGACGGCCGGGTCGGTGTGCGCGGCCCGCTGCTCGTACTCGCTCTCGGAGCCCAGCAGTTGACGCACCGCCCCGCTGCACACGTCGAGCCCGACGGCGTGCGCGAAGTCGGCGATCGGGGCGAGCGCGACGACCCCGCGCAGGGCGGGCGGCGCGGGAAGCCGCCACGGGGAGCCGGTCGGCAGGACGTGCCGTGCCGCTGCCCACAGCGCGAGGTGCCCGCCCGCGGAGTGCCCCGTGACGACGATGCGCCGCGGATCGGCCTGCGGCAGGGCGCGCCGCGCGAGGTCCGGCAGCGCGTCCAGGGCGGCGGCGACGTCGTCGAACGTCTCCGGCCACCGTCCCGCGACGGGCCCGGTCCCCCGCTGCTGCGGGATCTCGCGCCCGCGCCGGTACTCGACGTTGGCGACGGCGAGCCCGCGACGGGCGAGGAAGTCCGCGAACGGGGTGACGTGCTGCCGGTCGTACGGCGCCCGCCAGGCCCCGCCGTGCAGCAGCACGACGAGCGGGGCGCCGACCCGGCCGTCGCGCGGCGCGTAGAAGTCGACGACCTGATCGGGATGCTCCCCGTAGGCGACGGAGGCGTCCGGCGCGACAGCAGGATGCGAGAAGGCCGACTCTTCCTCGGCGGCGTCACGGGCGACGGGGTCCGGCATGTGTTGCTCCAACAGTCCCGCGTGGATGGCGTATTCAACCTGACCAGCGCGGACGCTACCAGGCCCTGGGGCGGGCGGCGGACCCGTCCACCGGGCTCCGCCCGGACCCGTACCGCGCTTCGCGCGGTGTCCTCAAACTCCCCCTACGGCCTGGCGGCCGTGGGTGGGGGTACCTCCCACGCCGCCAGGCGTAGGGGGAGTGCCCCCAGACGGGCTGGAGTTGCCCGCAGGGCAACTTCCAGCCCCGCCGGCGTTTGAGGCGCGGGGGCCCGGGGGCGGAGCCCCCGGTTACCGGCCGCGCAGCGGAGCCCCCCGCGTCAGCCCGCCAGTACCTCCGACAGCACCCGCGCCGCCCGCTCCGCGTCCCCGAACCCCACGTACAGCGGCGTGAAGCCGAAGCGCAGGACGTCCGGCCGGCGCAGGTCGCCGATCACGCCGCGGGCGATCAGCTCCCGCATCACCCGCGGCGCGTCCTCGCAGCGCAGCGCCACCTGACTGCCCCGTTCCGCATGCGCGGAAGGGGTCAGCGAGGTCACCGCCCCGGCCGGGACGTACGCCTCGACGCACTCCAGGAAGAAGTCCGTCAGAGCCAGGCTCTTCGCCCGTACCGCGTCGATCGAGACCCCGTCCCACACCTCCAGCGCCGCCTCCAGCGCCAGCATCGACAGGATGTCGGGCGTGCCGACCCGGCCGCGGACCGAACCGGCCGCCGGTTCGTAGCCGGGCGTCATCGCGAAGGGATCCGCATGCGAGGTCCACCCCGGCAGCGGCGAGTCGAACGCGGCCTGATGACGCCGCGCCACGTACAGGTACGCCGGCGAACCGGGCCCGCCGTTCAGGTACTTGTACGTGCAGCCGACCGCCAGGTCCACGCCGTGCTCGTCCAGCCCCACGGGCAGCGCGCCCGCGCTGTGGCACAGGTCCCAGACCGCGAGCGCGCCCGCGCCGTGGACCGCCGCCGTCAGCGCGGGCAGGTCGTGGAGCCGGCCCGAGCGGTAGTCCACATGGTTCATCAGAGCCACCGCGGTGTGCGGCCCGAGCGCCGCGGGCAGGTCCGCCGGGGTCACCGGCACAATCCGCCTGCCCGTCATCCGGGCCGCCGACTCGGCGATGTACCCGTCCGTGGGGAACGTGGTGGCGTCCACCAGGATGTCCGTACGCGCCGGATCGTCCACCAGGCGCACCGCGCCGACAACCGCCTTGAAGACGTTGACGCTGGTGGAGTCGCCGACGACCACCTGCCCCGGCGCCGCGCCCACCAGCGGCGCGATCCGGTCGCCGATCCGCTCCGGGGCCGTCCACCAGCCGCTCTCGTCCCACGAGCGGATGCGCAGCTCACCCCACTGGCGCGTCACCACATCGGCGACGCGGGCCGGCACGTGCGCGGGCAGGGCGCCCAGCGAGTTGCCGTCCAGGTACACGCCCGCGTCGTCAGACGCATGATCGGACACAGCGTCCAGCGCGAACAGCTTGCGCGCTGCGGCCAGTTCGTCTGCGGCGTCCAGCGCCGCGGCCTTCTGGGCCGGCGACTCAGACATGGCTGCGCGCCGTCCACAGCTCGGGGAAAACGTTCTTGCCGGCCCGCTTCTCCAGCCAGGAGACACCCGCCGAACCGCCCGTGCCGACCTTCGAGCCCATCGCCCGCCGCGTCGCCACGAGATGGTCGTTGCGCCATCGCCACACCAGCTCGCCGACGTCGGTGAGCGCCTCGCCGAGGCGCACCAGCTCGGAGTCCTGGTCCTCGGCGGAGTACAGGTCGGCCCACGCCCGCTCGACCTGCTCGGACGGCTCGTACTTCTGCGACAGGTCCCGCTCCAGCACCTCGGCCGGTATCGCGTACCCCCGCCGCGCCAACAGCCTGAGCACCTCGTCGTACAGGCTCGGCTCGTGCAGCGCCTTCTCCAGCTCCGCGTGCACGCGCGGCGCGCCGCGGTGCGGCACCAGCATCGACGCGGACTTCTCGCCGAGCAGGAACTCCATGCGCCGGTACATGGCCGACTGGAAGCCGGAGCCCTCGCCGAGCGCGTCGCGATAGGCGTTGAACTGGGCCGGGGTCAGGTTGGCGATCGGCCGCCAGGACGCGTTCAGCGCCTCCAGCTCCCGTACGGACCGCCTCAGCGCGTCCATCGCCACGGGGACGCGGTCCTCCCGCAGGGCCCGGGCCGCGGTCTCCCACTCGTGGACGATCACCGTGAACCACAGCTCCATGACCTGGGTCGTGACCAGGAAGACCATCTCGCCCGGGTCGTCCGAGCGGGGGTGCTGGAGGTGGGTGAGGACGTCCGCCTGGACGTAGTCCTCGTACGGAGTGGTGCCCGCGAAATCCAGATTCGGGGCGGCGTCATGTGACATTGCTGTCTCCTCGACGAATCCGGGTAGCGGTCCGCCCCTTCCTGTATCGGTGTGGGCCCCGGTCCCCACCGGCATCATAAGACGAGGTTCACGCGGGCGGGCCGGTGAGATACGTCCCGTCCTCGTCGTGGGGCCAGGCGTTGGAGACGCAGCCGTTCAGGCCCTTGATCTGCTGCATCATCACCGGCGCGGGCCGTCCCGGCCCGGGACAGCCCATGTGCTGCCGGATGCCGATCTCGTGCCCGACCTCGTGGTTGATGATCAGGTGCCGGTACTCGGCGGGCGTCCCGGCGAACGTCGGCGACCCCAGCATCCACCGCTTCAGATTGACGACGACGCCCTCGACGGTCTCGCAGTTCAGCTCGCCGCGGGTGTTGAGGCCCTGGGCGAGGCAGAGCCGGTCGGCGGTGACCGGGGTGGCGATCCTGATGACGAAGTCGGCGTTCGAGGAGACGAGCTGGAACCGGCCGCGGCCGTGGGCGGCCCAGCCCCGCGGGTGGGCGAGGATGTCCTCGATCTCGGCCGCGGCCTGCCGCGCGGACAGGTCGATGCCGTCCTCGACCTCGACCTTGTAGCGGCGCAGCGTCCCGGTCCCGGTCGCCGCGCCGGTGGCCTGCGCGACGGTGAACGTCCCCTTCCCGGACGCGGGCACCCTCGGCGGCCCGCTCGCCGGCGGGGACATCTTGGGCGACGCGGACACGGTGGGGCGCGGCGACGCGGAGGCGGACGGCTCGGGGTCGGCCGAGGGGGAGGTGTCGGGGGACATCAGCGGTTCGGCGCGGGGCGTCCCGGCCGGGGCCGCGGACCCGGCGGCCGTGCCACCGCTGCGCCAGTGCGCGATCGCGGCGCCGGCACCGATGGACAGGACGCCGACGAGCAGGCCGAGCACGAGGAGCGGAGCGAGCGGACGGCGACGCGCCCGGCCCCGGCGGGACGGGGCTCCACGGCCACGTCCACGCCCTCGTGCGGTGGCGGCGCGCTTGCCCACGACAGAACTCTCTCCGGCGGTGTACATCAGCTTCGAACAGGTAAATCGACAGCGTGTGCGATCGTACCCGGCAGTCCCGGCCACCGGTTCCACAGCCCGGTCCCGGTGCGGAGCTCCGATGGCAGACTTCAGGCATGAACCTTCACGAGAACCTGCTCGGCGGCCCGCCCCCCACTCACCTGCCGGAGAACGAAGACGCCTACCGGATGCTCGCCGAGGAGTCCGCGTCGCCCACCCAGGTCGCCGCCGCGCACCCCACCTTCTCGCTCGCCTGGGCCATGCTGGCCGACGACGCCTTCGAGGCGGGGCGCGTGGTGGAGTCCTACGCGTACGCCCGGACGGGGTACCACCGCGGTCTCGACGCCCTGCGCCGCGCGGGCTGGAAGGGCCACGGCCCGATCCCCTTCAGCCACCGCGCCAACCGCGGCTTCCTGCGCTGCCTGGCCGCGCTCGCGCGCGCCGCGGGCGCGATCGAGGAGACGGAGGAGGCGGAGCGCTGCTGGCAGTTCCTGAAGGACAGCAGCGACGAGGCCTACGCCGAACTCAAGCGCTGACGGCAAGTCCAGTCACGGGGGCCAATCCGGAACCGCCGGCGTTCGAGGCGCGGGGTTCGGGCGGAGCCCCGCCAGGACCGCAAGCGCGGGGTTCGGCGGAGCCCCGACAGGCCGCAGGCGCGGAGCCCCGACGGCACCGGCCCCGACGGGGCTCACGCGTCGTCGGGGCGGCGCCCCCGCCCCCTCGGCGGCTCCAGCGGCGGCGCCGCCACCCCGCAGTTCATCCTGCACTCCGGCTGCCCCCGCTCCGCCGCCTCGACCGGCGACGGCGCCCGCACCGTCGCCCAGGCGACCACGGCCCCCGCCACCAGCACCCCCGCGCACATCGGGATCGCGCGCCGGAACGTCTCCCCGAACTCCGCCGCCGAGCGGTACGCCTCCGGCCCCATGCCCGCCAGCAGCGGCAGCGCCGCCACCGCGAGCAGCCCGGCCGCGCGGGCCGCCGCGTTGTTGATGCCGCTCGCGATCCCGGCCCGCCCGGTGTCCACGGCCCCGAGCACGGTCGCGGTCAGCGGCGCCACCAGGATCACCATGCCCAGGCCCATCACCACCATCGCGGGCAGCACGTCCATGACGTACGAGGCGCCCTCGCCGACCCGGAGCATCAGCATCGTCCCGGCGGCGCACAGCAGGGGGCCGACGGTCAGCGGGATGCGCGGCCCGATCCGTTCGCCCAGTTCCCCGGACTTCGCCGACAGCAGGAGCATCAGCACGGTGGTCGGCAGCAGCGCCGTACCGGCGGCGAGCGCCGAGTAGCCCGCGACGACCTGGAGCTGGAGCGCGACGAGGAAGAAGAACCCGCTGAAGGCCGCGTACACGCACAGCGTCACCAGGTTGACCGCGGTGAACTGCCGGATCGCGAAGATCGACAGCGGCAGCATCGGCTCGGGCCGCCGCCGCTCGACGAGGACGAAGACCGCGCCCACGAGCGCGCCGACGAGCCCCGGCCACACTTTCGCGTCGATGAGCGCGTACGTCACCAGGCCCAGCGCCGCCGCGCCGAGCACCGCGCCCAGGACGTCGAAGCGGCCCGTCGCCTGCGGATCGCGCGACTCGGGGACGTGCCGCAGCGCCACGGGCACGCACAGGGCGGCGAGCGGCACGTTGAGCAGGAAGACCCAGCGCCAGCCGGGCCCGTCGACCAGCCAGCCGCCGACGAACGGTCCGATCGCTGCGCCGACGCCGCCGAGCCCGGACCACAGTCCGACCGCGCGGGCCCGGTCGTCGGGATGGAAGCTCGCCTGGATGAGGGCCAGCGACCCCGGGGTGAGCAGCGCGCCGCCGATGCCCTGAAGGGCGCGGGCGGCGACCAGCACGCCGCCGTTCGGGGCCAGTCCGCACAGCAGCGAGCCGATCGCGAACCAGACCACGCCGAGCACGAAGATCCGCCGCCGGCCGTAGCGGTCGCCGAGCGCTCCCCCGAGCAGGATGAGCCCGGCCAGCGTGAGCATGTACGCGTTGACGGTCCACTGGAGGACGGCCAGGTCGGCGTCGAGGTCCCTGCCGATCCGGGGCAGGGCGACGTTGACGACGGTCGAGTCGAGGAACGCCATACCGGAACCGAGGACGGTCGTGAGGACCACCCAGCGCCCCTGGGCCGAGGACAGCCTGATGTCCATACGGGCATCCTCCCGGCCCCGGTCACTGCGGGCCAGCCGAGGACGCCCGCGTTCCCCCCGCCTCGCCCCGGCCCCGGTCACCGCGGGCTAGTCGAGGATGTCCGACTTTCCCAGCAGATAGGCGAGGTGGGCCCTGCTCCGGCTGCCGAACTGGTCCGCGGCCCGCTTGATGTGCGTGGCGACGGTACGGGGGCTCATGCCCAGGCGGCTCGCGATGCCCGCGTCCGTGTGGCCCTCGACCATCAGACGCAGCACGGTGCGGCGCTTCTCGTCGGTCAGGGGCGCCGGACGTGCGTGGGCGGCGTCGTGGGCGACGGGCTCGGCCCGGGCCCAGGCATGGTCGAAGACACCGGCGAGGAAGCCGGCGATTCCGGGGTGCTCGATCAGCAGGGCGTAGCCGGTGGCCGAGTACCGCTGGTCGCGGACGACGGCGACGGCCCGGTCGTAGATGATCATCCGGTCGAAGAGTTCGTCGAGGGTGCGGAACCGGCCGCCCGCCGCCTGGACCTGCTCCATGAAGTCGAGCGTCGGGCCGTGGGTGCGGACCGAGTGCTGGTAGAGGGTGCGGTAGCGGACCCCGCGGCCGAGCAGCGCGAGCATCCCCGGCAGCGACACGGCGAGCCGCTCCGGGTCCCGGGGACCTCCGGGCTGCGCGGCCTGGAACTCGTGGCGGCAGGACTCGCTCAGGGTGCGCAGGGTGTCCCGGATGACCCCGCGTTCGCGCAGGACGCGGACCGGTGAGACGGCCCGCTGCTGCTCCTCGCGGTACAGCCTTTCCGCCGGGGCGAGGGAGTCGCGCAGCGACAGCAGCCACTGCTGGCCTTCGAGGAGGGCCCGCTCGACGGGCCTGCCGAGGCGATGGGCCGCGACGTCCGGCGGAACGGGGACGTACACGTCCGGATCGTCGCCGTGGGGACGGAGCAGGCCCAGCTCGCGTACGCACTCGGGGACCGGGGCCAGGGCCGACCCGTGGGCGAGGGCCGCGCGGTAGGCCGCCAAGCCCGCCTGGCACAGGACGGCCGGTTCGTCCGGATGGATTTTCTCCGTATCTCGACACATACATCCCCCCGTGTCTTTCTGCACTGCGTGATCGTGCATCCGAACACCCCACCAGTACCAGCGAGTTGGCCCGCATGCTCGTCCCAGGCCGTCATCCGAGACGGCATTTCCCGGCATTTAAGGACGAGGGGGGCACCTGTGCCACAGTGCGAGAACGTGAGCTTCGCGAGCGGCGAGGCGAAGCTGGCGGGCCATCTCTACCTTCCCGACACCGCGCAGTCGCCCGGCGGCGGGGACCGGCCGCTGCCGGGCGTGGTCGTGGCCGGTACGTGGACGAGCGTGAAGGAGCTGATGGCCGACCGCTATGCCGAGCGGCTGGCCGAGCGCGGCTACGCGGCCCTGTCCTTCGACTTCACGGGCTTCGGCGCGTCCGAGGGCGAGCCCCGGGACGCCGAGTCACCCCGCCGCAAGATCGACGACATCCGCCACGCGGTGACGTTCCTCGCCGGACACCCGGCCGTGGACGGCGAACGGCTGGGCGCGCTCGGCATCTGCGCCGCCGCGATGTACATGTCCGCCAACGCCGCCGCCGACGACCGGGTCAAGGCGCTCGCCCTGGTGGCGCCGTGGCTGCACGACCCGGCGATCTGCGAGGAGGCGTACGGAGGACCGGAGGCGGTGCGCGCCAAGATCGCCGCCGGCGAGGAGGCGCGCGCCCGGTACGAGGCCACCGGCGAGGTCGACTACGTGCCGGTGGTCAGCGCGACCGACGAGCGGGCCCCGATGCCGTACGAGATCGACTTCTATCTGAACCCCGAACGCGGGGCCGTCCCCGCCTGGCCCAACCGGTTCGCCGTGATGGCCTGGAAGGAGTGGCTGACCTTCGACTCCGTGGCGCTCGCCCCCGCGATCAGCGCGCCCACCCTGCTCGTGCACAGCGAGGAGGCGGCCATCCCGGACGGCGCCCGGCGCTTCCACGCGGGTCTGGCCGGCCCCAAGGAGCTGCTGTGGACCGAGGGCACCCAGTTCGACTTCTACGACCAGGAGCCCCAGGTGACGACGGCAGTGGACGCGGCCGACGCGCACTTCGCCAGGACGCTGCGGTGAACGGGCGCCGGCTGCTGCGCCGGGTCGTGGTGCCGGCCGCGGTCCTCGGCCTGGCCTTCGCACCGTCGGCGACCGCCACGACCACGACGACCGCGACCGCTGCCCAGACCACGGCGACCGCCGCGGCCGCGCAGAACGACACCCTGACACCGGGACCCGCGCACATGCGGCTCGATCCGCTCGTCGGCACGTGGAAGGCCACCAAGACCAACTGGCTCCTCGGCGAGGGCGGCAAGCCGGTGGTCTCCACCGACATGGTCGTCACCGTGCGGTGGATCAAGAGGACCGGTGGACGCTTCCTCTCCGAGGAGACCCGGGGCACGCTCGCCGGCCGGCCGTACTTCCGCCTGGGTGTTCTCGGCTACTCGAACATCGACAAGCGGTACGAGTGGACCACCTTCGACAGCGTCACACCGACGACCATGACCTACCGGGGCATGCCGGAGACCGCGCCGACGTCCACGATCTCGATCCCGGGGGAGTTCACCGACCCGGGCGTACTCGGCCCCGAATACGTGGGCAGGACCATCCCCATGCGGACCGTCATCAGCATCCGGTCCGACGACCGCCACACGATCGACTTGTACTTCACCCCGCCCGGGCAGCCGGAGCGGCTGGTCGACCGTGTCGTCTACGAACGAAGGAGCACACGACCGTGAGCGTTGAGGACCGCCTGGCCGTCGTCGAGACCTGCACCCGGATGGCGTGGCACGCCGATCAGCGGGAGTGGGACCGGCTGGCCGGGATCTTCGCCGAGAAGGTCGCCCTCGACTACACCAGCCTCAACGGAGGCGAGCCCGTCGAGCTGACGCCGGCCGAGATCGTGGCCGGCTGGAAGAGCGCGCTGGGCGGCTACGACGCCACCCAGCACCTCGTCACCAACCACCTGGTGGACATCGAGGGCGACACCGCCGTCTGCACCGCGGCGTTCCAGGCCACCCACCGCCTGGCCACCCCGCACGGCTCGCCGCTGTGGACGCTCGGGGGCACGTACCGCTTCACCTTGGTCCGTACGGCCGGGGAGTGGCGCATCTCCGCGCTGGTGATGACCGCGACCTGGGCGGACGGCAACCAGCACCTGCCCACCCTGGCGGCCGGGACCTGATGCCCGGGCGGTGAGTCCGCGCAAGGAGAAGGGCCCGGCACCGCGTACGGTGCCGGGCCCTCCCCCGTGGCCTACTTGATCCGGGTGCCGGTGGAGCGCAGGGCCGCACAGGCCTCGACCACACGCTTGGCCATGCCCGCCTCGGCCAGCTTGCCCCAGCTGCGCGGGTCGTAGGCCTTCTTGTTGCCGACCTCGCCGTCGACCTTCAGGACGCCGTCGTAGTTCTGGAACATGTGGGCCGCGACAGGACGCGTGAAGGCGTACTGGGTGTCGGTGTCGAGGTTCATCTTCACGACGCCGTTCTCCAGCGCGGTGCTGATCTCCTCGGCCGTCGAGCCGGAGCCGCCGTGGAAGACGAAGTCGAACGGCGCGTTCGTGCCGTACTTCTCGCCGACGCCCTGCTGGAGGTCCTTGAGGAGCTCGGGACGGAGCACCACGTTGCCCGGCTTGTAGACGCCGTGCACGTTGCCGAAGGAGGCGGCCAGCAGGTAGCGGCCCTTCTCGCCCAGGCCGAGGGCCTCGGCGGTGCGCAGCGCGTCGTCGACGGTGGTGTACAGCTCGTCGTTGATCTCGTGCGAAACGCCGTCCTCCTCGCCACCGGTCGGGGTGATCTCGACCTCAAGGATGATCTTGGCGGCGGCGGCCTGCGCCAGCAGCTCCTGGCCGATGGCCAGGTTGTCGGCGAGGGTCTCGGCGGAGCCGTCCCACATGTGGGACTGGAAGAGCGGGTTGCGCCCGGCCTTCACCCGCTCGGCGGAGATGTCGAGCAGCGGACGTACGTAGGTGTCCAGCTTGTCCTTCGGGCAGTGGTCCGTGTGCAGCGCGACGGTGATGTCGTACTTGGCCGCGACGATGTGCGCGAACTCGGCCAGGGCGACAGCGCCGGTGACCATGTCCTTGTTGTGCTGGCCGCCCAGGAACTCGGCTCCGCCGGTGGAAATCTGGATGATGCCGTCGCTCTCGGCCTCGGCGAAGCCACGCAGGGCGGCGTGCAGGGTCTGCGACGAAGTCACGTTGATGGCCGGGTAGGCGAACTTGCCTGCCTTCGCCCGGTCGAGCATCTCGTTGTAGACCTCGGGAGTCGCGATGGGCATATGTCCGCTCCTTGTGATGTGCGGGTGTGTGGTGCTGGCCCTGACCTGGGGGCGACGTCATCGTCGCGGCCTATCTTTCCAGACTCTCCGCCCGGCTCCACAGAGCCCGCCGTGCCCAAGTCCTGTCCGGTCGATCAGGCCGGATCAGTGAGTGGGGGTCCCCCCACGCCCGCAGGGCGTAGGGGGAGGGTCTGGTGCGTGCAGATGCAAGGCGGAGGTGGGGGTACCTCCCACGCCGGAGGCGTAGGGGGAGGAGCCTCCCCCGTTGCCCGAAGGGCTACGGGGGACATTGGCGACCGACGACAACGCAGCTGGGGGCACTCCCCCTGGCTTCGCCGGGGGGACCCCCACCCGTGCCCGAAGGGCTACGGGCGTGGGGGTACCTCCCGCGCCGGAGGCTGCGGGGGAGCCAGGGCACGCGAGCCCGGCAAGATCGGCCGGACAGGACCTAGATGCGCCAAGGGCGTCCTGTTTCACGTGAAACAGGACGCCCTTCGACATCCGTGCAGGTCAGGCTCGGCTCAGGCGAGACCGAGCTCGTCGAGCGAGTACGCGTTGACGTACGGCAGCCCCGCCTCGGCGATCTTCGGGGCCGCGCCGCGCTCGACGATCACGGCGACGGCGACGACCTCGCCGCCCGCCTCCCGTACCGCCTCGACGGCCGTCAGCGGGGAGCCGCCGGTGGTGGAGACGTCCTCGACGACGAGGCAGCGGCGGCCCTTCACGTCCGTGCCCTCGATCCGGCGCTGCATGCCGTGCGCCTTGCCGGCCTTGCGGACGACATAGGCGTCGAGGCGCCGGCCGCGGGCGGCCGAGGCGTGCAGCATCGACGTCGCCACCGGGTCGGCGCCCAGGGTCAGACCGCCGACGCAGTCGTAGTCCAGGTGGGCGGTGGCGTCGAGCATGACCTGGCCGACCATGGGCGCGGCCTCGCCGTCGAGCGTGATCCGGCGCAGATCGATGTACCAGTCGGCCTCGATGCCCGAGGAGAGGGTCACCTTGCCGTGCACCACGGCCTTGTCCTTGATCTGCTGGAGCAGCTCAGCACGTACGTCAGTCATGCCATGAGCTTAGGCGCTGTCCGGCTGGAGCCGCCGCCAGGTCCAGGTCGTCGCGACCTCCAGCGGCTCGATCGGGGTCACGAATTCGGGGTGGGTGTTCAGACCGTTCGGCGGGCCGGACTGCGGTTCCACACAGACCGCCTCGGCCTGCTCGTCGTAGATCACCACCCACTCGGCGCGGCTCGCCACCGTCAGCTCCAGCTGCCCCGGCCACGTCAGCGTGACCGACACGCCGTCGGGCATGCCGAAGCAGTCGTCCCACGGTCCGGGCAGCGGGTCGATGCGGCGTCCCGTCGGCAGGTGGTCCTCGCCGCGCTCCTCCTGCCACGCCGCCGCGAAGTCGACGCGCACGTCCTCGCCGCCACCGAGGTTGCGCAGGAACCAGGGGTGCCAGCCGGCCTGGGCGGGGAACGAATTCCCGTACGTCTCCACGCCCATCACGAGGGTCAGCGACTCCGGCGTCAGCTCGAAGGTCTGCGTGACCCTGCCGGTGTACGGCCAGGGCTCGGCGAGGTCATAGGTGAACGCGGCCTCGCTCTTGCCCGCCGTCGCGGTGCGCCAGGCCGTGTCGCGGCCGGTGCCGTGGATGGCGTGGGGGCCCGCGTTGAGCGGGAGTTGATGGACGACGTCCCCGTTGCGGAACTGTCCGTCCCTGGTGCGGCCGCACCAGGGGACCATGGGGAACGAGCCGTACCGCTCCCCCTGGCGCAGCACCTCGGTGCCGCCGACGCGCAGGCTTCCGATACGGCAGCCGTTCGTCGGATGCACGGTCAACTCGACGTCGCCGGCGCCCAGCCGGACGCTCTCTTCGCTACTCACACGACGACACTAGCCCGCACTACTTGCGGCGGCGCAGCACACGGCCGACGACGACCGCGGAGGCGAGCGCGAGAGCCGCGGCGGGCGCGATCCACCGCAGGGTGGCGCCGGAGCCGGACGCGTCGGGGCCCGGCGTCGGCGCGTAACGGCCGCGCGGGGGCGCGTGGTCGACCTCCTCGGCGCTCCGGCCGATCATGGTGCGCCGCGCATGGGCCGCCTCGGCGGCGGGTTCCTCGGGCACGCCCGACAGCTCGTCCAGACCGTCGATGTCGTCGAGACCGTCCAGCTCGTCGATGTCGTCGAGACCGTCGAGATCGTCGAGCTCGTCCTCGCCGGCGGGGGACATGGGGGAAATGGGGTCGGCGTCGAGGGCGTCCTCCGCGGCGGCATCGAGATCGGCGAACTCGTCCTCGGCGTCCGGGCCGAGCGACGGCGGGGGCACCGGTGCGTCGAAGACGGAGGGAGCGGCGCCGGGCTCGGCGGACTCCGGCCGGGAGGGCTCCTCCGGGGTCCCGGCCGCCTCGGCATCCGCCGCGGCCGGTCCCGAGGCGGACGCCTCCTCAGCAGACCCGCCGTCGTCGGATGCGTCGTCGGACGGGCGCGCGGGAGATGCGTCCGTCTCCTCGAAGGCCACGGCCACGAGCGCCTCGGCGAACCGGTCCAGCAGACGGTGGGCGGCGGACGTCCGCGCGGACTCGTCGAGGTCCGCGAGCCGGCCCTCGGCCGTCACCGAGCCGCTGAACGTCACCGTCGTACCGCCGTCGGCCGGCTCCGGGCGGACCGTCAGCGCGATCTTCACCGCGCCGCTGCCGCGCGCCTCCACGCCTTCGCCCTCGACCGCGAAGACGCGCTCCTGCTCCACGAGGCGCAGGGCGCCGCGGTAGGTGATGCTGTGGCTGCCGACCCGGACCTTGAGTCTGCCGGTGAGCGGTCCCGCCGCCTCGTCGGCGTCCCTCTGGAGCCCCGGAACGCAGCGGGCGACCCGGGCAGGGTCCCGCAGCACCTGTCGGAGGGTCTCAGCCGGAACCGGTACGAACACCTCATGCTCCATGGGAGCCGAGCCTACTCAGCCGGGCGCGCCGCGTCTGCCTCCGCGCGCCGGTTCGTCGGCGTGGTACGGCAGGCGGGGCACGCGCGCGGCTGCTCAGCGGGCGTATCAGCGGATGTAGCGGGGGCGCACCAGCGTGGACGGTTCGAGCCCCGGCACCCGGGTGCGCTCGGCCGCCCGCCCGTACGCCGCGAGCTCGTCCGCGAGCGGCGAGCGCAGCGACGGCACACCGGGGTCCAGCGCGAGCCGCGGGGCACGGTCCGCCGAGGCGAGCAGGAAGCCCCGCTCGGCCGCGGTCACGCTGCTGTCCCGGAACCGGTCGAGCCCGGTGCCCCCGCGCCCGGTCCCCGGGCCGGGATCTCCGTCGAGGTACGCGGCGGTGGAGAACCCGGCCGCCCGCAGCGTCGCGTCGACCGTCCAGTACGTGTGCGGCCGGGAGGCGGGGCCCGCGTGGACGGCGAGGCGTCCGCCCGGCGCGAGGAGCCGGCGGGCGAGACCGTAGAACTCCAGTGAGTACAGCTTGGCGCCGGCGGTGATACCGGGGTCGGGAAGGTCCGAGACGATCACGTCGTACCGCTCCTGGTGCGCGCCGCGGAGCCAGGAGAAGGCGTCCGCCGTGACCACGCGCAGCCTCGGGTCGTCGTGGACGTGGCGGTTGAGCGCGGCGAGGGCGGGGTCGGTGCGGGCGAGGCGCACGAGCCCGGGGTCCAGTTCGACGATCGTCACCGAGCCGACGTCCCCGTAACCCAGCACCTCGCGGGCGGCGAGGCCGTCGCCGCCGCCGAGGATCAGCACGCGCTCGTGCGGCCCGTTCATCGCCGGGTGGACGAGCGCTTCGTGGTAGTGGTGCTCGTCGCGGCCGCGCACCTTCAGCAGCCCGTCGATGAACAGGTCGGGCGCGCGGGAGGGCCGGCCGGTGAGGACGACCTCCTGCACGCCGGTGTGCACGGCGACCCGCACCTGGTCGCCGTAGACGGCGCGGCGTGCGGCCTGCTCGAAGTCGCCGACGAGCGCGGTCGCCAGGCCGAGCAGGGCGAGGACCACCCCATTGAGCACGAGGAGCCGCAGCCGCCAGCGCGCCGACATCTCTCCGCGGAACAGCCACAGCACGAGCACGGCCCCCGCCACGGAGTTGACCGCGCCGGTCACGAGCGCGCCCGTCAGTTCGCCGAGCCAGGGCAGCAGCAGGAAGGGGAAGGCGAGTCCGCCCACCAGCGCGCCGACATAGTCGGCGGCGAACAGGTCGGCGACGGTGCCCTCCGCGTCCCGCCGGGAGACACGCTGGATGAGGGTCATCAGCAGCGGAATCTCGGCCCCGATGAGCACTCCGATGGCCAGGGAGAAGGCCACAAGCGCCACGCGGGAGCCGCCCGCCCAGGCGAAGGCCGCGTACAGCACCATCGCCGAGGTGCCGCCGACGAGCGCGAGCACCGCCTCCAGCACCCCGAAGCCGACGGCGGCCCGGCAGCGCAGCCGCTTGGCGAGAAGCGAGCCCACGCCCATCGCGAAGACCATGACGGACAGCACGACGGACGCCTGCGTGACGGAGTCGCCGATCAGGTACGAGGCGAGCGCGACCAGTTCGAGCTCGTAGACCAGCCCGCACGCGGCGCAGACGAAGGCCGCGGCCAGGACGAGACAGCGCCCGGCGCCGGGGCGCACGGGCAGCACCGCCGCGGTGCGGGGCGGGGACGTGAGCTGCCGGTCGATCATCCCCGTAACGCTACGTCACACACCGTGTCCACCTTGTCACCCACAGGTGTTGACTACAGGGCGGCACGGCCGCTGCGGCGCTCCGGGCGCTGGCTGTGGTGCAGCACACCGATCCGCGTACGGGTGACCACGAGGCGGCCCTCCTGCGGATAGGCGTGCCAGGTGCGCCAGCGCACCTGGCCCTCGCCGCGTTGGGCCAGCATGGCGGTGAAGGCGTGCGGCGAGCCGGGAAAGGTGCCCGCGAGGCCGTGGGGATGGTCGGCCACCAGTGCGAGCAGTTCCTGGGCCCGGCCGGCGAACGACTGCCCCGGCAGCGTCTCGACCCGCGCGGCGAACTCGTAATCCCAGTCGCCGAGCCGCTTGGCCACCCCGAGCGGCAGCGGCGTGCTGCTGCCCGGGATGCAGGCGACGGTCTCCGAGCACGAGCCGTCGTCCTGGTCGAGCAGCACCTGATGGGACGCTCCGAGCAGTCGCAACTGGAGCTTGGCACCTGACAGTTCGACGTCGAGGACGGCGAGGGCGGGCAGCGGCTCCCGGCCGAGCGCCCAGGCGAGGTCGTCGGCACGGGTGTCGGTGTAGGCGGTATCGATGGTCGTGAGCATGGGTCGGCTCCGCATACGCGCTTCGGCGGGGTGGACACGTGGACCTGGCACCCCGGAGACGGGGCGCACGACATGGGGGGTGGCCTGCTCGGGTCCACAGAAGGTCCGAGGGCTGGATGGATCCAACAGGTTCCACAGTGAGGGAATCACGAACTACGCGACAACCGCAGCGTTTTTACCCAACTTGGCATGGTTTCCATCCCCTAGGGGGCCAGCCGGTTCACCTGTTCAACGAAAAACGGCGCGCGTCGGGCACGTGAAGTGCCGCCCGTCACCGGGCACTTGTGTTGCGAAGAACCAACGAGAAGGCACCCGGCGGGAGTTCACCCGCCGGGCACCTTCACCGGTCGCGGACCAGCTGCCCCGTGTCAGCTGCCTCCGCCACATCCACCCCCGCCGCCACCCCCGCACGACGAGGAGCTGCTCCCGCACGAGGACGAGCCGCTGCCGCACGACGAGGAGCCGCCGCCGTCACCGCCCGCCCACCAGCTGATCGAACCGTCGCTGCCACTGCCGCTGCCGCTGCGGCGCCTCTTGCCGCCGGCCTTCGCCTTCGCCGTGCTCCTGCTGGATATCACCAGCACCAGGCCGATGATCGCCACGAGGGCCACCGCACCGAAAACCGCCATCACACCCACCGTCCTTCTCGTTCCCCCGACGCGGGCACCTCCCAGGCCCAAGGCTCTGGCGGAGAGTCCCCCGCGACGCTGCGCGACCGCTTCCTCTTGGTCGTGTTCCTGTGGTGCTCACCTGCGTGACAGGGGGATGCCCCCGCCCTTGCGGACCCAAAGCCGACTTGAGCAAGTCCAGAGGTTCGGCCCAGGATGGCGCCCATGACAGGACGCGAACCGGGATCACGACCGCTGCTGAACCGCAGGCTGGCGGAGTTCGGCACCACGATCTTCGCCGAGATGTCCGCCCTGGCGGCCAAAACCGGGTCGATCAACCTCGGGCAGGGCTTCCCCGACACCGACGGCCCCGAGGAGGTCAGGGAGGCGGCCGTCCGGGCACTGCGCGACGGACGCGGCAACCAGTACCCGCCCGGCCCCGGCGTCCCCGAGCTGCGCACAGCGGTCGCCGACCACCAAAGCCGCCGCTACGGGCTCGTCCACGACCCCGACACAGAGGTGCTGGTCACCGCGGGTGCCACCGAGGCGATCGCGGCCGCGCTGCTGGCACTGGTGGAGCCGGGCGACGAGGTGATCGCCCTGGAGCCGTACTACGACTCGTACGCCGCCTGCATCGCCATGGCGGGCGGTACACGGGTGCCGGTGACCCTGCGCCCCCACGACGGCGCCTACCGGCTCGACCTCGACGAACTGCGCGACGCGGTGACCCCCCGCACCCGGCTGATCCTGCTCAACACGCCGCACAACCCGACCGGCACGGTCCTCACCCGCGACGAACTCGCGGCGATCGCGGACCTCGCCGTGGAACGGGATCTGCTGGTGGTCACGGACGAGGTCTACGAGCACCTCGTCTTCGACGGCGAGCACGTGCCGCTCGCGTCCTTCCCCGGGATGCGCGAGCGGACCGTCACCATCTCCAGTGCGGGCAAGACATTTTCGTTCACCGGCTGGAAGGTCGGCTGGGTGACGGGGGCGCCCGAGCTGGTGAGCGCGGTCCGCTCGGCCAAGCAGTTCCTGACGTACGTGTCGGCGGGGCCCTTCCAGTACGCGGTCGCGGAGGCGCTGCGGCTGCCGGACGCGTACTACGAGGGCCTGCGCGCCGATCTGCGCGCCAAGCGCGATGTGCTGAGCGCGGGGCTCGCGGCCGCCGGTTTCACCGTGTACCGCCCGGCGGGGACGTACTTCGTGACGACCGACATCCGCCCGCTCGGCGAGTCGGACGGCTTCGCGTTCTGCCGCTCGCTCCCCGAGCGGTGCGGGGTCGTCGCCATCCCGAACGCGGTCTTCTACGACCACCGCGAGCAGGGCGCCCCGTTCGTGCGGTTCGCGTTCTGCAAGCGCACGGAGGTCCTCGAGGACGCGGTCGCGCGGCTGAAGTCCCTGGCCGTCTGAGCGCGGCGGTACGCGCAAGGGCCCGGCGGGAGGTCTCCCGCCGGGCCCTTGTGTCTGCGACGTGTCAGGACTCGTCGGCCGGCTTGTCCTCGCCGGCGTCCTCGGCCTTCTCGAGGCCGAACTGGTCGACGACGAAACGGTCGAACTCGATCGACGCGCGCACCCAGCTGACTGTGGACGACACGAAGTGCTCCAGGCTGACGCCGGTGCCGATCAGCATCTGCGCCTCACCGATGAGGCGGAGGGACTTCTCCTTCGTCTCCTCGTCCTCGTGCAGGTGCGTGTAGACCTTCGGCCACAGGGTGCGGCGGTTCCAGTCGTCGATGGTGTCGAGGAGCTTCGCCCTGTCCTCGACCGCGTGCGGACGGTCGTAGAACGTCCGCACCGAGAAGACCTGCTGCTCGTTCTCGCCGCGGAACATGAAGTACGTGCGGAAGTCCTCCCACGGCGCCGCGAGGTCACCCTCGTCGTCGACGACGTACTTCAGCTCCATCTGCTCGAGCAGCTGCTTGACCAGGTCCTGGTCGGGAACGACGGGGCCCGCCGGTCCTGCGGCCTGGGGCTGGGGCTGGCCCCCGAAATTCGGAATCGAGGACGGATCGATGGTCACCGTGTATTTCCCTTCGTACGGATGCCGCCATCCTCTCCCATTCCCGCGGGGGCGTGGCAAGCCCCGCCGCGCGCGATCCGCTGCGAGCTGATCGGCCCGGGGGTTTTCACCCCCGGAGCCCTGTGCGCCTTACTGCGCCGCTCCCACGATCAGCCCGTCCTCGAAGCGGTCCACCCGCACCGTGTCGCCGTCCCTGACCTCCCCCGCGAGGATCTCCTTCGCGAGGCGGTCGCCGATCGCCGTCTGGATCAGCCGGCGCAGCGGCCGGGCGCCGTACGCCGGGTCGTTGCCCTCGTCGGCGAGCCATTCCAGCGCCGCCGGGGTGACGTCGAGGGTGAGCCTGCGCTCGGCGAGGCGGCGGGCCAGCCGGTCGATCTGGAGCCGGGCGATGTGCGCCAGCTCGTCCTTCGACAGGGCGGAGAAGACCACCAGGTCGTCGAGGCGGTTGAGGAACTCCGGCTTGAAGGTGGCCCGCACCACCTCCAGCACCTGCTGCTTCTTCTGCTCGGCACTGGTCAGAGGCTCCACCAGGTACTGGCTGCCGAGGTTGGACGTCAGGATCAGGATGGTGTTGCGGAAGTCCACCGTCCGGCCCTGGCCGTCGGTCAGCCGTCCGTCGTCGAGGACCTGGAGCAGGACGTCGAAGACCTCGGGATGGGCCTTCTCCACCTCGTCCAGCAGCACCACGCTGTACGGGCGGCGCCGCACGGCCTCGGTGAGCTGGCCGCCCTCCTCGTAGCCGACGTAGCCGGGGGGCGCGCCGACCAGACGGGCGACGGTGTGCTTCTCGCCGTACTCCGACATGTCGATGCGGACCATCGCCCGCTCGTCGTCGAAGAGGAAGTCGGCGAGCGCCTTCGCCAGCTCGGTCTTGCCCACACCGGTGGGGCCGAGGAAGAGGAACGAGCCGGTCGGCCGGTCCGGGTCGGCGATGCCCGCGCGCGTACGCCGGACCGCGTCCGACACGGCCCGCACCGCCTCGCCCTGCCCGATCAGCCGCCGTCCGAGCTCCTGCTCCATGCGCAGCAGCTTCTGCGTCTCGCCCTCAAGGAGGCGGCCCGCCGGGATGCCGGTCCAGGAGCCGACCACGTCCGCGATGTCGTCCGGGCCGACCTCCTCCTTGACCATGGTGTCCTTGGACGCCTCCTCCTCGGCCTCGGACGCGGCCTCCAGGTCGCGCTCCAGGGCTGGGATCTCCCCGTAGAGCAGCTTGGACGCGGTGTCGAAGTCGCCGTCGCGCTGGGCGCGCTCGGCCTGGCCGCGCAGGTCGTCCAGCCGCTCCTTGAGCTCACCGACGCGGTTGAGGCCCTGCTTCTCCTTCTCCCAGCGTGCGGTCAGCCCGCGCAGCTCCTCCTCGCGGTCGGCGAGGTCGCGGCGCAGCTTCTCCAGGCGCTGCACGGAGGCGGGGTCGGACTCGTTCTTGAGCGCCAGCTCCTCCATGCGCAAACGGTCGACGGCGCGCTGGAGTTCGTCGATCTCCACGGGCGAGGAGTCGATCTCCATGCGCAGCCGCGAGGCGGCCTCGTCGACGAGGTCGATGGCCTTGTCGGGCAGGAAGCGGGAGGTGATGTACCGGTCGGAGAGGGTGGCGGCGGCGACCAGCGCGGAGTCGTTGATCTGCACCTTGTGGTGGGCCTCGTAGCGGCCCTTGAGACCGCGCAGGATCGCCACGGTGTCCTCGACCGTCGGCTCGGCGACCAGCACCTGCTGGAAGCGCCGCTCCAGCGCCGGGTCCTTCTCGATCCGCTCGCGGTACTCGTCGAGGGTGGTGGCGCCGACCATGCGCAGCTCGCCGCGGGCGAGCATGGGCTTGAGCATGTTGCCGGCGTCCATCGCGGAGTCGCCGCCGGCGCCCGCGCCCACGACGGTGTGGAGCTCGTCGATGAAGGTGATGATCTGCCCGTCGCTCGCCTTGATCTCGGAGAGCACGGTCTTCAGCCGCTCCTCGAACTCACCGCGGTACTTCGCGCCCGCGACCATCGCGCCGAGGTCGAGCGCGACGAGCCGCTTGTTGCGCAGCGACTCGGGCACGTCGCCCTTGACGATGCGCTGGGCGAGGCCCTCGACGACGGCGGTCTTGCCGACGCCGGGCTCGCCGATGAGCACGGGGTTGTTCTTGGTGCGCCGCGACAGCACCTGCACGACGCGGCGGATCTCCTGGTCCCGGCCGATGACCGGGTCGAGCTTGCCCTCGCGGGCGGCGGCCGTGAAGTCCGTGCCGAACTTCTCCAGCGCCTTGTACTGACCCTCGGGGTCGGGTGTGGTCACCCGGCGCCCTCCTCTTGCCTTCTCGAACGCGTCCAGCAGCTTCCTGTCCGTGGCACCCTGCCCGGCCAGTACTTCTCCGGCCTGCCCGCCCTTGGCGGCGATGCCGATGAGAAGGTGCTCGGTGGAGACATAGTCGTCGCCCAGCTCCTTGGCGCGCTGCGCGGCGTCGGCGATGACGGCGAGCAGCTCCCGGTTCGGCTGCGGCGGCGCGACGGTGGAGCCGGTGACGCTGGGCAGCGACGCGAGGAGGCGCTCGGCAGCGGACCGGACGGCGGCCTGGTCGGCGTCGACGGCGGCCAGCAGGTCGGTGATGTTCTCGTTCTCCTGGCCCGCCAGGAGCGCGAGCAGCAGGTGCGCCGCGGTCAGGTCGGCGTGCCCGTCCTGTACGGCCCGGTTGCTGGCCGCGTTGATCGCGTCACGGCTCTTGTTGGTCAGCTCGGCGTCCACGTGCCCTCTCTCCTCCTTGCTGATGGGCTCTCCCCAACGCTGACTCCGTCAACGTACACAAAGTTGAGTCTATTCCACTCAGGGTGCGGAGGGACAGGGGTTGCGGAGGTAGGTTCCGGCCCATGGCCATCGATCCCCGCAACCCCGGCGCGTCGTATCTCAGCTTCTGGCGCGACTACCACATGTGCACGCTGACCACCCCCCGCCCGGACGGCACCCCGCACGTCGTCGCGGTGGGCGTGACGTACGACCCCGAGGGCGGGACGCGGGGCCTGGCGCGAGTGATCACCAACAAGCACAGCCGCAAGGTCGCCAACGTCCTGGCCGCCGGCCCGGAGGGGGCACGGGTGGCGGTGTGCCAGGTCGACAAGGGCCGCTGGGCGACGCTGGAGGGCGTCGCGACGATCCGTACGGAGCCGGAGGTCGTCGCCGACGCGGTGAGCCGCT
This sequence comes from Streptomyces sp. NPDC015127, assembly GCF_043080095.1. Classification (NCBI taxonomy): domain Bacteria; kingdom Bacillati; phylum Actinomycetota; class Actinomycetes; order Kitasatosporales; family Streptomycetaceae; genus Streptomyces; species Streptomyces sp. NPDC015127. The sequence continues at coordinate 301,113 of NZ_JBIBVE010000009.1, forward strand.
ACGCGCAGCGGTACGGGCGCACGCCGGCGCCCAACCCGGACCGGGTCGTCATCGAGATCGCGCTGACCCGCGCGATGGGCCGGGCGTAGCCGGCCGAGCACCGGAGAGGTCTTTCTCGCGGACTCCGGGCAGCACAACGGCGCCATCGTGTTTCAGGTCCACGATGGCGCCGTTGTGTGGGGGAAGCACCCGAGCGATTTGAAACGACGGGGGAATCGCTCAGGCACTGCGGGGGGTGGCGGTGGTGTCTGGTTCGACGAGCTGGTGGTCACGCGCGTCGAGATTGACGAAGATCATGCCGTACCGGATGGCGCAGCGGACGGGCTGCGGGGCTCCGCGCGGCCGTCGCAGGCACCGGTAGGCGCGGACGTCCTCGTCCTCTTCGCGGGCGACGACGATGGGCTCTCCGAACAGGGTGACCATCAACGAGTCGCCACGGTGGGGGATTGCCGTGACGAGGTCGATGAAGTGCCACCCGGAGCGATATGCCGTCGCCATCTCCCGTCGGAAGACCCTGTCGTCCGGGGGTATGGTCATGCGTCCGCCTTCGCCGGCGGGGCGTCCCAACCGCTGTCCGGCGGTTCGGCGACGGCCTGCACACTGTCCCAACCGCTGTCCGCCGGGAAGTCGGCCAGATGGAACCCCGTGGCACCCAAGACGCCGAACGCCACGGGCGCAGAGAAGACAGCGGCAAGCACTGAGCGAAGCATTCTTTCGCGCATAGTCGGCTTCGTCCTCACTTGATGGTTTCTTCTCCCCCGCATCACAAGACGATGGCTCATTCAGGCATGTCAATGCCACAGGGTCGATGCATCATGTTCCTGTACGTACAGGACCCTGGGGGGTGGAGATTTGCCGCAGAACACCATGAAACCGACACATCCCCATGCGGTCACCGATCTCTGCGACGAAGGAGCACGGCTCTACGTCAGTGCGCTCAACACCGGACGGATCAGCCGATCCGACGCGGAAGCCGCACCCTGCCTCCTGGAATTCGCCCTGTTGCATCCGGATCCGGACGATGCAAACTGGCTGCGTCCGGTCCCGCCGTCCGTCGCGCTGGCGCAGCGACTGCACCCCATCGAACGCGAGATCGTGGACCGCCGTCGGCTGTCCATCGAACTGACCGACGCGTTCGAACCGTTCATGGCCATCAGCGCCCAGAGCCCGGCGAGCACCCACGCCATCACCGTGCTGGAAGGCTTCGACCGGATAAACGCCGCGCTCAATCTCGCCACGGCGGAGTGTCACACGGAGATGCTGACGATCCAGCCCGGCGGGGGACGCAGCGCGCATGTCCTGACCCAGGCCCTGGAGCGCGACCGCCCTTTGATCGACCGCGGTGTCAGCATCCGCACGCTGTACCAGCACACGGTCAGGTACAGCCAGGGCACACTCGCCTACGTCGAGCGCATATCCGCCGGCAAGGTGGAGATCCGCACCCTCGAGGAACTCATCGAGCGACTCATCGTGTTCGACCGCACGGTGGCCTTCATCCCGGCACGGGACGACCGCCGCGTGGCCCTGGAGCTGCGACACCCGGGACTGGTCGAGTACCTCATTAAGGTCTTCGAGCAACTCTGGCGGCGTGCTGTGCCGTTGGTGGAAGAGGTGCCGTACGATCACACACCGGACGGCATCTCGGGCGTCCAGCGCTCCATCGCAAGGCTTCTGATCGAGGGCCACGTCGACGAGGCCATCGCCCGCCGGCTCGGCATGAACGTCCGCACCTGCCGCGCCCACATAGCCAAGCTCGCCGCCGCGCTCGGCAGCGGCAGCCGCGCCCAACTCGGCTTCCTCATCGCGAAATCCGGCATCCTGGAAGAGGAGTGCCTGCCCAGCGTCGCGAACGACTGATCACCCCTCAGTACCGGACGGTTTTACTCCACTATGCCTGCGGCGGGCGCGCCGGGACCACCGTCCTCTTGTTACAGTGCAGCAACCGGAGCGTCGAGCAGCCCCGACCGCACGATGCTCACCCCCAGCTGCACCCGGTTCGTGCTGCCGAAGACCGCGGACAGGTGCGCGACATGCTTGCGGCAGGTGCGCACGCTGATGCCGAGCCGTCGCGCGACGATCTCGTCGGCGTGTCCCTCGGCAAGTAACCGCGCGATGGCCGCCTGCCGCTCGGTCACACCGTCCACCGTGGAAGAGGACGGCGTGGCCCCGGACATCTGCAACGCCTGGTGCCACAACCGCTCGAATACGGAGACCAGGTACTCGACCAGGGCCGGCTGACGGAGCTCCAGCGCCGACGAGAGGCCGTCCGGGCCGGCAGGGATGAAAGCCACGACCCGGTCCATGATGAACATGCGCTGCGGCAGGTCGCTCAGACTGCGCACCTCCAGGGCGTCACCGACGTGGTGGAGGAAGCTCTTCAGCGCCGGGCTGTGCAGCGAGGCGCGCCCATACAGGCTGCGCATCCGCACGCCCTTGTCCCGCAGCCGCAGATGCTTCGGCAGAGCCTCGCGAAGGACGGACTCACTGCGCGCGCCGGGCTGTACGCACAGGAGCTCCGTGCGGCAGGCGCGCAGCGCCCGGTCGATCGCGGCGTTGATACGCGGGAGACCCTCAAGAACGACGAGCCCGCCCGCGGAAGCGATCCGGTCACCGCGCTCCGGCGAGCGGAAGCCCTCGAGTACGCGGGCAATCCTCGCCTCCCGCGCCCGCCCCTCGTGGATCTCCGCCTCGATGCTCTCCAGCGCCGTGTGCAGCGCCACCGACGGCGGTGTCGGCACCAGCCACTCCCCGTCATCCGGGTCCGGGTGCACCAGGCCCAGGTCGATCAGGCACGGCGCCTCCGCCACCTCCCCGCGCCGCACGCGGCCGCGCCGCAGTGCCTCTCCGTAGCCTGAGGCGCCCGCCTCGCACAGCTCTTCCAGATCATGCGTGTGATGCGTCATCCCCGCCCCCCCGGGCCGCCACGTGGACCACCGTCAACGCCAACCGGTGATCCTACGAGGCCCGGTGGGGGGATGCAGCCGTCCGGGAGACGATGACAGCCGTGGCCGTACGAGGGGGTCGCACGGCCACGGCCCGCATGGAGGCCGGACCCCATCACGGTCCGACCGCCTCGCCGTCGACTCTCTCGCGGACGCAGCCCAGCTGGAACCGTCATGTTGTTGCAGTGCACGAAGCGGAGCCGCCTGTGGGTCACTTGTGCTGGCGCGGTCAGTCGCCCCGCGGGCGCCACGCGCGGGCCTGACGGACCGCGACGGTGGCTGCCCACAGCCACATGAGGACGCTGACGAGCAGGACGATCCCCGACGCGGACCAGAGCAGTTCGCGGGTGATGTAGGACTGCCCATCAGCGTTGACCGGTGCGGCAAGGCCCGCAGCGACGACGTTCCCGGCGAGACCTGCCAGGGCCAGCGGGGCAAGGACGGACCACGCCGCGCTCGTACGGAAGACGCGCAGGCCGCCGATCAGAACAGTCAGAGGCGCTAGCGCCCGCCCGTGGCGCAGGAACTCCGCCATTCCACTGAGGCCGGCTGCCACCGCCAACACGGCGATGCCTGCCACGCCGAGCAGCGTGCTCCAACGCCCCTGGTCCCGGTTGGGGATACCCGCGGTCACATGCTCCTCGCCCGGAGCGCGGGCTCCTGCGCCGCGCGGGAACACCTCGTAGGACAGCCGCTTGATGGTGGGGACAGAGAGATCTTGCCCGTCCGGGCGGAGGACGATAAGGCGGGAATCCTCCCCGGAGGACGCGGCACGCTTCGCGAGCTCGCGAGCATCGGTGCGGCGGATATCCAGGATCAGTGCGCCGTGCGTGGTCCACCTGATTATTTCCTGCAGTTTGGGATCCTGCGGAACCTCGCTGGTGCGGACTGTTTCGGAGGGGCATGGAAGATGCAGGGCGGCGAGGGCGGCGCAGCCGCCGTACAGCGTCATGGGGCTGTCAGCGCTGTTGGGGCCGCCGGCTGGTGGTAGGAGCAGGGCTGCTTCGGTGTCGGGCAGCCGGTTCAGGAAGGTGGTCATGTCCGAGGCGGACACCTTGCCGTTGGTCCCGACGACGAGGGCACTGCGGCCGATGCGGTCGAGGGTGCGCTGTGCTTCAGCGCTCTGTGAGCCGAACAGTCCCTGCCAGGCGACCGCCTGCATGAGGACGATGAGCGCCACCGTGACACCGGTGACGAGCCGGGCGGTCGCCCCCGGATAGGTGCTGGTGCGGCGTCCCGCCACAAGAGTCCCCGCCAAGCCGTGCGCCTGCGCGTGGCGGGTGAGGACACGCCCCGCTGCCGCGGTCAGCACCGCGACAGCGGCAGGCAGGGTGAGGATCGTGCCCGCAATCCCCGCCCAGCTGATGAGAATGCGCCAGACGGATTCCGACCCGAACAAGCCGGGGCCACGCACCGCGAGGAAGAACATGACAGGACACAATGCGGCAAGACGGGGCAACCAGGCGGATGGGACCGTGCTGTGGGGCCGCGTACCGACAGTGCTCCGGCGCTGTGCGAGGTCGGCCACGACTGCTGCCGCCACAACGGCCAGGAGCGCCGCAACAGGCGTGAGCCCGGCCCACCAGCCGTACTCGCGCAGATACGCGGACGATATGACGTAGTCGGTGTAGGGGACGTGGATGTCATACAGCAAGGCCGAGGCGACAGCTGCGGCACCGAGCAGCGCGCCGAACAGGACCGGATGCCCAGCCTCCCCGACGGCTACGAGGGCACGATCCCTGCGCCGCCCGCCGAGCGCGGCGACCAGTGCGGTCCTGCGGTCGCGGGCGTGCGCCCCCGTGCGCGCGGCGACCACCAGCAGGACGAGGCCCGGCAGGACGAACATGCCGGCCACGGCGGCCTGGAACATCCACTCAGCTTTGTCGTCCTGTCGTCCCGAGCCGGGCTCCAGGCCGGCATCGAGTCGGCCGCTGGCCGGGCCGAAACCGGTGACGACCTCGTTCGGCCATTCGGCGCTGAGGCCTTCGCGCGGGCGGACGTAGGCGAGCCATTCGGTCGGCTCGTCCAGGCCGGATGACTGAATGGTGCCGGTCAGTTCGCCGTATCGGTGGTCGATGCCCTCATCTGCACCCGCTTCCCTCAGGGCCGGAGACAGCACTGCCTCACCGGGCGCCGGCCAGCGTTCCACTCCGGGCGGCAGCGGGGCGTTGCCCTGGTGCGGGGCCAGGTATACGACGCTGAAACGCCGCTCGCCGTCCAGGGAGTCGGAACCCACGAGCCAGATGGTGGAGTCACGCGAGCGGTCTGGAGCCTGCTCTGCCAGTACTGGGGTTCTGCCGACCCGGCGTTCCTCCTTGCCGGCGTACACGGCGTGCACCGCGACAAGGCTGCCCAGCCCAAGAGTGAGGACCGCGGTGGCGAGAAGAAGCGCGACGAAGCGCACGCCACCGGCTTCGGCCCGTCGGCCGGCGGTACGCCCGGCGGCGAGGAGCTGGCGTGCCAGCCCCCCAGTGTCAGTGGTGACCATCACTCCACCCCTCGGGTGGAGGCCTGCTCCAGGGTCCCGGCCGCAAGCCGCAGGGTGCGGTCCGCACGGGCGGCGATGCCCGGATCGTGGGTGACCACGAGCAGTCCGCAGGCGTACTGCCGAGGCAGGGCGAACAGCATCTCGGCGGTCTTGTCACGGGTCTCGGCGTCCAGTGCACCCGTCGGCTCGTCGGCCAGCAGGAGAGCCGGCTCGTTGATCAGGGCGCGTGCCACTGCCGTACGCTGCCGCTCCCCGCCGGACAGTTCCTGACTCGTCGCCGCCTGCGGCACCCCGAGCTCGTCGAGGAGCCTCTGTGCCCGCTCCCGCACATCGCGACGGCTGCGACGAGACAGCAGGGCCGCGAGAACGACGTTGTCCAGCGGGCTCAGTTCCGGGAGGAGTTCACCGAACTGGAAGACCATGCCGATCGACTGCGCACGCAATTGGGCCAGCCGGGCGTTCCGCAGGCCGGCGATCTCGGTACCGGTCACTGTGACCGATCCGCTGTCCGGTCTGATCAGGCCGAGCACGCACGACAGCAGCGTGCTCTTTCCGGAGCCGGAAGGCCCGGTCACGGCGATCGACTCGCCTGCCCGCAACGACAGGGCAAGACCATCGAACAGCAGCCGCTCACCGATCGCATGCCGTAGTCCCGCGATCTCAAGTACCTGCCGCGCGTTCCCTGCGGCACCGTGTTCTGTCCCCACTCGTCCTGTCCTCACTGCATGTGCCCGAAAACACGGAAAGCGGTGGGGCGTTCCGGAACGCCCCACCGCATCACTGTCTCCTAGATACCGTCACCGGGTCGGTCGTCAGGGCCACAGCGGTCCGGGCTGAGCTGAACGTTGACGCAGGCGGTCACCTTGCGGACGTAGTTGATCTCGTCCATGCCGCTGTAGACGGTGTAGCTGTAGCCCTTGGAGTTGTCGAGGCGCAGGCCGGTGTTGTATCGCCGGTCGTACAGGGTGTAGACGGAGTGGCTGTCTCGCGCGGTGTCCTTGACGGCCACCTGGCCGTTGGTGCCGTGGCTCCAGGCCGACGCTCCGTAGACCGACGAGTCCAGGTTCTCCCCGGCTCCGGCGTAAGCCTGGCCGGCCCCTGACAGCGCGAGCACGGCCGCGCCACCCACCAGGATCTTGGCTGCAGTTCTGCCGATGGACATGAATCCTCCCCTGTTGTTCGAGTCACTGAACATGCGGACGCGGTGAAGGCTTGTTCTCCCACCGGTCTGGGCTCCGTAGGCCGGCGCCCATCGCGTCTCCCGCCGCCGCGTCGTCGACTCTCGCCCAACCACGACGCAGCCGCCACAGTCATGTTGTTGCACTGCACGAAGCGGAGCTGTGCACAGGCGTCGCCGACACCGCACACCGAACTCCCCCGCAACAGCGCCTGGTTAGACTCCAGGTCACCGGCCGGAGCGGCCTTGTGCCAGGGCGGGACCGAGAATCCTGCCCGGCGTGCGCAGGGGTTGGTCGGGGCGGCGGACGACCGGGGGTGACGCAATGGGATCAGACATGTCCGGGCTGGGACTCTCCGTCCCGGAAGAGGCCGTGTACCGGGACTTCCTGAGGAACCTGGACACCTCCGACGACGAGATCCACACACTGCTGGGACTGGATCGGCACGAGGTGGGCGCGAGCGTGCGCCCGGCTGTGTGTGCTGAGAGTGCCGAACCTCACCGGACCGGGCCCGCTCGCCTCCGCGGACCCGGAGACTCCCGCCGGCGGCTGGCGCTGGCCGTGGAGACCGTGCTCACGCCGGCTCTGGGCGGCACCGGCGAATCGCCGGAGATGCTCCTGCGGCTCGAAACCGCCGAGGGCGCCGAGGGGTTGGCCGTCCATTCGGCGGCCGCCGGTGCGTACGGCGAGGGGGAGTCCGCCCTCTCCCAGGACCTGCTCGCCCGGTTCGTCGACGGCGCCGCATCCCCCCGGACTGTCACTGCGCGGGGCAGGGTCGCCGGCGGCACGACTCCGAAGCCGTCCGAGCGTCTGGCGCTGCTGCGGAAGTGGACCGGCGGATGAGGCGGTTGCTGCGCCCCATGCCGGTGTGCGCGATCACCGGCCCCGTACGGGCCGAACACGGCCACGCCCCGGACGCGTACGTCGAGATCGGCTCCCTCACCTAGGCACACCGGAACCCTGCTGGCGCGGCCGGCCGACGCCGGGCGGCTCTACCGGCAATCGGCTGACGGTATGTCAGCTTCCTGCCCGGGGCCCGGCACCTTCCTGCCGCGCCGCCGCCGTGGCCCCGGACACACGAAAGGGCCGGAGAGCACACGCTCCCCGGCCCTCACGCACATGGATCAGGACGATCTGCCGCCCTGGTCGGGCCGCTTGGGACGCCACACCACCAGCGCACTCGTCTGCTGCACGTCCTGGTACGGCACGAGGTCGCGCCGGTAGGAGGCATGGACCTGCGCCTCACGCTGCTGCATCGCCGCCGCAGCGCCCTCCACGGCCGCCGACAGCTCGGCGACACGGGCCTGGAGCGCCGCGACCTGGTTCTCCAGCTCGATGATGCGCTTGATCCCGGCCAGGTTGATGCCCTCGTCCTGCGACAACTGCTGGACGGTGCGCAGCAGTTCGATGTCGCGGGCCGAGTAGCGCCGGCCCCGTCCGGCCGTGCGGTCGGGGGAGACGAGGCCCAGGCGGTCGTACTGCCGCAGGGTCTGCGGGTGCAGGCCCGACAGCTGCGCGGCCACCGAGATGACGTACACCGGCGACTCGTCGGTCAGTTCGTAGGGGCTGCGACTGCGTCCCGGACGGCCCTCCATGTCATGCTCCCTTCGCGGCCTGGAACAGCTCGGCCCGCGGGTCCTCCTCCGCGGTGGCTTCGCGGTAGGCCTCCAGCGCTTCCTTCGCCTTGTCGCTGAGCTCGGTCGGCACGGCCACCTCGATGGTGACCAGCAGGTCCCCGCGCGTGCCGTCCTTGCGGACGGCACCCTTGCCGCGGGCGCGCATCGTGCGGCCGTTGGGCGTGCCCGCGGGGAGCTTCAGCGTGACCGCGGGGCCGCCGAGGGTGGGCACCTTCACCTCGCCGCCGAGCGCCGCCTCCGCGTAGGTGACGGGCACGGTGACGGTCAGGTTGTCGTCCCTGCGGCCGAAGACCGGGTGGGCGTCGACATGGACCACGACGTACAGGTCGCCGGCCGGTCCACCGCGCTCGCCGGGCGCGCCCTTGCCGCGCAGCCGGATGCGCTGCCCGTCGGACACCCCCGCCGGGATGCGCACCTGCATGGTGCGCGAGGAGCGGGCGCGTCCGCTGCCCTTGCAGACGTCGCAGGGCGTCTCGGCGATCAGACCGCGCCCCTTGCAGTCCACGCACGGGTCGGTCAGCGAGAAGGATCCGCTGCCGCCGCGCGAGACCTGGCCGGTGCCGACGCAGGTCGGGCACACCCGGGGCGTGCCGTTCTTGTCGCCGGTGCCCGAGCAGGCCTTGCAGGGCGCCTGGCTGGACATCCGCAGCGGGACCGTGGCCCCGTCGACCGCCTCGGTGAAGCTGAGCGTCACCTCGGACTCGATGTCCTGGCCGCGGCGCGGCTGGGTGCGGGTGCCCGCGCCGGCGCCCCGGTTGAACAGGCCGCCGAACACGTCGCCCAGGCCGCCGCCGAAACCGCCGGCGCCGCTCTGGCCCCCGCCCGGGGCGCCACCGAAGAGGTCGCCCAGGTCGAAGTTGAAGGTGCCGCCGGCGCCGGGACCGGGCCGGAAGCCGCCGTTGCCGAAGAGGGCGCGGGCCTCGTCGTACTCCTTGCGCCGCTTGGGGTCGCCGAGGATGTCGTTCGCCTCGGAGATCTCCTTGAAGCGCTCCTCGGCCTTGACGTCGCCCTTGTTGGCGTCCGGGTGGTTCTCGCGGGCGAGCTTCCGGTACGCCTTCTTGATCTCGGCCTCGGTGGCGTCCTTGGGGACGCCGAGAACCTTGTAGTAGTCCTTCTCGACGAAGTCCTTCGTGCTCATCGACGTCCCTCCTCCCGGACGTTTCCTGCGTCAGCCCGCAGGGTTCGTGCCCCGGCTCCGCGTGGGCTCGCGACTCCCGGCCCCTCATCCACGCGGCGCCAGATCACGCACCCTCCTCCGGGCCACCGCTCTCCTCGTCGGCCGGCTTCTCTTCCTTTGCCGCCGCCGGCGCCGCGCCCGGCTGGGGCTCGGCCACCGCGACCCGCGCGGGGCGGATCGTGCGCTCGCCGATGCGGTACCCCGGCTGGAGGACCGCGACGCACGTCGTCTCCGTGACGTCGGGCGCGTACGAGTGCATCAGGGCCTCGTGCACGGTCGGGTCGAAGGGCTCGCCCTCCTTGCCGAACTGCTGCAGACCCATCTTGGCCGCGGCGGTCTCCAGGGACTCGGCGACGGACTTGAACCCGCCCACCAGCTCCCCGTGCTCCCTCGCGCGGCCGATGTCGTCGAGCACGGGCAGCAGCTCGGTCAGAAGCGTCGCCGTGGCGATCTCCTTGACCGTGATCCTGTCGCGCTCCACGCGGCGGCGGTAGTTCTGGTACTCGGCCTGGAGCCGCTGGAGGTCGCCCGTGCGCTCGTTGAGCGCGGTGCGGACCTGGTCCAGCTGCGCGGTCAGGCCGGCGATCTTCGCTTCGTCCCCTGCCGGGGCCGCCGAGCCCTCCTTCTCGGAGGACTCGGCGGTCTCAGCGGCGTCCTCAGGGGTGGCGCCGGAGGGGACGTCGGGCTTCTCGTCGAAGCCCGGGGTCTCCTCCGTCATGCGGCACCACCCTTGGCGTCCTTCTCGTCGTCCACGATCTCGGCGTCGACGACGTCGTCGTCGGCCTTGGCCTCACCGGCACCGGCACCCGCGGCCGCGCCCTCGGGGGCGGCGTTCGCGTACAGCGCCTGGCCGAGCTTCTGGCTGACCGCGGCGACCTTCTCGGTCGCGGTGCGGATCTCGGCCGTGTCCTCGCCCTTGAGCTTCTCCTTCAGCTCGCCGACGGCGGTCTCGACCTCGGTCTTCACCTCGGCGGGAACCTTGTCCTCGTTGTCCTTGAGGAACTTCTCCGTCTGGTAGACGAGCTGCTCGCCCTGGTTGCGGGTCTCGGCGGCCTCGCGGCGGCGGTGGTCCTCGTCCGCGTACTGCTCGGCCTCCTGGCGCATGCGGTCGACCTCGTCCTTCGGCAGCGAGGAGCCGCCGGTGACGGTCATCTTCTGCTCCTTGCCCGTGCCCAGGTCCTTCGCGGTCACGTGCATGATGCCGTTGGCGTCGATGTCGAACGAGACCTCGATCTGCGGGACACCGCGCGGGGCCGGCGGCAGACCGGTCAGCTCGAACATGCCGAGCTTCTTGTTGTACGCCGCGATCTCGCGCTCGCCCTGGTAGACCTGGATCTGCACGGACGGCTGGTTGTCCTCGGCCGTCGTGAAGATCTCCGAACGCTTCGTCGGGATCGTGGTGTTGCGCTCGATGAGCTTGGTCATGATGCCGCCCTTGGTCTCGATACCGAGGGACAGCGGGGTCACGTCGAGGAGCAGGACGTCCTTGACCTCACCCTTGAGGACACCGGCCTGGAGCGAGGCGCCGATCGCGACGACCTCGTCCGGGTTCACACCCTTGTTGGCGTCCTTGCCGCCGGTGAGCTCCTTGACGAGCTCGGCGACGGCGGGCATACGGGTCGAGCCGCCGACCAGGACCACGTGGTCGATCTCGGACAGCTGGATGCCGGCGTCCTTGATGACGTTGTGGAACGGGGTCTTGCAGCGCTCCAGCAGGTCGGCCGTCAGCTGCTGGAACTGGGCGCGGGTGAGCTTCTCGTCCAGGTGCAGCGGGCCCTCGGCGGAGGCCGTGATGTACGGCAGGTTGATCGTCGTCTCGGTCGAGGACGACAGCTCGATCTTCGCCTTCTCCGCGGCCTCGCGCAGACGCTGGAGAGCCATCTTGTCCTTGGACAGGTCGACGCCGTGACCGCCCGCGAACTGCTTCACCAGGTAGTCGACGACGCGCTGGTCCCAGTCGTCACCACCGAGGTGGTTGTCACCGTTGGTGGCCTTCACCTCGACGACGCCGTCGCCGATCTCCAGCAGCGAGACGTCGAAGGTGCCGCCACCGAGGTCGAAGACGAGGATCGTCTGGTCGTCCTTGTCCAGGCCGTAGGCCAGGGCGGCCGCGGTGGGCTCGTTGACGATGCGCAGGACGTTCAGACCGGCGATCTCACCGGCCTCCTTGGTGGCCTGGCGCTCGGAGTCGTTGAAGTACGCCGGGACGGTGATCACCGCGTCGGTGACCTTCTCACCCAGGTAGGACTCCGCGTCCCGCTTCAGCTTCTGCAGGATGAACGCGCTCATCTGCTGCGGGTTGAAGTTCTTCCCGTCGAGCTCGATCTTCCAGTCCGTGCCCATGTGGCGCTTGACGGACCGGATGGTCCTGTCGACGTTGGTGACCGCCTGACGCTTGGCCACCTCGCCGACCAGCACCTCACCGTTCTTCGCGAAGGCGACGACGGACGGCGTGGTCCTGGCACCCTCGGCGTTGGTGATGACGGTGGGCTCGCCGCCCTCCAGAACGCTGACGACGGAGTTAGTCGTGCCCAGGTCGATGCCGACCGCACGTGCCATTTCAATTCCTCCAGCTGACTTGAGTGGAACTGGCTCAAGGATGCCCCACCTGTTCCAACGAGTCAACAGACCTGAGTCGAGGCGGCTCAAGTTTTATCCGGCGCTTATATGCAGCCTGGTGACGCGCGCGTGGCGCACCGTGCGAATCGGGCCCGTCTGCCACAGTCATAGTCGCAAAAACGGTCAAGAACCATCATTCGCGACGAAGGGTGGGCGCTCATGCCGGCGAAGCGAGTCGTCGATCTCGCAGGCGGCCTGGTCCTGCTGCTGTTGCTGTCCCCCGTCCTGCTGGCCGCTGCGGCTGCCGTCGCCGCGACCTCGCCGGGCCCGGTCCTGCACCGTTCACCGTGCAGGGGCCTGGGCGGCCGCCCCTTCGACAGGCTCACGTTCCGCACGACGCGCGCCGGCCGGCTCACCCCGGTGGGCGGTGCGCTGCGCCGCCGCTTCCTGGACGGGCTGCCGCAGCTGATCAACGTCGTGCGCGGCGAGATGTCCCTCGTCGGCCCGCCCCCGCTCCCCGTCGAAGCGGCCCCGACCGGCCCGGAACGTGCCCGTCTCGCCGTACGGCCCGGAATCACGGGCCTGTGGCAGATCAGCGGTCGGTCCGACCTGCCCTGGGAGGAAATGACGGTGCTCGACCTGCATTATGTGGAACAGCACTGGTTGGGACTCGACCTGATGATCCTGGTCAGAACGGTCCCCACCGCGGTCGCCGGGCGCCCTCCGGTCAGGGTTGCCTGAGCGACACAGATCACCGCCCGCCCAGCTACAGTGCGGCGGAATAAGTGGGTACGCTCAGCACGGACTGAATAAGTTACCGCTTAGTAGTAGTGCTGGACCATCCCACCCTCGCAGGCCCGAGGAGCCCCCAATGCAACTCGCCGCGATCATTGTGTCGCTGACCCTGACCGTGGTCGGCGTTGCGCTCATCTCCCGAGCGGTCGCGCAGATCTACCGGTTCGTCAAGCTCGGTCAGCCGGTGCCCGCGGGCAGCCGCACCGACAACCCGAAGGCCCGGACCATCACCCTGGTCAGGGAGTTCCTCGGCCACACCCGGATGAACCGGTGGGGCATCGTCGGCTTCGCGCACTGGTTCGTCGCCGTCGGCTTCCTGACGCTGCCGCCCACCCTGGTGCAGGCCATCGGCCAGCTGTTCAAGGCGGACTGGGTACTGCCGATCGTCGGCGGGTTCCTGCCGTTCGAGATGTACGTCGAGTTCATCGGCGTGATGACGGTCGTCGGCATCGTCGTCCTGATGGCGATCCGGCTGCTCAACCTGCCCTCCCGGGCCGGCCGCAAGTCGCGCTTCGCGGGCTCGAAGGCCTGGCAGGCGTACTTCGTCGAGTACGTCATCCTCACCATCGGCCTGGCGATCCTGGTCCTGCGCGGCCTCGAGGGCGCGATCCACCACGTCGAGAGCTACGACGCCGCCTACTTCGCGTCGTACCCGCTGGTGCTCGCCTTCAAGGGCCTGAGCGTGTCCACGCTCCAGCAGCTGATCTACGCCACCGCGATGGTGAAGGTCTCCACCTCGTTCATCTGGGCGATCACGGTGGCGCTCAACACGAACATGGGTGTGGCCTGGCACCGCTTCCTCGGCTTCCCGAACATCTGGTTCAAGCGCAACGCGACCGGCGAGAGCGCGCTGGGCGCGCTGCAGCCGATGACGTCGGGCGGCAAGCCGATCGACTTCGAGGACCCGGGCGAGGACGACGTCTACGGCGTCTCCCAGGTCGAGCAGTTCTCCTGGAAGGGCATCCTCGACTTCTCCACCTGCACCGAGTGCGGCCGCTGCCAGTCGCAGTGCCCCGCCTGGAACACGGGCAAGCCGCTCTCCCCGAAGCTCCTGATCATGTCGCTGCGCGACCACGCGCACGCCAAGGCCCCCTACCTGCTGGCCGGCGGCGGCAAGACCATGGAGGGCGAGGAGAAGGCGTCCGAGGAGCAGCTGAAGGACGTGCCCGCGGCCGCGCTGGCCGAGGCCGAGCGCCCGCTGATCGGCACGCTGGAGGAGAACGGCGTCATCGACCCGGACGTGCTGTGGTCCTGCACCACGTGCGGCGCCTGTGTCGAGCAGTGCCCGGTCGACATCGAGCACATCGACCACATCGTCGACATGCGCCGCTACCAGGTCATGATCGAGTCTGCCTTCCCGTCCGAGGCGGGCACGATGCTCAAGAACCTGGAGAAGAAGGGCAACCCCTGGGGCCTGGCCAAGAAGCAGCGCGTGGAGTGGACCAAGGAGGTCGACTTCGAGGTCCCGATCGTCGGCAAGGACGTCGAGGACCTCACCGAGGTCGACTACCTCTACTGGGTCGGCTGCGCCGGCGCCCTGGAGGACCGCGCCAAGAAGACCACCAAGGCCTTCGCGGAACTGCTGCACATGGCGGGCGTCAAGTTCGCGATCATGGGCGGCGAGGAGAAGTGCACCGGCGACTCCCCGCGCCGCCTGGGCAACGAGCCGCTATTCCAGCAGCTCGGCCAGGAGAACGTCGCGATGCTGAACATGGCCTTCGGCGAGGACGACGAAGACCCCTCGACGAAGAAGCCGAAGTCGGCGAAGAAGATCGTCGCCACCTGCCCGCACTGCTTCAACACGATCGCGAACGAGTACCCGCAGCTGGGCGGCGAGTTCGAGGTCATCCACCACACGCAACTGCTCCAGCACCTCATCGACGAGGGCAGGCTGATCCCCGTCACCCCGGTCGACGGCCTGATCACGTACCACGACCCGTGCTACCTGGGCCGCCACAACAAGGTCTACACGCCCCCGCGCGAGATCATGTCCGCCGTCCCGGGCCTGCGCCAGCAGGAGATGCACCGCCACAAGGAACGCGGCTTCTGCTGCGGCGCCGGCGGCGCGCGCATGTGGATGGAGGAGCGCATCGGCAAGCGCATCAACACCGAACGCGTCGACGAGGCCCTGTCCCTCAACCCCGACATCGTCTCCACCGCCTGCCCCTTCTGCCTCGTCATGCTCACCGACTCCGTCAACGGCAAGAAGAACGACGGCCAGGCCAAGGAGTCGCTCCAGGTCGTCGACGTCGCGCAGCTGCTGCTCGACTCCGTCAAGACCCCGCCGACCGACCCGGAGCCCTCCGCCGAGACGGAGGACACGCCGGAACCGGAGCCGGTGAAGTAACCGTCCTCCCGTACGAACCGCGCGAAACAGTGAGCGGCCGGACCTGCCTCGGGGGCAGGACCGGCCGCTTCTGCCGTTCTGCGGCAGGCTTCTCCCGCCCACCGCGCTGACCTCGGCGAAAGCGCACTACGGCCAACACCCCAGGGTTCCCCTAGGGGATGTCACAGCTCGGCCGCAAAGGCCCCCGGTTCCCCGGTCCGCCGTCACCGCGCCTGCGCGGACCCGGTACGTTCGATGACGTGGCTGGATTCAGGATCGGACGCGGCCGGGACAACCGCACCCCGCAACAGCAGCAGGCGCCCCAGGCGCCGCCGCCCTACCCGGGCGGCGGCCGTGCCGCGCCTCCGTACGGGCAGCAGGCGCCGCAGTGGCCCCAGACGAGCGGCGGGCCTCAGCAGTACCAGCAGCAGCACCGCCACCAGGGCGGGTACGACGAGCCGGAGTACTTCGGCGACCCGTACCACCAGGCGCCGCCCGCGCCCGACCCGTACGCGGCCAACCACCCGGGCCACACGCAGGCGTTCAGCGTCCACGACGACGACGTCTACGGCGACGGCGCCACCTACCGCGCCGGCGCCGCCCCGGCCGCGCCCGTCGGCCCGCGCCTGCACTGGAAGCAGCTGCTGAGCGGCATCGTGCTGCGCCCCGGCCCGACGTTCCTGCAGATGCGCGACCACCCGGTGTGGGGCCCCGCGCTCGTCGTCACGTTCCTCTACGGCCTGCTCGCGATCTTCGGATTCGACGAGCCGCGCGAGGAGGCGATCAACGCGACGATCTCGACCGCGATCCCGTACGTGCTGAGCACGGGCGTCGCGTTCGTCATCAGCGGTCTGATCCTCGGCGCCGTGACCCACACGCTGGCCCGCCAGCTCGGCGGCGACGGCGCGTGGCAGCCGACCGTCGGCCTCTCCATGCTGATCATGTCGATCACGGACGCACCGCGTCTTGTCTTCGCCGTCTTCCTGGGCGGCGAGAACTCCCTGGTCCAGATCCTGGGCTGGCTGACCTGGCTGGCGGCCGGGACGCTGTTCACGTCGATGGTGAGCAAGTCCCACGACCTGCCGTGGCCGAAGGCGCTGGGCGCGTCGGCGATCCAGCTGATCGCACTGCTGGCGATCATCAAGCTCGGCACGATCTGATCCGGACGAAGGAAAGGCCCCCGCCGGCGAGCAGCCGGCGGGGGCCTTTCCGTGTCCCTGAGGCCCCTGAGGTCCCTGAGCGGTCCTGTGTGCCTTACGCGTCGAGAACCTGCCCGGACCTGCGGACGACGGGCTTCTCCACGCTCCAGGGGAAGTTGATCCAGTCGTCGGTGCGCTTCCAGACGTACTCGCACTTCACGAGCGAGTGCGACTTCTCGTAGATCACCGCGCTGCGGACTTCGGCGACGTGGTCGACGCAGAAATCGTGGACGAGCTTCAGCGTCTTGCCCGTGTCGGCGACGTCGTCGGCGATCAGGACCTTCTTGTCGGAGAAGTCGATGGCGTTGGGCACCGGCGCCAGCATGACCGGCATCTCCAGCGTCGTCCCCACGCCCGTGTAGAACTCCACATTGACCAGGTGGATGTTCTTGCAGTCCAGCGCGTACGCGAGCCCGCCGGCCACGAAGACGCCGCCGCGCGCGATGGAGAGCACGATGTCGGGCTCGTACCCGTCGTCGGCGATGGTCTGCGCGAGCTCCCGGATCGCGCCGCCGAACCTCTCGTACGTCAGGTTCTCCCGTACTTCACTCATGGTCGTTCCGGCCCTCACACCTGCGTCCGATGGAAATTCATGAAGGAGCGGGAGGCCGTCGGCCCCCGCTGGCCCTGGTACCGGGACCCGTACCGCTCGCTGCCGTACGGCTCCTCGGCGGGGGAACTGAGCCGGAACATGCAGAGCTGCCCGATCTTCATTCCCGGCCACAGCTTGATCGGCAGCGTCGCGAGGTTCGACAGCTCCAGGGTCACGTGCCCGGAGAACCCGGGGTCGATGAAGCCGGCCGTCGAGTGCGTCACCAGCCCGAGCCGCCCGAGGGAGCTCTTCCCCTCCAGCCTCGACGCGAGGTCGTCCGGCAGCGAGATGACCTCGTAGGTCGAGGCGAGCACGAACTCGCCCGGGTGCAGGATGAACGCCTCGTCCCCCTCCGGCTCGACGAGCCGCGTCAGGTCGGCCTGCTCGACGGCGGGGTCGATGTGGGGGTAACGGTGATTCTCGAACACCCGGAAGTAGCGGTCCAGCCGCACATCGATGCTCGAGGGCTGCACCATGGATTCGTCGTACGGATCGATGCGCACGCGCCCGGCGTCGATCTCGGCCCGGATGTCCTTGTCTGAGAGAAGCACGCCCCGAGGATACGCAGAGCGCGCGGGCGGCCCCCAATCGGACACCGGCCCACGCGCCTCGCCGCCGCCCCGGCTACCGCTTGTTCTGCTCCACGACGGGCACGGCATGCCGCAGCCGCGCACACCGCGGACACCGGATCAGCCGCCCCGGTCCCAGCCGGCCGGGGCCGAGCTGCTGCATCGGAAACGAAGCGGTGGTGAACACGTGCCCCTCGGCACAGCGGACGACGGTGCGCTCCATCAAGTCCATCGGGCCCCTTCCCCAACGAATACGGACGAAGGCCCACATTAGGGGATGACCCGGACAGCACCACAGGCGGCACTCCGCGCCCCGAGGTTACGCCCCAACTCCCGCCCCCCGCACACACATCCGACCCCCGGACACCACGAACACCCCGCGGCGACATACACCGAGGGGTGGGCGATGAGGTAGAGTGTGCGACGATGCGGCACCGATCACCGGTGCGCTACGCGGGTGTAGTTTAATGGTAGAACATGAGCTTCCCAAGCTCAGAGCGCGGGTTCGATTCCCGTCACCCGCTCCACGAGAAAGCCCCAGGCCAGCGGCCCGGGGCTTCTTTGTTGTCTGGACCTGTCTAGGCGTCCCGTGCCACATCCGTGCCAGATGCTGGCGAATCCACTGCATCCCGCCGCTGCCGGACGAGCCTGTCGAGACCGGCCGCGACCTCGCGCTGACGCTCGACGTCCGAGTGCTGATAGATCAGCGCGGCTCGCTCGGTCGACTGTCCGGCCCGCACCATCGTGTCCTTGAGCGTCGCGCCGGAGCGGGTCGTCAGAGTGTGCCCGGTGTGACGAAGATCGTAGAAGCGGAAGCCCTCGGGAAGGTCCACCTTCGTACGGGCCGCGCGCCACTTCCGCCCGAAGGTGGACCGCCGGAACGGCTTGCCCTTCTCGCCCACGAACAGAAGTCCGTCCGCCCCCTTCTCCGCGTACCAGTCGAGATGCCGCCGAAGGTCGGTCCGCAGAAAGGCCGGCAGGACGACGAACCGCTTGCCCGCCTCCGACTTGGTCGGCCCTTCGGCCCGCTTCCCGGTGGTGAGTTCCGGCGCGGCCCGCCGGACACGGATCGTCAGGTTGTCGAGGCCCACGTCCTTGCGGCGCAGCTCGGCTTGTTCCTCCGGCCGCAGCGGCCCGTACGCCCCGAGGAACACCATCAGCCTCCAGCGCGGACCGACGGCGTTGGCGAGGGCATCCACCTGTTCCACGGTGGCGATCTCCCGCTCGGCTGCCGCTTCCTTGCCTGCTCCCCTGATGCGGCACGGGCTGCGCCGGATCAGTTCGTCATCGGCTGCGGTCTCACTACCGATCGCGACGAGGGCGATGGTGCGCTCTTGGAATCAGGCGATGCCTGGCCGGCGCTGGGTGCCGCGGCGACCGATGAGGAACCAGAGCAGGCTCCCGAGGAAGGGGGCCATGAGGGCGAAGACGACCCAGACCAGCTGCATTCCTCCAGTGAGGTCAGACCTGACGATGCTGAGCAGAGCGCCGAAGAACAACGCGAGAGCGCCGAGGACCACAGCGGCTCCTGCGCAGGCGATCACGATGTCGCCCGTAGGGGCAAGGGCCATCTGGTGTGTGAGCTGTGCGTGCATCATTCATTCCTCTTGCTCGTGGGGGATTCTCAGAGCCCCCGGTCGGGCAGCCTCGGTTGATGGCAGTCCGGTTGTTCCGGGATGCCGACCGCGTCATAGGCAAGCCGCTGTCACGACGGGCGCCTCGCCGTAAGCAGCAGGTACAGGCCGATGGCGGCCGGGAGGGCCAGGGCGGCCAGGGTGGCCGGGATGAACAACGCTCCGAGGCCGAAGTGCAGCCCGCCCGTGGCCACCACGAACTGCGCCGCCCAGAACAGCAGCGGCGCGAGGGCGGCTGCCGTTCCGATCATCTTGTCCCGGTTGCGCCACTGCGGCGCGGTCCACAGCCACCAGAGCGCGCCGATCAGGAGGGGTACGCCCAGCAGGGGTGTGAAGAGCGTCAGGGGGCCGGTCATGTACAGCAGTGCGAGGATGGCCAGCGTGCGCCACAGGCTCGCCTGCGGAGCGTGGGGCTCGTCGCCGAGTGCGGTTGCCGCGATGGTGCGCGGGTCGCCGAGGCGGGCGAGCACGGTGCGGATCTCGTCGTCGCCGGATGCGGCCTCTTCCGCGAGTGCCACGGCGATGTGCTCCTCCAGGTCGGCCAGCAGCTCGTTGCGGCGTTCCGGGCTGAGTCCGGCCGTCTCACGCGCCACGGCGGCCAGGTAACTCTTCACCAGCGGGTGCTCGGTGATGGTCACGGTGGTCTCCTGTCAGTCGGTGATGAAGTGGTCGACCGCGTCACGGAAGTGCGGCCAGATGGCGGTGAACTCCTTCAACGCCGCATGCCCCGACGGCGTCAGCTCGTAGTAGCGCCGCGGGGGCCCGCTGGGGGACTCCTGCCAGTGGGTCTCCACCAGGCCGTCACGGCGCAGCCGCGACAGCAAGGGGTAGATGGTCCCTTGGCTGGTGACCATGACGTTCACCGCGCCGAGGGTTTCGAGCAGCTCCACGCCGTAGCGCGGGCGGTCCCTCAAGATCGCAAGCACGCAGTACTCCAGCACCCCCTTGCGGAGCTGGCTCTCCGCCTTACCCGCGACCGGCTTACCTGCGATGTCAGGTTCCATGCATTGCACAGTACCTGGTTATCTCTACAAGTCCAAAGGTGATGTCGGTGCACCCGGGATGCGGCCCCCGCACTCAAGCCCCGCCGCCTGGGACACCCACGGGGACGACGCCGCCCTCCGTCACGTCTGCACCTGGCCGAACCGTGGGAGAACGTGCCACTCGGGCTGTACAGCACCGCTCTGTCACGCACCACCTCGCCGCACATGCCTGGCGGATCTCGGTTCACCCGCGCGGGTAGAGGCGCCGCCTGCCGTGGCTAGCGCGCACTTGTGAGAACAGGGTCGCCCGCCGTGACGATGAGCGCACCGGCCGATCGAGAAAAAGGGCAACGCGCGGCTGATGTCGTCTGGTCAGGTAACGTCGACCGGTGCTGACCGCCGACGACACTTCCTGCTCATGGGGCCAGCCTGAGGAACTCGTTCATACCGTATGGGTACAGCCATGGGCTATGGTCACCGGCTTGGAGTCGGTCGACCGCGATCAGCGCGTCGGCCGCGGTCTTGCAGCGCGGATGCCGCGTGGCAAAGGTGGCGATGCGGGCTCGCTGGGTGGGCAGCCAGGCGGCGATCACCTGGGGATCGCCGTCGTACCACCACGTGAACTGGAGTTCCTCCCAGAGTAGGGCGGTTGCCCAGTCGAGGGCGAGGCGGATGTGCCCGGCGTCCGCCTCGGGGCCGGCAAGCCCAGCAATATGCTCCAGCCACGGCTCCATATCACCCGTTGCGTGGGCGACTCCTTCCAAAAGGTCGGTGATATCAGAAGGGGGCCGACCATCAACCAGGGCGATCGCCAGCAGCGCTCGGAAGGCTTGTTCTACAACGGCACGTTCGGGCGCAGGCCAGTCAACGAACTTCGCCCCGTGCCGGCCGAGATGACTGAGTTCCTCAGACGGATCGGCGCCATGGCCCTCCGGCCCCCAGTAGCGCAGCGCACGGGGCATGAGACGACGCCACAGGACGGGGTACTGGTCCGCTTCCCAGTGGCTGACGACCTCACGCATGAAATGCCCCAGGAGATCGTCTGGTACGGCAGCGGGATCGCCACCGAGAATGCGCAGCTCCGACTCCGGGGTGCAGTAAGTGCAGCCGTCCACCGGGCGGTCAATCTCGGGAGGTGACGCGAAGACCCGGTCAGCCTCGGCCAGCGCGTGCCGCCACATTGTGTACGGATCGGGGTCAAGAAGATCGGACATGATACGACCTGCCGAGGGGACTCCGCACAAGGAGACCTGGCGAAGAGCGGGACTCTACCACTTGGCGATGTCCGAGGCCCCGGCCTCGCCCTGACATCCAGGCTTGACGTCAACGACGCCAGACGACAGCAGCCAAGAGCGACCCGCTACGACCGTGCCTCCCACGTCCCTGAGTGCCGTTACGCCCCTCTGATCGAGCTCCTGAGGCGGTGGTCAGTGGTCGTGCTGTGCAGCAGCGCAGTACAGCAACCACGCCGGCCGCAATCGACCGCCAAAGCATCGGAGGAGCCGAGCGGCCTGCCCGTCAGACCTCGCGGTGCTCTGCGCGTGCCCGATGCGTGCCCGACGCGTCGGTAAGTCACGGTCAACAGCGGGCGCCAGGGAGACCTTCCGGCTTCCCATGGCATCTGTTGCCGCTGGTCAGGTCACCAACGCCGCCCAGAAGCACGGTGATTCGCAACTCAGACAGCTTCGTCCTGCAACAGCACCGCCTCTATGAAGTCGGCCGGCGGCTGGTAGCCATGGGCTTCGACGTAGTGGGCGATCAGCTCAGGGGCGGCGTAGGCGACGCCGTCGCCCATCACTCGTATCTCGGCGCTTCCCCGAGGGCCGTCGAGTCGCCTTGCCGCGAGGAGCGAAGTGCACCATGGACAGAGGTGGAAGCCTCGGGTCTGCTGTGCTCGGTAGGTGCGGGTCATACCCTTCAGCGCCTCCACCAGGCCGGGCGGTGGAGCACCCTTCGCGTACATCTTGCCACGGTCGAGCCAGCCGACGTTGAGCAGTGTGACGCCCCGCCAGACGCCCGACGCCGACGGATCCCGGTTGTCCCTGTCGTACGTGTACGGCGTCAGGTCTGCGTAGTACGTCATGGCGGTTGTCTACCAGCAGCCGCACCGGATGAGCACCAGAAGCAGCGGTGAACCACGGTCATTCCGGGGCGAAGTCCGAAGGGCAGCGACCGGGCCGGATGGGAGCATCTTTGCAGTTCAGGGACGAAGTCGTGGTCAAACGATCAGTGATTCCCAGCTCAGAGCGCGGGTTCGATTCCCGTCACCCGCTCCACGCAGAAGGCCCAGGTCACAGACCCGGGCCCTTCTTGTTGTCTAGATCTCTATCGGCGCCCGTGCCACCCGCGTGCCTCAAGTACGCCCAAACACGTCGGCCGGTACGCGCTCGCCATTCCGATCGGGGCGCGGACCGGGCGCCCGATGGGCGGCCTGCTGGTCGGCGTGTGAGCCGATCCGAACGGCGAGCCCATAGCGCGACGTTATGGGAATGCAAGAGCTTCCGGTGTCAGTGCCGCATCCGCATGCTGTCTCCAACGTATCCGCCAGCGGGTCCTGCTCAGTGGCCGTTTCGGGAGGTGCCCGCCTCTGACGGGCGCGCAAGGTCCGCGATCGCGGGTGATCCGGCGTGAAGCTCCGGAAGCCGATGCGATCTCATGGCGGCGACGACCAACTCCCTGTCATGCCCGCATCACTCATAGAGAGCTGCGAACAGGCGGCCATCCCCGTTGACACCGACCGCTCCAGTCGTAGCCACCCGGGCCACACTGCCCGGATCACTCCCCCACGGAGGCACAACATGGGCTCTTCACCTGGGACGTGGCGCACTTTCCGCGCAGCGCCCCTCCTCGTCCTGTCCGCCATGCTCGCTCTGCTTGCCCTGGTCGTCGTCCCCGCCGGCCCCGCCCACGCGTACAACGGGAGCACCTCGGCGTGTGCGCTCCAGGGGACGACCGGCTACACCGATGAGGGGCAGCAAACCGACTACAACCGGTTCCAGAGACCGGAGGGCACCAAGCGCGTGGGCGTGATCTACGTGGACTTCCCCGACGCCGCCGGGACGTCCCTGCCTCTCACGCCCTACTACAACCAGATATCCGGTGCCGCCGACTGGATGTGGAAGGCATCCAACGGCAAGGTCTGGCTGGACATGCAGGCCCCGTACGGCAACTGGGTGCGTATGCCGAAGAATTCCGCCGACTACAACTGGGCGCGCGGGTTCTCCTGGGACACGCACCGGACTTATGTGAAGGACGCGCTCGCCGGTGCCGCCAACGCAGGCGTCAACCTCGCCAACTACGACATGTTCTACATCGTGGCGACCAGCACCGCGGCCGCGATCAGTCACACCCCCACCTGGGTCCAGGACCCCGCCAACCCGACCTGGGTCTGGAACAAGGCGACGAACCGCTGGGTGGCGATCAAGTGGGCGGTGACCTTCGGACAGGACATGTGGCACTGGGGGTACAAGGTCGCCAACCACGAGACCGGCCACACCTTCGGCCTCCCCGATCTCTACGCCTTCAGCGGCGAACAGCACCAGTACGTCGGCGGCTGGGACCTCATGGGCAAGATCAGCGGCCCGGCCCCGCAGTTCCTCGGCTGGCACGCGTGGAAGTTCGGCTGGATCACCGACAGCCAGATCTCCTGCCTGTCCACGAACAACACGTACTCCACCACCCTGAACGGCGTGGAGTACGGGGGCAACGGCTACAAGCTCGCGGTGATCAAGACCAGCGCCACGACCGCCTACGTCGCCGAGTCCCGCAAGGCCGCCAACAACGACTCAGGCGCCTGCGCCACCGGCGTACTGATCTACAAGGTCGACACCTCGGTCGCCAGCGGCGACGGACCGGTCCGCGTGGTGAGCAACCCCAAGGCCACCGCACCCACCGGGAACTGCACCACGCTGGACATGCAGACCTGGAAGCCCGGCCAGACGTTCCAGGACAGCACTGCCCGTATCCGCATCCACGTGAACAGCTCCGACGCGTACAACGACACCGTCTGGACCTACAAGTGGTGACCGCATAGCACCGGACGTTTCCGGGACTGCCCGCCTGGAGTCGGCGGGCAGCCCCAGCCCGAGAGGGCGGTACGCTCCAGCAGCCGGGCCGCGGTTACGAGACCACCGCGGTGAGCAGCCCCGTGGGGGCAGAAGGCCCGTCAGCACGGACAGCCCGAGCACACCCGTCGCCGCGAAGGGGCTCTGAGTGGCCGGACGGTGGCAGAGGCCGGCGGGGCATTGGATGGCGTACCGCCGATTGTCGCTCCCGCCCCTGCGCGGCTCCTGCCCCTCACGGAGGACCGCCCCTCTGCCGAAAAGCAGAGGGGCGGCGAGCGGCGGACCCACCGGCCGCCTTGGTGGTCACCCCTTGCTGATCCGTACGGTGTCCCCGGCCGGGCCGCCCGCGAGGACGGCGATGCGCATGCCGGTGTCCGGGTCGGTGAAGGTCTGGCCCGGTGCGAGCGCGGCCATGTCCTGCTGGGTGCAGCCGGTGGGCGGCGTGGCGGTCGGGTTCGCGTTCATGACCCTCACCGGTCCTTCTCCCGTCTGCGTCGCGGAGTCGACCTTGTAGACGAGGACGCCGGTCGAGCAGGCGGCTCGGTCGTTGCCCCGGGCACGGCGGGACTCGGCAACGTACGCCGTCGTCTCCCCGGTGCGCAGTACGGCGATCTTGGTGCCGCCGGGGCGCTCCACCGGGGTCAGGCGGACCGTGCGGTGTCCGGGCGCGGACAGGCAGGCGACCTGGTTGTCGCGGGTCCAGCCGAGCTTCCAGGAGTGCCAGCCGAGGAACT
The DNA here is from genome assembly GCF_043080095.1 of Streptomyces sp. NPDC015127. Classification (NCBI taxonomy): domain Bacteria; kingdom Bacillati; phylum Actinomycetota; class Actinomycetes; order Kitasatosporales; family Streptomycetaceae; genus Streptomyces; species Streptomyces sp. NPDC015127. The sequence continues at coordinate 325,990 of NZ_JBIBVE010000009.1, forward strand.
GCGGGGCGTGCCCGGCGATGTTGCCCATGACGTCCCAGCCGCCGACGTACCGGTGGGTGTCCCCGGTGAAGGAGTACAGGTCGGGAAGGCCGAAGGTGTGGCCGGTCTCGTGGGCGGCGACCTTGTGGCCCCAGCGCCACATGTCCTGGCCGAAGGTGACGGCCCACTTCAGGCGGGTGCCGTCGGCGGTGACTCCGGGCGTGGCCGGGTCGTAGAGGTACGTCGGGGAGAAGGGAATGGCCGCGGCCGTCTTGGAGGGAACGACGTAGACCATGTCGTAGCGGGCGAAGTCGGCGTATGGATCGGCGGCGCGGATCGCGTCGCGTACGTACTTCTCGTGGGTCTCGAAGGTGAGGCCGCGCTGGAACCCGTACGAGGTGGAGTCGGCGGGCATGCGGATCCAGCGGGGCAGCGCGGTGTCCTCCAGCCGGAGGTGCCCGTAGCTGGCGCGCTTCAACCAGTCGGCGGACGGGGCGAGTTGGGCCTCGTACGGCGCCGTGGAACCGGTGGCCGGGGCGTCCGGGAAGTCCACGAACAGCGTCAGGACGCGTCGGGTTCCGGTGGACGGCTGGAACTGGTTCCGGTCGGTGTCATGGCCTTCGTCGGTCCAGCCGGTCCTGCCTTCCAGCGCACAGGCGGATGCGGAAGCGGGGCGGGCGGCGGGCGAGCCGGCCGGCGTGCCCGCGGTCGCCGCGGCGGGAACGGCGAGGAGGAGATGCGGGACGAGAGCGAGCGCCGGAGCGAGGTGGGACAGCCGGGTCGGCAGAGCGGGCATGACTCTCCTGAGAGGGAAGAGGAGGAAGAGAAGGGGCAGGAGTTACGCCCGGCCCGCGGCCAGGTCCATCAGACGGCTGAGCACACGCCCGCTGGAGGCGGTGACCCCGTCGTGCTCCCACTCATTGGTGACCCAGACGCGGGTGGCGCCGACCTGGCGCGCGGTGCTCAGAGAGAGTCCGGCGTCCACGTACATGTCGTCGTGGTAGACGACCGCCGCGAGCGGGACCTCGTTGGCGGCGAGGCGGGCGGGGTCGTACAGCGGTGGCCAGTCGGTGCGTTCGGCCAGGAGGTCGGCGGCGTCCGCGAAGGGGCGCAGGCCCCTGATCTCGCGGAACATCCAGGGGTAGATCATCTCTCCGGTGAGCAGGAGGGGGTCGGCGTCCTCGGCGAACTCCGACCGGCCGGCGAGCGCCCTGGACGCCGCCCAGCCGGTGGGCCCCGCGCCCTGGCCGTACAGCGTCTCCTGCATGACGGCGAAGAGCGGGTTGTCGGTGAAACCGGTCAGGACCATCACCTGCTGCAAGAAGGTGTCGGTCAGCTCGCCCTGCGCGTCCAGGGCCTCGTCGAGGAGCCAGTGGATCCGCTCGAACCCATCGCCCATGCCGAGGGCGAGACCGAGGGTCCGCAGGCGGCGGACGGTGAGACGGTCCCCGTCGGGCAGGCGCACATCACCGGCGGTGAAGCGATCGGCGATCTTGCGGAGGAGGGGCTCGTCGCCCGGATAGCGCGCGTAGAAGTCGAGGACGCGGTCCCGCACCCTCGGGTAGGTGCGGGCGTACACGTCGTCGGCGGTCGCGGCGAGGCCGGGCAGACCTCCGGTCACGTAGCACGCCTTGAGTCCCTCGGGTGCCAGGGAGAGGTAGGTGAGCGTGATGAACCCGCCGTAGCTCTGGCCCAGCGTCTCCCAGGGTTCGTCACCGCACAGCTCCCGGCGGATCAGCTCGGCGTCCGCGACGACGGCGTCGGCGCGGAAGTGGCCCAGATGGTCGGCGAGTCGGCCGGGGGACGCGCAGCGGGCCGCCACCCGGGCGGTCACCGGGGTGGAGCGGCCGGTGCCGCGCTGGTCGAGGAGGAGCACCCGGTGCGTTTTGAGCGCCTGGGGGAGCCAGCCGGGTGAACCGGCCGACGGGCGGGGCGACTTGCCGCCCGGACCGCCCTGCAGGTAGAGCAGCCAGGGCAGGCGTTCGTTCGCCCGGCCGGGGTCGACGACCTCGCGGGCGAAGACCTCGATGGTCGGACCGTGCGGGGCCGCGTGGTCCAGGGGAACGGTGAAGACGTGGTCGACGGTCGCGTACGCAGGGTTCATGGATCCCTTTCACGGCCCGGGAGCCGCGACTCCGGTCGCAGCCCACCGTACGGTGTGACATGGCACAGCCAGCATGCTGCGATCGGCGGCCTGTGAGGAGCCCTCGTTCGCCCATAACTCCGCGTTATGGAGCTGCCCTTCGCGCCGGCTCGGGATCCGGAACGCGGCGATCCCGCCCGCCGCTACGCGTCGGCTCCCGTAGCGGAATCAGGCTTGGCCCAGAGCGAGCGGACATGACCGAGGTGCTTGACCATGCACTCCTCCGCCCCCTTCGCGTCCCCCGCGAGCATCAGGTCCAGCAGCTCCAAGTGCTCCTCGGCGGAGGGCAGCAGCCGATCCCGCTCGTCCAGGGCCGTCAGGCCGTACAGACGGGTGCGCTTGCGCAGGTCGCCGACGACCTCGACCAGCCGGTCGTTGCCCGCCAGGGCGAGCAGGGAGAGGTGGAATCGGCGATCCGCCTCCAGGTAGCCGATCAGGTCGTGTTCACGAGCGGCGCGCACGATCTCCTCGGCGACCGGGCGCAGCGCCTCCAGGTCGGCGCGGGCGGCGGTGCGCGTGACCCTGCCGACCGTGGGCACCTCGATCAGGGACCGGATCTCGGTGTACTGGTCCAGGTCGCGCTCGTCGACCTCGGTGACCAGGAAGCCCTTGTTGCGGACCGGCTCGACCAGGCCCTCGCGGGCGAGGTCGAGCATCGCCTCGCGCACCGGCGTCGCCGAGATCCCGAAGTCCTCGGCGAGCGCGGGTGCCGAATACACCTGCCCCGGCCGCAGTTCGCCGGAGATCAAGGCGGCGCGCAGGGCGTGGGCAACCTGGTCGCGCAGCCGCTCGCGGGTGGCGCCGAGGTCGCGGCGGATCAGATGGCCCATGGGGTCCCCTGGCGTTCTCTTCGTACCGAACAGGACCTCCAGATTACAATGTCACATTTCTCCTGCTGGTGAGAGGGTGTAGGTGCGGCCGGCCGTATAGAACTCCAGGGCGGCGCGGCCCTGCTCGCGCGGGCCGTGGCTGGATGCCTTGGTGCCACCGAAGGGCAGGTGGAAGTCGACACCGCTGGACGGGGCGTTGATCCGGATCATGCCGGTGTCCAGCCGGTCGAGACCGGACAGGGCCGTGTTCAGACCGGCGGTGTGGACGGAGGTGACCAGCCCGTACGGAACGGAGTTGGCGATCCGCACCGCATGGGCGAGGTCGTCGGCCGGCAGCAGGGCGGCGATGGGGCCGAAGACCTCCTCGCGCAGCAGCCGGTGTCCGGCCGGCGCTCCCTCGACCAGGGTCGGGGCGGCATACCAGCCGGGGCCGTGCGGAACAGTTCCTCCGACGAGCGCGCGCAGCCCGTGCAAGGCGTCAAGGACCTGGCCACGGGCATGCTCGCTGATGAGTGGCCCGCACACGGTCGCGGCGTCGGCCGGATCGCCCACCGGGACGGCGCGCAGCGCCTCGGCCAGCGCCTCGCGCAGCGGGTCGAGCGCGGCGCCGACCGCGATGACACGGCTGGTGGCGGTGCACTTCTGGCCCGCGTATCCGGCGATCGCGGCGGCGATGTGGCCCGCCGCCTGCCCGATGTCGGCGTCCGGAAGGACGATCGCGGCGTTGAGGCCGCCCATCTCGGCCTGGACCGGGACGCCCCGGCCGGTGGCGGCGCGCGCGACCGCCTGGCCGACGGCGGTCGAGCCGGTGAAGGAGATGACGTCGGCGGCGGAGACGATCGCGTTGCCTTCGACGGCACCGCCGGGGACGACGGTGAACACCCCGGCGGGCAGCGCCCTCTGGACGATCTCCGCGAGGCGCTGAGCGCAGGCGGTCGCCTCGGGGGCGGGCTTGAGGACGACCGCGTTGCCGACCGCGAGGGCGGGTGCGGCCTTCCAACTGGGGATGGCGAAGGGGAAGTTCCACGGGGTGATCAGCCCGGCGACACCGTGCGGGCGGCGCCGGCTCAGCAGCAGTCCGGCTCCGGCGGCCACTTCGTGGACCTCGCCGGTCGGCTCGTAGGGCGCCTGGGCGTAGTACCGCCAGATCGCGGCGGTACGGGCGACCTCGGCGCGGGCCTCGGTGAGCGGCTTGCCCACCTCGCGTACGGCGAGCGCAGCCAGTTCGCCGGCGGCGGCCTCGACGTCGTCGGCGACCGCGGTGAGCGCGGCCGACCGGGTGGCCGCCCCGCCCGCCTGCCAGTCCGGCTGTGCGGCTCGTGCCCGGTCCACGGCGTCCACCGCGGCGAAGGCGCCGGGAGCCGGGATCCGCACGAGGACATCGGAGGGGTCGGCCGGGCTGCGGGAGGTGAGGGTGTCCAGGTGGGTGGTCACAGGAGGAAGCCTCCGGGGAAGGGGTCGTCGGGGTCCAGGAAGTACTGGGCGGTGCCCGTGATCCAGGCGCGACCGGTGATGGCGGGTACGACGGCGGGCACCCCGCCGGCCTCCGTCTCCGCGACGAGTCGGCCGGTGAACTCCGTGCCGATGAACGACTCGTTGACGAAGTCCCGGTCCAGCGGGAGTTCGCCGCGGGCGTGCAGCTGGGCCATCCGGGCCGAGGTGCCCGTACCGCACGGCGAGCGGTCGAACCAGCCCGGATGGATGACCATCGCGTGCCGCGAGCGGCGGGCATCGGATCCGGGCGCGGCGAGGTAGACGTGCTTGACGCCGGCGATCTCCGGGCGCTCGGGATGGACCGGCCGGTTCGGCGACCGGTTGATCGCGTCCATGATCGCGAGCCCGGCGGCCAACAGGTCGTCCTTGCGGGTCCGGTCGAACGGCAGCCCCAGCGCGTCGAGTTCGACGAATGCGTAGAAGTTCCCGCCGAACGCCAGGTCGTAGCCGACCGTCCCGTACCCGGGGACCTCGGCCGCCAGCCCGAGCCCCGCGCAGAACGCCGGCACGTTGGTCAGGGTGACCGACTTCGCCGCACCGTCCTCGACGTGTACGTCCACACTCACCAGACCCGCGGGCGTGTCCAGACGCACGGTGGTCACCGGTTCGGCGACCGGGACCATCCCGGTCTCGACCAGCACGGTGGCCACCCCGATGGTGCCGTGTCCGCACATCGGCAGGAGCCCAGAGACCTCGATGAAGAGCACGCCGTAGTCGGCGTCGGGGCGGGTGGGGGGCTGGAGGATCGCGCCGCTCATTGCCGCGTGCCCGCGCGGCTCGTACATCAGCAGCGTACGGAGGTGATCCAGGTGCTCGATGAAGTGCAGCCGCCGCTCGGCCATGGTGGCGCCGGGAATCACCCCGACACCACCGGTGATCACACGGGTGGGCATCCCCTCGGTGTGCGAGTCGACGGCGTGGAAGACATGGCGGGTGCGCATGACGGCTCCTTGCGGCGTGGTCAGTGGTGGCCGTGGGCGAGGGCCTTCTCGGTCGCCTCGCGTACCGCGGCCTCGACCGGACCCGTCAGCGCGGCGCGTGGCGGGCGGACCGGGCCGCCGTGGCGCCCGGCGATGTCCATGGACAGCTTGATGGACTGGACGAACTCGGTCTTGGAGTCCCAGCGCAGCAGCGAGTGCAGCGACTTGTACAGCGGGACGGCCGTCTCCAGGTCGCCGGAGACGGCGGCGTGGTAGAGGGCGGCGCAGGTGGTCGGGAAAGCGTTGGGGTAGCCCGCGATCCAGCCCACCGCGCCGGCGAGGGCGAGTTCGAGAAGCACATCGTCGGCGCCGATCAGCAGGTCGAGGCCCGGGGCAAGCTCGGCGATCTCGTACGCCCTGCGCACATCGCCGGTGAACTCCTTGACCGCGACGATGGTCCCGTCCTGGTGGAGCCGCGCGAGCAGACCGGGCGTGAGGTCGACCTTGGTGTCGATGGGGTTGTTGTACGCGACGACCGGAACACCGGCCTTGGCGACCTCGGCATAGTGGGCGCGTACGGCGTCCTCGTCGGCGCGGTAGGCGTTGGGCGGCAGGAGCAGCACGGAGCCGCATCCCGCCTCGGCGGCCTGCTCGGCCCAGCGGCGCGATTCGGCGCTGCCGTACGCGGCGACGCCGGGCATCACCCGGGCGCCGTCGCCCGCGGCCTCGACGGCGGTGCGCACCACGCGGGCGCGCTCCTCGTCGGTCAGCGTCTGGTACTCGCCGAGCGAGCCGTTGGGGACGACGCCGTCGCAGCCGTTCTCGATCAGCCAGGCGACGTGCTCGGCGTACGCGTCGTAGTCGACGGACAGGTCCGCGCGCAGGGGCAGGGCGGTGGCGACCATGATGCCGCGCCAGGGCTGAGTGGAGTTCCAGGTGGTGGCGGTCATGTCAGTGAACCTCTCTATGGAATGTGACATTTCACAAGGGCAGCGGCTACCCCGGCTGGGTACGCCGGGGGTCAGTCGTCGGTCGGGTCGGAGGGAGCGGTGGCCGGTTCGAGCCCGGCGAGTGTTCCGAGCGGTACGGGGACCGCGAACAGGCGTCGTCCGGCGGGCGGCGGCACCTCGCCGCCGCCCGCCGCGAGGCAGGCCACGGCCGCACCGCACATCCGGCCCTGGCACCACCCCATGCCCGCCCTGGTCAGGAGTTTGACGGTCCGTGCGTCGCCGGCACCGAGGTCGGTGACCGCCTCGCGGACGCGCCCGGCGGTGATCTCCTCGCAGCGGCACACGTCCGTGTCGTCGGGAAGCCACTGCGGCCATCCCCGTCCGGGCGCGTGGCAGGCGGCCAGGGTGTCGCCGAAGGCGCGCATGCGGTCGCGCCGGCGGCGCAGCCTCTCCGCACGCCTTCCCCGGGTCAGCCCGCTCCGCCCGGTCAGCCGGGCGGCGATCGCGAGCGCCGCCAGTTCGCCCTCGGCGATGGCCAGTCGGGAGCCGCCGACGCCGCCGGTCTCGCCCGCCGACCAGACGCCGGGCACCGTCGTCCGCTGAAGTCCGTCCAGGACGAGGGCTTCTGTGGCGTCCGCGGTGCGGCGGGTGGCGCAGCCGAGTGCCGTGGCGAGTTCGATCTGGGGGGCAAGGCCGTGTCCCACGGCGAGGGCGTCGCACTGGATGCGCCGCTCCGAGCCGGGCACGGGCCGCCAGTCGCGGTCGAGCCGGGCGACGGTCACCGCCTCCACGCGCTCGGTACCGTGCACGTGCGTCACGGCACTGCGCAGCAGCGGGCGCACCCGGTGCCTCAGCATCGCTCCGCCGTGCACCACCGCCTCGACCAGCTTGTGCGGGTTGGCGGCGAGCGCCCGGGGATGGCGGGCGTACCGCAGATAGCCGGATGCCTCCACCACGGCGGGGACACGGGCCCCGGCGGCGGCGAGCGAGACGGCGACGGCCAGGAGCAGCGGTCCGCTCCCCGCGACGACGACCTGCTTGCCGGGCAGCACGAGCCCGGACTTGAGCATCGCCTGCGCGCCTCCGGCCCCCACGACACCGGGAAGGGTCCAGCCGGGGAAGGGAAGTTGACGTTCGTACGCCCCCGTCGCCAGGAGCAGCGTCCGGGCCCGCACGCGTACGGGCCGCTTCTCGTCGCCGTCCGCCCCGGTCACGGCGTGCACCGCCCAACAGCCGTCCTCTCCGGTCACGGACCAGACGTGGTGCCCGGCCAGGCGGCTGACGCCGCTCGATTCGAGCCTGCGGCGCAGATCGGCGAAGACCGACCAGTCGTGATGCAGGGCCTCGGGGCGTACGGCTCCGAGGGCGGCGGCGGGGTGCCGGTAGAACTGTCCGCCGACGTGGCCGGAGGCGTCCAGCAGAGCAACCGACAGGCCGGATTCGGCGGCGGTAACAGCCCCGGACAGCCCGGCCGGCCCGGCGCCGATGACCGCGAGGTCGTACGGTTCAGACGCTGAGCTCGGCACGGCCGTGTCCTTCCTGGGTGGTGATCTCGTCGCCCGGACGGGCCGGGACCAGGCAAGCCCTGCGGTTGGGCGTGCCGTTGACGGTGGCGAGGCAGTCGTAGCACTGCCCGATGCCGCAGAAGGCGCCGCGCGGCCGGCCCCCCACGCGCGTGGTGCGCCAGGCGAGGATGCCCGCCGACCACAGCGCGGCGGCGACGGACTGCCCGGACAGGGCGGGTAGCGGCCGCCCGTCCAGGGTGATCTCGAAGGGCGGGCCGGGCTGCGCGCCGACCAGTTCGGCGGGGGTACGGGCCACGGCGGGCCTCCTCTCTTCCAGCGTCGTCTTGTACGGGTCTGGACCGCGGGTCTCGTACACAAGGAACCCGGGCGGTCACCTCGGCGGTGCGGCTGCGCCGCCCGGCCGAGGGGTCAGTCGGCTCGGGGCGCCGGCCCGAACCGGGTCGGGTCGAACGGGGCGATGCCGACCGGTGGTTCGCCGCCGGTCAGGCACCGTGCGATCACGAGGCCGGTGGCCGGGGCGAGCCCGATGCCCGCGCCCTCGTGGCCGCAGGCGTGCAGCAGCCCGGGTACGCGCGGGTCGGCGCCGATCGCGGGGAGGTGGTCCGGCAGGTAGGGCCGGAAACCCGCGTACGTCCGCATCACCCGCACACCCGCAAGCACCGGGAACAGGGCCACGGCCCCCAGCGCCAGCCGCCGCAGCACCTCGGTGGACAGCGAGCGGTCGAACCCCACCCGCTCCCGGCTGGCACCGATCAGGACCGGGCCCGCGGGGGTCCCCTCCACCACGGCGGAGGTCTGCAACGCCGCCGAGCCACTGGCAACGTCCGCGACGTAATCGGCGGCGTACACCTTGTGCCGCACCACGCGCGGCAGTGGCTCGGTGACCAGGACGAACCCTCGCCGGGGCAGGACGGGCAGCTCCGCCCCGGCGAGCCGGGCGAGGTCGCCGCCCCAGGTCCCGGCGGCGTTGACCACGTACGGGGCATGAACCTCCCCCTTCGCGGTGCGGACGCCGCGGACCTCGCGCGCCGCCCCGGTGAGCAGGCCGGTGACCTCCTCGCCCAGCCGCAACCGCACCCGTTCCCCCGCCGCCCGCAGCAGATGAGCGGCGGCCAGCGCGGGCTGCACCTGGGCGTCCTGCGGATAGTGGAAGCCGCCCGCCAGACCGGGGGCGAGGTGGGGCTCCAACTCGCCCAGCCCGTCCGCCGGGACCTCCTCGGCCGCGACGCCCGCCGCACGCTGTCCGGCCGCGAAGGCGCGCAGCGCCGCCATGCCGGACTCGGCGGAGGCGACCACGAGTCCCCCCTTCGCCTCGTACTCGACCGCGGACGCGATCCCTTCACCCAGCTCTCGCCACAACCGGCTGGAGAGCAAGGCGAGTTCGAGCTCGGGCCCGGGCTCCTTGTCGGAGACCAGGAGGTTCCCCTCGCCCGCGCCCGTGGTGCCGCCCGCGACGGCGCCCCGGTCGATCACGGTGACGGTGAGCCCGGCCCGAGCCGCGTAGTAGGCGCAGGCAGCGCCGACCACACCCGCCCCGACGACGATGACGTCCGACGTGTTTCCCTTGAGCACGGCAGTAACATTTCACATTGCACTGCCGTTGCCAAGACCCCTCGATCGATCGCACCGGCGCGGCACGCCACCTCGGACACGGGTCGATAACGGAGGGCCCCGGGGCTTGCACAGTACAATTTCACATTACTATGTTACAGGTCACATTCCATCAGCCTCGAACAATCGTTCGGCCATTTACGGAGTGACCACTGATGAACAAGCGCACCCTGCACGCTGTCGCCACGGCTGCGGCGGCCACCCTCGCCCTCGGCGCGGCCGGCTGCACCAACAACAAGCACTCGGGCGGCAGCCGCGACGCGGACGGCAAGAACCCGGCGACGGCCAACATCGGCACGGCGGTGGGAGGCACCCCCGTCAAGGGCGGCACGCTGACCGTGCTGTCCAACCAGGACTTCACCCACCTCGACCCGGCCCGCAACTGGGTGGTCGGGGACATGGACTTCGGCACCCGGCTCCTCTACCGCACCCTCGTGACGTACCAGGCGGAACCCGGCGTGAAGGGCGGCGAGCTGGTCCCCGACCTCGCCGAGGACCTCGGCAGCTCCTCCAATGGCGCCAAGACCTGGACCTTCAAGCTCAAGAAGGGCCTGAAGTACGAGGACGGGACCCCGATCACGGCCCAGGACATCAAGTACAACGTGGAGCGGTCCTTCTCCCCGGACCTGCCCGGCGGCCCCGACTACGCGGCCCGCTATCTCGCCGGCGCCGAGGGCTACCAGGGCCCGGCCCAGGGCAGACACCTCGACTCCATCAAGACCCCGGACGACCGCACGGTCGTCTTCGAGCTGCGCAAGCCCTTCGCCGAATTCCCCTACGCGACCGTCCTGCCGACCTTCGCCCCCGTGCCGCGGAAGCAGGACAAGGGACCCCAGTACGACAACCGGCCCTTCTCCTCGGGCCCGTACAAGATCGAGTCGTACGCCCGGGACAAGCGGCTCGTCCTGGTCCGCAACACCCACTGGGACCCGGCCACGGACACGGTACGCAAGGCGTACCCGGACAAGGTGGTCGTGACGATGGGGCTCAAGCCCAACCAGATCGACGACCGGCTGATCGCCTCCCAGGGCGCGGACGCCTCCGCCGTCTCCTGGGGCAAGCTGCGCCCCGAGTCCACCCCCAAGGTGCTCACCAAGGCCGACGTCAGGGCCCGGCTGCTCGCCGAGTCCACCAACTGCACCGAGATGGTGCAGATGCACACGGGGCGTGCCCCCTTCGACAACGTCAAGGTCCGCCAGGCCGTGCAATACGCCCTGGACCGCGAGGCCGTCATGACCGCCTCGGGCGGGCCGGCCCTCAACGACGTGGCCACCGCCCTGATGCCGGGGCCGCTGTTCGACGGCAAGCAGCCCGACACCCTCAAGATCCCGGTGTCCGGTGACGTGGAGAAGGCGAAGCAGCTCCTGAAGGAGGCGGGCAAGCCGGACGGCTTCGCCACCAGCATCACCGTGTCCAACGGGGACAAGGGAGTCGCCGAGGCGGTCCAGCAGTCCCTGGGCCGCGCCGGCATCAAGGTCACCATCGAGACCGTCGACCCGTCCGCGTTCTACGACACCATCGGCGACACCAAGAACCGCACCGACCTCGTCTACACCGGCTGGTGCCCCGACTATCCCTCCGGCTCCACCTTCCTGCCCTTCGTCTTCGACGGCCGGTACATCAAGGAGAAGGGCAACTCCGGCAATCACTCGCTCTTCCGTGACCAGCCCACGATGAAGCGGATGGACGAGATCGCCGCCATGACCGACGCCGCACAGGCCAACGCGGCCTGGCAGCGGCTGGACGGGGAGATCCTCGCCAAGGCGCCGACGGCGCCGACCGTCGTCGAGCGCATGCCTCTGCTGCTCGGCACCAACATCGCGGGCGCCTACGGCCACACCTCTTTCGGGGGCCAGATCGACTACGCCACCGTCGGGCTCAAGAACCCCTCGACGAGCCAGGGCTGAGGGGCCGTCGCATCATGACCACGCAGGCAGGAACTCCGGTGAAGACACCGGCGGCGCCACCGGCGGGCAGCGGTCCCTGGCAGCTGGCCCGCGCGGAACTGCTCCGCCGCGCCTCCGTCAGGGTCTCCCTCGTCATCGTCGCGCTCTTCGCCGTGATGGCGGCAGCCGCTCCTCTGCTCAGCGGCCTGGGCGGCTGGTCCCCCGACGAGTTCGACAAGACCGCCGTCGACCCCTACCTCGGCGGCCTGCCCATCGGACCGTTCGGCGGGATCTCCGCCGAGCACTGGCTGGGCGTCGAACCCGTCACCGGCCGCGACCTGTTCGCCCGGGTCGTGCACGGCGCCCAGGTCTCCCTCCTCATCGCCTTCGCCGCGACCGCCATCGTCGTGGTCGCGGGCACCGCGGCCGGGATCGCGGCCGGCTACTTCGGCGGCCGCACCGACGCCGTACTCAGCCGGATCATGGACCTGACCATGTCCTTCCCCTCCCTCATCTTCATGATCGCGATGATGTCGGTGGCCAGGGACGTCAACCGGATCCTGTTGATGACCGCCGTCATCGGCCTCTTCGGCTGGCCCGGCATCGCCCGCGTCGTACGCGGCCAGACCCTCTCGCTCAAGCACCGCGATTACGTCGACGCCGCTCGCGTGGGCGGCTCCGGTTCCTGGCGGATCCTCACCCGCGACATCCTGCCCGGCGTCGCCGGGCCCGTCATCGCGTACACCACCCTGATCATCCCCGGCATGATCGCCACCGAGGCGGCGCTGAGCTACCTCGGCGTCGGGGTGCGACCGCCCACCCCCTCCTGGGGCCAGATGATCGCCGAGAGCGTCGCCTTCTACGACACGGACCCCATGTACTTCGTCATCCCGAGCGCCTGCCTCTTCCTGACCGTGCTGGCGTTCACCCTGCTCGGAGACGCGCTGCGGGACGTCCTCGACCCGAGGGGAAGCCGCTCGTGATCCTCTACCTGGGCCGACGACTGCTCGGCGTGGCCGGCGTGCTGATCGCCATCGGCGCCGTCACCTTCACCATCTTCTACGTTCTGCCCTCCGACCCGGCGGCGGCTGCCTGCGGCAAGTCGTGCAGCGCCGAACGGCTGGAGGCGATCCGGGCCCACATGGGCCTGGACCAGCCGCTGTGGCGGCAGTTCGCGGACTTCGTCACCGGCATCTTCACCGGGCGCACCATGGGCAGCGGCACGTACGCCCTGCACTGCGACTTCCCTTGTCTGGGCTACTCCTACGAGAACAGCCAGGGCGTGTGGGACCTGCTCATGGACCGGCTGCCGGTCTCCGCCTCACTCGCCGTCGGCGCCGCGGCGCTCTGGCTGCTCCTCGGGCTGACCGCGGGAGTGACCGCCGCCCTGCGCAAGGACACCCTCACCGACCGCGCCCTGATGGTCGGCGCCGTCGGCGCCGCCTCGGTGCCGGTCTACTTCACCTCGATGATGCTGATCTACGGCCTCATCCGGGTGGCGGGCCTGCTGCCCTATCCGCAGTATGTGGCGTTCGGCTCCGACCCCGTCGGCTGGGCAGCGAACCTGCTGCTGCCGTGGCTGGCGCTCGCCGTCCTGTACGCGGCCATGTACGCGCGCCAGAGCCGGAGCTCGATGATCGAGACGATGGCGGAACCCTTCATCCGCACGGCCCGCGCCAAGGGGCTCCCGCGGCGCACGGTCGTCGTGAAGCACGGCATGCGGGCCGGCATGACCCCGATCCTGACCATCTTCGGCATGGACCTGGGCGGACTGCTCGCCGGCGCCGTCATCACCGAGTCCATCTTCGGCCTGCCGGGCATCGGACGGCTCTTCTACGGCGCCCTGTCCACCGGCGACCAGCCGGTCATCCTCGGCGTCACCCTGCTCGCCGCCACCTTCATCGTCGTCGCCAACCTGGCCGTCGATCTGCTGTACGCCGTTGTCGACCCGAGGGTGAGGCTCAGATGACCAGCGCGCTGCTCTCCGTCAGGGACCTGACCGTCCGATTCGCGACCAGGAACGGACCGGTCCAGGCCGTGGACGCGCTCAGCTTCGATGTCCAGCGCGGTCGAACCCTCGGAATCGTCGGGGAGTCCGGCTCCGGCAAGTCCGTCACCTCCATGGCGGTCATGGGACTGCACACCGCGGCCGAGGTCACCGGCTGCATCCGTCTCGACGGACAGGAACTGACGGGCCTGACCGAACGCGAACTGGGCCGGCTGCGCGGCCGCCGGATGGCCATGATCTTCCAGGACCCGCTCTCCAGCCTCCACCCCTACTACACGGTGGGCGAGCAGATCGCCGAGCACCACCGCGTCCACTTCGGCTCCCGCCGCGCCGTCGCCCGGCGGCGGGCCGTGGAGATGCTCGCCGAGGTCGGCATCCCCGAGCCGGAGCGCCGGGCGGGCGAGTACCCGCACCAATTCTCCGGAGGGATGCGCCAGCGCGTGATGATCGCGATGGCACTGGCCTGTGAACCCGAGCTGCTCATCGCCGACGAACCGACCACCGCCCTGGACGTCACCGTGCAGGCCCAGATCCTGGAGCTGATCGCCCGCCTCCAGCAGGAACGCGGGCTCGGGGTCGTCATGATCACCCACGATCTGGGGGTGGTGGCCCGGGTGGCCCACGACGTCCTGGTGATGTACGGAGGCCGTGCGGTCGAAGAGGCACCCGTGGACGCCTTGTTCGCGAGCCCGGCCCATCCGTACACCCGTGGCCTGCTCGACTCCCTGCCCCGCCTCGACGACACCGACGACGCCCCGCTCCGGGCGATCCCCGGCAGCCCTCCTTCGCTCCTCACCCCCGCCCCCGGTTGCGCGTTCGCACCCCGCTGCGCCCTGGCGGCGGCCGCTCCGGCGAGCGAGCGGCTGCGCTGCGAAACCGAACGGCCCCTGCTCAGCGGGCCGGCCGGCCATCCGGCCGCCTGCCACCTCCCCTCGTACGAAGGCGTGACCGCATGACAGGCACAACAAGCACGGCAAACACGACGAGTGCGGCAAGGCCGACGAGCGCAGCGCCGCAACCGCTGCTCTCCCTTCGGAACGTGTCGATGGCCTTCCCGGCCAAGCGGCGCGGGACCGCACCCGTGCGGGCCGTCGACGGCATCGGCTTCGACCTGGCCGCTGGGGAGACGCTCGGGCTGGTCGGGGAGTCCGGCTGCGGCAAGTCCACCACCGGCCGCATGATCGTGCGGCTACTCGAACCGACCGCCGGCTCCATCTCGTACGACGGCCAGGACATCAGCCACCTCTCGCAACGCGAACTCAAGCCCCTGCGACGCGAACTGCAGATGGTCTTCCAGGACCCGCACTCCTCACTCAACCCACGGCAGACCGTGGCCAGGATCATCTCCGATCCGCTGATGGTGCAGGGCAGTTCGGCGGCGGAGGCGCGGCAGCGCGCCGTCGAGCTGATGGATCTGGTCGGTCTCATCCCTGAGCACGTCGACCGCTATCCCCACGAATTCTCGGGCGGCCAGGCCCAGCGCATCGGCATCGCCCGCGCGCTGGCCACCGGCCCCCGGCTCGTCGTCGCCGATGAACCGGTCTCCGCGCTCGACGTGTCCGTCCAGGCCCAGATCGTCAACCTGATGGAACGCCTACAGCGGGAACTCGGCCTGGCCTACCTCTTCATCGCCCACGACCTGTCGGTGGTCAAGCGGGTCTGCGACCGCGTCGCCGTCATGTACCTGGGCCGCATCGTCGAGATCGGCGACAAGGAGCGGGTGTACGCGGCCCCCGCCCATCCCTACACGCGCGCCCTGCTCTCCGCCGTCCCCCTGCCCGACCCCGCCGCCGAACGGACCCGCGAGCGCATCACGCTCCTGGGCGACCCGCCGAGCCCGGCCGCGCCCCCGCCCGGCTGCACCTTCCACCCGCGCTGTCCCAAGGCGCGGGACCTGTGCCGCACCGAGGCACCGCTCCTGCGGATCGCCGCACCGGGCGAGGCGCGGAAGGTCGCCTGTCACTTCCCAGAGGCAGCCTGAGCGGCCGTGCCCCCGGTTCGAACGCGGGCCCTCAGTGCTGTGTGACATTTCACACAGCATTGAGGGAGGACAGCCCCTGACCGAAAGCGGTCGTTCCTCCATAACATCCGACGCCATGGATCTGGAGGTACGGCACCTGCGTCTGGTGTGCGCGATCGCCGAGGCCGGCAGCCTCACCCGGGCCGCCGCCTCGCTGCGCATGACCCAGCCGGGGCTGAGCGCACAACTGCGCCGCATCGAGGCCATGCTCGGCGGTGCCCTGTTCGAACGGCGGCAGGCGGGGGCGGTACCCACACCTTTCGGCGAGCTGGTGCTGGCCAAGGCCCGCTCCATCCTGCCGGGCATTGACGAACTGCTCGCGGACACCGCCCGCGCGGCTCATGACCTGAGATCCCCCTGCCGCATCCGCGTGGGCTCCGTCGGCGCCCCTCTGCTCGGCCATCTCGTCCTGGCGGTAAGGGAGTCGCTGCCCGGTGCCGAGGTGACGTCACGCTGCCAGTACTCGCCCGTCACCCTCCTCGACGAGCTGGCCGCGGGCCGTCTGGAGGCAGCGGTCCTCGGCGACCACCCGGAGCAGGAGCTCACGCCACGTGACGGGGTGGTCCTGGTCCCGCTGGTCACCGAACCGGTCTTCGCCCTGCTTCCGGCAGCCCACCGGCTGGCCGGGGGAACGCCCGCCCATCAGCCCGTATCCCTCGCCGAACTCGCCGAGTACGACTGGGCGGTGCCGCGGCCCGACGGTGACCGCACCCGCGAGTACTGGACCTCCGTCTGCGCGCTCGCCGGACGCCGCCCCTCGACCCCGTACGAGGCCGAGGGGCGCCAACTGATCGAACTGGTCCGCGCCGGTCTGGCCGTCAGCCTCTGCCAGGCCACCTTCCTGCCACTGCCCGGCGTCGCCGTCCGCCCCCTGGCGGGAAACCCCCTCTGGTACCGCCACATTCTGGCGTGGCACCGTGACGGCCCTCTCGCCCCCCACGGCGACACCCTCCTGCGCGCCGTCGCCACCGGCTACCTGAAATCCTGCGCCACAGCCCCCGTCTACGCCCGATGGCGCGAACAGCACCCGCACGCGGCGCGCGTGAGAGTCCCCGACGCCGCCTGAGGCTGGGCGCGTGGCGAAAGGGCCGACGGCGCCGAGGCAGCAGAAGCCGCCAGAACACGTCTCCTTGCCCTTCTGGCGGGCGGCCCGCACCAGCTGATCCAGCCCGATCGCGACTTCCTTCTGCCCACGGACACGGCGACCAGGATTGACCCGGACCGTTCCCAGGGCAGCTGTCCGGGCTGTCCGGTTACGGACGGCCGCAACGTGCACGGCTCGGCGCTCAACTCCAGCTCCCACCTGCAACCGATCGGAGTTCGGCCGGGGAGCCCTCTGACTTGTAGCATTCGGCGGGGCCATCGCCACCCCATGGCACAAGCGAATCAGAGGCACAGTTCTGTGAAGGCACGTAACAAGTGGCTGACCACCCCGCTCGCGGCGGGGCTGGCGGCCGGCCTGTTGAGCGGCTGCGGTGACCAGGAGGGCGGTGCCGGTTCCGACGGCAGCGGCTCGCTGGTCATCGGAATGTCGGACGAGGTCCTCGCCACTGATCCGGCGGCAGGCTACGACCCCGGTTCCTGGCTGCTGTTCAACAACGTCTTCCAGTCGCTGCTCAGCTTCCCCAAGGGCAGCTCCACCCCACAGCCGGAGGCGGCCGAGCGCTGCACCTTCGACGAGGGTGGCAGCACGGTCTACCGCTGCACACTGCGCGACGGTCTGACGTTCAGCAATGGCAACCCTCTGACGTCGAAGGATGTGAAGTTCTCCTTCGAGCGTGTGCGGAAGATCGCCAGCGACGCGGGACCCATGCCGCTGCTCTCCACCATCGGCAAGATCGAGACGCCGGACGCGAAGACGGTCGTCTTCAGGCTCAAGGTCCCCGACGCCACGTTCCCGAGCAAGATCGCCTCGGGCGCCGGCTCCATCGTCGACCACCGTGAGTACGAGGCCGACGCGCTGCGCACCGACGGCAAGGCAGTCGGCTCGGGGCCGTACAAGCTCGACTCGTACGGCAAGGACGAGGCGGTCTTCTCGCTCAACTCCGACTACCGGGGCACCGCCAAGGCGCAGAACTCGGGCATCACCCTCAAGCTCTTCCACAGCGACCAGAAGGCGCTGGCATCGGCGCTCGGCGAGGGGCGGGTCGACATCGCCTACCGAGGACTGGCCGCGGACGACATATCCGAGCTCCAGGGCTCGGCGTCGGCCGACGCCCAGGGGATCGACGTCATCGAGGGCACCAGCGCAGAGGTGCATCACCTGGTCTTCAACCTCGACGACCCGGTCGTCGGCAAGCTCGGGGTGCGCAAGGCCATCGCGTATCTCATCGACCGCGACGCCCTGGTCCGGGACGTCTACCAGTCCACGGCAACCCCGCTGTACTCGATCGTCCCGGCCGGCATCACCGGCCACAACACCGCCTTCTTCGACCTGTACGGCGGCACTCCGCAGCCGCTCCGGGCGAAGCAGGCGCTGCGCTCCGCCGGCATCGACGACAAGGTGAAGCTCACCCTCTGGTCCACGCCGAGCCGCTACGGCCCCGCGACCGACCAGGAGTTCAAGGCGATCGCCCAGCAGCTCAACGAGAGCGGCCTGTTCGATGCGACGGTCGAGTCGGTCGGATTCGAGCAGTACGAGAAGGACATCGCGGCCGGGAAGTACGGCGTCTACGCGAAGGGCTGGATCCCCGACTACCCCGACCCCGACAACTTCACCCAGCCCTTCTTCGGCCCGGACAACGTCCTCGGCAACAACTACCAGAACAAGAGGATCACCGGCTCGATCCTCCCCCGGACCGCCGCCGTCGCCGACCGGGCCGCCACCGAGCAGCAGTACGGGGAACTCCAGGACCTGGTCGCGGCGGACCTGCCCATCCTGCCGCTCTGGCAGGGCAAGCAGTACGCGGTGGCCTACCGCGACATCACCGGCCTGGAGTGGACCCTGGACGCGTCGACCGTCTTTCGCTTCTGGGAGATCAAGAAGGCCTGACCCGCAACACGTACAACCACCCTCCCTCATCGCACGTCTGATCGAGCGGTACGCACCGGTGTACGTACCGCTCGGCTCATCAGGAGGGACTTCCTTGGCTTCCGTACGCACCACCCGACGCCGTCTCGGCGCCTCCGTCGCCACCGTTCTCGCCGTGACGGTCGGTGCCGGCGGCCTGGCCTCACCCGGGGCCGTGGCCGCTCCGGCTGCCGTGACCGGGGCCGCCACCAGCGCCACCGCCACCGCCACCGACGAGGCGAATCTGCCGCTCGGCGCCGAAATCGTCAGCACCGGCGACACCGGCTACCTCACGTCCCGGAAGGACGACTCCGGCAACACCGTCCTGGAGTGGTACAAGTACGCCGACGGCTCGGTGCTGCCGATCAACACCGGCACCATGGGCCACGACAGCAACTCCGACATCGTCGTGACCAGCGACGGCGGCAGCATGGTCTTCCTGCGGGACATGAAGGCCGGCGCCACCTGGTCCACGTACTTCAACCTCGCGTCCGAGTTCAAGCCCGGGTCGAAGCTGGTCGGGGTGGTCGGCGAGAACCTCTTCGTGAGCGTTCCGACCACCGAGGACTACCACGAGCTGTGGCAGCTCGCCCGCGTCAACGGGATCGCCAAGAAGACGAAGCTCTCGTCCCGCACCCGCAACCTGGACTACAAGGTCGTCGCCTCCACCGGCTACGACCTCATCGTCCTGGGCAGCGAGCGGGTGTACTCGGGGGCGGGCTTCCGGACCACGTGGTGGACGGCGAGCACGAACGTCAACAGCGGCGCGGTCATCGACTGGGGCGGGTCGTCGGGCACCGGCCCATGGAACCAGAACTCGACGGGCGCCTACACCGCCGACTACAAGGCATGGGTCCAGTACCCGCTGGCCGGGGGCACCGAGATCGTCGTCTCCAACGGCAAGCGGTTCCCCATGGACAGCTCCATGAGCGGCGTCGTCATCGCCGGCATCGTCGGGGACGTGCTCCTCTACGGCGTCCCGGGCACCACCGCCGGGGAGACGCCGAGCCCGCTGTACGCGCGGAGCCTCACCGACACCACCGCTGCTCCGTACAAGCTCCTGGACAATTTCTCCAGCGTGGCCCACGCCCCGGACGGGGCCGTGTTCGTGCGCGGCTTCACTGGTGCCGGCGACGGGCTGTTCCGGATCCGGCCCGGGGCCGACGGCGCCCGCCCGGACGTCACGCTCGTGGCGGACACGGGCCGGGTCATGGCCGTCCAGGTGACCGAGTCGAACGTCCCCGGCGCGGTGAACCTGGAGAAGGCGGGCACCACGGTCCCGATGGAGTGGACCCTGTCCCGCGCGAACGCCACCGTGGACCTCACGCTCACGCACACGGCCACCAGCAGGAAGTTCACCAAGCACCTGTCCCAGCCCGCCTCCGACAGCCGCTTCGCCTTCACGTGGGACGGCGTCCTGGACGGCATCAGCGCCCCCAACGGCGCCTACACCTGGGGCATCACCGCCACCCCGACCGACGGTACGGGCGGTCCGGCGACCGCCTCGGGGAGCTTCCAGGTCTCGCGCCAGGCCAACCCGCACGACTACAACGACAACGGCTCGACGGACGTCCTCGCCCGGGACGCCTCGGGTGCGCTGTGGCGGGACGACCTATTCGACTGGCCGTCGGACAACCAGGTCACCACCGCCAAGCGGACGAAGATCGGGGCCGGTTGGCAGGTCTACAACCAGATCGAGGCCGCGGGGAACCTCGCCGGCGTCCCGACGGGTGACCTCGTCGCCCGCGACACCGCGGGCGTCCTCTGGATGTACCTGGGCAAGGGCGACGGCACCTTCGCGACCCGCATCAAGGTCGGCCCCGGCTGGCAGATCTACAACAAGATCACCGGTGGCAGCGACCTCACGGGCGACGGACGCCCCGACCTCCTCGCCACCGACACCTCCGGTGTCCTGTGGCTCTACAAGGGCACCGGCAGCTCGTCCGCCCCGTTCGCCGCCCGCACCCGGGTCGGCGGCGGCTGGCAGATCTACAACCAGATCACCGCCGTCGGCAACATCGCGGGCGGCGCGGCCGGCGACCTCGTCGCCCGCGACACCGCCGGCGTCCTGTGGCTCTACCAGGGCAACGGCACAGGCAACTTCACCGCCCGCGTCAGGATCGGCGGCGGCTGGAACAGCTTCTCCCACCTCGTCGGCGCCGGCGACGCCACAGCCGACGGCCGCCCCGACCTGATCGCCTACGGCGCGAACGGCACGTACGTCTACCGCTCGACCGGCTCGGCGACGGCCCCGTTCAGTCGGCAGACGACCACCCTGTACGCGGGCGAGGGCACCAAGTTCAACAACATCGCCTAGGACAGGGACGGTTCGCACACCCCTTGCACCTCGCACGGGTCCAGCGGGTGTGGCGCGCCCTGGGGTGACGGCCGTTGCCCTCCCCGCCGCGCAGGCGGCGGGGAGGGCTTCCGGCACGGGGCTGGGCGAAGCACGGCAGGACCCGGCGCGAGAGTTCACGATGTCGTGGATTCAAGAATCCGTGTATCGTTCTGCCCATGCTGAGCCTCGCGACCGATCTCGACGCCCTCACCCGGTTCGGCCGGGCCCTGGCCGACCCGATTCGGTGCCGGATCCTGATCGCCCTGCGCGAAGCCCCTTCGTACCCCTCCGATCTCGCCGACGCGCTAGGCATCTCGCGCACCCGGCTGTCGAATCACCTCGCGTGCCTGCGCGACTGCGGGCTGGTCGTCACCGTGCCCGACGGGCGCCGTACGCGGTACGAGCTCGCCGACGAACGCCTCGGACACGCGCTGGACGACCTGCGTACCGCCGTGGTGGCCGTCGAGGCGGGCAAGAGCTGTGCCGATGCCGACGAGAAGGGGTGCTGCTGAGGTGACCGCGATATCCCTCGGGGCGTCCCCGGCCCGCCGTGACGTCCTCGCCAAGCGCATACGGCTGCTGGTCACGGCGACCATCGCCTACAACGTCATCGAGGCGATCGTCGCCATCACGGCCGGGACGATCGCCTCCTCCACCGCGCTGATCGGCTTCGGCCTGGACTCCGTCATCGAGGTCTCCTCCGCGGCCGCGGTCGCCTGGCAGTTCTCCGCCCGCGACCACGCTCTGCGGGACGCGCGGGAGCGGACCGCCCTGCGGATCATCGCCGTCTCGTTCTTCGCGCTCGCCGCCTACGTCTCCGTGGACGCCGTCCGAGCCCTGGCCGGCACCGGTGAAGCCGAACCGTCCCTTCCCGGCATCGTCATCGCCGCGCTCTCCTTGGCCGTGATGCCGTTGCTGTCCGCCGCGCAGCGCCGCGCGGGGCGGGAACTGGGCTCCGCGTCCGCGGTCGCCGACTCCAAGCAGACGCTCCTGTGCACCTATCTGTCGGCCGTCCTGCTCGTCGGCCTGGTCCTGAACGCCACGCTCGGCTGGTCCTGGGCCGACCCCTTTGCCGCGCTCGTGATCGCGGCCGTCGCGGTCAAGGAAGGCCGTGACGCCTGGCAGGGCAAGGGCTGTTGTGCTCCGTCGTCCGCCACCGCTGCGGCGGGTGCCGGCGCGGTCGAGGCGGACGGGTGCGGCTGCCGCAACGGATGCGACTGCTGCTGAGCTTTCGCCTCATCTGCCTTACGCGCCCCGGGAGTCGGCCGCGGCCCGCAGCCCCGACAGGGTGACGGCGACGAGCCTGCGGTTGCCATGCTGATCGGCGTCGCCCTGGTCGTGACGTTCGTGGTGCTGCACCTCGCCGGTGGCGGCATGAGGAGCCACGGGTGACCGTCATGTCGCCGCGCGGGCGCAGGCTCGCCCTCACCGCGCACATCACCGCCTCGCTGGGGTGGTTCGGCGCGGTCGCCGCCTTCCTGGCTCTGGCCGACCCGGTCTCGTGAGCAAGGACGGTCGGACGGTGCGGTCCGTCTACGTCGCGCTGGAGCCGGTCGGCTGGTTCGCCGTCGTGCCCCTGTGTCTGGCGTCGCCGCTGACCGGAGTGACCTGCGCCCTCGGAACGACATGGGGCCTGGCCCGCTACTACTGGGTCGTCGTGAAGCTGATGATCACCGTCCTCGCGCCCCTGGCGCTGCTCGTGCACATGCAGCCGGTCGGCGAACTCGCCTATGCCGCGGCCTCGGCGACCTGGTCCGGCGGTGACCTGCGAGGGCTGCGGGTCCAGCATCGCTGCCGTGCCGCCACCGCCCCGAAGCACTTCGCCTTTTCCTACCACCCGAAAGCAGAACTGTTCAGGAGGGGTTGGCGCCCGCCCTGCGGCAGGTGCCGATCGGTCTCCTGGACCTCATCGGCGTACGACCGGCTGCGACAGGGGCTGATTGACGGGCCCGCCGGGAGACGGATCAGCCGCGCGGGACCGGCAGTTCGCCCGAGCCGCGGGGGATCAGGCGGGTCGGGATGGTGACCGTGCGGGCGCGGGTGCGGTCGCCGTCCAGGCGGGTCAGGGCCGTCGTGGCCGCCGCCGTGCCCAGAGCGGCGGGGTTCTGGGCCACCACCGTCAGGGCCGGCTCCAGTACCTCGGCCAGCGGCAGGTCGTCGAAGGTGACGAGGGCGATGTCCCGGCGGCCGGTACGGGCCAGTTCCGCCACGACCCCGAGCGCCATGATGTTGTTGCCCGCGAAGAGCGCGGTGGGGGGCTCCGGCAGGGACAGCAGGCGGGTCGTGACCGCCGCCGCCGTGCCCTGGTCGTGGGCACCGGTCACCAGCGCGCGGTCGTAGGCGATGCCCGCGTCCTCCAGGGCGGCGCGGTATCCGGCGAGGCGCTCGCGTCGGGTGTACAGCCTCGTGGGCAGGTCACCGACGAACCCGATGCGCCGGTGGCCGCGTTCGACGAGGTGCGCGACGCCCTCCTGCGCGCCGGACCGGTTCGAGCTGACGACGCAGTCGGCGGACAGGCCGACGCCCGGGCGGTCGAGGAAGACGACGGGGAGGCCGGCCGCGCGCTGCGCCTTCAGGTAGGTGTGATCGGCCCCGAACGCCGGCGCGACCATCAGCACACTGACGCGCCGCGCGAGGAACGTCTCGATCAGGGTCCGTTCGCGCGCGGGGTCGTCGGCGGACGATCCCATCAGGAGCGTCAGTCCCCGGTCCCGTACCGTGTCCTCGATCCCGCCCGCGACCGTGCCGAAGAACGGGTTGCCCAGGTCCGGGACGATCAGGCCGATGGTGGTGTCGGGGCCGCCGACACGGATGTTGCGGGCCATCAGGTTCGGCTGGAAGCCCAGCTTCGCCACGGCGGCGAGCACCCGCTCCCTGGTCTGCGGGGAACTCGGCCCGTCCTCGTTGAGCACGCGGGAGACCGTCTTGGCGCTGACGCCCACCTCGCGGGCCACATCGGCGAGGGTCGGGCGTCGTGTCGCGGCCATGTGTCACCGTTCCTGTGTGTGCGGCCCGGTGGTCCCGGCCGGGGCGGGCCGGGTCCCCCGGCGGGGTGCTGCGTCAGTGGGCGGAGACTCCGGCCGCCTTGGCGGCATCGGTGTCCGCCACGACAGTACCGCCGCCCTCCCGCACGCTCAGTGCCCCCGTCATGATGGCGACGACCTCGGCCATCGAGTAGTCGGACGGCTTGATCAGCGCCTCGCGCCGGCCGAGCCGGTGGACGTGGATGCGGTCGGCGATCTCGAAGACGTGCGGCATGTTGTGGCTGATCAGGACCACGGGCATGCCCTTGTCGCGGACCCGGCGGATCAGGTCGAGTACCTGGCCGGACTCCTTGACGCCCAGCGCGGCCGTCGGCTCGTCCATCACCACGACGCTGCGGGCCCAGGCCACGGACCGCGCGACCGCCACCGCCTGCCGCTGGCCGCCGGAGAGCGTCTCCACCGGCTGGGTCAGCGACCGCAGACCGATCTTGAGGTCGGCCATGTGGGCCGCTGCCTCCTGCCGCATCCGCTTCTTGTCGAGCATACGCAGGACGCTGCCGAGGAAGCCGGGCCGGCGCAGTTCGCGCCCGAGGAACATGTTGGACGCGATGTCCATCGAGGCGGCGACGGCCAGGTCCTGGTAGACGGTCTCGATGCCGTGCTGCCGGGCGCTCTGCGGGCCGGTGAACCGGATGGGCTCGCCGTTCAGCCGTATCTCGCCCTCGTCGGGGGTGAGCGCGCCGGTGAGCGCCTTGATCAGGCTCGTCTTGCCGGCGCCGTTGTCGCCGATGACGGCCAGGACCTCGCCGGGCAGCAGGTCGAAGTCGGCGCCGTCGATGGCGGTGACATGGCCGTAGCGCTTGACCAGGCCGCGGGCCTGGAGCACGGGCGTGGTCGTGTTCATCGGGCCTTCTTCCGGGAGATCTGGTCGACGGTCACGGCCAGGATCACCAGCGCGCCGGTGATCAGGGTCTGGTAGATCGAGGCGACGCCCATGAGCTGGAGGCCGTTGCGGAAGACACCGACGATGAGGACGCCGATGAACGTGCCGAGGACGGCGCCGCGTCCGCCGAAGAGGCTGGTGCCGCCGAGCACGACGGCGGTGATGCTGTCCAGGTTGTCGGTCTGTCCGGCCTGCGGGTCGCCGACGCCGGTGCGGGAGATCAGCAGCAGGGCGGCGATGCCGTAGACGAGCCCGGCCAGGGTGTAGATGCCGACGGTCAGCCGGGAGGTGCGGATGCCGTTGAGCCGGGCGGCCTCGGGGCTGTTGCCGAGCGCGTACACGTGCCGGCCCCAGGACGTGCTGCTGAGCGCGTACGCGAAGAGCAGGAACAGGCCGATGGTGACGAGCGAGCCGTACGTGATGTCCGTGTGGCCCAGGGGAAACGTCTCGCCGAGGGCGGTGAGCGGGGCGGGCAGGTCGGTGACCGTCTGCTCCGCCGAGTAGATGTGGGTCAGGGCGAACGCCACGTTCAGCATGCCGAGCGTGACGATGAACGGCGGCAGCGGGATCAGCTGCACCAGCAGGCCGTTGACCAGGCCGAACCCTCCGCAGACGACCAGGCCGAGGGCGATGGCCGCGAGGGGGGACAGGGAGCCCTCCGCGGCCATTTTGGCGATGACGATGCTGCCGAACGCCATGACCGCACCGCACGAGAGGTCGATACCGGCCGTCAGGATGATCAGGGTCTGGCCGATGGCGAGCGTGCCCACGACCATGACCTGCTGCACGATCAGGGAGAAGTTCCCGCCGGTGAGGAACTGCTCGGTGGAGAAGGAGAAGAAGACGCAGGCCAGCACGAGCGCCGCGAGGGGCCCGGCGGTGGGCGCCATGAGCAGCCGGCGGACGGCGGTCGGCCCTTTGAGCTGGGCGTAGGCGGTCGGCGTGGGTGTGGGCGGGGTGGCGGTGGATGTGGCCGTCATCGTGATCCTTGCCAGTGGGTGGGTACGGAGGCGGCGACCCGCCGGGCGGGGGGCGCGGCCCGACGGGGTCCGGCGGAGGCACAGCGGGGTCCGGCTGCGGGCGGGCCGCGCCGCGGGCGGAGCGGCCCTCGCCGGCGGGCGCCGGCCCGCGCGGGGCCGGCGGACCCCGGCGCGCCCGGGGTGCTGGGGCTAGCCCCAGCAGTTCTCCAGGCCGAACGCCGTGTCCTTCGCCTCGACGCCCGCCTGCTGCTTGTCCGTCACGAGCGTGACGCCGGTGTCCGTGTAGCCGGCCGCCTTCTTCCCGTTCTTCGCGAAGTCGGCGACGGCCTGCACCCCCTGCGCCGCCATCTTCAGCGGGTACTGCTGCGAAGTCGCCGCGATCTTCCCCTCCTTGACCGCCCGCGTGCCGGTGCAGCCGCCGTCGACGGAGACGACCAGGACCTTCTTCTCCAGGCCCTTGGCCTTGAGCGCGGTGTACGCGCCGAGCGCGGCCGGCTCGTTGATCGTGTAGACGACGTTGACGTCGGGCGCCTTCTGCAGGCAGTTCTCCATGGCCGTCTGGCCCTTGGCCTGGTCGCCGCCGGTGTCCTGGGCGCACACGACGGCCGGGTCGCCCTCGGCGATGCCGAAGCCCTTGAGGAACCCGTTGTGGCGCTGGACGCCCACGGCCACGCCCGGCGCCAGGTCCAGCATCGCGATCTTCGCCGGCTTGCCCGCCATCGCCGCCTTGGCGTACGCGCCGATCAGCTCGCCCGCCTTGAGGTTGTCGGTGGCGAAGAGGGCGTCCGTGGCGTCCTGCGGCTCGGTCGGGCTGTCGAGGGCGATGACGAGGATGCCCTTGGCACGGGCCTTCTCCAGCGCGGGGACGATCGCCTTCGAGTCGTTCGGCGTGATGAGGATGCCCTTCACGCCGGACGCCACCATGTTCTCCACGGCGGTGACCTGGCCCGCGTTGTCCCCGTCGAACTTTCCGGCCGCGCTGACCAGTTCGACACCGCTCTTCTTCGCCGCCTGCTCCGCGCCCTCCTTCATCTTCACGAAGAACGGGTTGGTGTCGGTCTTGGTGATCAGGCCGACCTTCACCTGGCCGCCGCCTCCGCCCTGGGCACCGGAACCGGAGCCGCAGGCCGTCAGGGACAGGGCCGCCACGGCGGCGCAGGCGGTCACTCGGGCGAGGCCGGAAACGGTGCGGATGCTGCGGGACATGGGACGACTCCCTGCGGGTTCGGGCGAGCGCGGCCGGGACCTGGTGGCGATGGCGCGGCAAGCTGCGGTGCGGCGGAGTGTGGGCTCCGGAAGGAGGGACGAACGCTGTTGGCGGCGGTGCCAACGTTGACTTATGTCATCGTTGACACCGCTTGCCGAGGATGATGGACTCCGCTTCCCGGCAACGTCAATGCCTTGGGACCGTCACAAATCGGCAACGTACGCAGTGGTGCCGAATCCCCGGCCGGCCGAGCGGCACGGCCCTCCCCGCACGCCCGCCTCCCGAAGAGAGAAGCAGCCATGCGCCCGCAACAGGTCACTGTCCTGGGTGAATGCGTCGCCGACGCCTTCACCTCGCCCTCGTCCGCCCCGGACGAACTCTCCCTGCGCGTCCTGCCGGGCGGCGGCCCCGCCAACACGGCCGTCGCCCTCGCCCGCCTCGGCACTCCGGCCCGTTTCCTCACCCGGCTCTCCGAGGACGTCTTCGGCCGGCTCTTCCGCTCCCACCTGGAAGCCTCCGGCGTCGACCTGTCCGGCGCGATACGGGCGGCCGAGCCCAGCACCCTGGCCGTCGCCGAACTGGACGGCCAGGGCCAGGCGGCGTACTCCTTCCACGCCGAGGGCACCGCCGACTGGCAGTGGACACGCGCCGAGCTGGCGGCGACCGGCCTGGACGGCACCGCCTGCCTGCACTCGGGGTCCCTGGCGCTGGTACGCGATCCGGGCGCGCCCGCGGTCGAGGAGTTCCTCGCGCGGGCGGCCGCGACGGCGACCGTCTCCGTCGACCCCAACGTGCGGCCACTGCTGGTCGACCCGGACGTGTACCGGCGGCGGCTGCCCGACTGGTGCGCCGTCGCCGACATCCTCCGGCTCAGCGAGGAGGACCTGGAGCTGCTGCTGCCGGGAACGGACCCCGAACGCGCCTGCGACGCCTGGCACATGGCCGGAGTGCGGCTGGTCGTCGTGACGCGAGGCTCTCGGGGCGCCCTGGCGTCGCTGGACGGGGAACGGATCACCGTGCCCGCGCCGGCCGCGCGGGTGGTCGACACCGTGGGCGCGGGCGACTCGTTCACGGCGGGGTTCCTCCACCACCTCGGCTCCCGGGGGCTCCTCGGGGGGCGGCTGGACGGCCTGCGGGTCGAGGACGTCGCCGAGGCGTGCGCCTTCGCCGTCCGGGTGGCCGCCCTGACCTGCGCGGTCGCGGGTCCCAATCCGCCGTGGGCGCACCAGTTGACGCCGGACGCCGCCGTCGCCTCTGCCTCCGCCTCCGCCTCCGTCGCCGCCTCCGCCGCCGCCGCCGAGTAGCGCGTACGCGTAGACGTTCCCGGGCTCTCTCCCGGCCCGTTCCAGGGTCGCCCTCGGGCCCCGATTCCGCGTAGTCCCGGCCCGATTCCGGGTCGTCCGGGCCCGTTTCCCGCCCGTTCCCGCCGGAGCGATTTCCGTCCGGGCCGTTGACGCGCCCGTGACGCCACGCCCATCATCTCTGCTCAGCCGGTGTCATCGCTGACACATGTCAGCGATGACACACCCGCGTTGCCGACTCGCTTCCTCCGGTTCGGCAACGGGATCCCCGACCCGGCGGACCTCCCCGCACCGCGGCGTACCCCCATCGCATCGCGGCGCTCCGTGCCACGGATGGTCCGCACCACAGGAGACACCATGAGCTCTGGACGTGTTGTCCGGCGTGGCCCCGTACGGCTGTTCGCCGCCGTGGCCACCGTATGTGCCCTGACCTCGACCGCCGTCGCGCCGCAGTCCTTCGCCGCCGACCGCCCGCCGTTCACCGAGCCCCACCGGCCGCAGTTCCACTTCAGCCCCGAGAAGAACTGGATGAACGACCCCAACGGGCTGGTCTACTTCCAGGGCGAGTACCACCTCTTCTACCAGTACAACCCGAGCGGCAACACCTGGGGCAACATGTCCTGGGGCCACGCCGTCAGCAAGGACCTGGTGCACTGGGAGGAGCTGCCGCTCGCCATCCCGCACGACGACGAGGAGATGGTCTTCTCCGGCAGCGCGGTCGTCGACCGGGACAACACCTCGGGGTTCGGCACCCGGGAGAACCCCGCCATGGTCGCCGTCTACACCAGCGCCTACAAGGACGGCGGCAAGCAGGCCCAGTCGCTGGCGTACAGCACCGACCGCGGCCGCACCTGGACGAAGTACCCGGGGAACCCGGTCCTCGACATCGGGTCGAAGGAGTTCCGCGACCCGAAGGTCCAATGGCACGCTCCCACCAGGAGCTGGCTGATGACGGTGTCCCTGTCGACCGAGCACAAGGTGCGGTTCTACTCCTCCAAGGATCTCAAGCACTGGACGCACCTGAGCGACTTCGGCCCCCAGGGCGCGGTGGGCGGTGTGTGGGAGTGCCCGGACCTGTTCCCGCTGCCCGTCGACGGGGATCGTTCGCGGATCAAGTGGGTCCTCGTCGTCAACATCAACCCCGGTGGCATCGCCGGTGGTTCGGCCGCCCAGTACTTCGTGGGCGACTTCGACGGCAAGCGGTTCGTCCCCGACGACGACGGCTCCTACACGCCGCCGGCCGGTCTCGTGATGCAGGACTTCGAGCGGTCCGACTACGGCTCCGAGAGCGGCATGTGGGAGACGACCGGTACGGCATTCGGCGACGGGCCGGTGAAGCTGCCCGCGGACGCGCCGCCGGGAGTCACCGGTGTCGAGGGCACCGGGTACGCCGACAGCTTCCACGGCGACGACGCCGCCACGGGCACCCTCACGTCCCCGGCGTTCACCGTGGACAGCCCGTACGTCAACTTCAAGGTCGCGGGCGGCCGCCATCCGCACGACCCCGCCGCCGTCCCTGGTGACACCCCGCCCCCGCCGCCCGCCGGGACCGTACTCGCGGACTTCGAGGGCGAGGGGTACGGGGACTGGACCACCACGGGCGAGGCGTTCGGCGACGGCCCGGCCGCCGGGACGCTGCCCGGCCAGCACCAGGTGTCCGGCTGGATCGGCGGCGGGCTGGTGAACACCTTCCTCCGGGGCGACGCGACCACCGGCACGCTCACCTCGCCCGACTTCACCGTCGACAAGGACTACCTCAACTTCCTGGTCGGCGGCGGAAACCACGCCTCCTCCTCCGACGCCCCGACCGCTGTGCGGCTGATCGTCGACGGCAAGGTCGTGCGCAGTGCGAGCGGGAAGAACACCGAGGAGCTCAACTGGGCGTCGTGGGACGTGCGGGAGCTGGCCGGCCGGACGGCACGCATCGAGATCGTGGACGCCAACACCGGCGGCTGGGGCCACATCAACGTCGACCACATCATGCTGTCCGACACCCGGGCACGGCCCCGTTCGACGGAGACCGCCGTCAATCTGCTCGTCGACGGGAAGGTCGTGCAGAGCGTCACCGGCTCCGACAGCGGGGCCCTGGACTGGGCGTCGTTCGACCTGCGTGCCCACGCGGGCAAGCAGGCGCGGATCCAGCTCGTCGACAGGAACACCGGGGGCTGGGGACACGTCATCGCCGACCGGTTCGTCGCCGCCGACGAGCCCGCGGTGCCCTCCGTACGGCGCGCGGACTGGGTCGACCACGGCAAGGACTACTACGCGGCCGTGTCGTGGGAGAACGCGCCGGACGGCAGGCGCCACATGATCGGCTGGATGAACAACTGGCAGTACGGCAACAGCATCCCCACCTCGCCGTGGCGCAGCGCGCAGAGCATCCCCCGGGAGATGGCGCTGCGCACGGTCGACGGGAAGGTCCGGCTGACCCAGCGGCCCGTGCGGACGCTCCCGTCCCTGCGCCAGGGGCCGGCCGTCACGGCGGAGGGCGTGGAGGTCACGGGCGGCTCGGTGCGGCTGGCGGGGGGACGCGCCGACGGCAAGGCGCTGGACATCGACGCCACGTTCTCCCTGCGGGACGCCGAGCGGTTCGGCCTGAAGGTCCGCACCGGTGCCAACGGCCAGGAGACGGTCATCGGCTACGACGCCGGGACCCAGGAGCTGTACGTCGACCGCACCAGGTCCGGAGCGGTGGACTTCAGCAGCGACTTCCCCGGCGTGCAGCGCGCACCGCTGAAAGCCGAGGACGGCAAGGTCAGGCTGCGCATCCTCGTCGACTGGTCCTCCGTGGAGGTGTTCGGCGGACAGGGGGAGGCCGTCATCACCGACCAGATCTTCCCGGACGAGGCCGGCGAGGGCGTGGAGGTCTTCGCGGAGGGCGGCTCGGCGCGGCTGGACAGGGTGATGGTCCATCACCTGGGGTCGTACCGGGACTGACCGGGCTGCTCAGGTCGCCGAGGGGTGACCGTCGCGGGGCGTGGGCCGCCGAGGGGTGACCGTTGCGGGGCGTGGGCCGCGCGGCGGTCGCCGCGCGGGGTGGGTGCGCCGGCCCCTTCGCGGCCCGGCTCAGCCGGTGCGGGTGCCGGCGCGCGCGGTGATGTGCGGAGGCGGTGCGATGCCGTCGGGGAGCAGCGGGTCCGCCTCCGGCTCTCCCCATACGGAGGTCAGCGGCAGGACACCGGCCCAGATCCCGAGGGAGGCATCGGGGCCGTCGCCGTCGTCGGGGCCACCGGTGCGTATCTTGACCGACGCCTCTTCCAGGGAGAGGGCCAGCAGTGCTGTCGCCGCGAGTTCCTTGCGGCTGGGCCGGCGTGCGTAGTCCCACTGTCCGGGGGTCGCGTGCTCGGTCAGACAGCGCAGGCCCGCGAGTTTCTCGTCCGGGTCCGTGACGAGACGGGGGACGCCGTGGATCATCGCGCTGCGGTAGTTGACGCCGTGCTCGAACACCGACCGCGCGAGCACCAGGCCGTCCACGTGCGAGACGGTCACGCACACCGCCGCCCCGGGCGAGGCGACGAGGCTGCGGCCGGCGACGGAGCCGTGGACGTAGAGGTGCCGGCCGTCGCTGCCGTAGACGGTCGGCACGACCATGGGCGCTCCGTCGACGACGACCCCCAGGTGGCAGAGGAAGCCCGCCTCCAGGACGGCGTCGAGCTCCGCGCGGTCGAGGCGTCCCTGCTCGCGCAGGCGGCGATGGCGGGTGCGGTGGGTCTCGGGGAGGGCGGAGGGCAGTTGCTCGTCGGACACGTCGCCTCTTTCGCCGGGGGTTCGTAGCCCAACGATATCGACTGTCCAGTCCTCGATGAACAACGAAATCCGCACAATCGCCGCTCTTGATGCAACGAAACCGCGCCCGCCCCGGCGGCGTGACAATGGAGACGAGGACATCGCCTTCCGGCAGGGAGAGGCGGACATCGCCATGCAGTACACAGCCGTGACTGCCCTGAGCCACGTCGGGCTGATCCGCGAGCACAACGAGGACAGCCTGGTGGTCGGCCCGTGGACGCTGTGCGGGACCGTGACCGAGAACCCCCAGACCCTGGTGTTCCCCTTCGGCAGTCCGCTCGTCGTCGCGGTCGCCGACGGGCTCGGCGGGCAACCCGGCGGCGAGGTGGCCAGCGCCCTGGTCGTCCGGCGCCTCGCCGCGCTCGGCCCCTCGCTGGACGGCGAGGAGGCCGTCCGTGATGCCCTGAAGATCTGCAACCACGAGGTGTACTCGGCCGCCGACGGCGAGCCGGACCTGTTCATGATGGGGACCACCGTCGCCGGCGCCGTCCTGCTCGCCGAGTCGGTGCTGACGTTCAACGTCGGCGACAGCAAGGTGTACGACGCGACGGGCGAGGGGCTGCGCCAGGTGAGCGTGGACGACAGCCCGCCGCCGCCCCCGGGCCGGCGCACCACGTCGGCGGTGACACAGACACTCGGCGGCATGCCCGCGTTCCGGGCCGTCACCCCCCATGTCACGGTCTCGGCGCTGTCCGGCGGCAACCGCTACCTGGTGTGCAGCGACGGTCTGACGGACCCGGTACCGGACGAGGCGATCGGCGACCTCCTGCGGGTCCACGACGACGGCCGGGCCGCGTTCGAGCTGTGGAAGGCGGCGATCGAGGCGGGCGGCCCGGACAACATCACGCTCGCGCTCGTCCGCGTCAGCGCGTGAGGCCGGCGGGCGCCGGCTTGGCGGACGGCCGTTCGCTCCACTGTCCGTGAGACCACGCGCGCCCTCGCGGCCGCCAGGCCGGTCAAGGCGCGGGCCTGTTCATCGTCATGACGGACCAGGAGGCCACGGGTCAGCGCGTCGGCATCTTGCGTGCGGCGGGCGGGAGTTCGCGGCCGACGCGTCGCCGTGGGCGTCTCCCGGTGTCTCGCGCGCCTCTTGCGGCGTTGTCACGCCGCCTCTTCCGGTGGCCTCGCGCGTCGCGTAAATGCCCGCGCGTCCGAGGCACTCGTCCGGGCTGGCTAGGCTTACGGTCGCCCCGACTCCTTCACCGTTTCTCCTTGCGGAGGCCGAGGGCGGCTCGCGACAGGTCCGGAGTGAGGTTTTGGTGCAGCAGGTGCTGGTGGCTGATCGATACCGGTTGGATGCCCGCATTGGGCAGGGCGGCATGGGGGAGGTCTGGCGGGGCTCCGACGAGGTGCTCGGCCGGCCCGTGGCCGTCAAGCTGCTCCTCGGGGAGAACGCCGACCCGCACGCGGCGGCCCGCTTCCGCATGGAGGCGCAGACCGCGGCGCGGCTGAACCACCCCGGTGTCGTCTCGGTGTTCGACTTCGGGACGTGGGACGGCCGCTTCTATCTCGTGATGGAGCTGGTCGAGGGCCGGAGCCTGGCCGAGGAGCTGGCGGACGGCGGGCCGCTGGCGCCGGAGCGGGTCGCGGCGGTAGCGGCCCAGGCGGCGGCAGGGCTCGTGTCCGCGCACCGGCAGGGCATCGTCCACCGGGACATCAAGCCGGGGAACCTCCTGTCCGACACCGAAGGCGTCGTGAAAATAGGCGACTTCGGGATCGCCCGGTTCGTCGACGACCCGTCGGCCGCGCTCACCACCGCCGGCCAGATCGTCGGCACGAGCCTGTACCTGGCCCCCGAACGGGCCCTGGGCCGCACCGCGGAGCCCGCATCGGACGTGTACTCGCTCGGCTGCGTCCTGTACCAACTGCTCACCGGGCGGCCGCCGTTCAAGGCCGACACCCCCACCGCGACGCTCTACCAGCACATCGACGCGGCGCCCGTGCCGCCGCTGGAACTCGGCATCGGGCTGTCGCCCGCGTTCCAGAACTACCTGCTCGTGATGCTGGCGAAGCAGCCGGAGGACCGGCCGACCGCGGACGAGGTCGCCGCCTGGTTCGCCTCCGACGCCTGGCAGGGGCGCTCGCAGCCCATGCCCACGCCGCAGCCCATGTCGGCCCAGCCCGTTCCGCCGCAGCCCGCCCGGCCCGTCCGGCCCACCGCGACGCCGTCGGCGGCCGCCACCGGCCCGGTCGGCTCTGAACCCGGCCCCGCGACCACGTACATGCTGCCCGGCGCGGCCCCGGCGTCCGGCACACGCACCGCGCTGCGGGCGCTCGCCAGGCGCCGGCCCCGGGTCACCGCGGTGGTGGCGGGAGCGCTTGCCTTCGCGACTGCCCTGCTGATCGGGATGGCGTTGTTCTCGCCCGACGAGAGCCCGGCGGACACCCCGCTCACCGGCGAACCCGGTCCGTCGGTCTCGGAGTCCCTCACCAGCGGCGCGGACGCCTCCCCCGCCGCCGAGAGCCCCGCCGCCGGACAGCCGGCCGAGCAGCCCGCCGACGGCCGGGTCGAGGCCGACGACGAGGCGAAGGACGCCGAGCGTGAGGACAAGAAGAAGCGGAACGACAAGGACGACTGACGCGTCCGGCACCCGGCCCGCCACAACCGGCACCTGCGGCGGGTTCGGTCACACGGACTGCCCCTTGGGGGAGAGGCGGCGGCCGTGGGGCCGCGGCACCGTGCCGCGCGTCCCCGTCCCGAGGGCCAGGGCCGCGGCGAGCGCCGACACGGCGGCGAGGAGCACGAACAGCCTCTCGTAGCCGCCGAGTACACCCGCCAGCGCGGTTCCCGCGAAGGGCGCCAGCGCGGTGGCGACGGTGACCGGGGCAGCGAGCAGCGCGGACCTGTGGGCGTAGCGGGTGGTGCCCCAGCGGTCGGCGACGGCGGTGGCCTTGAGGAGTGTCAGGTTCCCGCGGACCGTGCCCGCCACGACCGCGAGGGCCACGAGCAGCGGATACGGCCCGGGGACCACCGCGAGCGCGCCGGTGGTGACGCCGCCCGCCGCGAGGAACGCGACCGTCCGGGCGCGGGCGCCGGTGCGCCGCGCGACGGCCCCGTACAGCATGCGGCCGAGGGTCTGTCCCACGCCGCCGAGCCCCAGGGCCCAGGCGGCGGCCGTGGTGGAGACGCCCCGGCCCATGAGGAGCGGGACGAGGGCGATGACCACGCAGTACATCGCGAACCCGGACAGCGTGAACGCGGCTGCCAACAGGAGGAAGGGACGGCTTCTCGTCACGGCGCCCGGAGCGTCGTCCGCCGCCCGGACGGGCTCCGCGGGCGCCGGCGGCCAGGGTCCCCGGAGCGCGAGGGCATGGGCGGGGACGGTGACGGCGGCGAGAATCGCGGCCAGTACGGCGTAGGTGGCGCGCCAGGAGAGGTGCTCGGCGAGGGCGGCGGTCACGGGGGCGAAGACGGTGGAGGCGAGGCCGCCCGCGAGGGTGACGACCGTCAGGGCCCGTACGCGCTCCTCGCCCCACCAGCGCGTGAGCGCGGCGAAGGCGGGCTGGTAGAAGGTGGCGGCCATCGCCACGCCCACCAGCAGCCAGCCGGCGGTGAATCCGGCGAGTCCGGGGGCGTACGCGAGCACGAGCAGCCCCGCGACGGCGAGGACGGAGCCACCGGTCATCACCGCGCGGGGGCCGCGGGCGTCGAGGACGCGTCCGATGGGTACACCGGCGACCGCCGACACGAGCAGGGCGGCGGAGAAGGCCCCGGTGGTGGCGGCCGGCGTCCATCCGGTGTCCGCCGTGACGGCGGGGACGAGGACGGGGAAGGCGTAGTAGAGGACGCCCCAGCTGGTGATCTGCGTGGCGCACAGGGCGGGGAGGGCGGCGCGGGGGGGGGGGGGGGGCCCCCCCCCCCGGGGGGGCCCCCCCCCCCCGGGGGCCCCCCCCCCGGGGCCCCCCCCCCCCCCGGGGGGGGGGGGCCCCCGGCCCGGGC
>NZ_JBIBVE010000010.1:0-352819 GCF_043080095.1 Streptomyces sp. NPDC015127
GGTTACATTCCGAACCCGGAAGCTAAGCCTTTCAGCGCCGATGGTACTGCAGGGGGGACCCTGTGGGAGAGTAGGACGCCGCCGAACAATCATTGAGCCTCAACCCCCGGATACTCTTCGGGGGTTGAGGCTTTTTTGCGTCCTGCCGTGCTCCCTTGCGACTCCGGACGTACGGCGCTCACACGTTTTGGAAACGCCCGTACGGATGGGCTATGCTTCATCTCGTTGCCGCGCGGAGCACCGCGAAAGCAACAGGCCCCTATAGCTCAGTCGGCAGAGCGTCTCCATGGTAAGGAGAAGGTCAACGGTTCGATTCCGTTTGGGGGCTCCAAACTGAAGAAGGCCCCCCGCCATGTGGCGGGGGGCCTTCTTCATTTGGTCAGTTCTGGTGCGGCTCGTGGACGCGCATCGCCAGGATCGCCATGTCGTCCGATGCCGGCTCCGCGGCGAAGCGTTCGACCGCCCTGAGCACTCGGGCCGCCACCGCTCCCGCCGTCAGGCCCGTGCACGTCGTGAACACGTCGGCCAGGCCGTCGTCGCCCAGCATGCGCGTGCCCTCGCGGCGCTCGGTCACGCCGTCCGTGACGCACAGCAGGACGTCGCCCGGATCCAGCGTGACGACCTGCTCGTACAGCTCCAGGTCGTCCATCACGCCGAGCAGCGGCTGAGGGTCCGCCGCCGGCTCCACGGTGCCGTCCTGGCGCAGGCGCAGGGGCAGCGGATGGCCGGCGCAGACCACCTTGAGGACGGCGCTGCCGTCCTCCTGGGGCCACAACTCCCCGTACAGCAGCGTGAGGAAGCGACTGCGTGCGCCCTCGTCGAGGATGGCGGCGTTCAGCCGCTCCAGCACCGCGGGGCCGCCGAAGCCCTCACGGGCCAGCAGCCGCAGGGCGTGGCGGGCGAGGCCGGTGACGGCCGCGGCCTCCGGGCCCGTACCGCAGACGTCGCCGATGGCGAAGCCGTAGGCACCGTCGCGGATGGGGAACAGGTCGTAGAAGTCGCCGCCCACCTCGTTGCCCTCGCCGGCGGCGCGGTAGATGACCTCGACCTCGACGCCCGGGATCTGCGGCAGTTCCGGCGGCAGCAGGCTGCGCTGCAGGGACTGGCTGATCGCCATGCGCTCGGAGTAGAGGCGGGCGTTGTCGAGGGCGAGAGCGGCCCGGCGCGAGAGGTCCTCGGCGAGTTCCAGGATTTCCTGGCGGAAGTGGTCGTCGGACGGCTTGCCGAGCGTCAGCATGCCGATGACGCGGTTTCGCGCGACGAGTGGGAGAACGACCGTCTCGCCGCCGACGGCCGCGGCCGTTGCCAGCGTCGCGCCGATGCCGGAGGAGACCGGTGGGGTGGAGCCGAGGCCCAGTTCACGCTTGGAGGCGAGCAGGGCGGCGCGTTGTGCCGTCTCGGCCGGAGCGTTCCACACGCGGGCGCCTGGGGTCGGTACGGGTTCCGGTGGATCGATCCTGGACAGAAGGGCCTTGAGGCCGTCGATGCGGTCCTCGTCCTCGTGGAGCACATAGCTGAGGTACGGCTCCGAGGACTGGTCGGCGATCGTGTAGACGGCGCACCAGGTGGCGAGGGTGGGGACCGTCATCTGGGCCATCAGGGCCAGGGTCTGGTCGCGGTCCAGCGTGCCCGCGAGAAGGTCGGAGGCCTCGACGAGGAAGGACAGGGAGCCGCGTCGCAGCCGTTCAAGTTCGCCGAGGCGGGCCGACTCGACGGCCAGCGCGATGCGGTCGGCGGCGAACTGCAGGCGCAGGGCCTCCTCGTTGGAGTAGCGCCCCGCGGACTCGGCGGCCACGCCGAGGGAGCCGGTGAGCCGGCCCTCGACCTTGAGCGGGACGGTGACGACCGAGCGCATGCCGGTGGAGTTGAGGAGCGGTACGGCGCCGGGGACGGCGGTGAGGTCCTCGTGGACGGCGGGCATGCGTGCCGAGCCGTAACGGCCGGTGCCGGCCTCGACCGGGACGCGGGCGAACCGCTGGCGTGCCGAGGGGAGTCCGGTGGTGGCGCGTACTTCGAGCTCGGTCTCGTCGTCGGTGGCGAGGAGCAGGAAGGCGGCGTCGCCGTCGAGCATGTCGCGGGCCCGTTCGACGGTGCGTTGGAGCAGGCCGTCGAGATCGTCCGGCGCCGGGGAGCCGATGAAGACCTCGAACGGGTCGGTGGCGCGGTTCTCGGAGCCATGGTCGGAGCCCGGAGCGCGCTGAGGGGTCTGCAGAATGGCCCGTTCCTCGTCGCGTACGAGGA
Organism: Streptomyces sp. NPDC015127; assembly: GCF_043080095.1. Classification (NCBI taxonomy): domain Bacteria; kingdom Bacillati; phylum Actinomycetota; class Actinomycetes; order Kitasatosporales; family Streptomycetaceae; genus Streptomyces; species Streptomyces sp. NPDC015127. The sequence continues at coordinate 2,242 of NZ_JBIBVE010000010.1, forward strand.
GACAGACCGTGGAGGGCTCACCGTTGGTGTCGCGTACCCGGAGGTGGGAGGCGTAAACCGGAACGACGCGGCCGTCGGTGCCGCGGATGCCGTAGCTGCCCTCCCAGCGGGAGAGTTGCAGCGCCTCGGCGATGCCCGTGCCGATGCCGGGGGTGTGCGGCCAGGCGGCGAAGTCTGTGAGCGGTTTGCCGATGACCTGTTCCGACGGGTAGCCGAAGAGGCGTTCGGCGTCCTCGTTCCATACGACGATCGTCCCGGTGCGGTCGATCTGGGTGAGGGCCACGCGTACCCGCTCGTCGGCGACCGGCAGCAGGGCCGTGGGGAGGGCGGGGCCCGCGGAGCGGGTGCCCACCCGGCGCTGGGGGAGGTCGAGTTGGAACCAGACCTGTTTGTGGGTGGGTGTGTACTCGACGCCCCAGCGGGAGGCGAGTGCCGCGCACAGCAGCAGGCCGCGGCCGTTCTCCCGGTCGGGGCTGCCGAGCGGATGGCCGGTGCCCTGGATCGGGATCTCGCGCTCGGGATAGCGGTCGGCGACCTCGATCCGTACGCCGTCCTCGCTGCGCAGGCACAGGACGTCGGCCGAGGTGCCCGCGTGGATGACGGCGTTGGTGACCAGCTCGCTGGTGAGGACCACGGCGTCGTCGACGACGTCCGAGTACCCCCAGCCCTGGAGGGTGTCGCGGACAAAGGCACGGGCGGTCGCGACGGACCGCCCGACAGGATCGAAGCTGGCGGCCGCCCGCGCGGTGATCACAGAACTCCTCGTACGCGTCTCGACGCCCGGCTCTGCCATGATCGGCTCGCCCCTCCCCGTGCCCGGTGGTCGTAGATGCACCGCACCGCCCCCGCCGGGCGGACCGGGGCGGTTGGACAGCCGGATGCCAGGTTACTTACCTTCGCTGTCCGAGCGGATGCCGGTTACGGCTGTTTCCGCCCTCCGGGGGTGGGGACGCTATGCGAAGCTGCCGAACTGTTATGGCCTGGTTCCGGCATGGTGAAACACTGGGCAGGCTTCTTGAGTAGGCCCGGGCAGTACGGTCAACCCCTGCGGGAGGGACACGGTGGAGTCTGGCGTGGCGGCGCGTGGCAAGGATACGCGCGCGAAAGGCGGACGGTCCCGGAACAATGGGACAACCGAAGTCGATACAGCGGCTGCGAACAGGCTGCTGTCGGCACTGGTGGCGATGCGGGACGGGAACTTCCGGCGTCGTTTGACGGTGTCGGGCGACGGCGTCATGGCCGAGATCGCGGCGGTCTTCAACGAGGTCGCCGACCGTAATCTGCACCTCACCGGGGAGATCGCGCGCGTCCGCAGGATGGTCGGTCGCGAGGGAAAACTCACAGAGCGGCTGGAGACCGGGGCGTGCGAGGGCTCCTGGGCGGCGGCCATCGACGCCTCCAACGAGCTGGTGGACGACCTCGCGCGGCCGGTCTCGGAGGTCGGCCGGGTGCTGTCGGCGGTCGCCGAGGGTGACCTGGACCAGCGCATGGAGCTGCGCTCGCATTCGACGGACGGCCAGGACGGCACGGTGCGGCCGCTGCGGGGCGAGTTCCTGAAGGTCGCTCGTACGGTGAACAGCCTGGTGGACCAGCTGTCCGCGTTCACCGACGAGGTGACGCGGGTCGCGCTGGAGGTGGGCACCGAGGGCAAGCTCGGCGGCCAGGCGCAGGTGCGCGGAATGTCCGGTTCGTGGAAGGACCTCACGGATTCGGTCAACACCATGGCGTATCGGCTGACGGCTCAGGTGCGGGACATCGCCCTGGTGACGACGGCCGTCGCCAAGGGCGATCTGTCGCAGAAGGTGACCGTCCATGTGGCGGGCGAGATGCTGGAGTTGAAGAACACCGTCAACACGATGGTGGACCAGCTCCAGTCGTTCTCCTCCGAGGTGACGAGGGTCGCCCGTGAGGTGGGTACCGAGGGTGAGCTGGGCGGTCAGGCGACCGTCCCGGGTGTGGCCGGCGTGTGGAAGGACCTCACCGATTCGGTGAACACGATGGCCGGGAACCTGACGTCCCAGGTGCGGGGCATCGCCGAGGTGACCACGGCCGTGGCCAACGGCGACCTGTCGCAGAAGGTCACGGTGAGCGCACGCGGCGAGGTCGCGCAGCTCGCCGAGACGATCAACCAGATGACGGAGACGCTGCGGACATTCGCGGACGAGGTCACGCGCGTGGCCAGCGAGGTCGGCGCGGAGGGTCTGCTGGGCGGCCAGGCGCAGGTGCCGGGTGCGGCGGGTACGTGGAAGGACCTCACCGATTCGGTGAACACCGTCTTCCGTAATCTGACCACCCAGGTGAGGGACATCGCCCAGGTGACGACGGCGGTGGCCAACGGTGACCTGTCGCAGAAGGTCACGGTGGATGTCGCGGGCGAGATGCTGGAGTTGAAGAACACCGTCAACACGATGGTGGACCAGCTCCAGTCGTTCGGTTCCGAGGTGACCCGGGTGGCCCGGGAGGTCGGTGTCGAGGGCCGGCTGGGCGGCCAGGCCGAGGTGCCGGGTGCGGCGGGTACGTGGAAGGACCTCACCGATTCGGTGAACACCGCGTTCCGCAATCTGACCGGCCAGGTGAGGGACATCGCCCAGGTGACGACGGCGGTGGCCAACGGTGACCTGTCGCAGAAGGTCACGGTGGATGTCGCGGGCGAGATGCTCGAGCTGAAGAACACCGTGAACACGATGGTGGCGCAGCTTTCCTCGTTCGCCGACCAGGTCACGCGGATGGCGCGGGACGTGGGCACGGAGGGCCGGCTCGGCGGTCAGGCCCGTGTCGACGGCGTCAGCGGTACGTGGAAGGAGCTGACGGACTCCGTCAACTTCATGGCCGGCAATCTGACGTCCCAGGTGCGCCAGATCGCACAGGTGACGACGGCTGTGGCGCGCGGTGACCTGTCGCAGAAGATCGACGTGGACGCGCGCGGCGAGATCCTGGAGCTGAAGAACACCATCAACACGATGGTCGACCAGCTCTCCGCGTTCGCGGAGCAGGTGACGCGGGTGGCCCGTGAGGTGGGCACCGACGGACGGCTGGGCGGTCAGGCGCAGGTGCCCGGCGTGGCCGGCGTGTGGCGCGATCTGACGGACTCGGTGAACGGCATGGCCGAGAACCTCACCGGCCAGGTGCGCAACATCGCCCAGGTCGCGACGGCGGTGGCGCGCGGTGACCTGTCGCAGAAGATCGACGTGGACGCGCGCGGCGAGATCCTGGAGCTGAAGAACACGCTCAACACGATGGTCGACCAGCTGTCGAACTTCGCGGAGCAGGTGACGCGGGTGGCCCGCGAGGTGGGCACCGAGGGCATCCTCGGCGGCCAGGCGGAGGTGCAGGGCGTCTCCGGCACCTGGAAGGACCTCACGCAGTCCGTCAACTTCATGGCGAACAACCTCACCAGTCAGGTGCGCAACATCGCCGAGGTGACGACGGCGGTCGCCAAGGGCGATCTGTCGAAGAAGATCACCGTCGATGCCAAGGGCGAGATCCTGGAGCTGGTGACGACGGTCAACACGATGGTCGACCAGCTGTCCGACTTCGCCGACGAGGTGACGAGGGTCGCCCGCGAGGTGGGTACGGAAGGTGTGCTGGGCGGCCAGGCGCGGGTGCGCGGCGTCACCGGCATCTGGAAGGACCTCAGCGACAACGTCAACCTGATGGCCAACAACCTGACCAACCAGGTGCGCAACATCGCCCGCGTCTCCTCCGCGGTCGCCAACGGCGACCTGACCAAGAAGGTGACGGTCGAGGCGCGCGGTGAGGTGGCCGAGCTCGCGGACACGGTCAACACGATGGTGCGGACGCTGTCTTCCTTCGCCGACGAGGTGACCCGCGTGGCCCGTGAGGTGGGCACGGACGGGCGGCTGGGCGGTCAGGCGCATGTGCCAGGTGTCTCCGGCACCTGGAAGGACCTCACCGAGTCGGTGAACTCCATGGCCTCCAACCTCACCGGCCAGGTGCGGCAGATCGCCACGGTCACCACCGCCATCGCCAAGGGTGATCTCACTCGCAAGATCGACATCGATGCGCGCGGCGAGATCCTGGAGCTGAAGACGACGATCAACACGATGGTCGACCAGCTGTCGTCGTTCGCCGAGGAGGTCACGCGGGTGGCCCGCGAGGTGGGCACCGACGGGCAGCTGGGCGGTCAGGCGAGGGTGCGGGACGTCGACGGCACCTGGCGCGACCTGACCGAGTCGGTGAACGAGATGGCTGGGAATCTGACCCGGCAGGTTCGCGCCATCGCGGCCGTCGCGACCGCGGTGACCCGCGGCGATCTGAACCTGAAGATCGACGTGGATGCGGCCGGGGAGATCCAGGTTCTCCAGGACAACATCAACACGATGATCGCGAATCTGCGCGACACCACCCTCGCCAACGAGGAGCAGGACTGGCTCAAGGGCAACCTGGCCCGTATCTCCGGTCTGATGCAGGGCCGGCGCGATCTGGACGACGTGGCCTCGCTGATCATGAGCGAGCTCACCCCGGTGGTCTCGGCGCAGCACGGCGCGTTCTTCCTGGCGATGCCGACCGGCAGCGGCCCGGAGGTGTCGGACGGCGGGGAGTCGTACGAGCTGGTCATGCGCGGCAGCTACGGCTACTCGGCGGGCCTGATGCCGACGTCGTTCCGGCCGGGGGAGACCCTGATCGGTACGGCGGCCGAGGAGAAGCGGACCATCCAGGTCAATGTGCCGCCGGGTTATCTGAAGATCTCCTCGGGGCTGGGTGAGGCGTCCCCGGCGTATGTGATCGTCCTGCCGGTGCTGTTCGAGGGGAAGGTCCTCGGGGTCATCGAGCTGGCGTCGTTCCAGCCGTTCACGCAGATCCAGCGGGACTTCCTGAACCAGATCGCCGAGATGATCGCCACGAGCGTCAACACGATCAGCGTCAACACCAAGACCGAGGTGCTGCTGAAGCAGTCGCAGGAGCTCACGGAGCAGCTGCGCGAGCGGTCGGCCGAGCTGGAGAACCGGCAGAAGGCGCTCCAGGCGTCCAACGCCGAGCTGGAGGAGAAGGCCGAGCTGCTGGCGCAGCAGAACCGCGACATCGAGGTGAAGAACACGGAGATCGAGGAGGCGCGGCAGGTGCTGGAGGAGCGGGCGGAGCAGCTCGCGGTCTCCATGCGTTACAAGTCGGAGTTCCTGGCGAACATGTCGCACGAGCTGCGCACGCCGCTCAACTCGCTGCTGATTCTCGCCAAGTTGCTCGCGGACAACGCCGACGGGAACCTGTCGCCGAAGCAGGTCGAGTTCGCGGAGACGATCCACGGCGCCGGTTCCGACCTGCTCCAGCTGATCAACGACATCCTCGACCTGTCGAAGGTCGAGGCGGGCAAGATGGACGTCAGCCCGACGCGGATCGCGCTGGTGCAGCTCGTCGACTACGTGGAGGCGACGTTCCGGCCGCTGACGGCGGAGAAGGGGCTCGACTTCTCGGTCCGGGTCTCCCCGGAGCTGCCCGCCACGCTGCACACCGACGAGCAGCGGCTGCTGCAGGTGCTGCGCAACCTGCTGTCCAACGCGGTGAAGTTCACCGACAGCGGCGCGGTCGAGCTGGTGATCCGGCCGGCGGGCGCCGATGTGCCGCAGTCCATCAGGGAGCAGCTGCTGGAGGCGGGTTCCCTGCGGGACGCGGATGCGGACCTGATCGCCTTCTCGGTGACGGACACCGGCATCGGTATCGCGGCCGGCAAGATGAGGGTGATCTTCGAGGCGTTCAAGCAGGCGGACGGCACGACCAGCCGGAAGTACGGCGGTACGGGTCTGGGGCTGTCGATCAGCCGGGAAATCGCACGGCTGCTCGGCGGCGAGATCCACGCGGCGAGCGAGCCGGGCCGCGGCTCCACGTTCACCCTGTACCTGCCGCTGCACCCGAGCGAGCTGCCGCCGCACGGGTACCCGCAGCTCGTGCCCGGAGCGGGCGACCTCCGGGACGAGGACACGGCCGCGGAGGACGCGGGCGCCCCGGCGCGGACCGTTCCCTCGCGTCCGGCCGCGGCTCCCGCGGGCACGGCGGCGCTGCTGCGCCGCCGCCGCAAGGCGCTGAACGCGATGAACGCGCAGCAGGCGCACCCCGGGGAGGTGCAGGAGCCGTGGGGTGATGCGACGGCCGGTCAGGAGGGCGCCGAGGAGCGGCGGGTGTTCGCTTTCGACGGCGAGAAGGTGCTGATCGTCGACGACGACATCCGCAACGTGTTCGCGCTGACGAGCGTGCTGGAGCAGCACGGCCTGTCCGTGCTGTACGCGGAGAACGGCCGGGAGGGCATCGAAGTCCTGGAGCAGCACGACGATGTGACGGTGGTGCTGATGGACATCATGATGCCCGAGATGGACGGGTACGCGACGACGACGGCGATCCGCAGGATGCCGCAGTTCGCGGGGCTGCCGATCATCGCCCTGACCGCCAAGGCGATGAAGGGGGACCGGGAGAAGGCGATCGAGTCCGGCGCTTCGGACTATGTCACCAAGCCGGTCGATCCCGACCATCTCCTCTCCGTCATGGAGCAGTGGATGCACGCGAAGTGAGCGGGTGTGGCCCGGATCACCGGTTGTTGCTGATCGGTTGCGTTCGAATGCGTGTGGGAGCGAGAGCTGCGGGGAACTATCCGGTCTCCCCCCACGTTTTCGGTACGTGCACAGTGACATCACGGTGACAGGGTGTGGCGACGGGCGGGGTGCGGCTACCATGACCGGCACAAGGACGGGCGACGCAAGGGAGTCGTCCCCTGGGGCGGCGCCCGGTGCGTCCTCCGGCTCTGTGAGCCGGAGAGACCCCATGCCGGGGCGAGGAGGACGGGGCATGGTGCAGAAGGCCAAGATCCTCCTGGTCGATGACCGGCCGGAGAATCTGCTCGCGCTGGAGGCCATCCTCTCCGCGCTCGATCAGACACTGGTGCGGGCATCGTCAGGGGAGGAAGCGCTCAAGGCGCTGCTGACGGACGACTTCGCGGTCATTCTGCTGGATGTTCAGATGCCGGGAATGGACGGTTTCGAGACCGCCGCGCACATCAAGCGGCGTGAGCGGACCCGCGACATTCCGATCATTTTCCTCACCGCGATCAATCACGGCCCGCACCACACCTTCCGGGGGTACGCCGCGGGGGCCGTCGACTACATCTCCAAGCCGTTCGACCCCTGGGTGCTGCGCGCCAAGGTGTCGGTGTTCGTCGAGCTCTACATGAAGAACTGCCAACTGCGCGAGCAGGCGGCTCTGCTGCGACTCCAGCTGGAGGGCACCGGCCAGGTCGAATCGGGCGGCGGCCGCGAGCCCGCCGGCCTCCTCGCGGAGCTGTCCGCGAGGCTCGCGGCAGTTGAGGAGCAGGCGGAGGCGCTCTCCAAGCAGCTCGACGACGACTCCGCGGATGCCGCGGCGGTGGCGACCGCCGCCCATCTCGAGCGCAAGCTCACCGGTCTGCGCCGGGCTCTCGACGCGCTGGAGCCCGGGACCGGCGGCGGCACGCCGACGCTGCCCTCCCAGAGCTGAGCCGCCACCGGCCCGCGACACGGCCCACGACGCCCTGAAGAGGCGTCAGTTCCTGTCCCTCCAGGCACGACACGAACGGGTGAAGCAGTGGGCACACGTGTCCGCTGCCGTCAACACCGGTAACCTCACCACCATGGCCTCACGTACGTCCGGCAAGGGTTCCCAGGGCACGGCGGGCACCGCGAAGCCGCGCACCGGCCGTACGACCGGCGCGGCGAAGAAGGCGGCGCCCGCCAAGAAGACCGCCGCGAAGAAGTCGGCACCCGCCAAGAAGGCACCCGCGAAGAAGGCCGCGGCCAGGAAGACGGCCGCGCCGAAGCCCGCACCGTCCCCCACCGGGGGCGTGTACCGGCTCACGCGTGCCCTCTGGCTCGGCTTCGCGCACGCGGTGGGTGCGATGTTCCGCGGGATAGGGCGGGGCGCCAAGGGACTTGACCCCGCGCACCGCAAGGACGGCCTCGCGCTGCTGCTCCTCGGCCTCGCGCTCATCGTCGCCGCCGGTACCTGGTCGAACCTGCGGGGGCCGGTCGGCGATCTGGTCGAGATGCTGGTGACGGGCGCCTTCGGACGCCTCGATCTGCTCGCCCCCCTGCTGCTCGGCGGGATCGGCGTGCGCCTGATCCTCTATCCCGAGAAGCCCGAGGCCAACGGCCGCATCGTGATCGGCCTGTCCGCGCTCGTCGTCGGCGTGCTCGGCCAGGTCCACATCGCCTGCGGCTCACCCGGCCGCGGGGACGGCACCGAGGCCATGCAGGACGCGGGAGGTCTGATCGGCTGGGCCGCGTCCAAGCCGCTGATCTTCATGATGGGCGAGGTGCTCGCGGTCCCGCTGCTGGTGCTGCTCACGGTCTTCGGCCTGCTCGTCGTGACCGCGACCCCCGTCAATGCCATTCCGCAGCGCCTGCGCCTGCTCGGCTCCAAGCTGGGCCTGGTCGACGCCGAGCGCGGGCCGGCCGACGACCTCACCCACGACGACGAGCGCTACGACGATCAGTGGCGCGAGTCCCTGCCCGGCCGCCCGCGCCGTGCGGCCGCGCGGCGCCGGGACGAGACCGACGACGTCTACGACCACGACCACGCCGAGCAGGAGGCGCTCGCCCGGCGCAGACGACCGCGCCGGCCGTCCGTGCAGCCCGCCATGGGGCGCGAGATGGACGCCGTGGACGTCGCCGCCGCGGCGGCGGCCGCTCTCGACGGAGCCGTACTGAACGGCATGCCGCCGTCCCCGCTCGTCGCCGACCTCACGCGCGACGTCACCGCGGAGCGCCGGCGGGCCGCCTCCCCGGTGCCGACCGCGCGTGAGCCCGAGGAGGCCGCGCCGCAGCAGCCGGCGGCCGGGAGCTCCGTACCCGACCTGACGAAGCCGGCGGCCAAGGGCTCCGTGCCCGACCTGACGAAGCCCGCGCCCGACGAGTCACAGCCGCTGCCGCCGCGCGCCGAGCAGCTGCAGCTGTCCGGCGACATCACGTACGCGCTGCCCTCGCTGGACCTGCTGGAGCGCGGCGGCCCGGGCAAGACGCGCAGCGCCGCCAATGACGCGGTCGTCGCGTCGCTGACCAACGTGTTCATGGAGTTCAAGGTCGACGCGGCCGTCACCGGCTTCACCCGCGGCCCGACGGTCACCCGCTACGAGGTGGAGCTCGGCCCGGCCGTGAAGGTCGAGCGCATCACGGCCCTGACCAAGAACATCGCGTACGCGGTCGCGAGCCCCGACGTGCGGATCATCTCGCCGATCCCCGGCAAGTCGGCGGTCGGCATCGAGATCCCCAACACCGACCGCGAGATGGTCAACCTCGGAGACGTGCTGCGCCTCGCGGACGCCGCCGAGGACGACCACCCGATGCTCGTCGCGCTCGGCAAGGACGTCGAGGGCGGCTACGTGATGGCCAACCTCGCCAAGATGCCGCACGTCCTCGTCGCCGGCGCCACCGGCTCCGGCAAGTCGTCCTGCATCAACTGCCTGATCACCTCGGTGATGATAAGAGCCACGCCGGAGGACGTCCGGATGGTGCTGGTCGACCCCAAGCGGGTCGAGCTGACCGCGTACGAGGGCATCCCCCACCTGATCACGCCGATCATCACCAACCCCAAGCGGGCCGCCGAGGCCCTCCAGTGGGTGGTGCGCGAGATGGACCTGCGCTACGACGACCTCGCGGCCTTCGGCTACCGGCACATCGACGACTTCAACCAGGCCGTGCGCAACGGCAAGGCCAAGGCGCCCGAGGGCAGCGAGCGCGAGCTCCAGCCGTACCCGTACCTGCTGGTGATCGTCGACGAGCTCGCGGACCTGATGATGGTCGCGCCGAGGGACGTCGAAGACGCCATCGTGCGCATCACGCAGCTGGCGCGCGCGGCGGGCATTCATCTGGTATTGGCCACGCAGCGCCCCTCGGTCGACGTCGTCACCGGTCTGATCAAGGCGAACGTGCCCTCCCGGCTCGCGTTCGCGACCTCCTCGCTCGCCGACAGCCGGGTCATCCTCGACCAGCCGGGAGCGGAGAAGCTCATCGGCAAGGGCGACGGGCTGTTCCTGCCGATGGGGGCCAACAAGCCCACCCGTATGCAGGGCGCTTTCGTCACCGAGGAAGAGGTCGCGGCGGTCGTCCAGCACTGCAAGGATCAGATGGCACCGGTCTTCCGCGACGACGTCGTGGTCGGCACGAAGCAGAAGAAGGAGATCGACGAGGACATCGGCGACGACCTCGACCTGCTCTGCCAGGCCGCTGAGCTGGTCGTCTCCACCCAGTTCGGCTCGACGTCGATGCTCCAGCGCAAGCTGCGCGTGGGCTTCGCGAAGGCCGGCCGGCTGATGGACCTGATGGAGTCGCGCAATGTCGTCGGCCCCAGCGAGGGGTCCAAGGCGCGTGACGTTCTCGTGAAACCGGACGAATTGGATGGAGTGCTCGCCGTGATCCGGGGAGAGACTCACTCGTAAGGGTTCCGGGAGCAACCGTTTCCCTTGGTCGTACGTCAAGTTGGAGGGAGGGACAGACACATGTTCCGCCCCTGGGAAGTACGGCCATTCCGATGGCGTACAAAGTTACGCCGCCCGGTTGCCCCACCCTTTCGTACCACCCATAGACTGAACCTCCAGCAGGTGGCTACACGCTCGAAAGGCGCCCCCGTGTCCATCGGCAACTCCCCCGAAGACAACCGGCCTTCATTCGAAGACGACCGGCCGTCGATCGGCCACGCCCTGCAGCAGGCGCGTATCGCCGCCGGTCTGACCGTCGACGAGGTCAGCTCCTCCACCCGGGTGCGCATCCCCATCGTGCACGCGATCGAAGAGGACGACTTCACCCGCTGTGGCGGCGATGTGTACGCGCGCGGTCATATCCGCACGCTCGCGCGCGCCGTCGGGCTCAATCCGGAACCTCTGGTCGCGCAGTACGACGCCGAGCACGGCGGACGCCCTTCGCCGACGCCCGCCGCACCGCTGTTCGAAGCGGAACGCATCCGTCCCGAACGACGACGGCCCAACTGGACCGCGGCCATGGTGGCCGCCATCGTCGCCGTGGTCGGCTTCGCCGGCTTCACGCTCTTCAGCGACGGCGACAGCATGGACACCCAGGTCGCCGAGGGGCCCGCGCCCGAGAAGCCCGCCCCGACGAAGCCCGGGGTGACCAAGCCGGCCGACCCCAAGCCCGATCCCTCGGACAGTGCCATCGCGGCGGTGCCCAAGGACAAGGTCACGGTGAAGCTGTCCGCCACCCACGACAAGAGCTGGATCTCCGCGAAGTCGCACAACGGCAAGCTGCTCTTCGACGGCACACTGCTCAAGGGCGAGTCCAAGACCTTCCAGGACGACGAGCGCGTCGATCTGATCCTCGGCAACGCGGGCGCGATCGAGCTGTTCGTCAACGGCAAGAAGGTCGAGGGCGACTTCGAGATGGGCGGCGTCGAGCGGCTTTCCTACACCAAGGGCGACCCCGCGGCCGGCTGACCGGCCCGGGTGGCGCCCGGCCGACGGGCGGCCGTCGGGCGGCTGACAGGTGGCCGACGGCCCGGCGAACCCTCGGGGCAGGGACGCGGGCCGGGACAAAGTAGTCTTGAGTCCATGCCCGAACGCCGTACCGTCGCCCTCGTCACTCTTGGCTGCGCCCGTAACGAGGTGGACTCGGAGGAGCTCGCAGGCCGCTTGGCAGCGGACGGCTGGGAGCTCGTCGAGGAAGCCTCCGACGCCGATGTCGCCGTCGTCAACACCTGCGGATTCGTCGAGGCCGCCAAGAAGGACTCCGTCGACGCCCTGCTGGAGGCCAACGATCTCAAGGATCACGGCCGCACCCAGGCCGTCGTCGCCGTCGGCTGCATGGCCGAGCGGTACGGCAAGGAGCTCGCCGACGCGCTGCCCGAGGCCGACGGCGTGCTCGGCTTCGACGACTACGCCGACATCTCCAGCCGCCTCCAGACCATCCTGAGTGGCGGCAGCGTGGAGGCCCACACCCCCCGCGACCGGCGCAAGCTGCTGCCCCTGAGCCCCGTCGAGCGCCAGCAGGCCACCGAGGTGGCCCTGCCCGGCCACGGCGACGTCGCCCCGGCGCCCGAGGACCTCCCGGAGGGCGTCGCACCGGTGTCCGGCCCGCGCGCGCCGCTGCGCCGCCGCCTCGGCAGCAGCCCCGTCGCCTCCGTGAAGCTGGCCTCCGGCTGCGACCGGCGGTGCACCTTCTGCGCCATCCCGTCCTTCCGCGGCTCCTTCATCTCGCGCCGCCCGAGCGATGTGCTCGGCGAGACGCGCTGGCTGGCCGAACAGGGCGTCAAGGAGATCATGCTGGTCTCCGAGAACAACACCTCGTACGGCAAGGACCTCGGCGACATCCGGCTCCTCGAGACGCTCCTGCCCGAGCTGGCCGCGGTCGACGGCATCGAGCGTGTCCGCGTGAGCTACCTCCAGCCGGCCGAGATGCGCCCCGGCCTGATCGACGTGCTCACCTCCACGCCCAAGGTCGCCCCGTACTTCGACCTGTCCTTCCAGCACTCCGCCCCCGGCGTGCTGCGCGCGATGCGCCGCTTCGGCGACACACAGCGCTTCTGGGAGCTGCTGGAGACCATCCGGTCCAAGGCCCCGCAGGCAGGTGTACGGTCCAACTTCATCGTCGGCTTCCCCGGCGAGAGCGAGGCCGACTTCGCCGAGCTGGAACGCTTCCTCGGCGCGGCCCGCCTCGACGCCATCGGCGTCTTCGGCTACAGCGACGAAGAGGGCACCGAGGCCGTCTCCTACGACAACAAGCTCGACGCGGACGTCATCGCCGAGCGCCTCGCGCACCTGTCGAGACTCGCCGAGGAGCTCACGGCGCAGCGCGCCGAGGAGCGCATGGGTGAGACCCTCGAGGTACTCGTCGAGAGCGTGGACGACGAGGACGGCGCCGTGGGCCGCGCCGCGCACCAGGCGCCGGAGACGGACGGCCAGGTGCTGTTCACCTCCCCCGGGGGCCTGGTGCCCGGCCGGATGGTCGAGGCCAAGGTCGTCGGTACGGAGGGCGTCGATCTGGTCGCCCAGTGTCTTGGCGAGGAGGCGGGCAGATGACCGGAGTGCCGGCATCCGCTGCGGGCGGCACCGGGAAGCCGGCGCCCGGCGGGAAGCTGGGCGCTGCGGCCGTCAACCAGGCCAGCCTGTGGAACATCGCCAACATCCTGACCATGATGCGCCTGGTGCTGGTGCCCGGCTTCGTGGTGCTGATGCTCCAGGACGGCGGCTACGACCCGGCCTGGCGGGCCTGGGCCTGGGCGGCCTTCGCCGTCGCCATGATCACGGACATCTTCGACGGCCACCTCGCGCGCACGTACAACCTCGTCACCGACTTCGGGAAGATCGCCGACCCCATCGCCGACAAGGCGATCATGGCGGCGGGGCTGATCTGCCTGTCGGCCCTCGGTGACCTGCCGTGGTGGGTGACCGGCGTCATCCTCTTCCGGGAGCTCGGGATCACGCTCATGCGGTTCTGGGTGATCCGGCACGCGGTCATTCCGGCCAGTCGCGGCGGCAAGATGAAGACGCTCGCGCAGGGCACGGCGGTCGGCATGTACGTGCTGGCGCTGACCGGCCCGCTGGCGACGCTGCGCTTCTGGGTGATGGCGCTCGCGGTCGTACTGACGGTGGTCACCGGTCTCGACTACGTGCGACAGGCCATCGTCCTGAGGCGCAGGGGACTCGCCGAGGAGAGCGCGGCCCGGGCGGCGAAGGCCGAGGCCGAGGGCGCGGAACGGTGAACACGGCGGCTCGCGTGCTGGCGCTGCTTGCGGAGCGTGGCGAGACGCTGGCCGTCGCGGAGTCCCTCACGGGCGGTCTGGTGGCCGCGGAGCTGACGGCCGTCGCAGGAGCCTCCCGGTCCTTCCGCGGGTCCGTGACGGCCTACGCGACCACCCTGAAGAGGGATCTGCTGGGCGTGGACGGGACCCTTCTGGCGGAGCGCGGCGCGGTCGACGCGGACGTCGCGGCGCAGATGGCAGCGGGTGTACGGGGTCGTCTGGACGCCGTGTGGGGCATCGCCACCACGGGCGTCGCGGGCCCCGAACCGCAGGACGGACAGCCGGTCGGCACGGTCTACGTTGCCGTTTCGGGACCTTCCGGGGTCGGGAAAGTGGCCGCTTTGCGGTTGAACGGCGACCGGCAGGAAATCCGTAGAGAGAGTGTACGCAGAGTGCTCGACCTGCTCTCTGACGAACTTCACGGGAATGCGCGGACACAGGATACGGAACAGAACGGGGGGACTTGATGTTTGCAGCCCTGAGTGAACACGACATCGCTCCCCGCACGGCCGCGGCGCAAGGCGGTACGGTGGGGCGTGAAGGATGCGGCTACGCGGTCCGAGGAGGGAGCCACCGATGATTCTGCTCCGTCGCCTGCTTGGTGACGTGCTGCGTCGGCAGCGCCAACGCCAGGGCCGTACTCTGCGCGAAGTCTCCTCGTCCGCCCGAGTCTCGCTCGGCTATCTCTCCGAGGTGGAGCGGGGGCAGAAGGAGGCATCCTCCGAGCTGCTCTCCGCCATCTGCGACGCGCTTGACGTACGGATGTCCGAGCTCATGCGTGAGGTGAGCGACGAGCTTTCTCTGGCCGAACTGGCCGAGTCGGCAACCGCCACCGAGCCGGTGCCCGCGCCGGTACGCCCGATGCTCAATTCCGTCTCTGTGACGTCGGTGGCAGGCGTGCCGACGGAGCGGGTGACGATCAAGGCGCCCACGGAAGCGGTCGACGTCGTCGCCGCCTGATCCGTAAGGCACTGCACGGCTGGGTTTGAGGCAGGCCCCGAGTGGTACGCGAGTACCGGTCGGGGCTTTCTTCTTGTCCCCGAATGACCCTTTTGAGTAGTTGTGCGATCGTGGAGCGTAGTCGTGCACAGCCAAGGGAGGACATCCACATGTCAGTCGTGAAGAGCCCTCTGCCCGAGGCGGACCTCAAGACGGTCGGTGACGCGCTGAAGGGCGCGCTGGTCGATCTGGTCGATCTGGGCCTGGTGGCCAAGCAGGTCCACTGGAACGTGATCGGCCCTCGCTTCAGGTCCGTGCACCTCCAGCTCGACGAGGTCGTCGCCACCGCGCGCCAGCACTCCGACACAGTGGCGGAGCGTTCGTCGGCGATAGGTGTGACGCCGGACGGGCGGGCCGCGACGGTGGCCAAGCAGAGCGCGATCGGGTCCGTGCCGGACGGCTGGGTCAAGGACGGGGACGCGGTGCAGATTCTGGTCGACGCGCTGGGGGCCGTCATCGTCCGGATGCGGGAACGCATCGACGCGACGGAGAAGCCGGACCCGGTGACCCAGGACATTCTCATCCAGCTGACGGCCGACCTCGAGAAGCACGCCTGGATGTTCCAGGCGGAGAACGGGTAACCGGCGGCAGGGTGCGGAGTGTTCGTCATGCCGGGGCTCCGCCGCCGGAGGATGCGCGCGTCGCGCGCCGGGAACCGGTGGCCCCCGGTGCCGGTCTGCCGGGCGGACACGGACGTTCGAGCGCCGGGGGCTGCTGACCGTGCGCCCTCCCGGCGCTCGGATCCGTCCCGCTAACGTGGACCGGAGGAGGCGGCATGGCGATACGCACAGCGGTCCTCGTGCCCGTCGCGATGCTCGTGCTCGTGGCGGGCGCGGTGTGGTGGTGGGCCGTCCTGCGGCTGGCGCTCGTGCCGGAGGACGCGGGGGTTCTCGAGGGGGCGGTGGCGGCGAGCGGTTGGGGACTGAGCCTGCTGCCTGTGCACGTGTCGGCGTCCCGCGGAGTCACCAGGGCATCGCGACGCCGCCGTTCGGACGGAATATCTGACCCGTCGTGAAAGACGAGGCGTCGGACGCCAGATGGAGCACGATGTGCGCGATGTCCTCCGGTTCTCCGACGCGGCGCAGCGGGGACATCCAGATGAGCGCCGCCTCGACTTGGTGCTGCTTCTCCGCTTCGTGACGGTCCGTCATCGGTGTGCGGATCCAGCCGGGGGCCACCGCGTTGACGCGGATGGCGTGCGGCCCGAGTTCGGTCGCGAGGGTTCTGGTGAGCTGGACGACCGCCGCCTTGGCCGCGCTGTAGCAGAGCAGGCCCGCCTGGGCCGCGTCCACGGCGCCGGACGCCATGGTGATGATCGAGCCGCGGCTCCCGCGATCTCGGTTGGTGTCTCCGGACCGTGGTCCGACGGCCGGCGAATCCGCACAGGCGATCATGGCGCGGGCCGCCTCCTGGCAGGTGTACAGCACACCCTTGAAGTTGACGGCAAGGACGTGGTCGAGGTCCTCGTCGCGTGTGTCGAGCACCGTGCTGGTGTGCATGATCCCGGCGATCGCTGCCGTGATGTCGAGGCCGTCCGCACTCTCGATCGCGGACCTGACCTGTGTCCGGTCGGTGACGTCCAGGGTGTGGGTGACGGCGGTGCCGCCGCAGTCCCGGATCAGGGACCCGGTCCCCTCCAGGCCCTTCTCGTCGATGTCGGCGCAGTGCACGACGGCCCCCGCTTCGGCGAGCAGGACGGCCGTGGCGCGACCGATGCCGCCGGCGGCTCCGGTGACGAACGCGGTGCGGCCGCTGAGGTCGTACGCCGAGAGGCCCATGAGCGGAACGTACGACTGAATCTGACGGGTAGTCAACCAGTGGGTCCGGTCTGACAGCGCGGACACCAGTAGGTGGGACGCTCGCGGCTGCCGTCGCCCTGGTCGGCCTTGCGCACGGGGGCGCCGCAGCGCGGACAGGGCCGCCCCTCACGGCCGTAGACGTACAGCCGCTGCCCGGGGCCGCGGCGGCCCGTGGTGACGCGGTCCGGACGGGACTTGTTGGCGTCGAGGAGCCGCTGGGCGGTGGCCACGAGACGGGCGAGCGTGCCGGCGGGCAGCTCGCCGACGGGGAGCCAGGGCGTCACGCGCGCCAGGAAGGCCAGCTCGGACTTGTAGACGTTCCCGATGCCGGCGAGATTGCGCTGGTCGAGAAGGGCCTCCCCGAGGGGGCGGGCGGGGTCGGCGAGGAGGTTGGCCACCGCGGTGTCCCGGTCCCAGTCGGGGCCGAGGAGATCGGGGCCGAGGTGGCCCACGGCCTGGTCCTCGTCCGCGGTACGGATCAGCTCGAGGACGGGCAGGCGGTAACCGACCGCCGTGTACGCCTCGTTGCCGAGGACGGCACGGATCTGGTGCGCTGGGCCGCCGCGCCAGCGCTCACCGGCCTCGTACACATGCCAGGAGCCGTCCATCCGCAGATGCGAGTGCAGCGTGAGGCCGCCCTCGACGCGGGCGAGGAGGTGCTTGCCGCGCGGGGTGACGTCCAGGACGGTCCGGCCGGTGAGGTCCGCGGTGGCGAAGCGGGGCACCCTCAGATCGGACCGGGTCAGCACACGGTCGGCCAGCGCATTGTGCAGGCGTTGGGCGGCCAGCCAGACGGTGTCTCCTTCGGGCATGGCATCAATGATGCGCGACGGGGTGGGATGGGGCTGGGCCGGGCGGGATGGGGCCGACGCCGAGGCAGGCCGGGGTCGGCGTCGGGGGTGCGTCCTCGGTGCGCCGGTCCGGGCGGGCCCTGGGCCGGCGTGGAGGTTCGGGTGGGCCCTGGGCCGGCGTGGAGGTCTGGGCGGGCCCGGGGGCCGTGCGGGATCCGGCCGCTTCGGACCCGTCCAGGCGCGGGCCCCCGCGGCATGGCGGGGACGGGGCCGGGGCCCCGACAGGTGGGGTGCCCTGTGGTCACGGGCGCAGGCGCAGTCCTCTCGGGGTGGCGTGGAATCCGGCGGTCTCCAGGGCGCGGCCCAGGGGCGAGGTCAGTGCCGGAGAGCCGTTGGCCCGCTCCACCGTGACCGTGCCCAGCGCGCCCTCGCGGGCCGCCGCGGCCAGCGCGGTGGCAGCCGCGTGCAGGGCTGGGGCCTCCGGGTCGGTCAGCCAGGACAGCAGCGTCTTGCCGCCGCGCTCCATGTAGAGCGTCAACTCGCCGTCCACCAGCACGACGAGGGAACCGGCCTTGCGGCCCGGCTTGTGCCCGGCGCCCTCGGGCGGCTCGGGCCACGGCAGCGCCGCGCCGTAGGCGTTCGCCGGGTCGGCGGCGGCAAGGACGACCGCGCGGGGCGCTGCCTGGCCCTCCTCCCGGTCCCGGGCGGTGGAGGCGGCGCGCAGCCGGTCGACCGCGCCGTCCATCGCGAACTGGGCGGCCCCCAGGCCCTCGACGACATAGCCCCGCCGGGCCTGCCCGCTGTCCTCGAAGGCCGAGAGGATGCGGTACGTCGCGGAGAAGCCGCCCTCCACGCCTTCGGCCGCCACCGCGCCGCGGGTCACCACGCCGTGGCGGTCGAGCAGGGTGCGGGCGAGGGCGTGCGCGCGGTGGGTCGGCTCGGGCTCGGCGGCCGGGAGCAGGGACCAGCGGCCGCTCACGGTCGGCGGGCCGGAACGGGAGGCGGGACGGGCTGCCGCCGTCAGCGTGCCGTAGCGGCCGCGGGGGACGGTGCGCTTGGCGCGGTGCGCCGTCGAACCGGCCGTGCGCCCCGAGCCCAGCAGGGCGCGCAGGGGTGCGAGCGTGTCGTTGGTGAGCCGGCCGGACCAGGCCAGGTCCCAGATCACATCGGCCAGTTGGGGATCGGTGGCGTCGGGGTGGGTGGTGGCGCGGACCTGGTCGGCGATCTGGCGGAAGAAGAGTCCGTATCCGCCGGACAGGGCACCGAGAACCGACTCGTGCAGGGCCGTCAGCTCCAGCGGGTGCGGCGGCGGGAGCAGGAGCGGTGCGGCGTCGGCGAGGTAGAGGGAGACCCAGCCGTCCTTGCCGGGCAGGGCGCCGGCGCCCGCCCACACCACCTCGCCCGTCGTGGTCAGTTCGTCGAGGAGCGTGGTGCTGTAGTGGGAGACGCGGGACGGAAGGACGAGCTTCTCGAGTGCGGAGGCCGGGACGGCGGCGCCCTGGAGCTGCTCGACGGCGCGGGCCAGCCCGTCGATGCCGCGCAGCCGGTTGTTGCCCATGTGCTGCCACTGGGGGAGGAACGCGGCGAGCGCGGCGGGCGGGACCGGCTCGAGCTCATGGCGGAGCGCGGCCAGGGAGCGGCGGCGCAGACGGCGCAGCACGGCCGCGTCGCACCATTCCTGGCCGATGCCCGAGGGATGGAACTCGCCCTGGACGACCCGCCCCGATGCGGCGAGCCGCGCAAGGCCCCCGTCCGTGACGGCCGCGCCCAGCCCGAAGCGGGCCGCCGCCTGGGCCGACGTGAACGGCCCGTGCGTCCGCGCGAAGCGGGCGAGGAGGTCGCCGAGGGGGTCCTTGACCGGCTCGGTGAACGCCTCGGGGACACCCACGGGAAGCGCGGTGCCCAGGGCGTCGCGCAGGCGCCCCGCGTCCTCGACCGCGGCCCAGTGGTCGGCGCCCGCGATACGGACGCGGATGGCGCGGCGCGCGCCCGCCAGCTCCCGGGGCCAGTCCGGGTCGCCACCGCGCTCGGCGAGCTCCGCATCGGTGAGCGGGCCGAGCATGCGCAGCAGGTCGGCCACGCCCTCGGCGTCCTTGACGCGCCGGTCGTCCGTCAGCCACTGGAGCTCCCGCTCCAGCTCGGTGAGGACGTCCGCGTCGAGCAGCTCCCGCAGCTCCGCCTGTCCCAGCAGCTCGGACAGGAGCCGGGAGTCCAGCGACAGGGCGGCCGCGCGCCTTTCCGCGAGCGGCGAGTCGCCCTCGTAGAGGAACTGGGCCACGTAGCCGAACAGCAGGGAGCGGGCGAACGGCGAGGGCTCGGGGGTGGTGACCTCGACCAGGCGGACCCGGCGGGACTCGATGTCGCCCATGAGCTCGGTGAGCCCGGGGACGTCGAAGACGTCCTGGAGGCATTCGCGGACCGCTTCGAGGACGATCGGGAACGAACCGAATTCGCTCGCCACCTGGAGCAGTTGAGCCGCACGCTGGCGCTGCTGCCACAGTGGGGTGCGCTTGCCGGGGTTGCGCCGCGGCAGCAGCAGCGCGCGGGCCGCGCACTCCCGGAACCGCGAGGCGAACAGGGCCGAGCCGCCGACCTGGTCGGTCACGATCTGACCGATCTCGCCCTTGTCGAAGACGGTGTCCGCCGCCCCGACCGGTGCCTGCTCGCTGTCGTACGCCGTGTCGACATGGACGGGGTCCTGGTCGAGGAGGTCGAGGCCCATGAGGTCGGCGTCGGGCAGGCGCAGCACGATGCCGTCGTCCGCGTGCATGACCTGCGCGTCCATGCCGTACCGCTCGGCGAGGCGGGCGCCCAGTGCCAGCGCCCAGGGCGCGTGGACCTGCGCGCCGAACGGCGAGTGGATCACCACCCGCCAGTCGCCCAGCTCGTCCCGGAAACGCTCCACGAGGATCGTGCGGTCGTCCGGGACATGACCGCAGGCCCGGCGCTGCTCGTCGAGATACGCCAGCACATTGTCCGCCGCCCAGGCGTCCAGGCCCGCCGCCACCAGGCGCAGCCTGGCGTCGTCCGGCGCCAGCCCGCCGACCTCGCGCAGGAACGCGCCGACCGCACGCCCCAGCTCCAGCGGGCGGCCCAGCTGGTCGCCCTTCCAGAACGGGAGGCGGCCGGGCACGCCCGGGGCAGGGGAGACGAGGACCCGGTCCCGGGTGATGTCCTCGATCCGCCACGACGTGGTGCCCAGGGTGAAGACATCGCCCACCCGGGACTCGTACACCATCTCCTCGTCGAGCTCGCCCACCCTGCCGCCGCCCTTCTTCGGGTCGGCACCGGCGAGGAAGACCCCGAAGAGACCGCGGTCGGGGATGGTGCCGCCGGAGGTGACGGCGAGCCGCTGCGCGCCCGGCCGGCCGGTCACGGTGCCCGCGACCCGGTCCCACACCACGCGCGGGCGCAGCTCGGCGAACGCGTCCGACGGATAGCGCCCGGCGAGCATGTCGAGGACCGCCGTGAACGCCGACTCGGGGAGGGAGGCGAACGGCGCGGCGCGGCGGACCAGCGCCAGCAGGTCGTCGAACTGCCACGTGTCCATCGCGACCATGGCCACGAGCTGCTGGGCGAGCACGTCGAGCGGATTGGCCGGGACGCGCAGCGATTCGATGGAGCCCGTGCGCATCCGCTCCGTGACCACGGCCGCCTGCACCAGGTCGCCGCGGTACTTGGGGAAGACGACGCCCGTGGACACGGCGCCCACCTGGTGTCCCGCGCGGCCGACGCGCTGGAGACCGGAGGCGACCGAGGGCGGTGACTCGACCTGGACGACCAGATCGACCGCGCCCATGTCGATGCCCAGCTCCAGACTGGACGTGGCGACGACGGCGGGCAGCCGGCCCGCCTTGAGGTCCTCCTCGACCAGGGCGCGCTGCTCCTTGGAGACCGAGCCGTGGTGGGCGCGGGCCAGGAGCGCCGGGGCGCCCTGGGCCGCCCCGGACTGCGCCATGATCTCTGCCGGAGGCCCGTCCTCCGGCAGAGGAGCGCCCGTGGCCCGCTCGTAGGCGATCTCATTGAGGCGGTTGCACAGACGCTCCGCGAGGCGGCGCGAGTTGGCGAAGACGATCGTGGAGCGGTGGGCCTGGACGAGGTCGGCGATCCGCTCCTCCACGTGCGGCCAGATCGAGGGCTTCTCCGCCGGCCCGTCGGCCGCGTCGGCCGCGGGCGAGCCACCGAGCTCGCCGAGGTCCTCGACGGGGACGACGACCGAGAGGTCGAACTCCTTGCCCGAAGGCGGCTGGACGATCTCCACCCTGCGCTGGGGCGACAGATAGCGGGCGACCTCGTCGACCGGCCGCACCGTCGCGGACAGGCCGATCCTGCGCGCGGGACGCGGCAGCAGCTCGTCGAGGCGCTCCAGGGACACGGAGAGGTGCGCGCCGCGCTTGGTGCCCGCCACGGCGTGGACCTCGTCCAGGATGACGGTCTCGACGCCGGCCAGAGCGTCCCGCGCGGAGGACGTGAGCATCAGGAACAGCGACTCGGGCGTGGTGATCAGGATGTCCGGCGGCCGGGAGACAAGCGACCGGCGCTCGGCGGCCGGAGTGTCACCGGACCGGATGCCGACGCGCACCTCGGGCTCGGGCAGGCCCAGCCGCATCGCCTCGTGCCGGATCCCCGTGAGCGGACTGCGCAGATTGCGCTCGACGTCGACCGCGAGCGCCTTCAGCGGGGACACGTACAGCACACGGCAGCGCTTCTTCGTCTCCGCGGGCGGCGGTGTGGACGTGAGCCGGTCGAGGGCGGCGAGGAAGGCGGCCAGCGTCTTGCCGGAGCCGGTCGGCGCCACGACCAGGACGTCCGAGCCCTCGCCGATGGCCCGCCAGGCACCCTCCTGCGCGGCGGTGGGCGCGCTGAACGCCCCCGTGAACCAGCCTCGGGTCGCGGGGGAGAAGGAGTCGAGCGCAGTCCTGGCCATGCCCTCCATCGTGCACCCGACCACTGACAACCCGTGTCCGGGACGTGGACGAGCAGATCGCGGCGCCATCGGGCGGGCGCAGAATTGCCGTATGGAGACCGACGGGGCACCGGACCGGAAGGACGAATGGGCGCGGCACTGGCAGTACCCGGGCGTGCCGGGTCTCGACCTGCTGCGGGCCCGCTATGTGCGCCACTCCTTCACCCGGCACACGCACGAGGGCTTCGTACTCGGCGCCGTTCGCCGCGGCATCGAGGACGTGCTCATGCCGGAGGGCACCATCAGTGCCCGGCCCGGCACCGTCGTGATGATCAACCCCGAGGTGCCGCACTCGGCGAAGGCGGGGGTGCCCGAGGGCTGGGTGTACTCCACCCTGTACCCGTCGTCCCAGCTGGTCGCGACGATCGCCGAGGACGTGACCACGCTGCGCGGCACAGCCGGATTCGCCGAGACGATCGTCGAGGACCCGGACACCGCCCGCCTGGTGCACGAGGTGCACCGCGCCGCCGAGGAGGGCAACGCGCTGGCCGCCGACAGCGTGCTGCGCGTCACGGTCGCGAGGCTGCTGCGGCGCCACGGCCGTGCGCTGCCCGCCCGCACGCCGCTCGCCTCCGGGGCCCGCACGGCGGCGCTCGCCAGACAGCTCCTGGAGGAGCGGATGGCCGAGCCGCCGTCCCTGGAGGAGCTCGCCCAGGAGCTCGGCACCAGTCCCTTCGCGCTCCTGCGCGCCTTCAAGGCCGCGTACGGGCTGCCGCCGCACACCTGGCTGACGGACGCGCGCGTGCGCCGCGCCCGTCACCTCCTGGACTCCGGAACGTCGCCGTCCGAGGCCGCCGTCGCCGTCGGCTTTACCGACCAGCCGCATCTCAACCGCCACTTCACCCGGATCGTGGGTGTGCCGCCGGGCGCCTACCGGCGCGAGCGCGCAAGAACGTACAAGACGGCCCACCCGAAGCCTGCGTAACGTCCCTGACGTGGCAGAACAGACAGCTCACCCAGAGATACCCACGACCGCGGCACCGGAGCCCGGGCCGCAGGGAGTGACCAAACCGGACTCGGCCGTCGTCCGTGACGCGCTCGGCGTCGGGATCGCCGTCGGCCTGTCCGGATTCGCCTTCGGCGTGACGTCGGCGGGCTCCGGCCTCACCCTTCTGCAGACCTGCGCGCTCAGCCTGCTGGTGTTCACCGGCGCCTCGCAGTTCGCGCTCGTCGGCGCCATCGCCGCGGGCGGCAACCCCTTCGCCGCCGCCGCGGGCGCCTTCTTCCTCGGCGTGCGCAACGCCTTCTACGGCCTGAGGCTGTCCCAACTGCTCGCCCTGCCCCGCTTCGTACGGCCGCTGGCGGCCCACTGGGTCATCGACGAGACCACCGCCGTCGCCCTCGCACAGCCCACGCGGCGCAGCGTGCGCATCGGCTTCACGGTCACCGGGCTCACCCTCTACGTGCTGTGGAATCTGACCACGCTCCTCGGAGCACTGGGCGCCGAGGCGATCGGCGACACCGACGCGTGGGGGCTGGACGCGGCCGGGCCGGCCGTCTTCCTCGCCCTGCTCGCACCGATGCTGCGGACGGCCACCGAGCGCGCGGTGGCCGGACTCGCGGTGGTGCTCGGACTCGGGTTCCTGCCCGTCCTGCCCGCCGGAGTGCCGGTGCTGGTTGCGGCGTTGGCCGCCCCCGCCGTGCTGTGGCTCAAGGGCCGTGCGATCGGCGGGGGAGGCCGGGACGCCGGCGGAACCGGCCGGGGGAACGACGGAGGCACGACCGACGGGACCGCCCGTACGGCGGCCCGCAGGAAGGGAGAGGACCGTTGAGCGTCTGGATCGCGATCGCGGCGACCGCCGTCGGCTGTTACCTCGTCAAACTCGTCGGCCTGCTCGTGCCCGCCGACACCCTGGAGCGTCCGCTCGTGCAGCGGCTGGCCGCGCTGCTGCCGGTCGCCCTGCTGGCGGCTCTCACCGCGCAGCAGACCTTCAGCGTCGGCGACTTGCTCGTCCTCGACGCACGGGCCGCCGGACTGGGCGCCGCCGCCGCGGCCCTCGTGCTGCGCGCCCCCTTCCTGGTCGTCGTCGGGGCGGCTGTGGCCGTCACGGCGGGCGTACGGGCGCTCGGGGGCTGAGCGGCCACGCGCGCGCGTGGTCGCCGCCGCCCGCGCGTGGGCGTCGGCGACGGGCCGACCAGCCCGGTGAGGCCCCGCGGGACCGGCCCGAGTCGGGACGGCCGGTGGATCAGCCGATGGGCCGGCCGTACGCCTGGAGGGTCCGCAACGCCTCGATGGTCACCAGCGGCCGGGCCTCCAGCACGGTCCCCGGCGCCCACGCGCGGTAGGTGATCGGCCATCCGCCGTCCGGTTCCTGCTGCGCCGCGAGGTGTTCCAGGGAGCGGGCCATCTCCTCGTCCGTGAACCAACGGCGGGCCAGTGAGGCCGGCGTGGGCGCGTAGTGGTGCGGGAAGTGGTGCTCGCCGGGCGCGTAGCCCGGCGCCACGGGCTGGTCGTCCAGCCGGCGCGGATCGAGGGCGACCAGCCGTTGCTCGCGGACCATCCGGCCGAGCCGGTCGGCGGCCGCCTCGGCGCGCGAGCGGTCCGGGGCGCTGTCCAGGAAGGCGACGGCCGCCTCGATCTCGTACGGATGGGACTTGTCCAGGGCGTCGACGGCCGCCCAGCAGAAGTCCGTGGCCCGGAACAGCCACGCGTGCCACACCTGATTGCGGTGCAGCAGACCGACAACCGGGCCGGTCGCCAGCAGCTCGCTCGGCGGGTCGTCGACGATCGGGAGGAACGGCGCGGCCGGATATCCGCGCTGGGACGGATGGATGGCAGGCAGCGCGCCGTCCGGCGTCGACACCTGGGTGAAGTAGCGGCAGATCCGCTCCACGCGCAGACCGCCGCAGCGGCCGATGGAGTCCAGCACCCTGAGGGCGTGTGCCGTGTGCAGGGGCTGGCTGACAGGGCCCCGCAGATCGGGTTCCAGCGCGTGGCCGTAGCCGCCGTCCTCGTTGAGGTACGCGGCCAGGGCCGCCTCGACGGCTTCCGAGCCGCCGTTGAGGAAGTGGTACGCGAACCGCCGCTGTTCGAGGACACGGGCGGTCAGCCAGATGAAGTGCTCGGCGCGGGCGAGAGGAGACGCGAGAGGCGTCTCATTGGTTGCTCCGGTTCCAGCCATGTTCCGACCGTAGGCCGGAAAGGGCTTCTGGCAAGCCCGACGGGCGGGGCTGCACTCTCAGGGGCGGGATACTGGGGGCATGCGGTTGACGATTTTCTGGGAGCGGATGGCCGACCACTTCGGTGCGGCCTACGCCGACTCGTTCGCACGCGATCATGTGATGGCCGAATTGGGCGGACGTACGGTCCACGAGGCGCTGGCCGCGGGCTGGGAGGCGAAGGACGTCTGGCGCGCTGTCTGCGCCGCCATGAACATCCCCGCCGACAAGCGCTGAGACACCGGGCGGACCACCCCCTGTCACCGGCGTACGGGACACTTGTTCCGTGGACCGGACCGACAGCAACCCCCAGGACGAGACCGCTGCGGAGGCGACCGCGCGGGACACAGCCGCCTCCACCACACCGCCGAGCACGCCACCGCCGAGCACGCCTCCACCGACCACGGCCGGCGGGAACGGCGGCACTGCTCGCATGCCGCGCTGGCTGCCGCGCGCCATGGTGCTGGCCCTCGGGCTCTACGCCTCCTTCCAGCTCGCCAGCTGGGCCTTCCACCAGCTCATCGGGCTGCTGATCAACATCCTGATCGCGTTCTTCCTGGCACTCGCCATGGAACCGGCCGTGGGACGCATGGCCGCGCGCGGCATGCGCCGGGGGCTCGCCACGTTCCTGGTCTTCTTGTCGGTGCTGGTGGTGGGGGTCGGCTTCGTCGTTCTGCTCGGCTCGATGCTGGCCGGGCAGATCATCGACATGGTCGAGGACTTCCCCAAGTACCTCGACTCCGTCATCCGCTGGATCAACGGCGTCTTCCACACCGAGCTGTCCCGGGTCGACGTGCAGGACAGTCTGCTGCGCTCCGACTGGCTGCGGAAGTACGTGCAGAACAGTGCCAGCGGAGTGCTCGACGTCTCGGCGACGGTGCTCGGCGGGCTGTTCCAGCTGCTGATGATCTTCCTGTTCTCGTTCTACTTCGCGGCCGACGGGCCGCGGCTGCGCCGCGCGCTGTGCTCCGTCCTGCCGCCGGCCAAGCAGGCCGAGGTCCTGCGCGCCTGGGAGATCGCGGTCGACAAGACCGGCGGATACATCTACTCGCGCGGACTGATGGCGCTGATCTCCGGCGCTGCCCACTTCGTCCTCCTGGAGATCCTCGGCGTGCCGTACGCTCCCGCGCTCGCGGTGTGGGTCGGCCTCGTCTCGCAGTTCATCCCGACCATCGGCACCTACCTCGCGGGCGCGCTGCCGATGCTGATCGCGTTCACGGAGGACCCCTGGTACGCCCTGTGGGTGCTCGGGTTCGTCGTCGTGTACCAGCAGTTCGAGAACTACGTGCTCCAGCCCAAGCTGACGGCCAAGACGGTGCACATCCATCCGGCGGTCGCCTTCGGCTCGGTGGTGGCGGGAACGGCGCTGCTGGGAGCAGTCGGCGCGCTGATCGCGATTCCGGCGGTCGCGACGCTCCAGGCCTTCTTCGGGGCCTATGTACGGCGGTACGACGTGACCGACGACCCCCGTGTGCACGGCCACCACCGGCCGCGCGCGAGGCGGGCGCTCGCACGGATGCGGGGCGCGCTGCGGCACGGCCGGACGGCACGGGACACGGGTGCGTCCGGCCCCGGCGGCTCCTCGCAGGAGGCGTGACCGCCTCGGTTCGCCAGGAGCGGCGGCCCGCCGGATCCGGTGCGCTGGGGGACGGGACTTCCCGCGGCGACGCTGTCCGCCGGGGAGTGGGAGGACCCTGGAGCTGTGCCGCCGACTCGGTCGTGCCGACCGGCGTGTGAGCTTGACACCAAAATCGAACATCCATTCTCATGGGGTTCCGGCCGCGGATCCCGGCGGAGTCCCGTGAGTTATCCACAGGCTGGAGGGACGGCGGGGCCCATTGTCAGTGGCAGGGGTTAGCGTCTTTGACGTGAAGCGATCGACTCAAGCAAATCGGGTGGAACCCATGGCAGGAACCGACCGCGAGAAGGCGCTCGACGCCGCGCTCGCACAGATTGAACGGCAATTCGGCAAGGGCGCCGTGATGCGTCTGGGCGAGCGGCCGAACGAGCCCATCGAGGTCATCCCCACCGGGTCGACCGCACTCGACGTCGCTCTCGGCGTCGGCGGCCTTCCCCGCGGCCGTGTGGTGGAGGTCTACGGCCCCGAGTCCTCCGGTAAGACGACCCTGACCCTGCACGCGGTGGCCAACGCGCAGAAGGCCGGCGGCACCGTGGCCTTCGTGGACGCGGAGCACGCCCTCGATCCGGAGTACGCGAAGAAGCTCGGGGTCGACATCGACAACCTGATCCTGTCCCAGCCGGACAACGGCGAGCAGGCGCTGGAGATCGTCGACATGCTCGTGCGCTCCGGCGCGCTCGACCTGATCGTCATCGACTCGGTCGCCGCGCTGGTGCCGCGGGCCGAGATCGAGGGCGAAATGGGCGACTCGCACGTCGGTCTCCAGGCGCGACTGATGAGCCAGGCGCTCCGGAAGATCACCAGCGCGCTGAACCAGTCCAAGACCACGGCCATCTTCATCAACCAGCTCCGCGAGAAGATCGGCGTCATGTTCGGCTCGCCGGAGACCACGACCGGTGGCCGCGCGCTCAAGTTCTACGCGTCGGTGCGTATCGACATCCGCCGTATCGAGACGCTCAAGGACGGCACCGAGGCCGTCGGCAACCGCACCCGCTGCAAGGTCGTCAAGAACAAGGTGGCGCCGCCCTTCAAGCAGGCCGAGTTCGACATCCTCTACGGCCAGGGCATCAGCCGCGAGGGCGGTCTGATCGACATGGGCGTGGAGCACGGCTTCGTCCGCAAGGCGGGCGCCTGGTACACGTACGAGGGCGACCAGCTCGGCCAGGGCAAGGAAAACGCGCGCAACTTCCTGAAGGACAACCCCGACCTGGCCAACGAGATCGAGAAGAAGATCAAGGAGAAGCTGGGCGTCGGCGTCCGCCCGGAGGCGCCGGAGACCGAGCCCGGCGCGGACGCGGCAGGCGTCGCGGCGGTGCCGGACGACGCGGCGAAGTCGGTCCCCGCGCCGGCTTCCAAGGCGAAGTCGGCCAAGACGACGGCGGCCAAGAGCTGACCCGTGGCCCGGCGTACCGAATGGCCGGGCGACAGCGCCGACTCGTCGAGGGCCGAGCCGGCGCTGCCGCCCCAGGATCCGGCCGAGCGGGCGCGGGCGATATGCCTGCGCCTGCTCACCGGGACACCCCGCACTCGCAAGCAGCTGGCGGACGCGCTGCACAAGCGGGAGGTTCCCGCCGAGGTGGCCGAGGAGGTCCTCTCCCGGTTCGAGGACGTGGGGCTGATCGACGACGCCGCCTTCGCCGACGCCTGGGTGGAGTCACGGCACCACGGCCGTGGCCTCGCCCGCCGGGCGCTCGCCCGTGAGCTGCGGACCAAGGGTGTCGACGCCACGCTGATCGACGAGGCGGTGGGCCGGCTCGACGCGGACCAGGAGGAGGCGACGGCGCGGGAGCTGGTCGCGCGCAAACTGCGTGCGACCCGTGGTCTCGACCGTGACCGCCGCCTCCGGCGCCTGGCCGGGATGCTCGCCCGCAAGGGATACCCGGAGGGCATGGCGCTGAGGGTGGTCAAGCGCGCCCTTGAGGAAGAGGGCGAGGACACCGAGGACTTGGACGACACGGCGTTCTAGCAGGCGGCTGCTTGTGGGCGGACCGGCTCGGGGACCGGCCCGCCGCCGTGCGGCGCCGCGCACGGCGGAGGCGGCGCCTGCCCGGAGCCGCGCCGTGACCGGCAGGCCGGTCGACGCCCACGTGGTGACCGGCAGGCCGGCGCCTACACGGATCCGCGCCGTGACCGGCAGGCCGGCGCCTGTCCACAGCCGCGCCATGACCAGCACTCTGCGTCTACGTCGTGACCGGCAGCCCCGCCGCGCGCCATGCCTGGAAGCCTCCGGCCAGGTCCGTGGCGCGGTGCAGGCCGAGCCGGTGCAGGGACTCCGCGGCGAGGGAGGACGCGTAGCCCTCGTTGCAGATCACCACGATCCGCAGGTCGTGCCCGGTCGCCTCCGGTGCGCGGTGGCTGCCCCGCGGGTCGAGCCGCCACTCCAGCTCGTTGCGTTCCACGACCAGCGCGCCCGGGATCAGGCCGTCCCGCTCGCGCAGGGCCTGGTAGCGGATGTCCACGAGGAGCGCTCCGTCCTGGGAGGCCTCGTAGGCCTCCCGCGGCCCGACGCGCACCAGCCCTTCCCGTATGCGCTCCAACAGCTCGTCGATTCCCGGGCGTTCACTCACTGCCAGTCCTCCGGACGCTCGACCTGCTCCAGTCGGAGCACCGCGCCCGACCGGCTGAAACGCCTCATCAGCGGGAGCGGCGGATAGTAGGCGTGCACCGAGACGGCGTGGTCGGTGGTCGACTCGTTGAGCACTTCGTGGACGTGGTGCCGCCCGAAGGCGCGTGCGCGCCCCGCTCTCAGGTGGCGCCTGCGGTCCGCGTCGTCGTTCAGTTCGAGGGTCTTCCAGCCGGTTGCCGGAAGCCGGACCGCCAGGGAGTGCTCGGTCAGCTGCCCCTCGGCGGTGGCGAACGCGCCCAGGGACTCGGCGTGGTCGTGCCAGCCGGTTCCGGTGCCCGGCGGCCAGCCGATCAGCCATGCCTCACTCCCGCGCGGTCCGTCGAGCCGCAGCCAGGTGCGGCCTTCGGGGTCGCGCGGAAGGGAGGCGATCAGTTCCTTGTCGGCAGCGGCGCGCCGCACGAAGTCGAGCAGTTCGGCGGCGGTGGGCCCACCTGGTTCGTCGAGCGGTTCGGCGGCGGTGGGCCCACCTGGTTCGTCGAGCGATTCGGCGGCGGCGGCTTCGGCCGGGCGCGGAGCAGGGGTGACAGCGGATGCGGGAGCAGGCTGGGACACGGATACCGTCCTGGAGGTTCGCTGGTGAGCGCACGGGCACAGCAGGCCACGGCGCGGGGAAGGCGATTCAGCAGGACGGACGACACACGCAGCCCGCATAGCGGACGAGGTCCATATGGACCCTCCGCCACAGGCGCACATCGGTGTCGGTCACGCTCCGGAGTACACCATGTGGACCCGCGAGGGTCAATTGATGTCCGCTGTACGGCCGGTGCGGGCCGCGGACGGTGCGCCGCCGCGCACCGTGTCCGCCGCCGCGTACAGTTCGGCGGGCTGTACGCCCGCGAACGCCGCCGCCAGGTGACCGTCCGGCCGGACGAGCAGCACAGCGTGGGCCGACGCCCCCGGATAGCTCTCCGTCACCAGCAGCTCCGCCGGGACCGGCAGGGCGGCGACGGCCTTCGCCAGCCTCGGCATCACCCCGGCGCTCACCCAGTGCCGCCGGTCCCACACCCCGGTGCCCGGCGCGACGAGGACGACGAGCAGGCGGCCCTGCCCCAGCCGGTCCCGCAGCCGCGCGGCCGTGCCGTCGGGAGCCGTCACCCGCACGTCCTCGACGGGGGCACCCGCCTCCGTGCCCACCGCGGTCTGCGGGGCCACGGGCTCGGGCGTGAGCACGGAGTGGGCGTAGACGGGCGGTGCGCCGAGCGCGCCCTGACCGAGATGACTGTCGGTGAGCATCGTGTCGTGGCCGCGCGCCGCGCCGGGCAGGTAGGTCCGCAGACCGCTGCCGCTGCGCAGTATCGGGAGCGACTGGTCGGCGGCGCGCAGCCGTGCGGCGACAGCGGTGCGGCGCTCCTCCTGGTAGCTGTCCAGCAGCGTGCCGGACGCCCCGTGGTGCCAGGCCTGAGCCAGCTTCCATGCCAGGTTGTCGATGTCCCGCAGCCCCTCGTCGACGCCCTGGGTGCCGAGCGCACCGAGCAGATGCGCGGCATCGCCTGCGAGGAAGGCCCGGTCGACGCGCCAGCGGCGGGCCAGCCGGTGGTGGAGGGTGTAGACGCCGGTGTCGATCAGCTCGTACGGCGGTGTGCTGCCGCACCAGCCCGCAAGGGTGTCCCGCACCCGGGCCACCAGTGCCTCGGGGGTGACGAGTTCACCGCGGGGCGGCAGCAGCCAGTCCAGGCGCCACACGCCGTCCGGCAGGGGGCGCGCGACGACCTCGTCGCCCCCCGACGGCCACGGAGGCCGGCGGTGCAGCAAGGCTTCGCCTGGCCAGGGCAGTTCGGTGCGCAGCGCGGCCACGGCATGGCGTTCCACCGCCGTACGTCCGGGGAAGCGGATGCCGAGGAGCTTGCGGACCGTCGACCGGGCGCCGTCGCAGCCGACGAGATGACTGCCGCGCCACCAGGTGCCCGAGGGGCCGCGGCTGTGTGCGGTGACGCCGCTGCCGTCCTGTTCCAGCGAGTCGAGGCGGCTGTCGGGCACGAGCCGCACGAGCCGCTGCCCGGCGACCGCGTCCCGCAGGCCGCGGGTGAGCGCGTGCTGCGGGATGTGCAGCGGAGCGGGCGTCGTGCCGTCGCCGAGGGGAAGCTGTCGCCCTTCCTGCTTGCGCCGCATCGACCGCCAGCCCGTCCAGCGGACGCCCTCGTCACGGAGGGTGCCGCAGCCGAGCCGGTCCACCAGGGCGGCGGTGTCCGCGCGGAGGACGACGGTGCGGGCGGGCCGCGGCTCGTCCTTTCCGTTGCCCTCGTCGAGCACGACGGACGGGACGCCCTGGGAGGCGAGGGCGAGGGACAGGGCGAGGCCGACCGGGCCGGCGCCGACCACGATCACCGGGTCCACGAGGTCACTCCTCGGGCGCGAAGGGTCATGCGAAGAGGTGCGGAGGGAGCCCGGTGCGCGATCACAGAACGTATGCAACTCACTGCCGGTGCCTGCGTCAAGCGACGCCGGGGCGCGGCGAGGGGCGGTGGCCATGCGGCCACCGCCCCTCACTGGTCGAACATCCGATGAACCGTCAGATGGTGCGCCCGTCCTCGGGCTTGACACCGGGCTCGGCCACCGGCTCCTCGGCGCCCCCCTGCTCCGCGGGCAGCACCGCGCCGGTGCTGCGCTTCGCGCGCCGCAGGCGGCGCTCCAGCCACGACGCGAAGGTCGTGAGGATCAGGTTGAGGACGATGAAGATCACCGCGACGACGATGAAGCTGGGGATGACGTTGGCGTAGTTGGCGGCCAGCGTCCCCCTGGCGTTGAGCAGCTCGGCGAAGGCGAGAACCGCGCCGCCGAGCGCCGTGTCCTTGACGATGACGACCAGCTGGCTGACCAGCGCCGGCAGCATCGCGGTCACGGACTGCGGGAGCAGGATGCTCGTCATCGTCTGGCCCTTGCGCAGGCCGATTGCCTTGGCGGCCTCCGTCTGGCCCTTGGGCAGCGACAGGATGCCGGCCCGGACGACTTCCGCGAGGACCGACGCGTTGTACAGCACGAGGCCGGTGACCACGGCGTACAGCGGACGGACGTCACTGCTGATGTCGGTGGACGTCGAGTAGAACTGGTTCGCGAACAGCATCAGGAGCAGGACCGGAATGGCGCGGAAGAACTCCACCACGACCGAGGCCGGAACCCTGACCCAGCGGTGGTCGGACAGCCGCGCGATGCCGAACACGGCGCCCAGCGGAAGCGCGATGATCATCGCCAGCGCTGCCGCCTCCAGCGTGTTGGTGAGCCCGGGCAGCAGATACGTCGTCCATGCCTGGGCCTCGGTGAAGGGCTTCCACAAGGACCACTCGAGCTGTCCGTTGTCGGCCATGACCCCGATGGCCCACCACACGCCGAGCGCGAGCAGGACGAAGAAGGCGACCGTGTAGAAGACGTTGCGACGCTTGGCGCGGGGCCCTGGAGCGTCGTAGAGAACCGAGGTCATCGCTTCACCGCCACACGCTTGCTGACCCAGCCGAGGAGGAGGCCGGTGGGAAGGGTCAGAACGACGAAACCGAAGGCGAAGATCGCCGAGATGAGCACGAGCTGCGCTTCGTTCTCGATCATCTCCTTCATGAGCAGAGCAGCCTCCATCACACCGATGGCCGCGGCGACCGTGGTGTTCTTGGTGAGGGCGATCAGCACGTTGGTGAGCGGACCGACGACCGATCGGAAGGCCTGCGGGAGAACGACGTTCGTCAGCACCTGAGTGAAGCTCAGGCCGATGGCCCGTGCCGCCTCCGCCTGGCCGACCGGGACGGTGTTGATGCCGGACCGCACCGCCTCGCACACGAAGGCAGCGGTGTAGGCGGCGAGGCTCAGTACGGCGAGCCGGAACGCCAGGGCGTTGAAGTCGTCCGCCGCCCCCAGGGTCATCCCGAAGACATCGGCGAGACCGAGGGAGGAGAAGACGATGATGACGGTCAGCGGGATGTTCCGGACCACGTTCACATAGACCGTGCCGAACGCACGCATCAGAGGAACCGGGCTCACCCGCATCGCGGCGAGTATGGTGCCCAGCACCAGGGAGCCGATACCGGAGAAGACGGTGAGTTTCACCGTCATCCAGAACGCCCCGAGCAAGTCGTAACCTTCAAGAAAGTCGAACACGATCTCCCGCGCTTCCGCGTGTAGGAGGGCCCGGCGCGCCGCCGTCAGCGGCGGCGCGCCTCGTCAGCCCTGCTTCACTTGACGATGTTGCCGATCTTCGGGGCGGGCTCGTTCTTGTAGTTCGCCGGGCCGAAGTTTGCCTTCACGGCCGCGTCCCAGGACTTGTCCTGGACCATCTTCTCGAGGGCGGCGTTGATCTTCTTGACCATCTCGGCGTCGCCCTTCTTGACGCCGATGCCGTAGTTCTCGTTGCTCAGCTTGAGGCCGGCGAGCTTGAACTTGCCCTTGTACTGGTCCTGCGACGCGTAACCGGCGAGGATCGAGTCGTCCGTGGTCAGCGCGTCGAAGATGCCGCTCTGCACCCCGTTGAGGCACTCCGAGTACGTGCCGACCTGCCTCAGCTGTGCCTTCGGCGCGAAGTCCTTCTTGACGTTCTGCGCGGAGGTCGAGCCCGTGACCGAGCAGAGCTTCTTGCCGTTGAGGTCCTCGCCGCTGGCGACGTTGTCGTCGGCGCGGATCAGCAGGTCCTGGTGGGCGAGGAGGTACGGGCCGGCGAAGTCGACCTTCTGCTTGCGCTCGTCGTTGATCGAGTACGTGGCGACGATGAAGTCGACGTCGCCGCGGGCCAGCGCGGTCTCGCGGTCGGCGCTCTTCGTCTCCTTGAACTCGATGTCGCCCTCGGCGTAACCAAGCTCCTTGGCGACGTACTTGGCGACATCGACGTCGAAGCCGGTGAACTTGCCGTCCGGCGTCTTCAGACCGAGGCCGGGCTGGTCGTACTTGATGCCGACGGTGATCTTCTTGCCGCCGCCGCTGCCCGAGCCGCTCTCCTTGTCGTCGGAGCCACAGGCGGTGGCCGTCAGAGCGAGCGCCAGCACGGTTGCCGAAGCGGCGGTGACCTTACGAAGCTTCATGATGTGACTTCCCTAAGTTGACGCGAAGTGGTGGATCAGCTGGATCCAGGACTCAGTGGTGAAGGATCTTCGACAGGAAGTCCTTGGCCCGGTCGCTGCGCGGATTGCTGAAGAACTCCTCGGGCGTTGCCTCTTCGACGATCTTGCCGTCCGCCATGAACACGACCCGGTTCGCGGCGGATCGGGCGAAGCCCATCTCGTGGGTGACGACCACCATTGTCATCCCGTCACGCGCCAGCTGCTGCATGACCTCGAGGACCTCGTTGATCATCTCGGGGTCGAGGGCCGACGTCGGCTCGTCGAAGAGCATGACCTTCGGGTCCATCGCCAGCGCCCGCGCGATCGCGACGCGCTGCTGCTGGCCGCCGGAGAGCTGGGCCGGGTACTTGTCGGCCTGTGCGCTGACGCCCACCCGGTCGAGCAGCGCCCGTGCCTTCTCCTCGGCCGCCCTCTTGTCCGCCTTGCGCACCTTGACCTGGCCGAGCGTCACGTTCTCCAGCACGGTCTTGTGCGCGAAGAGGTTGAACGACTGGAAGACCATGCCCACGTCGGCGCGGAGCCGTGCGAGCTCCTTGCCTTCCTGGGGCAGCGGCTTGCCGTCGATCGTGATCGAGCCGGAGTCGATGGTCTCCAGCCTGTTGATGGTGCGACACAGCGTGGACTTTCCGGACCCGGACGGTCCGATCACCACCACGACTTCGCCGCGGGTGATCGTCAGGTCGATGTCCTGGAGCACATGCAGCGCGCCGAAGTGCTTGTTCACGTCGCTCAGTACGACCAGGTCGCCCGCAGCGGGTACGGCTTCGTCCGCGTCCTTGGTCACTGACACTCCGCTCATCGGCTTATTGCTCCGTCCTCCTCGGTTGCAGAGGACCCTAATCACGCAGTGCGACGACAGTCATTACATCTGAGGGGAAATTGAGCATAACGATCCGGCCGCAATCGGACACTCTGCGTGAACAGGGCGGGGATCAGCGTACCGGGTGGGTAACGGAAACCCCTGTGCACCAGGATGCCCCTTGACGTCGTCGGGGGACATCGGCGTTCATGCCCTGTTAGATGCCGCGACAATGCTCTGACACGCTCACGTCCGCACGATCCGTCCGCAAGACCGCGTCGCCGACCGAACGACCACGACGCACGAACGTAGGGGGGCCATGAGGCTGCTGCTCGTCGAGGACGACGATCACGTCGCCGCCGCCCTGTCCGCTGTGCTCGCCAGACACGGGTTCCAGGTCGTCCACGCCCGCAACGGCGAGGAGGCGCTGCGGGCCGTGCTCCCCGACAGCCACCCGGACAAGGCGCCGTTCGGCGTCGTGCTCCTCGATCTGGGCCTCCCCGACCAGGACGGCTACCAGGTCTGCGGCAAGCTGCGGAAGCTCACCTCCACGCCCGTGATCATGGTGACGGCGCGTTCGGACGTCCGGTCCCGCATCCACGGGCTCAACCTCGGCGCCGACGACTACGTGGTCAAGCCGTACGACACCGGTGAGCTGCTGGCCCGTATCCACGCGGTCAGCCGGCGCACCGGAGCCACCGAGGACACCCCCCAGGGCGCGACGGACAACGCCCTGCGGCTCGGCGCGGTCGTCATCGACCTGCCGACCCGGCGCGTCAGCGTCGACGGCGCCGATGTCCAGCTCACCCGTAAGGAGTTCGACCTGCTGGCGCTGCTCGCCCAGCGGCCCGGGGTCGTCTTCCGCCGCGAGCAGATCATCAGCGAGGTGTGGCGCACCAGCTGGGAGGGGACCGGCCGCACGCTGGAGGTCCACGTCGCGTCCCTGCGGTCCAAGCTGCGCATGCCGGCGCTGATCGAGACCGTGCGCGGGGTCGGCTATCGGCTCGTCGCGCCCGCCGGGGCGTAAGGCCGGCCGTTCCCGTTGCGTACCCGACTGCTCCCGCTGCTCATCGTGCTCATGGCCGGTGTGCTGCTCGCGCTCGGCTTCCCGCTGGCCGTGAGCGTCGCCGCCGCGCAGCAGCAGCGGGTCGTCGTCGACCGGATCGACGACACCGTGCGCTTCGCGGCGCTGGCCCAGTTCGTCACGGGGCCGTCGGTGATGGACGAACGCCGCTCCACCCTCCAGGAGCAGCTCGACCGCTACCACGACACGTACGGCATCCGGGCGGGCGTCTTCTACCGCGAGATGAACTCCATGGCCCGCGCGCCGCAGAACTGGACGCTCCCGGGGGAGGGCGAGGGGCACAAGGCCTTCGAGGAGGCGCTCTCCGGCCGGCGCAGCCAGGACCCGCCGCAGGTCTGGCCCTGGCAGCGGGGCGAGCGCCTGATCGTCGCCTCGCCGGTCGTCCGGGACGGCGACGTCGTCGCCGTCGTGTTCACCGACTCGCCCACGGGTCAGCTGCGTTCACTTGTCCTGCGGGGCTGGCTGCTCATCGCGGCCGGGGAGAGCGCCGCGATGCTCCTGGCCGTGGGCGCCGCGTTCCGGCTCACCGGCTGGGTGCTGCGGCCCGTACGGGTCCTGGACGCGGCCACGCACGACATCGCCACCGGCCGGATGAACTCGCGGGTCGCCGCAGCGGGCGGCCCGCCGGAACTCAGGCGGCTGGCCCGCTCCTTCAACGAGATGGCCGACAACGTCGAGGAAGTCCTCGAACAGCAGCGGGCGTTCGTCGCCGACGCGTCCCATCAGTTGCGCAACCCCCTGGCCGCCCTGCTGCTGCGCATCGAGCTCCTGGCGCTGGAGCTGCCGGCCGGCAACGAGGAGATCGCCTCGGTGCGCACCGAGGGAAAGCGTCTCGCCCAGGTGCTCGACGACCTTCTCGACCTCGCCCTGGCCGAGCACGCCGCCGCGGACCTCCGGCTGACCGACATCGGCGAGCTGGCGGCGGAACGGGTCGCCGCGTGGCGGCCGCTGGCGGAGGAGAAGGGCGTCCTGCTGGGCGGGGACACGGCGCCGGTCACCGCGTGGGCGGACCCGGTCGCGCTCTCCAGCGCCCTCGACGCGGTGATCGACAACGCCCTGAAGTTCACCCCGCGCGGGGAGTCGGTCACCGTCGACGTCGCGTCGACGGGCGCCGCGTCCACGATCGTCGTGGCGGACGGCGGGCCGGGGCTGACGGACGAGGAGCTCTCCCGCATCGGCGACCGCTTCTGGCGCAGCGGCCGCCATCAGAACGTGAAGGGGTCGGGCCTCGGGCTCTCCATCGCCCGCGCCCTGCTGGTGGCGGGTGACGGCTCGATCGACTACTCCCGCAACGAGCCGCACGGGCTGTGTGTGACGGTGACGGTGCCGCGTACGCCCCCCGGCGGGTGAGGCCCGGCGCGGTGTGCCCGCGGATCCGACGGCCGGGATGTCCCGGGCCGGACAAGCCCTACGGCTTGGCCGACCGGTAGTAGCGCCGAGCGCCCTCGTGCAGCGGCAGCGGGGCCGTGTAGACCGCGGTCCGCAGATCCACCAGCTGGGCCGGGTGCACCGTGTTGCCGATGTGGTCGCGGCTGTCGATCACCGTCCGCGTGAAGCCCTCCGTCATCGCCGCGTCCGTCCGTTCCGTGGTCACGAGGAGGTTCGCGACGGCGACGGTGGGGACGGGCGTACCGCCCTGCGCCTGGAGATACGCGTCCGCCGGCATCACCGCGGAGCGGTAGTAGCTGGTCGTGTCACCGGCGGCGTGCAGTTTGTCGACGAGCTCCGGTTCGAGCGGGACCAGCCGGATGTCGAACCGCTCGGACAGTTCCTGGACGGTGTTCGTGGGCAGGCCGCCCGACCAGAAGAACGCGTCGAGGCTGCCGTTCTCCAGCCGCCCCGGCATGGTGTCTATCCCGGCGGGGACGGGAGTGATGTCCCGCCGCGGATCCAGGTCCGCCGCGGTCATCAGCCGGTCGGCGACGAGCCGGACCCCCGACCCCTGCTGGCCGACGCCCACGACCTTGCCCCGCAGATCCCGCACCGACGAAATCGGCGACTTCTCCGGCACGATCAGGTGGACGTAGTCGTCGTAGAGCCGCGCGCATCCGCGCAGCCGGTCGGCGCCCGGCAGGCCCTGCCGCTTGTACGTGGCCACCGCGTCGGCCGTGGCGATGGTGAAGTCCGCCTCGCCGGACGCCACGCGCGCGAGGTTCTGCTGAGAGCCCTCGCTCGTGATCAGGTCGATCTCCACATCGGGCATGTCCTTGGCCAGCGCCTGCTCCAGCAGCACGCCGTACCGCTGGTAGACACCGCTGCGCGACCCGGTGCTGAAGGTGAGCTCCCCGCTGGGCGACGTCTTCCCGAACGGCAGCAGCCACCAGAGCAGCAGCCCGAAGGCGACAAGGGCGGCCGCCGAGCCCGCGAGGGCACGTCGGCGGCTGAGGTGGAGACCGGCCGGGAACATGGCGCGATCCTGCCAGCTCACCGGCCGTACTGGCCAGGCCCCTCCGCGGCGGACCGGTCCCCTCCACGCAGCGGCGTCACGGCAGGGGCGTGGCGGCCCGGGGACCCCGTACCCTGGTTGGCGCGATGAGTGCGAAAACTTACGAGGTGCGCACCTACGGGTGCCAGATGAACGTCCACGACTCCGAGCGGCTGTCGGGCCTGCTGGAGGACGCCGGTTACGTCCGCGCGCCCGAGGGCGCCGACGGTGACGCCGATGTCGTCGTCTTCAACACCTGCGCGGTGCGGGAGAACGCCGACAACAAGCTCTACGGCAATCTCGGCCGCCTCGCGCCGATGAAGGCCAGGCGTCCGGGGATGCAGATCGCCGTCGGCGGCTGCCTCGCGCAGAAGGACCGCGACACCATCGTCACGAAGGCGCCGTGGGTCGACGTCGTCTTCGGCACGCACAACATCGGCAAGCTCCCGGTGCTGCTGGAGCGCGCCCGCGTCCAGGAAGAGGCGCAGGTCGAGATCGCCGAGTCGCTGGAGGCGTTCCCCTCGACGCTGCCGACCCGCCGCGAGTCCGCGTACGCCGCCTGGGTCTCGATCTCGGTCGGCTGCAACAACACCTGCACCTTCTGCATCGTCCCCGCGCTGCGCGGCAAGGAGAAGGACCGCAGGCCCGGCGACATCCTGGCGGAGATCGAGGCACTCGTCGCAGAGGGCGTCTCCGAGATCACCCTGCTCGGCCAGAACGTCAACGCGTACGGCTCCGACATCGGCGACCGCGAGGCCTTCAGCAAGCTGCTGCGCGCCTGCGGGAAGATCGAGGGCCTGGAGCGGGTCCGGTTCACCTCACCGCACCCGCGCGACTTCACCGACGACGTCATCGCGGCCATGGCCGAGACGCCGAACGTGATGCCGCAGCTCCACATGCCGCTGCAGTCGGGGTCGGACACGATCCTCAAGGCGATGCGCCGCTCGTACCGGCAGGAGCGTTTCCTCGGGATCATCGAGAAGGTGCGCGCCGCGATTCCGCACGCCGCCATCTCCACCGACATCATCGTGGGCTTCCCCGGTGAGACCGAGGAGGACTTCGAGCAGACGATGCACACCGTGCGCGAGGCCCGCTTCGCCAACGCCTTCACCTTCCAGTACTCCAAGCGCCCCGGCACTCCCGCGGCGACCATGGAGGGCCAGATCCCCAAGGAGGTCGTCCAGGAGCGCTACATGCGCCTGGTCGCCCTGCAGGAGGAGATCTCCTGGGAGGAGAACAAGAAGCAGGTCGGCCGCACGCTGGAGGTCATGGTCGCCGAGGGCGAGGGCCGCAAGGACGGAGCCACGCACCGGCTCTCGGGCCGTGCCCCCGACAACCGCCTCGTGCACTTCACCAAGCCGGACACCGAGGTGCGCCCCGGTGACGTCGTCACGGTCGAGATCACGTACGCAGCCCCGCACCACCTGCTGGCGGAGGGCGCGGTGACGGCCGTACGCCGCACCCGCGCGGGCGACGCGTGGGCGAAGCGCAACGCCGCCGAGGCGGCGAAGCCGGCCGGTGTGATGCTCGGCCTGCCGAAGATCGGCGCCCCGGAACCGCTGCCCGCGGCGTCGGCGCCGGGCTGCGGCTGCGACTGAGCCGGTCTGCGGCGCTCGGCTTCGTGCCGGGGTGCGTGGATGTGCCCGGGGGCGCGGTTCGCGGGTGATCCCGGGCCGCCGTCGGACGTCGTCCGTGGCTTGACCGCGGGTCGGACCGCAGGGGGCGCGGCCCGCGTGGGGTGTGCGGCAGGGCCGCGGCCCTGGCAGGGGGCCTCCCGCGAGCGCCGCCTCGCACGGTGCGGTCGCCGACCGGGTCGCACGGCCACGCATTAGGCTGCGGATCATGCTTGTCGCCGCCGCCGTGTGCCCCTGCCCGCCGCTCCTGGTGCCCGGCATCGCCGCCGGAGCCGCACCCGAACTCGACGCCGCCCGAGACGCGTGTTCCGACGCCGTGGGGGTGCTCGCCGCCGCCAGGCCCGACCTGCTGCTCGTGGTCGGGCCCGCCATCGAGGCCCAGAGCGGCCCGTACCCGGCCGGCACGCGCGGCTCCTTCCGGAGCTTCGGCGAGGACCTGACCGTACGCCTGGGGGAGGGCCCCGAGCAGGAGCGGCAGCTGCCCCCGTCGCTCTCCGTGGCGGCATGGCTGCTGGAGCGTGCGCACTGGGCGGCCTCTCCGGTCGAGGGCCTCGGCGTGGACGAGCGGCTCGCCGGCGACCGGTGCGCCGCCGCCGGCCGTGAGGGCGCCGCGCGGAGCGGGCGGATCGCGATGCTGGTGATGGGCGACGGGAGCGCCTGCCGGACGATCAAGGCCCCGGGCTACCTCGACGCCCGCGCGGAGGGCTTCGACCGGGAGGCCGCGCGGGCGCTGGGCGCGGCGGACGCCGAGGCGCTGATGGCGTTGGACGGGGCGCTGGCCGAGGAACTCAAGGCCGCCGGCCGGGCGCCCTGGCAGGTGCTCGCCGGGGCAGCGGAGGGCGCGGGGCTGGAGGGGCGTCTGCTGTACGAGGACGCGCCGTACGGGGTGGGCTACTTCGTCGCGACCTGGTCCTGACCAGCACGAGCGCGTCGTGCCGACGGCCGCGGAGCACGCGCTCCGCGGCCGTCGGCCGTTCGCCTCAGGCTGCCGGCGGCGTCGTGCCGGGGCCCTTGTTCTCGTCGCGGTGCGCGATGCGGCCCAGGGCCTCCTTGGCCTTGCCTGTACCCGTCTCGATCTTGCTGCTGTACTTGCCCTTGGTCTTGTCGTCGACCTTCTTGGCGGCCCGGTCCAGGCCCTGCCCGATCCTGCCCTCGTGCTGCTGGGCCAGGTCGGTCACCTTGTCCTTGGCCGGGGCGAGCTTGGCCTTCACGGTGTCCAGGAAGCCCATGGTTCACCTTCCCTCGTCATCCCTTGTCGGGGACTACTTACGGGCGCCTTCTCCGGCCTCGCTGTCCGCCGCCTCCTCGACGGACTGCTGCTTCGGGATGTCCACCCCGGTGGCGGCCGTGTCCTCACCGAACGTGTCGTCGGCACCGGTTTCGGAGTCGGACGGGGCGCCGGCCGGAGGCTCTGTCGCCACGGCGGCGACGGGGGCCTCCTGGTCCGA
This sequence comes from Streptomyces sp. NPDC015127, assembly GCF_043080095.1. Taxonomy (NCBI): domain Bacteria; kingdom Bacillati; phylum Actinomycetota; class Actinomycetes; order Kitasatosporales; family Streptomycetaceae; genus Streptomyces; species Streptomyces sp. NPDC015127. The sequence continues at coordinate 44,369 of NZ_JBIBVE010000010.1, forward strand.
CGCCTCGGCGGTCGCCGCAGGCTTACCGCGGAACCATGAAAAAACGCCCATATCTGCTCCATAGCGTACTCGTGGGTGCGAAATTCCGCGCCGCCCGGAGCGTCCCATTGCGCCGCTCGCGGGTACCGGTCCGAAACCGGCGTCCGGAACCTCGCAACAGGCAACGACCCCCGGCCCCTGCCGTCACCTCGCTCGTTCGGGGAGCGGCCCCGGGGTTTGCGAGACTGGGGCGGTGAGAAGTGCAGCTCCCGCACCGCGGGTCATCGCCGTCGTCGGTCCCACAGCGGCCGGAAAGTCCGATCTGGGGGTTTTCCTGGCCCAGCGACTCGACGGCGAAGTCGTCAACGCCGACTCCATGCAGCTCTACCGCGGGATGGACATCGGCACCGCCAAGCTGACGACCGAGGAGCGCGCCGGTGTCCCGCACCGCCTGCTCGACATCTGGGACGTCACCGAGACGGCGAGCGTCGCCGAGTACCAGCGGCTCGCCAGGGCGGAGATCGACCGGCTGCTCGCCGAGGGCCGCACACCCGTCCTCGTGGGCGGCTCCGGGCTGTACGTACGCGGGGCGATCGACGCCCTCGAATTCCCCGGCACCGACCCGGAGATCCGCGCCCGGCTGGAGGAGGAGCTGACCGTGCGCGGCCCCGGGGCACTCCACGCACGTCTCGCCGCGGCCGACCCGGAGGCGGGCCGGGCGATCCTGCCGAGCAACGGACGGCGCATCGTGAGGGCCCTCGAGGTCATCGAGATCACGGGCAGGCCCTTCACGGCCAACCTGCCCGGGCACGACTCCGTGTACGACACCGTGCAGATCGGCGTCGACGTCGAGCGCCCCGAACTCGACGAGCGGATCGCCCTGCGCGTGGACCGCATGTGGGAGGCGGGGCTCGTCGACGAGGTGCGCGCCCTGGAGGCGCAGGGGCTGCGCGAGGGACGCACCGCGTCCCGAGCCCTCGGCTACCAGCAGGTGCTCTCCGCTCTCGCGGGGGAGTGCACCGAACCCGAGGCACGCGCGGAGACCGTGCGCGCCACGAAACGCTTCGCACGCCGCCAGGACTCCTGGTTCCGGCGCGACCCGAGGGTGCACTGGCTCAGCGGCGCGGCCGAGGACCGGGTGGAACTTCCGCAGCGTGCCCTGGCGTTGATCGAACGAGCGGTCACAGCCTGATCACGTGATGGCATCGGGACGCTCCGCCCGTCATTTCGGCCACCTGGAGCGTGCCATCATCGAGCATCGATCGACAGCTGAGTCCGAGTTGGGAGGGCGCGTGGCGATGGAGGCCGGCCCTCGCGACACCGAGCGGGAGCGCCGAGATGCCGCGGAAGGCACCTCGGGGCTGAGCCCGGACGGTCCCGACGAGCAGGACGTGCTCACCGACGAGGTCGAGGTGGAGCTCCGTCCGCAGCGGCGCCTGCGCATCTGGCAGCTCGCCCCGATCGTGGCGCTCGCCGCCGTCGGCTCGCTGATGTTCGCCTTCCCGCTCGCCTTCGGCACGGGAGACGGCGGCGCGGTCGTCGCCATGCTCGGGCTGCTGATCAGCTGCTGCGCGGCCGGCTGGGGCGTGATGGCGGCCCGCCGCGTCGGCCACACCTGGCCCGGCCTGCCCGTCCGGGGCTCCGGCGAGCGCCCCGACTGGCGCGTCATCGCCCTCTACGTCGGCGTGGGCGCGGTCCTCGTCGCGCTCGCGGTCTGGCGGGTCGCCCGCCTGCGCTGAGCGCGGGGCCCGGCACCGGCAGCACCCGTCCACGTACCGTGCCGGGCGGCGCACCGGCAGTACCAGCGCCTACCGCGGGGACCGGGCGTCGGCGGCACCCGCCCTACCGCGCGTGGCCGTCGGCAGCACCCGCACCACCTACCGCGCGGGCGCAGCCCGCCCCCGCTCCCTCCGGGCGTCCTGCTGTCGGAGCGCCCTCGTACGATGGTGGACGTGACCACTTCGCAGACCTCGCCCATCCCCTTCCTCAAGGGCCACGGCACCGAGAACGACTTCGTGATCGTCCCGGACCCGGACAATGCCGTCGACCTGCCCGCGGCCGCTGTCGCCAGGCTGTGCGACCGCCGCGCCGGCATCGGCGGGGACGGACTGCTGCACGTCGTCCGCTCGGCGGCCCACCCCGAGGCGAGGGCCATGGCGGACGAGGCCGAGTGGTTCATGGACTACCGCAACGCCGACGGCTCGATCGCCGAGATGTGCGGAAACGGCGTCCGGGTCTTCGCCCGCTACCTCCAGCGCGTCGGCCATGCCGAGGCCGGAGACATCGCCGTGGCGACCCGTGGCGGCGTCAAGAGGGTCCACATCGCCAAGGCGGCGGCAGGCACCGGCGCGGACTCGGGTGACATCACCGTCTCCATGGGGCGCGCGCTGCTCCCCGAGGACGGCGTGACGGTCACGGTCGGCGACCGCAGCTGGCCCGCGAGGAACGTGAACATGGGCAACCCCCACGCGGTCGCCTTCGTCGAGGAGCTGGACCACGCGGGGAACCTGTACTCGGTGCCCTCGTTCAGCCCGGCCTCGGTCTACCCGGACGGGGTGAACGTGGAGTTCGTCGCCGACCGCGGCGAGCGCCATGTCGCCATGCGTGTGTACGAGCGCGGGTCCGGCGAGACCCGCTCCTGCGGCACGGGCGCGTGCGCGGTCGCCGTCGCGGCGGCCCGCAGGGACGGCGTGGCCCCCTCCGTCACCGGCACCCCCGTCGCGTACACCGTGGACCTGCCCGGCGGCCGTCTCGTCATCACCGAGCACCCCGACGGCGAGATCGAGATGACCGGCCCGGCCGTGATCGTTGCCGAGGGATACATCGAGCCCGCCTTCCTCGAAACCGTGACCACCTAGAGCTTCGCTCGAATGGGTGATCCGTTTCACGCTGAGCGAGAGCGGGACTGCGCCACGTGGTGGGCTCGGTAGCATCAAGCACCGGCCCGGAGGCACGATCTGACCTTCCACCGCCGGTCGATGCAGCCGGAGGTGCCCATGAGTGCAGAGGCCGCCAACCCTGGTGCCCACAGTCGCAGGCGCGGCCGTCCCCGGATCGACCTCCGCCGCCTCGGCCGCGCCGCTCTGCTGGGCCCCGCCGGCCGTGACCGTCTTCCCGACGCGATCAGCCATGTCGTCGACGCACACCGCGCACACCACCCGGACGCCGATCTCGCCCAGTTGCACAAGGCATACGTACTGGCGGAGTCGTCCCACCGCGGCCAGTTCCGCAAGAGCGGCGAGCCGTACATCACCCATCCGCTCGCCGTCACCCTCATCCTCGCCGAACTGGGCGCCGAGACCACCACGTTGACCGCCTCCCTGCTCCACGACACGGTCGAGGACACCGAGGTGACGCTGGAACAGGTGAAGGCCGAGTTCGGCGCCGAGGTCGCCTACCTCGTCGACGGCGTCACCAAACTCGAGAAAGTCGACTACGGCGCCGCCGCCGAACCCGAGACCTTCCGCAAGATGCTCGTCGCCACCGGCAACGACGTCCGCGTGATGTCGATCAAGCTCGCCGACCGGCTCCACAACATGCGCACCCTCGGCGTCATGCGCCCCGAGAAGCAGGCCCGCATCGCCAAGGTCACCCGCGACGTCCTCATCCCCCTCGCCGAGCGGCTCGGTGTGCAGGCCCTGAAGAGCGAACTGGAGGATCTGGTCTTCGCGATCCTCCACCCGGAGGAGTACGAGCGCACCCGCGCCCTCATCGCCGAGAACGCCACCGCCTGCAACGCGCTCGCCGCCATCGCGGAGGACTTCCGGACCGTGCTGCGCGACGCCGGCATCACCGCCGAAGTCCTCATCAGGCCCCGGCACTTCGTCTCCGTGCACCGTGTCTGCCTCAAGCGGTCCGAGTTGCGCAGCACCGACTTCGGGCGCCTGCTCGTCCTCGTCGCCGAGGACGCCGACTGCTACGGGGTGCTCGGCGAGCTCCACACCTGCTTCACCCCGGTGGTCTCCGAGTTCAAGGACTTCATCGCCGCGCCCAAGTTCAACCTGTACCAATCGCTGCACACCGCCGTCGCGGGCCCCGACGGCGCCGTCGCCGAAGTCCTCATCCGCACCCACCAGATGCACCGGGTCGCCGAGGCCGGGGTGGTCGCGCTCGGCAATCCGTACGTGCCGACCGACGGTGCGGAGCCGCTCGACGGCGAGCACGCCGACCCCACCAGACCGGGCTGGCTGTCCCGGCTCCTCGAATGGCAGCAGTCCACCCCCGACCCGGACACCTTCTGGACCTCCCTGCGCGCGGACCTGGCGCAGGACAAGGAGATCACCGTCTTCCGGGCCGACGGCCGGGCGCTCGGCCTGCCCGCCGGAGCCACGTGCGTCGACGCGGCCTACGCCCAGTACGGCGAGGAGGCGCACACCTGCATCGGCGCCCGCGTCAACGGCCGCCTGGCCACCCTGAGCACTCAGCTCAACGACGGCGACACCGTGCACGTCCTGCTCGCCCAGGACGCCTCGTCCGGGCCGTCACCGGACTGGCTCGACCACGCCCGCACCCCGGCCGCACGGATCGCCATCAGCAGCTGGCTGGAGGCCCACCCCGAGGGTGTGAGCGCCCAGGCGGTCGCTCCCCGGCATCCCACGCCGCGCGCGGCCGACCGGCAGGCCTCGACGAACGCCGTAGTCGACCTCCCCGACGCGACCGTACGGCTCGCCGGCTGCTGTACGCCCGTACCGCCCGACGACGTCACCGGCTTCGCGGTACGCGGGGGAGCCGTGACCGTTCATCGCGTCCAATGCGCCGCGGTGGCGCGCATGGAGGGCCTCGGGCGTGCCCGGGTGGCCGTGCGCTGGGGCGATGCCGGCGAGTGCCGGGTCACGCTGGTCGCCGAATCGTTCGGCCGGCCCCGTCTGCTCGCCGATCTCACCGAGGTCATCGCCGGCGAGGGCGCGGCCATCGTCTCGGCCACCGTCGAGCCGCCCAGCCAGCAGCGGGTGAGGCACACGTACACCCTCCAACTTCCCGACGCCGCCGGGCTTCCCGCCCTGATGCGCGCCATGCGCGACGTCCCCGGGGTGTACGACGTGAGCAGGACCCAGCATCCGGCCTCGGCCGACTGACCTCGTTCGGGTGGGGACGGAACCGCCGGTCGCGCGCCGCCGCGGCCGTCCCGCGGCGTCCTGGTAGCGGTAGGGCATGCTGCACACTCCCCGACGCCGACTGCGTGCCGTACTGCTGGCCGCAGCATCGGCCACCCTCGTCGCCGCGACGCTGCCCGAACCCACCGCGCTCGGGATCGGCGACCCGCTCTTCCCCCGGCTGGGCAACCCCGGCTACGACGTCATCGAATACGACATCGCCCTCACGTACGAGGGCAGCAACACCAAACCCCTGGACGCCGTCACCAAGATCGACGCCTGGGCGCACCGGCGCCTCGGCCGCGTCAACCTCGACTTCACCCATGGCACGGTCCGCTCGGTCGAGGTCAACGGCAGCCCCGCCGAGTTCGCCTCCGCAGGTGAGGACCTCGTCATCGAGCCCTCCACGGCCGTCGCCGCCGGATCGCGCATGCAGATCACCGTCACCCACACCAGTGACCCGCGCGGGCCCAAGGGCGCCGGCGGATGGGTGCGCACCGCCGACGGACTGGTGATGGCGAACCAGGCGGACGCGGCCCATCGTGTCTTCCCCTCCAACGACCACCCGGCGGACAAGGCGTTCTTCGTCTTCCGCGTCACCACCCCCAAGAACCTGACCGCTGTCGCCAACGGACGGCGTGTGGCGCATTCCTGGAACGGCTCGCGCGCCTCCTGGATCTACCGGACCGCCCATCCCATGGCGACCGAACTCGCCCAGGTCGCCATCGGGCGCTCCGCCGTCGTCGAGCGGCAGGGCCCGCACGGACTGCCCATCCGCGACGTCGTCCCCGCCGCGGACAAGGCGAAGCTCGAACCGTGGCTGAAGAAGACCCCCGGCCATGTGCAGTGGATGGAGGACAAGGTCGGCGCCTACCCCTTCGAGACGTACGGCGTCCTGGTCGCCGACGCCGACACCGGGTTCGCGCTGGAGACGCAGACGCTCTCGCTCTTCGAGCGCTCCATGTTCACCAACGCCGCCTCCTCGAAGTGGTACGTCGACTCGGTGATGGTCCACGAACTGGCCCACCAATGGTTCGGCAACAGCGTCTCGCCCCGCACCTGGTCCGACCTGTGGCTGAACGAGGGCCACGCCACCTGGTACGAGGCCCTGTACGCCGAGGAGAAGGCAAAGCAGCCGCTGGCCGAACGGATGCGGCAGGCCTACGCCCGCTCCGACAGCTGGCGAACCGCCGGCGGACCGCCCGCCGCCCCCAAGGCACCGGCGGCCGGGCAGCAGCTCAGCCTGTTCCGGCCTGTGGTCTACGACGGCAGCGCCCTCGTCCTGTACGCCCTGCGGCAGACGATCGGCGCGGCAGCCTTCGAACGGCTGGAGCGCGAGTGGGTCTCCGAGCACCGGGACTCCACGGCGAGCACGGAGGACTTCACCCAGCTCGCATCCCGGGTCGCGGGGCGTGACCTGAGCGGCTTCTTCCAGGGCTGGCTGTACGGGAAGAAGACACCGGCCATGCCGGGTCACCCGGACTGGCGCAGCCAGGCCCCGAAGGCGCCCGCCGCCCGCTGAAAACCGGGGTGACGGCCCTGGCGGGCCCGTGGGACCATCGACGGGTCGGCGACGCTGCCGGGCCCGGACATCCCCCCAGGGGAATCTTCCGGGGCCGTCACACGTTGTGACTAGCGAAACAAGGGCATAAACCGTGTGGGCACGCCGTCCGCATCCGCTCTTTCCATCGACGTTAAGGATCCAATGACCTCCTCTTCATCCCCTTCCCAGGACAAGCAGAGCTTCGCGGAGACGCGCACCGAGAGCCTTCGGGCCGATGCCCTGATGGAAGAGGACGTCGCCTGGAGCTACGAGATCGACACCGAGCGGGACGGCGATCAGTTCGACCGCTCCGAGCGGGCCGCTCTGCGGCGTGTGGCGGGCCTCTCCACCGAGCTCGAAGACGTCACCGAGGTCGAGTACCGACAGCTGCGCCTGGAGCGCGTCGTGCTGGTCGGCGTGTGGACCTCGGGGACCGTGCAGGACGCCGAGAACTCCCTCGCGGAGCTCGCGGCGCTCGCCGAGACCGCGGGCGCCCTGGTGCTCGACGGAGTCATCCAGCGGCGCGACAAGCCGGACCCGGCCACCTACATCGGATCGGGCAAGGCGAGCGAGCTGCGCGACATCGTGCTCGAGACCGGAGCCGACACCGTGGTCTGCGACGGTGAACTCAGCCCCGGCCAGCTCATCCACCTCGAGGACGTCGTCAAGGTCAAGGTGGTCGACCGCACCGCCCTGATCCTGGACATCTTCGCCCAGCACGCCAAGTCCCGAGAGGGCAAGGCGCAGGTCGCCCTCGCGCAGATGCAGTACATGCTGCCGAGGCTGCGCGGCTGGGGTCAGTCGCTGTCCCGGCAGATGGGTGGCGGCGGCGGTGGCGGCATGGCCACCCGTGGTCCCGGTGAGACCAAGATCGAGACGGACCGGCGACGGATCCGCGAGAAGATGGCGAAGATGCGCCGGGAGATCGCGGAGATGAAGACGGGCCGCGAGATCAAGCGCCAGGAGCGCCGCCGCAACAAGGTGCCCTCGGTCGCCATCGCCGGCTACACCAACGCCGGTAAGTCGTCGCTGCTCAACCGCCTCACCGGCGCCGGTGTCCTGGTGGAGAACGCGCTGTTCGCCACTCTGGACCCGACCGTCCGCCGGGCCGAGACCCCGAGCGGCCGGCTCTACACCCTCGCCGACACCGTCGGATTCGTACGGCATCTGCCGCACCACCTGGTCGAGGCGTTCCGCTCCACGATGGAGGAGGTCGGCGACTCCGACCTGATCCTGCACGTGGTGGACGGTTCGCATCCGGCTCCGGAGGAGCAGCTGGCGGCCGTGCGCGAGGTGGTCCGCGACGTGGGCGCGGTGGACGTGCCCGAGATCGTGGTGATCAACAAGGCGGACGCGGCCGACCCGCTGGTGCTGCAGCGGCTGCTGCGCATCGAGCGGCACGCCATCGCGGTCTCGGCGCGCACCGGTTCGGGCATCGGGCAGCTCCTGGAGCTGATCGACGCCGAGCTGCCGCGCCCCGAGGTCGAGATCGAGGCGCTCGTCCCCTACACCCGGGGCGGGCTGGTCTCTCGCGTGCACGCCGAGGGCGAGGTCCTCTCCGAGGAGCACACCACGGAGGGCACCCTGCTCAAGGGCCGGGTCCACGAGGAGCTGGCCTCCGCACTGGCCCCGTACGTCCCGGCGGCGCACTGACGCCGGACAGCGACCGCAGAAGAAGCGGAAGGCCCGCCTCCCCTCGGGGAGGCGGGCCTTCCGCGTTGTCCGCCGCGCACGGACGGGCCTACTGGCCCGCGAACTTGTCGCTCATCATCGTGTAGATCTGCTGCGCTCCCCGGTCCAGCCGCGGTCCGGCCAGCCAGCCCGAGGTGACCGGGCCGATCGACGTGTTCGAGACGAGCACCGTCTTGCCGCCGGGCTGCTTGACGAACCAGCCGCCACCCGAGGAACCGCCCGTCATGGTGCAGCCGATGCGCCACATCGTGGGCGTGCCCGGAGCGATGGAGAGCCGGCCGGGCCGGTCCAGGCACTTGTGCATGATCGCCCCGTTGTACGGCGGCGCCGCCGGGTAACCCCACGCGCCCATCGTGCCGATGCTCCTGGCCTCGGGGGCCTCGAAGTCGACGTCGAGCGCGGCGCCCACCGTCTCCTCCAGCGACTTGGAGCCCCGCTCGGGCTTCACATGCATCACGGCGTAGTCGTAGGGGGCGCCGGTGCCGCCCGTCGGGCCGCCCTGGTCGATCCACTCGCCCGAGGTCGCGACCCAGTCCGCCCAGTAGACGCCGTACGGGGCGATTTCCTGCGGCTGTGCGTTCTCCAGCGCGGCGGGCGACTTGCCCTTGTCGTTGTAGGCCGGGACGAAGGCGATGTTGCGGTACCAGCCGCCTGCCTGGCCGGCGTGCACGCAGTGCCCGGCGGTCCAGACGAGGTTCGACCGACCCGGGTTCTTCGGGTCCTTGACGACCGTCGCCGAACAGACCATCGAGCCCTCGGGAGCGTCGAAGAACACCTTGCCGACCGGTGCGGCGTGCTTGTGGTAGGGCTTCTTCTCCTCCAGAGCCTGCACCGGGCGCGGCTCCGGGTCGGTGACGTCCTGGTCACCGGAGAGGTCACCCGCGGAGAGCGTCTTCGCCGGCGCCTTGGCCGTCGTCATCCGCTCGGGCTTCCACAGACCCTCGATCACCGGGTTGACGAAGTCCTTGGCCTCACGGAGCCACTTGTCCTTCTCCCAGTTCTTCCACTCGCCGTTCTTCCACTCGTCCAGGTCGACACCGTGCTCCTTGAGCTTGTCGGCCAGGTCGGCGGGCAGTGCGGCGTCTGCGCCGTTGTCTGCGCCTGCCGCGGACGCGGCGGGCTTGTCGGCAGCCTTGTCCTCGCCGGGACCGCAGGCGGTCGCCGTCAGCGCGAGTGCTGAGACGAGGCCGGCGGCAGCCAGCAGCGGACGTATGGATCGCATGGAAACGATTCCCCCTGAAGTGCTTGCGAAATGTGCCATGAAGCGGTGCACCGGCGCCTGATGCGACACGCGGGCGGCAAATGCGCGAGCGGTTGCCATGAGCGTGTCATGCAAAGGGGCGGCCTTCCGGGGCCGCCTCGGGTGCGGCACCACTCTAAGCCGGGGCGGGAGCGCGCAGTTGAGGGCGGTCGGCAATTACACGGAGTCTCCACGTGACGAGCAAGGGGCGCCCGGCCTCCGGCCGAACGCCCCTGTCCGTCACGGGACTGCTGCTCCGTCACACGACCGTCGGTCACGCGCGGGCATCAGCTGCCGGCCTACTGGCCCGCGAACTTCTTGCTGACCGCCTGGTAGACACCCTCGGCCTCCTTGCCGAGCCGCGGCCCCGCCAGCCAGCCGGCCGTCACCGGGCCGATGGAGGTGTTGGACACCAGCGCAGGCCGGCCGTCCTGGCCCTCGGCCACCCAGCCGCCGCCGGAGGAACCACCGGTCATCGTGCAGCCGATGCGGTACATCGTCGGCTCCTCGGCCTTCAGCGAGAGCCGGCCCGGCTTGTCGGCGCACTGGAACAGCTTCTGGCCGTCGTACGGCGGAGCCGCCGGGTAACCGGTCGCCGTCATGCTCGAGATGTCCGGCACGGCCGGGGCGTTGAAGTCGACCGGCAGCGCGGCGCCGACGGTCTCCTCGAGCGACTTGCCCGTGCTGCCCTTCTCCGGCGTGACGTGGATGACGGCGAAGTCGTACGGCGCACCCTGGCCACCGGTCGCCGCGCCCTGGGCGATCCACTGCTCGGACGTCTGCGCCCAGTCACCCCACCACACGCCGTACGGCGCGATCTCCTCCTTCGGAGCCTTCTCCAGCTCCGAGGTGGCCAGGGCGCTGTCGTTGTACGACGGGACGAAGGCGATGTTGCGGTACCAGCCGCCGCTCTTGCCGGCGTGGACGCAGTGCCCGGCGGTCCACACCATGTTCGACTTGCCGGGGTTGGCCGGGTCCTTCACCACGGTCGCGGAGCACACCATCGAGCCCTGCGGGCCGTCGAAGAAGACCTTGCCCGCCTCCGCGGCGCTCGCGTGGTACGGCGCCTTCACCGGAACGGCGTCGACCGGCTTCGGCGTCGGGTCGGTGACACCCTCGTCACCCGAGATGTCCGGGTCGACGGGCTTCGGGGGCGGCTTCTCGGCATCGCGCATGCGATCCGGATCCCACAGGTCCTCGATGATCGGGTTGACGAAGTCCTTGGCCTCACGGAGCCACTTGTCCTTGTCCCAGTTCTTCCACTCGCCGTTCTTCCACTTGTCCAGGTCGATCCCGCGCTCCTTGAGCCGCTCCTTGAGATCGTCCGGAATAGTGATCTTGTCGTCGGCGGTCTGGCCGGCCGACGCACTCGGCTTGTCGCCCGCGGTGTCCTCGCTCGGACCGCAGGCGGTGGCAGCCAACGCCAGCACGGCGGCAAGGGACGCCGCTGCCAGCGTCGGGCGAATGGGTCGCATCTCGTGATCCCCCTGGGACTTCGGTGCTGCTGTTCTGTCTGAACTGAGCCGCGTTTCGGCTGTGTAGGTGCTTCCGGCGGCGGACGAGTCCGCTGCCGTCCCGGCGGAGTTCACCTCCGGGGTGCGGCCCCCCACTATGCCGGTGCCGAAGGGGACGGCGTGCACCAGGTCCGCGGTTCCGCCCGCGCAAGGATCTTCCGTCCGGCCGTGATCCCCGGCGCGTCGCGTCGTTGGTACGGGCGGGGACACGGGGGCGGCTCAACGCCGAGCGGTCGCAGGGCCGGAGCCGTACCCATGGGAGACGCAACCGTGACAGCGGGAGGACCAACAGCCGTGGCCGTGACCGAACCTGCCCCGACCGCCCCGGCCGCCGCCCACGAGGGCATCCTGCGCCGGCAGTCGCTCCGCGAATCGGCCGCCCGGACCTACGCGCGCTCGCTGCCCATCGTGCCCGTACGCGCGCGCGGGCTGACGATCGAGGGCGCCGACGGCCGCCGCTACCTCGACTGTCTCTCCGGAGCGGGCACCCTCGCCCTCGGGCACAACCACCCCGTCGTCCTCGAAGCCATCAGGAAAGTCCTCGACTCCGGGGCGCCGCTGCACATCCTGGACCTGGCCACACCCGTCAAGGACGCCTTCACCACCGAGCTGTTCGCCACTCTCCCGCCGCAGTTGGCCGCCGACGCCCGGATCCAGTTCTGCGGTCCGGCGGGCACCGACGCCGTGGAGGCGGCACTCAAACTGGTCCGCACCGCCACCGGCCGCAACGGAATCCTCGCCTTCACCGGCGCGTACCACGGCATGACGGCGGGCGCCCTCGACGCATCGGGCGGCGCCACCGACGTCCGCGTGACACGACTGCCCTACCCGCACGACTACCGCTGCCCCTTCGGCATCGGTGGCGAACGCGGCTCCGAACTCGCCGCACGCTGGACGGAGAACCTCCTCGACGACCCCAAGGGCGGTGCGCCGGCCCCAGCCGGAATGATCCTCGAACCGGTGCAGGGCGAAGGCGGGGTGATCCCCGCCCCCGACGAGTGGCTGCGGCGGATGCGCCGCATCACCGCCGTCCGTTCCATCCCGCTGATCGCCGACGAGGTGCAGACCGGAGTGGGGCGCACCGGCACGTTCTGGGCCGTCGAGCACAGCGGGATCGTGCCCGATGTGATGGTGATGTCCAAGGCCATCGGCGGCTCCCTCCCGCTCGCCGTCATCGTCTACCGGTCCGAACTCGACATCTGGCAACCGGGGGCACACGCCGGCACGTTCCGCGGCAACCAGCTCGCGATGGCGGCCGGAGCGGCCACCCTCGCGTACGTGCGCGAGAACCGCCTCGCCGACCGGGCCGCCACGCTCGGCGCCCGCATGCTGGCCCGGCTGCAGGGCCTCGCCACCGCCCACCCCTGTATCGGAGACGTACGGGGCCGGGGCCTGATGATCGGCGTGGAGCTCGTCGATCCCGACTCCACCGCCCCCGACGCACTCGTCCCCCCACCTGCTCCCCAACTGGCCGCGGCCGTCCAGCGGGAGTGCCTGAACCGCGGCCTCATCGTCGAACTCGGCGGACGCCACTCCGCCGTCGTCCGCCTCCTGCCTCCTCTCACGATCACCGATGAACAGGCCGTGGCCGTCCTCGACCGCTTCGCGGACGCACTGGCCGCCGCAGGACGCTCCACCCCACACCGCGCCGACAGCGGGCAGTACTGACCCCGGACCCGGACCCCGTCACAAGGAAGCCCTCCGTGAACCCCAATCCCGCACCCGAAGTGCCCGAGGCCCACGGCCGCCCCACCGCCGCGCACCGCCCCCACGGCGCGATGAGCGGACCGCTCACGGCCGAGGCGGCGACGGTGCCGCGCCAGCAGACGGGGGGCCTCGACGACGAAACCCTGACCTCGGTCCGCCGCGTGACCACGACCCCCGAAGTGACCACGATCCCTCACGTGGCCACCACTCCCGAAGCGACCACGACCCCCGAAGCGGCGGACCGGCTCGACGATCCGGATCCACGCCGCGCGGCCGATGCCGCCGCGATCGAGAACCTGCTCCGCTGCTGGGTACGCGAGAACAACCTCGGCGAACCCGACGGCACCACCCTGCGCATCCCGCTTCACGGCAGCGGAACCGCGCTACTCGTCCCCGTCCGCTACTGGTCACCCACCGGCTGGCACCGATTCGGCCTGCCGACCCTGGAATCCGGCCCGCGCGACGCCCCCACCACCGACGCGGTGACCGTCGCCGCCCTCCTCGGCCGGGAAGCAGGCGGCGCCGAAGGGGCCGACCTCGTGGGCCGCGTAGCGGATTCCGTCCGGCGCACCGCCCAGTTCATCGCTCACCGGCGCCGGCACCCCACCGCACCCGAGCACGCGGACCTCTTCCTCGACGCCGAGCAGTCCCTGCTGCTCGGCCACCCGCTCCACCCCACGCCGAAGAGCCGCGAGGGACTCTCCGACGCCGAAGCCCGGCTCTACTCACCGGAGTTGCACGGCTCCTTCCCACTGCACTGGTGGGCAGTCGATCGCTCCGTCCTCGCAAGCGACTCGGCCTGGACCGAGCAGGGCCGCACACTCGCCGCCGAACAGCTCACCTCCCGCCTCGCCGGTGACCTCCGGCTCCCTGCCGACCGCGTGGCGCTGCCCCTGCACCCCTGGCAGGCACGCGACCTCCGGCACCGGCCCGCCGTGGCCGCCCTCCTGGACGCCGGCCTGCTCCGCGATCTCGGTCCGAACGGAGACCCCTGGCACCCCACGTCCTCGGTCCGCACCGTGCACCGCCCCGGCGCACCCGCGATGCTCAAGCTCTCCCTCGGCCTGCGCATCACCAACTCCTGCCGGGAGAACCTCCGCAAGGAACTCCACCGAGGCGTGGAGGTCCACCGGCTGCTCCGCACCGGACTCGCGGCCCAGTGGCGGGCGGCCCACCCCGGATTCGACATCGTGCGCGACCCGGCATGGCTCGCCGTCGACACGCCCGACGGAGAACCGGTCCCCGGACTCGACGTCATGCTGCGCCACAACCCCTTCCACCACAGCGACGACGCCGTCTGCATCGCAGCCCTGACCTCCCCTCGGCCCTGGCCCGGGCGCACCGGCACGCACTCGCGCCTGTCCGTCACGGTCGAGCGTCTCGCCGCCCGGACGGGCCGGCCGGTCCCCGCTGTCGCGGCGGAGTGGTTCCTGCGCTACCTGGACCACGTCGTACGCCCCGTGCTCTGGCTCGACGCCACCGCGGGCATCGCCCTCGAAGCGCACCAGCAGAACACGCTGGTCCTCCTCGACCCCGACGGCTGGCCGACAGGAGGCCGCTACCGGGACAACCAGGGCTACTACTTCCGCCACTCCCGCCGGGCCGAACTCGAGCGCCGCCTCCCGGGAATCGGTGCCGACAGCGACACGTTCGTCGCCGACTCCGTGACGGACGAGCGCTTCGCGTACTACCTCGGCATCAACAACGTGCTCGGCCTGATCGGCGCCTTCGGAGCACAGCGCCTCGCCGACGAACGCGTCCTCCTCGCCGCCTTCCGGCGGTTCCTGGCTGCCCATTCCTCCCTCGGCTCGCCGCTGCCCGCCCTGCTGCTCGAAGCCTCGACCCTGCGGTCCAAGGCCAACCTGCTCACCCGCCTCCGCGGCCTCGACGAACTCGTCGGTCCCGTCGACACCCAGTCCGTCTACGTCACCATCGCCAACCCGCTCGTTTCCTGAACGACGTGCGGATCAGCGCACGCCGAAGACCGTGACGACGTCCGAACGACGAGAGGAGCCCGTCGCCGTGCCTCGCCCCGAAGCCGCGACCGACCCGGGTACGGAAGAGGCGTCCCCGCCCGGCTCGAGCCCGGAGGACACCCTCGACCTGCGGCTGCCCGACGATTTCCTCGCGCTCTTCCACAAGGACGCCGACGGCGGCGCCACTCCCGCGCACAGGGTTCCCGCCGCGGCTCAGGAGCCATGGGACACGTCCGGGGACCTGTTGGACGCACCCGGTGACTGGGGGCCGGTGCGCACCCCCGCCGGTGAGTTCCAGCTGGTCCCCGTACGCCTGGAGCGGGATCTCTCCTTGATCACCCGCTGGATGAACGATCCGGCCGTTGCCGCCTTCTGGGACCTGGCCGGACCCGAGTCCGTCACCGCCGGGCACCTGCGCGCCCAGTGCGAGGGAGACGGCCGCAGCATCCCCTGTCTCGGCGTACTCGACGGCAGACCCATGAGCTACTTCGAGATCTACCGTGCCGACCTCGACCCCCTGGCCCGCCACTACCCGGCCCGCCCGCACGACACGGGAATCCATCTCCTTCTCGGCGGCGTCACCGATCGCGGACGAGGGCTGGGCTCCGTGCTCCTCAGAGCCGTTTCCGACCTCGTACTCGCCCGGCGTCCCCGCTGCGCACGCGTCGTCGCCGAGCCCGATCTGCGCAACACCCCTTCCGTAGCCGCATTCCTCAGCGCCGGCTTCCGCTTCTTCGCCGAAATCGACCTGCCCGACAAGCGTGCCGCGCTCATGGTCCGCGATCGCCGCCTGCGGAACGTGCTGTGAACAGCTCGCTGCCTTACATACACCGCTCGAACCTCATCGGTTCCACTCGAGGAGTCCCCGTGCCGAAGCCCCCTGCCAGCCACGGCTCCACCGCGTCGACCGACCCCACCGCCCCGACCGATACCTGCGACGCCGACGCAGGACACGACGGTGCCGACGCCCGCGCCGTCACCGCCGGACCGGCGCCGCTGTCGAGCCCTCTGTGCCTGCCGCCCGGCCTCGACCGCGACAACTGGGAACGGGCCGCCGGCCGACTCCTGGCCAAGATGCTCGGTGAGTTCGCCTACGAGGAGATCATCGAGCCGAGAATGGCCGAACCGCCCGCCGACCCGGTCGGCCTCCACGGCAGCGCTCACCCCGCCGACCTCGCACGCCCCGCACCGAGCCGCCGCTATGTCCTCACGGTCGGGGACGCGGGAGACCTGACCTTCCTGGCGCGGCGCGGCGCCTACGGAAGCTGGCGCGTGGATGCAGGTTCCGTCGCATGGGACGGGGAGCCCTTCTCCGACCCGCTCGCCTTCCTCGCCCGGGCGAAGGACACCCTCGCCCTCGACGGAGCGACCCTCGGCCATCTGCTGCGCGAACTCTCCCTGACCCTCACCGCGGACACCGCGCTCGACCACACCGCGGCGACCGCCGCCGCGCTGGCCGACCTCGGCTACGCCGAACTCGAGGGGCACCAGACCGGACACCCGTGGCTGGTCCTCAACAAGGGCCGCATCGGCTTCTCCGCAGTCGACTCGGCCCTGTGGTCACCCGAGGCACGCCGTCCCGCCGCTCTGCCGTGGATCGCGGTCAGCTCCGCACTCGCCCGGTACCGGGGTGTCTCCCGACTCGCCTCCCCGGACGATCTCTACCGCCACGAGCTGGACGACTCCGTGCGCGCGGCCTTCGACGACGCCCTGCGCGCGAGAGGACTGGACCCGGCGGCGTACCTCTTCCTCCCCGTACACCCGTGGCAGTGGGACGAGGTGCTGCTGCCCCTGTACGCACCGGCCATCGCACGGAAGGACATCGTGCCGCTGGCCGCGGACGGAGATCTCCGGCTGCCGCAGCAGTCCATCCGCACGTTCGTGAACGTGGACCGCCCGGACCGGCACATGGTCAAACTGCCGCTGTCCGTCCTCAACACCCTGGTGTGGCGCGGCCTGCCCACGGAACGCACCCTCGCCGCCCCGGCCGTCACCGCCTGGGTGCACGGCCTGCGGGACGCCGACCCGTTCCTCCGGGACGAATGCCGGGTGATCCTCCTGGGCGAGGTCGCCTCGGTCACCGTCGAGCATCCTCTGTACGACCGCCTCGACGACGTGCCCTACCAGTACAAGGAACTTCTCGGCGCGATCTGGCGCGAACCGCTCCAGCCCCGCCTGGACCCGGGCGAGCGGGCCCGGACCCTCGCCTCACTGCTCCACACCGACCCGCAGGGCCGCGCTTTCGCCGCCGAGCTGGTCGAGCGGTCGGGGCTCGCCCCGGAGGTCTGGCTCCAGCGGCTGTTCGCCGCTCTCCTGCCGCCGCTGCTGCATTTCCTCTACCGCTACGGCACGGTCTTCTCCCCGCACGGTGAGAACGCGATCGTCGTCTACGACGAACACGACGTCCCGGTGCGGCTGGCGATCAAGGACTTCGTCGACGACGTCAACATCAGCGCCCGGCCGCTGCCCGAGCACACCTCGATGCCCGACGACGTCCGGCGGATCCTGCTGACCGAGGAACCGGGGTTTCTCACCCAGTTCATTCATGCAGGTCTGTTCGTGGGGGTCTTCCGCTATCTCGCGCCGATCTTCGAGGATCAGCTGGGAGTCGCCGAGCGCGAGTTCTTCTCACTCGTACGGGCGGAGATCCTCCGGTATCAGGGCCGCTTCCCCGACCTCAAGGAGCGTTACGAGCTGTTCGATCTGCTCACGGAACGTATCGATCGGCTGTGCCTGAACCGCAACAGGCTCCACCTCGACGGCTACCGTGACCGGCCCGAGCGCCCTCACGCGGCGGTGCACGGCACCGTCCCCAACCCGCTCGCCGTGGCTTGATGGGCCCGATGGGTGAACCCGGTGTCAGTGGTGCCCCGTAGGCTGGTCGCGCTATGACGAAGCCATCCCTCCCCGAGCTCCTCCACGCCGCCGTCACCGCCGTCGGCGGGGTGGAACGGCCAGGCCAGGTCACGATGGCCGAGGCCGTCTCCGAGGCCATCGACGAGAACGCGCACCTTCTGGTGCAGGCCGGCACCGGCACCGGAAAGTCGCTGGGATACCTCGTCCCGGCCCTTGCCCACGGGGAGCGAGTGGTCGTCGCCACGGCCACCCTGGCGCTGCAGCGGCAGCTGGTGGAGCGTGATCTTCCGCGGACGGTCGACGCGCTGCATCCCCTGCTGCGCCGGCGGCCCGAGTTCGCGATGCTCAAGGGCCGGTCCAACTACCTCTGCCTGCACCGTCTGCACGAGGGCGCCCCGCAGGACGAGGAGGAGGGCCTCTTCGACCAGTTCGAGGCCGCCGCGCCGACGAGCAAGCTGGGCCAGGACCTGCTTCGTATGCGGGACTGGGCGGACGAGACCGAGACGGGCGACCGCGACGACCTCACGCCCGGTGTCTCCGACCGCGCGTGGAGCCAGGTCTCCGTCTCCTCCCGCGAATGCCTCGGGGCGTCCAAGTGCGCATACGGCGCGGAGTGCTTCGCCGAGATGGCCCGGGAGCGGGCGAAGCTCGCCGACGTCGTGGTCACCAACCACGCGCTGCTCGCGATCGACGCCATCGAGGGGGCGCCGGTCCTGCCGCAGCACGAGGTGCTGATCGTCGACGAGGCACACGAACTGGTCTCGCGGGTGACTGGAGTCGCCACCGGCGAGCTCACTCCGGGCCAGGTCAACCGGGCTGTACGCCGCGCGGCGAAGCTGGTCAACGAAAAGGCGGCGGACGCGCTCCAGACCGCTTCGGAGTCGTTCGAGCGCGTGATGGAGCTTGCGCTGCCGGGCCGCCTGGAGGAGATCCCGGAGGACCTGGGCTACGCGCTCATGTCCCTGCGCGATGCCTCGCGCACCGTGATCAGCGCGCTCGGCTCCACGCGGGACAAGTCGGTCCAGGACGAGGACGCGGTGCGCAAGCAGGCGCTTGCCTCCGTCGAGAACATCCACGCCGTCGCCGAGCGCATCACGCTCGGCTCCGAGTACGACGTCGTCTGGTACGAGCGGCACGACCGCTTCGGCGCGTCCCTGCGGGTGGCTCCGCTGTCGGTCTCGGGGCTGCTCCGCGAGAAGTTGTTCGCGGAGCGTTCGGTCGTGCTCACGTCCGCGACGCTCAAGCTCGGCGGCGACTTCAACGGTGTGGGGGCATCCCTGGGGCTCGCCCCGGAGGGCACCGGAGGAGACGAGGTCCCGCAGTGGAAGGGGCTCGATGTCGGCTCGCCCTTCGACTACCCCAAGCAGGGGATTCTCTACGTCGCCCGGCACCTGGCGACACCCGGCCGTGAGGGTTCGCGCGGCGACATGATGGACGAGCTGGCCGAGCTGATGGAGGCGGCGGGCGGGCGCACCCTCGGGCTGTTCTCCTCGATGCGGGCTGCCAAGGCCGCCGCGGAGGAGCTGAGGGGACGGCTCGACAAGCCGATCCTGCTGCAGGGCGAGGAGACGCTCGGCGAGCTGATCAAGAACTTCGCCGCCGATCCGGAGACGTGCCTGTTCGGCACGCTCTCCCTGTGGCAGGGAGTCGATGTCCCGGGGCCCGGCTGCCAGCTGGTGGTCATGGACCGTATTCCGTTCCCCCGGCCCGACGACCCCTTGATGAGCGCGCGGCAGAAGGCTGTGGAGGAGGCCGGAGGCAATGGCTTCATGGCTGTCGCCGCGACGCATGCGGCTCTTCTGATGGCGCAGGGGGCCGGTCGTCTGGTGCGTGCCACGGGGGATCGTGGGGTCGTGGCCGTACTGGATCCGAGGCTGGCCAACGCCCGGTACGGCAGCTATCTGCGGGCCTCGCTGCCCGATTTCTGGTACACGACGGACCGCAATCAGGTGCGCCGGTCGCTGGCCGCGATCGATGCTGCGGCCAAGGCGGACGGCAAGTAGCCCGGACGTCCGCGCTACGTCCCGCTGGATACGTCCTCCGGGAGGAGACGCCGGAGAAGAGCACCGGAGAAGAGCACCGGAGGAGACACGGCAGGACCCCGGGACCGGCGCAGTGGGTCCCGGGGCCCGGTCAGAGCCGGCGAGTCCGTCAGACCCGCCGCAGCACCGCCACCACCTTGCCGAGGATGGTCGCCTCGTCACCGGGGATGGGCTGGTAGGCAGCGTTGTGGGGGAGCAGCCAGACATGGCCGTTCTCCCGCTTGAAACGCTTGACGGTGGCTTCGCCGTCCAGCATGGCGGCGACGATGTCCCCGTTCTCGGCGACGGGCTGGCGGCGCACCGTCACCCAGTCGCCGTCGCAGATGGCGGCCTCGATCATCGAGTCACCGACGACCTTGAGCACGAACAGCTCGCCGTCACCGACCAGCTGGCGGGGGAGGGGGAAGACGTCCTCGACGGACTCCTCGGCGAGGATGGGGCCACCGGCGGCGATCCGGCCCACCAGCGGCACATAGGACGCGGCGGGCTTGCCCGAGGTGTCCGTCGGCTGGGTGCTGGGCTGGTCGGAGCCGCGGACCTCGTACGCGCGGGGGCGGTGCGGGTCCCGACGCAGGAATCCCTTGCGCTCCAGCGCCATCAGCTGGTGGGCGACGGAGGAGGTGCTGGAAAGACCGACGGCCTGGCCGATCTCACGCATCGACGGTGGGTAACCCCGGCGCTGCACGGAGTCGCGGATCACTTCGATGACACGCCGCTGCCGGTCCGTCAGGCCGGAGCTGTCCGCCCGGATCCCTGGAGGTCGGCCGGGCAGCGAGCGGGTGGGCTTGGGCCCCTCCGGGGTCGTGGCTGCGTCATTCATGGCATGCACCGGCTCGAATCGGTTCTGGGAGCGGTCCTGGGCAGTGATGGCGGCACTGTCAGCGGTGGTGGTCACGTCGGCCCCTCTCGAATGGTCTCCCTAGCTGGACAACGGTAGTAGGTTTCGAAAGGTTGCGCCAAACACACGTTCGAGTGAAAAATCGCGGATTGCCTGACGTGGCCGCTCAGCTGGGTGTATGTGCGAACGCCGGGAATGCCGGCCGATGAGAGGTCCTACGGCAGCCTCCGCCGTCGGAGGCGAGAGGGGCGGGCTCCGCCAAGTCTGGCATCGACCGCCGACCGACACCCGTAGCCGCGCCCATGACGACCGCGCGCGTGCGCATCGTGGACCGCGCGCGTGTGGCCCGTGGATTGCCCGCGTGTGGCTCGTGTGCGCTCCGTGGACGGCCGTCGTACGGCCCGTGCGCGGCAACCTCCTCGGCGGCGTCGCGCGACACGCGCTACGGCCCTGAAAAGCGGCCCGACCCCAGATCTAGTGGTTGGATTGTGACCGCCACCCAGAAGTTGTGGTCCCTGGTCCGTCGAAGCTCAGGGCATCGCCTATGCTTGGGGCTGCTTCGGGGGGCTCAGCGAGCCAGTTGAGGCTATTCGGTCGTGCTGTGAAGGAGGGGTTGGGAGCCATGCACTGTCCCTTCTGCAGGCACCCTGACAGCCGCGTCGTCGACAGTCGGACCACCGACGACGGAACGTCGATCCGACGACGCCGGCAGTGCCCCGACTGCTCCCGCCGCTTCACGACGGTGGAGACCGCGTCGCTGATGGTGATCAAGCGCAGCGGTGTCACGGAACCCTTCAGCCGTACCAAGGTCATCTCCGGCGTGCGCAAGGCATGCCAGGGGCGGCCGGTCACGGAGGACGCCCTCGCTCAGCTCGGCCAGCGGGTCGAGGAAGCGGTGCGCGCCACCGGTAGCGCCGAGCTGACCACCCATGACGTGGGTCTGGCCATACTCGGCCCCCTGCAGGAACTCGACCTCGTCGCGTACCTGCGGTTCGCGTCCGTCTATCGGGCGTTCGACTCACTCGAGGACTTCGAGGCCGCCATCGCGGAACTGCGCGACGAGCGGCCACCCGCAAAGAAGCGGAGCGGCGGGGCTGTCGAGGTCCCCGTCCCCGCCACCGCCGCCGACTGAGCGGCACCCGCCGGCGGGCGGAGCCGTGTGTCACGGGCTCTCCATCCGCCTCAGGCGGCACATGACCTGTCACGGGGCGCTGCGCGGCGCTCCGAGGCACCAGACACAAGCAGTGCCACGGGAAGATCTGGGCACTTCAGGGCGTTTTTGCCCGTATATGGGAGGCGGCATGACCGAGACGACGAGCGGCCCGGCACGAGGGTCCCGCACCAAGGGAGCCAAGGCGAGCAAGGGCCTGCGTATCGAGCGGATCCACACCACCCCCGGCGTGCACCCGTACGACGAGGTGGTCTGGGAGCGCCGTGACGTCGTCATGACCAACTGGCGTGACGGCTCGGTGAACTTCGAGCAGCGTGGCGTCGAGTTCCCCGACTTCTGGTCGGTGAACGCGGTCAACATCGTCACCAGCAAGTACTTCCGCGGGGCGGTCGGTACCCCGCAGCGGGAGACCGGTCTCAAGCAGCTGATCGACCGGATCGTGAAGACGTACCGCAAGGCCGGCGAGGACTACAGCTACTTCGCCTCGCCCGCCGACGCCGAGATCTTCGAGCACGAGCTCGCGTACGCCCTCCTGCACCAGATCTTCAGCTTCAACTCGCCGGTCTGGTTCAACGTCGGCACGCCCCAGCCGCAGCAGGTCTCCGCCTGCTTCATCCTGTCCGTCGACGACTCCATGGAGTCGATCCTCGACTGGTACAAGGAAGAGGGCATGATCTTCAAGGGCGGCTCCGGCGCCGGCCTGAACCTCTCCCGCATCCGCTCCTCCAAGGAGCTGCTGTCCTCGGGCGGCAACGCCTCCGGCCCGGTCTCCTTCATGCGCGGCGCCGACGCCTCTGCAGGAACGATCAAGTCCGGCGGTGCCACCCGTCGCGCGGCCAAGATGGTCATCCTCGACGTCGACCACCCCGACATCGAGAACTTCATCGAGACCAAGGTCAAGGAAGAGGAGAAGATCCGCGCGCTGCGCGACGCGGGCTTCGACATGGACCTGGGCGGCGACGACATCACGTCCGTCCAGTACCAGAACGCCAACAACTCTGTGCGCGTGAACGACGAGTTCATGAAGGCCGTCGAGTCGGGCGGGAAGTTCGGCCTGCGTGCCCGGATGACCGGTGAGGTCATCGAGGAGGTCGACGCCAAGGCGCTCTTCCGCAAGATGGCCGAGGCCGCGTGGGCCTGCGCCGACCCGGGCATCCAGTACGACGACACGATCAACCACTGGCACACCTGCCCCGAGTCCGGCCGCATCAACGGCTCCAACCCGTGCAGCGAGTACATGCACCTGGACAACACCTCGTGCAACCTCGCCTCGCTGAACCTCATGAAGTTCCTCAAGGACAACGGCGAGGGCCGCCAGTCCTTCGACGTCGAGCGCTTCGCCAAGGTCGTCGAGCTGGTCATCACCGCGATGGACATCTCGATCTGCTTCGCGGACTTCCCGACGCAGAAAATCGGCGAGAACACCCGCGCCTTCCGCCAGCTCGGCATCGGCTACGCCAATCTGGGCGCCCTGCTCATGGCGACCGGCCACGCGTACGACTCCGACGGCGGTCGCGCCCTCGCCGGCGCCATCACCTCCCTGATGACCGGCACGTCCTACAAGCGCTCCGCCGAACTCGCCGCGGTCGTCGGCCCGTACGACGGCTACGCCCGCAACGCCGAGCCGCACAAGCGCGTCATGAAGCAGCACGCCGACGCCAACGCCAAGGCCGTCCGCATGGACGACCTGGACACCCCGATCTGGGCCGCGGCCACCGAGGCCTGGCAGGACGTGATCCGTCTCGGCGAGAAGAACGGGTTCCGCAACTCCCAGGCGTCCGTCATCGCCCCGACCGGCACCATCGGTCTCGCGATGTCCTGCGACACCACGGGCCTCGAGCCGGACCTGGCGCTGGTCAAGTTCAAGAAGCTCGTCGGCGGCGGCTCGATGCAGATCGTCAACGGCACCGTGCCGCAGGCGCTGCGCCGCCTCGGCTACCAGCCCGAGCAGATCGAGGCGATCGTCGCCCACATCGCCGACCACGGCAACGTGATCGACGCGCCCGGTCTGAAGCCCGAGCACTACGAGGTCTTCGACTGCGCGATGGGCGAGCGCTCCATCTCCGCGATGGGCCACGTCCGCATGATGGCGGCCATCCAGCCGTGGATCTCGGGCGCGCTCTCCAAGACGGTCAACCTGCCGGAGACGGCGACCGTCGAGGACGTCGAAGAGGTCTACTTCGAGGCGTGGAAGATGGGCGTCAAGGCGCTCGCGATCTACCGCGACAACTGCAAGGTCGGCCAGCCCCTCTCCGCCAAGAAGAAGGAGAAGGAGAAGACCGAGATCACCGAGAAGGCCGAGGAGACGATCCGGTCCGCGGTCGAGAAGGTCGTCGAGTACCGTCCCGTCCGCAAGCGCCTGCCCAAGGGCCGCCCGGGCATCACGACCTCGTTCACCGTCGGCGGCGCCGAGGGCTACATGACCGCCAACTCCTACCCGGACGACGGTCTCGGCGAGGTCTTCCTGAAGATGTCGAAGCAGGGCTCCACCCTCGCGGGCATGATGGACGCCTTCTCGATCGCCGTCTCGGTGGGCCTGCAGTACGGCGTTCCGCTGGAGACGTACGTCTCGAAGTTCACCAACATGCGCTTCGAGCCGGCCGGCATGACGGACGACCCGGACGTGCGCATGGCGCAGTCGATCGTCGACTACATCTTCCGCCGCCTGGCGCTGGACTTCCTGCCCTTCGAGACGCGCTCGGCGCTCGGCATCCACTCGGCGGAGGAGCGTCAGCGTCACCTGGAGACCGGCTCCTACGAGCCGGCCGACGACGAGGTCGATGTCGAGGGTCTGGCGCAGTCCGCTCCGCGTCAGCAGGAGCTGAAGGCCGTTGCCGCCCCGAAGGCGGAGGTTCCGGCTCCGAAGCAGGCACACACCTCGGCCGAACTGGTCGAGATGCAGCTCGGCATCAGCGCCGACGCACCGCTCTGCTTCTCGTGCGGAACGAAGATGCAGCGCGCCGGTTCCTGCTACATCTGCGAGGGCTGCGGCTCGACCAGCGGCTGCAGCTGATTCCGCGCCCCACGCGGGCGTGAACCTCCTCGCCAGGGCGGTGGAGCCGGTTTCCCGGCGCCACCGCCCTCGGCGTCTGTGACGCCTGGGTGGTGTCCGATCCGCCGCCCCATGCCTGCCCGGTATCGGGCAGGCAGGGCGCGGCGGTCAGCCGCTCATCAGGCCGATGAAGGACTGCGGGTCCGTGTCGAATCCGCGCACCGATTCGTGGAACTGCCAGTTTCCCGCCGTATCGCGCCTGAACTCGCAGACGACGGCCGCCGTGGACTGTGAGACCGCGGCGAAGTCGCACGTCGCCAGCTCGTCGTACCCTTCCAGGACCTTCACGAGGGTGTTCGCGACATCACCGAACACCCTCCGGCCCGTCCGCTGCTGAATGACGACGCCCACGACAACACGCTCGTACCCCGCCGCGAGCCGGTCGAACTCCAGCGTCATGACCTCGTCGGCGCCGAACCCCTGGCCCGTCCTGCTCTCCCTCGTCAGGGTGATCGTCCCGTCCGGTGACCTGCTGTCGAAGTGGACGACGTACGCCGGTTCGTTCTTGGCGTCCGTCCGGTAGGTCGCGGCCACCAGATCGAGATCATGGGGCGGGTCGCCCAGCGGACTCGGATCCCACTTGAGTGCCACCTCGGCCTTCCGGACCCCCTTGCTGAGGTTGCTCACCGGATCTCCCTCCCCGTAACTTCCGTCGTTCTTACGGACGTTGACCGTAGTCCCTCAGTGGGGGATGCGGCGAGGCGGCCGCTGCCGCACGACCTCATCCCGGAACTCGGCGATGGCGCTGCTGACCTGACGGATCAGATGCGTGTTCTCGATCCGGTCCAGGTACAGGCAGCGGCGTGCCAGCCCCTCCAGTTCGAAGGCGAAGCAGAGGGACATCAGAGGATTGATGAACAGCTCGCTGCCTCGGGTGCGCGAGGTGAACCGGACATCTCCGAAGGAGCCCCGGACGGCGGCGGCTATGGACCCGTTCACGATGCTCGGATGGTCGGGCGTGTGCTCCTGGGCATGGCTCACGGCGTCGAGGAACAGCGCGCCCTCCCGGGTTGCCCGTGGTACGGAGAACGCGCCGAGGTAGGCGCCGTCGGTCTCCAGCGCCGCTATGTTCTCCAGGACAAGGCCGTGGCTCACACCGTGGTACGCGTCGACCCCGAAGCCCACGGAGACGACGAGGCGCTCGGGGACATCGATACGGGCCAGGGCCGCCACGCTGGTCAGGTCCTCCTCCGGCGTCCCCAGGCCGGACTCGTCGCCACGCATCAGGATGTCGGTGCCGCCGTCGACGAGGACCACCGCGTCGATCTCGTGCCGTTCGATCAACGCCCGGTACGCGGCGCGCAGCGGCTGTACGCCGACGCGGGCGAACGCGTGCACCATGCTCGGGTACCCGTGCAGCGCCAGCCACTGGGCCAGGGTCCGCTCGGGGAAGTACGTCTGGTGGGGCGCGGAATCCGGGGTGATCACGGCGACGTCGGGGGCGAGCCGGGCGTCCGAGGGGAGCCTTCCACGGCGCTGAACGTGAGGTTGGCCAGATGGACCGTCTTGCCCTGGTGGATGAGGGACAGCGCGATCGGCAGCCCGGCGTACACGTCGAAACCACCGCCGGCTCCCGCGACCAGAACGCGTTCGGCTGATTCGAGGCGGGCAAAGAGCGGGTTGGTGTGCAGCGCCGTCATGCTGATCATTGTGCCGGGGCGGTGCGGGGGCGCGGGACGGAATATGCGGTTACGGGTGCATGGCAGGGGCGCCGTCGGTGCACGGCCAGCGCACTGTCGCACGGGTGGATGCACTCCTGTCGACAGGGAACGGCCTCGTGGTCCGGGCCGTACGATGGCGCGGTGCTGGTCAAGTGGATTCGTTGCACCGTGGTGGACCGTCGAGGGTTCGAGCGGGGGCAGCGGAAGTGGGCGGGGCTGCTGGGTGAGCCGGGATTCCGGGGGCAGGGCGGCGGTTGGAGCCGGATACGGCCCAACGTTGCCCATGTGTTCGCCTTCTGGGAGAGCCGCCCCTTCTACGACTCCTTCATGGCGCGGTCCCACGACCGGCTGGCGGCGGGTCAGTCGGGCACGTACAAGGACATTCAGGCCACGCTCTTCGATTACCGCTTCGACGTGAAGACAGGGTTCGAGCCGCGCTTCACGGACGCGGATGTGGTGCGGGTGGCGCACTGCCGTGTCCGCGAGGACCGGGTCGAGCACTTCTCGCTCATGCAGGAGAAGGTGTGGAATCCCGCTATGGCGGGGTCGCCGGGGATGGTGCGCGGCATGCTCGGCGAGGCGCCGGAAAACGAATTCCTCGTGATGTCCATGTGGTTGTCCGCGGCGGAGCACGGCAAGTACCGGAGGGAGCGCATCGAGCGGCTGCTCCTGCGCGCACAGACCGAGGCCGACGTCTCCGCACTGGCCGGTGACGTCGTGGAGCTGGAGCCGTCCTGGACCGTCTGATCGCGCCCCGTGCTCACGCCTCTGCTCACTTCGCTGCTTACGCCGCTGATCACGCCCGCGCTCGCGGCCCTGCGTCGGTCGCTGCCTCGGCTGATGCGTCGGGCGTTGCGGGGGCGGGTGCACCTTCCGGCCGGTGTGCCGAGAAGACGCCGGCACGCAGCGCCGCGATCGCCGCTGCGGCCGACCGGTCGGCGAGAGCCCGGTCGGCCGGCTCTCGGGTGATGAAGAGCCGGAAGAACAAGGGTGCGGATACGGCTCGCACGACCTCGCCCGCGTCGGTGTCGGTGGGCGCTTCACCCCGGGCGACCGCTCTCTCGACCACGGTCGCCGACCGTCTGAATCGCTCCGCGTAGAAAGCGCGCAGCGCGTCGGCCGCACGGCGTGACTGGAAGGCCGCGGCGATGAACGCGGCGGGGGCTGCCGCCGCTTCCGGGTCGTCGAAGGAGTCCGCCACCTCCCGCGCCAGCGCATGAAGATCTCCCTCCAGGCTGCCCGTGTCCGGTGGGGTCCAGCTGTCCTCGCCGGCGAGGTCGAGCGCATCGGCCACCAGTCCTTCGACGCCTCCCCACCGGCGATAGAGCGTCGTCTTGTGCACGCCCGACTGCTCGGCGACGTATTCGACCGTGAGGCCGGGGTAGCCGTGCTCGCCGAGGCCGGTGAGGACGGCGTCCCGAACGGCCGCTCGCGTGCGGGCGGTACGTCCGCCGGGGCGCTGGGTGCCCGGGGCCGGCGTCTTCTCATTCAATTGCGACTCCTGTTGCGTTAAGAGTTTCCATCGTGGCACACTCTTCGTAATGCGACAAGGGTTGCATTAATCGATGCGGCTTCCTGCCGCTTCTTCTCGGGGGTGCACGTGCCGACTCAGATCTCTCTTCATGGTGTGACCGCGACCCGCGGCGACCGGCTGTTGCTGGACGACGTCTCGCTCACCGTCCGCCCCGGTGAGCGCATCGGTGTGGTCGGGGAGAACGGAGCGGGGAAGTCCACCCTGCTGCGTCTGCTCGCCGGTGCCGAACCGCCGGACGCCGGTGAGGCGGTCGTCATCGCCGAGCGTGGTGCGGGACTGCTGGCCCAGACGCCCCAGTTACCTCCCGAGCGCAGTGTCGAGGACGCGATCGACGCCGCACTGGCAGAGGTGCGCGCCATGGAGAGGCGGCTGCGCGAGCTGGAGGCTTCGCTCGGCTCCGGAGGTGACGCGGCTCTGCGCGAGTACGGCGACGTCCTGACAGCCTTCGAGCTGCGCGGGGGTTATGCGGCGGACGCCCGTGTCGACAAGGCGATGCACGGGCTGGGCCTCGCGCACATCGGCCGTGACCGGCGGCTGGGCACTCTGTCCGGCGGGGAGCAGGCGCGTCTGGGGATTGCCTGCCTGATCGCCGCAGGGCCGGAGGTCATGTTCCTCGACGAGCCCACGAACCACCTGGACGAGTCGGCTCTGGACTGGCTGGAGGGCGCCCTGACCGCCCATACGGGGACCGTGATCGCCGTTTCGCACGACCGCACGTTCCTGGAGAGGGTGGCGACCGCTGTGGTCGAGGTGGATGCCGACAGACGCACCCTCGTCCGGTACGGCGGGGGGTACGAAGGCTTCCGCGCCGAGCAGTCGGCGGCCCGGCGCCGCTGGGAGCAGGCGTACGAGCAGTGGCGCGAGGAGACGGAGCGGCTGGAGGCGTTTGCGGCGACCACCGCGCATGGCGTCGCGGCGGGCCGGCCCATCAAGGACAACAACAAGATGGCGTTCGACCGGGCCGGTGGTCGCGTCCAGGCGTCGGTCGCGGGGCGGATCCGCAACGCGGAGGAGCGTCTGCGCCGGCTGCGCGAGGCACCCGTGGCCAAGCCTCCGGAGCCGCTGCGCTTCTCGGCCCGTCCGCAGGCGGGAGCCGTGGAGGGCGACGTGGTCACGTTGACGGACGTGCGTGTCGCGGACCGCCTCGTTGTCGACGGCTTGACGGTGGGGGCCGGGGAGAAACTCCTCGTCCACGGAGGCAACGGAGCGGGTAAGTCGACACTTCTGCGGGTGATGGCAGGTTCCTTGAAACCTGACAGCGGCTCGGTGACCCGGAGAGGAGCCATCGGATACCTCGCTCAGGAGATACCGGTGAGCCGCCCCGGCGAGTCGGTTCTCCGTGCCTTCGCACGGGGGCTGGCCCTGCCCACCGAGGACGAGCAGGCGGAGCTGCTCCTGTCGTTCGGTCTGTTCCGCCCCCGTGATCTTCATGTCCGGGTCGGCTCCCTCTCCGCGGGGCAGCGGCGGCGGCTCGCCCTGGCCCGGCTGCTCGCGCGTCCCGCGGATCTTCTGCTGCTGGACGAGCCGGCCAACCATCTGGCCCTCGGCCTGGTCGAAGAGCTGGAGGAGGCGCTGATCCAGTGGCCTGGGGCGCTGGTCGTCGTGTCCCACGACCGGCTGCTGCGGCGTCGCTTCGACGGGCGGATACGCCGGATGGACTCGGGGCGGCTCATCGGCCGATGACGGGCGGGCCTAGGGGGTGTCTTGTCGATCAGGCCGGATGAGGGAGTGGGGGTCCCCCCACGCCCGCAGGGCGTAGGGGGAGGGTCTGGTGCCGTGGATCGCAAGGCGGAGGAGGGAGGCGACGCGGAGCGTCGGCGACCGACGACAACGCGGCGAGGCGCGGTGCCAGGCGTCGGGAGCCCGGCAAGATCGGCGAGACACCCCCTAGGGTCGACGTATGGCACGACCGCGACGCATCGTCCTTGTCAGGCACGGAGAATCGGTGGGCAACGCCGACGACACGGTCTATGAGCGCGAGCCCGATCATGCGCTCCATCTGACGGCCGGGGGGCTGGCGCAGGCAGAGGAGACCGGGGTCCGGCTCCGTGAGCTGTTCGGTCGTGAGCGTGTCAGCGTGTACGTCTCGCCCTACCGCCGGACCCATGAGACCTTCCGGGCTTTCGGGCTCGATCCGGAGCTGGTCCGGGTCCGAGAGGAGCCGAGGCTCAGGGAGCAGGACTGGGGCAACTGGCAGGACAGGGACGACGTCCGGCTGCAGAAGGCGTACCGCGACGCGTACGGCCACTTCTTCTACCGCTTCGCCCAGGGCGAGTCCGGGGCGGATGTGTACGACCGTGTCGGGGCGTTCCTGGAGAGCCTGCACCGCAGCTTTGAAGCACCCGATCATCCGCCCAACGTCCTGCTGGTCACCCACGGACTGACCATGCGGCTGTTCTGCATGCGCTGGTTCCACTGGTCGGTCGCGGAATTCGAGTCGCTGTCCAACCCGGGCAACGGGGAGATGCGAATACTGCAGCTGCGCGAGGACGGGCGCTATGCCCTGGACCGGCCGTTCGAGCGCTGGCGAACCCCCGAGCCGTACGGCGGCACCGGATAGAGTGGCAGGAAGATGACCGCTGATTCCTCTCGCGACCGGCGCTTCGCACGCGCCCTGGACAGCCTGCGCGGACTGTCCGTGGGAGACGCCCTGGGCTCCCAGTTCTTCGTACCTTCGAACTACCCCCTGCTGATGCAGCGCGAGCTGCCGCCGCCCGACTGGCAGTGGACCGACGACACCGAGATGGCCTGCTCCGTGCTGGCGGTGCTGGTGGAGCACCATCGTGTGGACCAGGACGCGCTGGCCCGCTCGTTCGCGGAGCACCACGACTTCGACCGCGGTTATGGCCCCGCCGTCAACCGCATGCTCAGGCTGATCAGGGAGGGAGGCGACTGGCGGGAGCTCGCCGCCGCTCTCTTCAAGGGGCAGGGCTCATGGGGCAACGGTTCGGCGATGAGGATCGCGCCGCTCGGAGCCTGGTACGCGGACGACCCCGAGCAGGCGACCCACCAGGCCGAGATCTCCTCCTACACGACCCACCAGCACCGCGAGGCGGTCGTCGGTGCCATGGCCGTGGCCGCGGCGGCTGCCCTGGTTGCGAACCCGGCAGGGTCGCCGGGGCCGGAGGAACTGCTGGACGGGGTGATCGCCCTGGTTCCCCGGAGCGCGGTCGGCGCCGGGCTGCGGCGGGCCCGGGACATGCTCGACTACGACGACGCCGGCACGGTGGCGGCCGTCCTCGGCAGCGGTCGGCGTACCAGCGCCCACGACACCGTCCCCTTCGCGCTGTGGTCCGCCGCCAGGTCCCTCGGGGACTTCGAGCGGACCTTCTGGACGACCGCCCAGGTCGGCGGAGACGTCGACACCACCTGCGCGATCGCCTGCGGAGTGGTCGCGGCGGGCAAGGCGGGCCAGCCACCCGCGCACTGGCTGGAGCGGACCGAGGCCCTGCCGGACTGGCTTCCCGAAGGGCCCGGCTGACCGGATCCGGTCGCGGCGTGCGACGGCCGGGGCGCTGATGGCGACGCCCTCGGCCGAGCGGTGGCTACGGGCTCCCCGGCCGGCCCGTAGCCGATGACCAGCGCTTGCTCCGGTGGCGTTGCTGAGGAGGGCCCAGCTCGGTCCGCCGGACACCTCTAGCCCGCGTGTGCTCCCGGGCCGGCCGCGCCGCTCAGCGCCTCGAGGTCGCTCTTGCGGACCCGGATGACGAGGACTGCGGCCAGTACCGCGAGCCCGACCAGGCCCACACCGGCCCAGAAGGCGGTGGAGATCCCTTCGGCGAGCACCTGGTGCCCCCACGGCGGCGGAAGCTCGTGCGTCGTGGCGAACGCCTCCTTCTGGGCGGGAGTCGACTCGGCGAGGAACGAGGGCAGCTGCCGCTCGGCCTCTGCCCGGCCCGCGGACCCGAAGACGGTCATGAGAATCGACAGCCCGAGGGAACCGCCGACCATCTGCGTCGCGTTGAGCAGACTGGAGGCTGCGCCCGACTCGTGCTGCGCCACACCCGATACGGCCGTCAGCGTCGCGGTCACGAAGACGAGTCCCATGCCGAAGCCGAACAGCAGCATCGGACCCAGGACTCCGCCGAGGTAGGAGCTGTCCGGGCCGATCGCCGTCAACCACGCCATGCCGCCGCCGGTGAGCACGGCGCCCGCGACCAGGAAGGGCTTGGGGCCGAGGACGGGCAGCAGCTTCGAGGAGATGCCTGCGGCAGTCACGATCATCACCGTGACCGGCAGGAAGGCCAGTCCGGAGGTGATGGGGCTGTAGCCCAGCACGTTCTGGACGAAGAGCACGATGAAGAAGAACATGCCGAACATGGCGGCCGAGAGGCTCATCATGATCAGGTAGGTGCCCGAGCGGTTGCGGTCGGCGAACATCCGCAGGGGCGTGATCGGCTCCCGGGCGCCGCGCTCGATCAGGACGAACGCGGTGAGCAGGACGGCGGCCACGCCGAACGCCCCCAGGGTCAGTCCATCGCGCCAGCCGTCCTCGGACGCCCGGATGAACCCGTAGACCAGGGAGGCCATGCCCACCGTCGAGGTGAGCGCGCCGGAGACGTCGAACCGTCCGGAATGGCGCTCGGACTCGTTGATGAAGACGGGAGCGAGGACCGCGATCAGGATGCCGATGGGCAGGTTCACGTAGAACACCCAGCGCCAGTCGAGCCACTCGGTGAGCATGCCGCCGGCCAGCAGGCCGATGGCGGCGCCGCTGGCCGACACGGCCGCGAAGATGCCGAAGGCCCGGTTGCGCTCCGGGCCTTCCCGGAAGGTCGTGGTGATGAGGGCGAGCGCGGTCGGGGAGGCGATGGCGCCACCCACACCCTGCAGGGCCCGCGCGGCCAGCATCTGCCACGGCTCCTGGGCGATTCCGCACAGCAGCGAGGCGACGGTGAACAGCAGTACGCCGGAGACGAAGACGCGGCGCCGTCCGAGGATGTCCCCGGCCCTGCCGCCCAGCAGGAGCAGGCCGCCGAAGGTGAGCGTGTAGGCGTTAACCACCCATGAGAGCTGGGTCGTGGTGAACTCGAGCGCTCCTTGGATGTGTGGGAGCGCGATGTTCACAATCGTGGTGTCGAGGACCACCATGAGCTGGAGAGCTGCGATCACCGCGAGTGCGATGCCTGGGCGGCCCTGTCGCCGGGCGGCCCCCGGTTTGTCGGGAGCTGTTAACTGAGAGGTTGTCACTTCGATTTCCCCACCCGTGAGTTAGTGAACGATGCCGTTCACTTTGCCGTCAACCGTAGAGAATCCCCGTCAGTGAACGCAAGCGTTCACTAGACCTCCAGTCCCCAACGGAGAGAACACCATGGCCACTTCGCGCTGGTCCCCCGGTGTGCAGGCCCCGCCGGTTCCGCTGCGCCGGCGAGGGCTCGTACTGGAACGAGCGATCCTGGAAGCCGCGCTGGAGCAGCTCAGCACGGTCGGCTGGGGCGGGCTCACGATGGAAGGCGTCGCCGCAGGCGCCCAGACCGGCAAGGCGGCGGTCTACCGCCGCTGGCCGTCGAAGGAGGATCTCGTCGCGGACGCGCTGGAAGCGGGACTGCCGACGCTGGACGAGGCCGCCGATCACGGCGGCATCCGCGAGGACCTCTACCAGCTCTGTCGCAGAGTGCGGGACGCCATGTTCTCCCGCTCGGGTCTCGCGCTGCGATCAGTGCTTCACGAATGCGACACCGCCTCCGCCGAGCGCTTTCACGGCGTGATCGTGAACCGGGTCGTCGAACCCTCCAACCGGCTCTTCCGAGAGGTGGTTCGCCGCGGGGTCGCCCGTGGCGACGTGCGGGCCGACGCCACGTGTGACCTGGTGTTCGACGTCATCCCCGGCTTGCTGATGTATCGCTCGAAAGTGTGCGGGAGCGAATGGCCGGACAAGGACATCGCCGAGATGATCGACCAGGTCATGGTGCCGCTGCTGCGGCCGGGCAGCGGCTGACGGACGCTGTGGAGGGCCCGAAGGGAATCCGGGTGTCGCAGCCCCCCCTCGAGCGGCGTACTCTTGCTGGCGCCATGCCGTACGAACCACCTACTCACGCAGTCGAGCGCTCGATCCGGGCGACCACAGGCGCCAAGATCGTCGCAGGCATCGACGAGGTCGGCCGTGGGGCATGGGCCGGGCCGGTGACCGTCTGCGCGGCAATCACCGGACTGCGCAGACCGCCTGCCGGGCTCACCGACTCCAAGCTGATCGCCCCGAAGCGCCGCACGGAGCTGGCGGGGGAGTTGGAGTCCTGGGTCACGGCACACGCTCTCGGTCATGCCTCGCCCGAGGAGATCGACGACCTCGGGATGACCGCTGCGCTGCGGCTCGCCGCCGTACGGGCTCTGGACGGTCTGCCGGTGCGTCCTGAGGCAGTCATTCTCGACGGCAAGCACGACTACCTGGGAGTGCCCTGGCGGGTACGTACGGTGATCAAGGGTGATCAGTCCTGCGTTGCCGTGGCCGCCGCGTCGGTGATAGCCAAGGTGCGCAGGGACGCCATGATGGCCGCGTTGCAGCAGGAGTTCGCCGTATTCGGCTTCGCAGACAACGCCGGGTACCCCTCGCCTGTGCACAAGGCGGCTCTGGAGGAACTGGGGCCCACCCCCTACCACCGGCTCTCCTGGGCCTACCTGGACGCGCTGCCCAAGTGGCGGCACCTCAAGAAGGTCCGCCTCTCCCCGGAGGCGGCCGCACTGGAAGACGGGGGCCAGCTCGGCTTCGACTTCTGACCCCGTCCTGCCAACAGCCGGGTCGCACTTTTGTGCCCACCCGCCGATGCCATCGACACCGGCATTTGATAGACATCCACCCATGCCTCTCATCCCCGAGGAGCCTCAGATTCACGAGAGCGCCCAGGGTCCCCGCGCGACACCGGCCGCAGGCCGCACCGCGCCGACCCCTCGTCCCGTACCCGGTCCGCGTTCCGCGGCCTCGCCGCGTCCCGGCCATCCGGGACCTGGTCCGGCCAGGCCCGCGCCCCCCGCACAGCGCCCGTCGGCGGCTGCGGGGAAGCCCCAGCCGCCCCGGAAGGAGAATCGTTCCGGACCGCAGATCCAGCTCATCCCCGCTCCGATGGACGGCGCCCTGGACGCCGCGGGCGAGGCGGTCGACCTGCTGCTCGACTCCGGCCGCGCGCCGGGCGACATCCTGGTCCTCACCACGGGCGAACTGCACCCGTGGGCGGCTCACGAGCTGTCCTTCGGCGAGTCCGCCTACTGGGCCCAGCACGACGCCCGTGACGACGTGTTCTATGCGGGCGCGGCGTCGGTGGAACGGGCGTCCGCCCGCCCCGTCGTGGTGGTCGCGGTCAACGGAGGTGACGACTCCGCCGCCCTCGCGCTGCCGGCCGCCCTGGCCAAGGCCTCCGCACTCCTGATCGTGTGCGGTGACCCGAAGCGGATCAACAGCGCTCTCGGCGCAGGTGTTTGAAGCCGCACCAGTCGCGGACCGATGGTCCGGTCGTGACCCGGCTGCCCCGACCACGGGCAGCCGGTGGATGACCCCTCAGCGAGCCGCGGTGCGCCGCAGCGCGTCCACCGCCCCGCCGGCCGTGCGCAGTGGGACGGGGTCGGCCTCCAGGCCGGCGTCGGCCAGACGGCCCGGTGCCGACGTCGAGTTGGGCTGCCGGCCGCCACGGCCTTCGCCCAGCACCTGCCAACCGCCATGCGTCAGCGTGATGTAGGCGCCGCAGCGCAGCCCGTGCAGCGTGCAGGCGTCGCGCAGCCCCCACATCCAGGCCCCGTCCTCCTCCGTCCAGCGCTCGTCGCCTTCACGGCAGTAGAGCAGGACGGCGGTGCGCACCGGGGTACGCCGGCGCAGGTCGTGCGGGATGACGCGACGCAGATGGGCCAGAAGGGCATTGCGGAACTCCCAGCCGTCCACCGGAACCGAACGACGGGAGAACGACGCGCTCGCGGCCAGCCGCTCCTCGTGGTCGAGTACGGCGACGACAGCGGTCGCAAGCGCCGGACGGTGCCGGGCGTGCAACCCACTGACCACCTCGCGCGGATTGCGCAGCAGCGGGATTCCTGCTGCCGCCCACTCGGCGGGCTCCAGCAGGCGGGCAAGGCGGCTGGCCGAGTTGGCCGAAGCGGTGAGCGAAGTGGCTGCGGACGAAGCGAATCCGAAGGTCACGATCCTCCCTTCGCATACGCGCCCACAGTGCGGGCAGGGTCGGGTGAGGGCGCACCGCAACAGGGCCCTCAGAGCCGAACAGGCCTGCGCGGGGAGCAGTTCAATTCTTCCTGGCGCGTGAGGATGCGGCAACGAGCAATTTGGCGTGACCGACGGGAATCGGCGGGTATGAGGCTCATATCCTTCCCTACTTCCTGACTTCCACGCGTCCGCACCGGCAGGTCAGGACGGGACGGCAAGGACCAGCGGAAACACGCCCTTTGCTCCTGCCCGGCGCAGCAACCGCGTGGTCACAGCGAGAGTCCAGCCGCTGTCCGAGTGGTCGCCGATCAGCGGCATGGGGCCGTCGACGCCCGCCACGGCCTCCGCGAGCTGCGGTGGCACCACGAAGCCGTTCGGCGGCCGGGCAGGTGCCGACTGTGCCGACGCGCGAGGCGCGAGGCGCGTGGCGCGAGGCGCGAGAGGAAGTTCGCTTCC
Organism: Streptomyces sp. NPDC015127; assembly: GCF_043080095.1. Classification (NCBI taxonomy): domain Bacteria; kingdom Bacillati; phylum Actinomycetota; class Actinomycetes; order Kitasatosporales; family Streptomycetaceae; genus Streptomyces; species Streptomyces sp. NPDC015127. Next base: position 80,863 of record NZ_JBIBVE010000010.1, read on the forward strand.
ACGTCCGACAGCGGCGGGACGTGCCCCTACCCCATGCACGTGTGAGGGGTCAGTCTCGGGAACGTCTCGGCAGATCGAGACGGCCAATTCCAGAGGGCCTGCGCCCGCGGGCGCCGAGCTGCTGTACGCGGTGCCCATGTGCTCGCCATGGACCGTCACGAGCCGCCCGCCGTCCGAGGACGGCGGGAGCACGACAGGGGGCTGCTGTCCATGGCACCTCCCTGCGCCGGAGCCGGTCGGCACGAAGCGTCACGGCCCGTCGGTCGTCTGCCACTCCATGGTGAGCACCTGGGCACGGCCGGTGATCCGGGCGTAGAGCTCCCGGGGCCGGTCACCCGTGTCGACGTCCAGGTGTGATCGTTCCGTTCTCCGAACGACCTGACGTACGCCGTTGACGTGCCACGGATAGGTCTCCACGCGGTGCAGACGCCCAGGGGAGATCGAGTGGGACACCCATGTCCACATGTTCTTCGAGATTGCTCATCACTCACCTCGAACGCGACTGACGGGTCACGGGGCACATGCGCAGCGTGCTCCCTGCCCCAGATCGACGGCGCTGCCGCGCCGGCGGCGTGAACGAAGGGCGGGAAGGCAGCCGTGGACGCCGACGGCGACAGGTGCCGCGCGGTCGCCCGTGGTGATCTGCGGTTGCGCGTCCCTGCTGGGCACGCTCGTCACCGTGCTACCGGTACGGAGGAACACCGCACGCAGGGTGGTGGGGGCGCCGGGTGCAGACCGCGTCCGTCTGACATCGGGGGACGCAGGCCGGGCCATGGTCCGATCTTTCTCCGATGTTGTGACATGGCTCACAAAAGGTCTAGGGTGAATGGGCCTGGAGATCCCGCCGGGCGGCGAGCCGAGTGGCGGCGCGCGACCGGGCCGCCTCCGGGTGAGGGAAGTGATCCCGTTGTCCGTCGCCTGGGACGACATCGGCGGGCTCGTCGATGCCCACGAGCGGTTTCTTGCCGGCGCGCGTGTCGGCACGGATGTCCGGGACTCGGTGCTCGACTCCTGGAAGCGGTGTCGGTACGCGGGGCTCGCCCCGGACCGGCTGCGGGTCCCCTATGCGCCGGACCTGGCCCTGGACAAACGGTTCCTGCTGGCGGCCGACCCCGTCCTCAAGAACCTGACCGAGTCTCTGGCCGACGTGGGCATGACGGTCGCGCTGTGCGACGGACAGGGCCGCATGGTCCAGCGGCTCGGCGGCGACCCGCAGCTGCGCGACCGCCTCGACGCGGTGCGGTTCGCCCCTGGGTTCGACGCCTCCGAACTGGTCGTCGGCACCAACGGCGTCGGCACCGCCCTGGCCGAGCGCAAACCCGTCTACGTCATCGGCCGTGAACACTTCGCGGACTGTCTGCAGCCGTTCGCCTGCGCGGGAGCGCCAGTCCGTGACCCCCTCAGCGGGCGCATCGAGGCCATCCTCGATCTCACCTGCCTGCGCGACAACGGCGACCCCGCGATGCTGCGGCTGGTCCGCGAAGCCGCCCAAGACATCGAGGCGCGGCTGCTGGAGCAGGCCACCGAACGCGAACGGGCGCTCCTCGCGGCCTACCGGCGGGCCGGCCCCGACACGGGCGACTGGCCGAGGCAGCCCGAGTTCGCACCGCCGGGTGGCCGGGGGACGGGCCACGACGGCGGCGAGCTCGACCGGATCGACCTCGCCGTGCTGCGGGAGAAGGCCGAGGAACTCATCGCCTCCTCGCAGCGCACCCTCGACGAGGTGACCCTCCCCGGCAGCCGGACCGCCATACTGCTCCGTCGCCAGGTCAAGGTCGCGGCGGGCGAGACAGGCGTGGTCGTCGAAGCGCGCGTCCTCGGCGGTCCACAGCTGCGTCCCGTCGTGCCCGTGCAGCCGGCCCTGCCGGCGCCGGTGACCGTGCCCACTGCCACCGTCACCCCCGCACCGCCGCCCTCACCCACCGCACGCCCGGTACCGGCCACGGACGACGGCGCGTCCGGTCGGCTGCTGCTCCTCGGCGAGCCGGGCGTCGGCCGGCTGGCCGTGCTGGCCCGTAGGCGCCTTGAGCTGCTGCACGAGGCCGGCGTCCGGATCGGCACGACGCTGAACGTCACCCGCACGGCGGAGCAGCTGGCGGAGGTGGCCGTCCCCCGGTTCGCCGACTTCACCGCCGTGGACCTGGCCGACGCCGTGCTGCGCGGCGACGAGCCGGGGCCGCTCGGCGCGGACACCTCGCTGCGCAGGATCGCGCTGGGCGCCATTCACGAGGAGTCGCATCTGTACGGCGTCGGCGAACCGGTCCGCTACGTTCCGTCCACGCCGCAGGCCCGCAGCCTGGAGAGCCGGCAGTCCGTGCTGGAACCCGTGCTGCCCCGGGCCGACGGCTGGATCGCCCAGGACCCGGAGCGCCTCGGACGGGTGCTCGCGGCCGGCGTCCACTCCCTGATCACAGTGCCGCTGCGGGCCCGTGGCGTGACCCTCGGCGTGGTGAGCTTCTACCGCTCCGAGAAGCCCGCTCCCTTCGAGGACGACGACTTGTCGCTGGCCCAGGAGCTGGCGGCCCGTGCGGCCGTCTGCATCGACAACGCGCGGCTCTACACCCGCGAGCACAACACCGCCCTCACCCTGCAGCGCAGCCTGCTGCCACGGGGCCGGTCCGAACAGAGCGCCGTCGAGGTCGCCTACCGTTATCTCCCCGCGCAGGCCGGCGTGGGCGGGGACTGGTTCGACGTGATCCCGCTCTCCGGCGCCCGCGTGGCGCTGGTCGTCGGCGACGTGGTCGGTCACGGCCTGCACGCCGCCGCCACGATGGGCCGACTGCGGACCGCGGTCCACAACTTCTGCTCCCTCGACCTGCCGCCCGACGACCTCCTCACCCACCTCGACGACCTGGTCGGGAGGCTCGACCGGGAAGAGGGCTGGGAGGCGGAGAACACACCCCCGGACTCCGGGATCGTCGGAGCCACCTGTCTGTACGCCGTCTACGACCCGGTGGCGTGCAGCTGCAGCCTCACCCGCGCCGGGCACCTGCTCCCCGCAGTCGTCCGGCCCGACGGCACGGCGAGCTTCGTCGATCTGCCGTCCGGGCCGCCGCTCGGACTCGGTGGGATGCCCTTCGAGACCGTCGAGCTGGATCTGGCCGAAGGCAGCCAGCTGGTGCTGTACACCGACGGTCTGATCGAGGACCGGCACCGGGACATCGACTCCGGCCTGGACCGGCTCCGCACTGTCCTGACCTGTGCCGACCGGACGCCGGAGGACACCTGCGAGGCGGTCCTGGACGCACTGCTGCCGGCCAGGCCGAGTGACGACGTGGCCCTGCTCGTCGCCCGTACCCACGTGCTCGGACCCGAGCGGGTCGCGCAGTGGGACCTGCCGAGCGACCCGGCGGTCGTCTCCCGGGCCCGTGCGATGGTCACCGGCCAGCTTGCCGCCTGGAGCCTTGACGAGCTGGCCTTCACCACAGAACTCATCGCCAGCGAGCTGGTCACCAACGCCATACGCCACGCGACCGGGCCGGTCCAGCTGCGGCTGATCCGCGACCGCGCGCTGATCTGCGAGGTCTGCGACGGCAGCAGCACCTCGCCCCGGCTGCGCCGCGCCAGGAACGAGGACGAGGGCGGACGCGGACTCTTCCTCGTCGCCCAGCTCACCGAGCGCTGGGGGACCCGCTACACCCCTAGCGGCAAGGTCATCTGGACCGAACAGCCCCTTCTCTGACCGGCATGGCCGGCGGCGCGCCAAGCCCTTCGTCCGGACCGCACTGTCATCGGCCCCGCACGGGATGTCCCGCCAGACCATGAGGATCGGTGACAACAGGTGTGTGACCGCCACGGCCATCGGGCTCGTCCTTTGCGTTCGGCGGCCAGGGCGTCGCCGTGGCGGGCGTCGGCGTTGCGCCGGCGCAGTAGGCGTGCGGGGCCCGCGGCTGCACGGTGTGGTCGGGGTGGCGGAGCGCGCCGCTCGAATCGACGACGCTGCCCAGCTGTTCACCCGCCTCTGCGGCGGCGGTTGACACCCCGCAGCGTGTCGTCGCCGACCGAGTAGCACCCGGCGACGGAGTGCACCCCGCGGGTCGTCAAGCGCACCCCGTGAGTCACGGATCAGTGCACCAGCCCCACTTCAGCGTGACTGTCGGCGAACCCTGGAACCGCCATAGAGTGGAAAGCCGGGGGGATCACCACCCGAGGAGGACGCGATGGTGCGGCACACCAGACTGGCCGGTGAATCCGCGGATTACCGCGACGCCCGCGAAGGACTCCGCTTGGCCGAGATCGAGCTGATGCGCCACCGTGAACGGGTCGCGGCGCAGCGCCGGGCCCTTCCGCAGGGGCCGCCCGTCGACGACTACGTATTCCTCGAAGGCCCCGCCGACCTCGAAGCAGGCGACGCCCCGGTCACCGCGGTCTCCCTGTCCGGGCTTTTCACTGCCGCTGATCGCCCACTGATCGTCTACCACTTCATGTACGGCAAGCTGCAGACCGCCCCCTGCCCGATGTGCACCCTGTGGATCGACGGCTTCAACGGCGTCGCCCGCCACATCGCCCAGAACGCCGACCTCGTGATCGCCGCGGCCGCCGACCCGCCCGCGCTGCGGCAGCACGCCCGCGATCGCGGCTGGCACGGGCTACGGCTGCTGAGTTGCGGCGACAGCACGTTCAAGTACGACCTGGGCAGCGAGGACGAGGACGGCGAGCAGGACTCCACGATCTCCGTCTTCACCCGCGACGGTGACGGCACGATCCGCCATTTCTACTCCGCCCACCCGCGCATGGCCGAGGACATCGACGAGCGGGGCATCGACCTCCTGGCCCCCGTCTGGCACCTCCTCGATCTCACCCCGCAGGGTCGCGGCGACTGGTTCGCGAGCCTCGATTACTGATCCTCTGCCGGGAGGCTCGGCACCACAGCGACACTCGGTGGCCGGCGTGCGTCCCGCAGAAGGTGTCGGCGACGTCAGCCAAGGAGGCGGTGCCGGCGTGGGCCGGTGCGGTGCGCAGCCGGTTGGCTCTGCAACGACGTTCTCGTGTACGGAGCCGGCCGGTCGAGACCGACGCCGGGACCTGCGCGTCGTGAGCGCATGCGCCGTCTCCACACGAGACGGAGTGGGCGTGTGGAGGGAAATCAGCCCTTCGGGGCTGCATGGACTGGAAAGGCATTCGAATTCCGGCCGGGATCGAGCCCCTGACCTGCATAAACGTGCTGATTACGGATGGTCGTGGCCGAGCGCTGCACCCTGGCCGTGCTCGATCGCTGCATGGCCGGTGGACTGTCTTTGAGTCGGGTGTCACGCTGGGTGAGTTGGCCGATTGTCCTTGCCATCGGGTTGCATGGGGACATGGACAACCTGGAGCTCCGAACTGAAGCCGACGCCATCCTCGCTGAGCTCGTCGGTGCCCCAGGGGGTTCGGCGCGGCTGCGGGAGGATCAGTGGCAGGCCGTGTCGGCACTGGTGGAGGAGCGCCGGCGTGCATTGGTGGTGCAGCGCACGGGCTGGGGCAAGTCGGCTGTGTATTTCGTTGCCACCGCTCTGCTGCGCCGTCGTGGCTCCGGCCCCACAGTGATCATCTCGCCGCTGCTGGCGCTCATGCGCAACCAGGTCGAGTCGGCGGCGCGGGCCGGCATCCAGGCGCGCACGATCAATTCGGCCAACCCGGAGGAGTGGGACACGATCTACGAGGAGGTCGAGCGCGGCGAGACCGACGTTCTCCTCGTAAGTCCGGAGCGCCTCAATTCAGTGGATTTCCGCGAGCAGGTGCTGCCCAAACTCGCGGCCACGACCGGTCTCCTGGTGGTCGACGAGGCGCACTGCATCTCCGACTGGGGACACGACTTCCGCCCGGACTACCGCAGGCTGCGGGCGATGCTCGCCGAGCTCGCCCCTGGGGTACCTGTGCTGGCCACCACCGCGACCGCCAACGCCCGGGTCACCGCGGACGTGGCCGAGCAGCTCGGCACCGGTGCCGGCGAGGCCCTGGTGCTGCGCGGCCCGCTGGAAAGGGAAAGCCTGCGCCTGGGTGTCGTCCGGCTTCCGGATGCCGCTCACCGCCTGGCCTGGCTCGCCGAGCACCTGGACGAGCTACCGGGCTCCGGGATCATCTACGCCCTCACCGTCGCCGCCGCCGAGGAGGCCACCGCCTTCCTGCGGCAGCGCGGCTTCAAGGTGGCCTCCTACACGGGGCGCACGGAGAACGCCGACCGGCTGCAGGCCGAGGTCGACCTGCAGGAGAACCGGGTCAAGGCGCTGGTCGCGACTTCGGCGCTGGGCATGGGCTTCGACAAGCCGGACCTGGGCTTCGTGGTCCATCTCGGTTCGCCTTCCTCGCCGATCGCCTACTACCAGCAGGTGGGCCGTGCGGGCCGAGGTGTGGAGCATGCCGATGTGCTGCTGCTGCCGGGCAAGGAGGACGAGGCCATCTGGCGCTACTTCGCCGATACCGCCTTCCCGCCGGAGGCGCAGGTTCGACAGACCCTCTCGGCCCTCGCCGATGCGGGACGGCCGCTGTCCGTGCCGGCCCTGGAGGCTGCCGTGGATCTCCGGCGCACCCGTCTGGAGACCATGCTCAAGGTGCTCGACGTGGACGGGGCGGTCCAGCGGGTGAAGGGCGGCTGGATCTCCACCGGCCAGCAGTGGATCTACGACTCCGAGCGGTACGCCTGGGTCGCCCGGCAGCGGGCCGCCGAGCAGCAGGCCATGCGCGACTATGTGAGCACGTCCCGGTGCCGCATGGAGTTCCTGCGCCGACAGCTGGACGACGAGGGGGCGATCCCGTGCGGCCGGTGCGACAACTGCGCCGGCGCCTGGGCCGACTCCTCTGTCTCGGCGGAGACGTTGACGGGGGCGGCGAAGGAACTGGACCGCCCGGGGGTGGAGGTCGAACCGCGCCGGATGTGGCCGACGGGGATGCCCGCACTGGGCATCAACCTCAAGGGACGTATCCCGGCCGGCGAGCAGTGCTCCACCGGGCGTGCCCTGGGGCGGCTCTCGGACATCGGCTGGGGCAACCGGCTGCGCCCGCTGCTGGCCGAGAACGCGCCCGACGGACCGATTCCTGACGACGTCCTGCAGGCCGCGGTGGCTGTCCTCGCCGACTGGGCGCGCTCTCCGGGCGGCTGGGCGCCGAATGTCCCGGACGCCACTGCCCGGCCGATAGGGGTCGTCGCCGTGCCGTCCCTGACCCGCCCTCAACTGGTCGGGTCCCTCGCCCAGGGAATCGCGACCGTTGGCCGGCTCCCTTTCCTGGGCACTCTGACGTACACCGGGCCGAGCGGCGCGCACGCGGCACGCCGCAGCAACTCCGCCCAGCGCCTCAGGGCGCTGTCCGGCGCCTTCACCGTCTCCGAGGAGCTGGCTGGTGCCCTGGCCGGCTCTCCTGGCCCCGTCCTGCTCGTGGACGACTACACCGACTCCGGCTGGACCCTCGCGGTCGCTGGCCGACTACTCCGTCAGGCAGGTGGTGAAGGGGTTCTTCCGTTGGTCCTTGCTGCGGCAGGCTGAGCTTCCCCCCACACCTGCTTCGCGTCGTGCGCACCCCAGCCCGTGCGCTGGACGACCAGGGCCCGGCGCTTGTCGGCGACGAGCGCCTCGATCGCCCGCCACTGGTCCTCGCGCAGGCGGCGGCACCCGAGGGGTAACTGACGAGTCGGGCGAGTACGGCATCGGCGGCGGCCCTGGCCGCACGGTCTGCGTTGGTCATGCCCCCATGACACCCGATGGCACCGACAAAGCGAGAACGGATCCGACGGGCTGTGGATAACGTTATCCACAGGGGTCGCGGCAGATCGCTGCTCCGCGAGACGGTCCTGCCATGAACAAGCACCACGACTTTGCCGCCGGATCCACCGACGACCAGCAGATCACCCTGCGCAGCCCGGCCGAATTGGCCGATGCCCTCCCGTACATGATGGGCTTTCATCCGAGCGACTCGATCGTGCTGGTCGCCCTGCACGGAGGCCGGGGCCGGTTCGGTGGCCGGCTCCGGCTCGGCATTCCCCGCTCGCCCCGCGAATGGGAGCCGGTGGCGCAGCAGCTTGCCGAATGCCTGATCCACGGAAGCGAGCGCCGGGGGCCGCGCCCCGACGGGATCGTCGTCTTCCTCTGCCAGGAGCCGGCCGACGGCGAGAGCGGACTGCGGGTGATGGAGCGGCTCCGCCCACTCGCCCAGCGGCTGCGCACCGCCTGCGGTGCACTCGATGTGCCGGTGTACGAGGCGCTGTGCATCTCCGACGGCCGCTTCTGGTCCTATTGCTGTCCCGACACGCGGTGTTGCCCGCCCGAGGGGACGCCCCTCGTTCTTCCCGGCACATCGGTGATGGCGGCGGCCGCCGCCTACGCGGGCATTCAAGTGCGGGGCAGCCTGCGGGAGATGGAGGCCAGGCTGGTGCCCTGGACCATGGGGGAGGTGGTGGAGCAGCAGCGGGCGCTCGACGAGGCCGGCAGGGCACTCGTGCCCCGGATTCTGGACGAACAGGGACAGCGGGGGCTGGCGGCCGACACTCTGGAGCTGGCCCGGAGCGTGCTGGACCGGCTGGCACAGACTCCTCACATTCCGCAGTCGGCCGCATCGGGCGAGGGGGACGCGGTGGACGACCGGCTCGTCTCCCACCAGGAGGCAGCCGCGCTGATCCACGGCCTCCAGGACCGCAGGACCCGCGACCGTGCCGCTCAGTGGATGGAGGGCCCCGACGCCGCTCCCGCGCTTCGGCTGTGGCGCGCCCTGTCCCGGCGATGCGTCGGGAGCTACGGCAGCCATGCCGCCGCGCCTCTGACGCTCGCGGGCTGGGTGTCGTGGTCCCTCGGCGACGAGCCCGCGGCGCGGGTCGCCCTCGGCCTGGCCCTGCGCGCAGACCCTGAATACGTCTTCGCCCGACTGCTCCACCAGGCCTGCAACGAGGGTCTCGACCCCGAGACACTGCGGCACTGTCTTCGTCAGGAGCAGGACTGGCCGACACCCAGTGGTGCTCCGGCGGCCGTTGCCGCAACCACCGGATCCGCGGCCGGTGATGACCCGGACACCTCTGGCGACCAGGCATCGGCAGACCGTCCGACGGGCGCGACAGGCGTGACGGGCGCTGGGCGGGAGCGGCCCCGTCACCGTCACCGCCGGCGCCGCGCCCGTCTTCGCTCTGCGGCCCGTGCCGCCCGTGCCGCCCGCGGGCCGGGTGATGCGTCTCACAACGGCACCGTCGGCGGCGGCACCCAGGTGCGCGGGAGCAGGCGCAGCGGTCGGCGCGGCAGCAGGAGCAGGCGATGACGCCCGTGACCTGGGGCCCCGCGTGGCCGTTCACCGTGGCGGCGGCCGGTCCGACCGGTGTCGTCCCCGCATGCAGCAGCTGTCAGACGTGTCAGGAAGGCGCGGCAGACCACCCATGGCCCCCAGCGCACCTAGCCGCCCCTCCCCACCCCCAGGGCAACTCCCCGGGGGCGGGCTCCAGTCCTCGTCTCCGGCCCGCAGGCCAGATCTGCCGCCTGTGCACGACGCCATCATGTGCGTCGCCCTGCCCTGCCTCGCGGTGTCGCCCCAGCACGGCCAGCTCTGCGGGAACGGAATCGAGGGCGTCTACCGATCGGGCCGACGGCTGCTGTCACGCTGTCGGCTGCGCGTCCACGGACGCGAACCACTCCTGCTTCAGGGCAGGTTGGTGTCGGCTGACCTCGCCGAGTTCATCGCCGTCGTCCGTACTCCCTCCGAGAGCGGCCCCGACCCGGACGTCGTCGTCGAGAGATCCAGAGACGCCCAGGGCACGGAACGGATCACACTGCGCAGCACGACGGCGCGCACGCTCCGGCTGCCGATCGAGATCGTCCTGGGCACGGACCTCGCGGAGCTGGGAGCGATCGCCGCGGGGCGCCCCGGTCCCGAACTGCCCGCCACCGTCCATGACGCGGGCCTGCGCTGGGCAGCCGGCCGCGACGGTACCGGCCCCGGCGCCACCGTCACCGCGGACCCGGCCCCGCACGACGCACTCGCCTCCGCCGGAGTGCTGCGCTGGGAGCTGGAGGTGCCTCCCGGCGGCTCCCGCACCATCGAGTTGCGCGTACGAGCGCGTGCCGCCCACCGGGGCACCGAGCTCGCCCCCGGCATCTCCCGCCCGGCCACCCGAGCCCTCGTCCCTGCGCCGGAGCTCGAGTGCGACGATCCCCGGACGGCAGCGCTCGTCGCCACAGCGGTCGCCGATCTGCGGGCGCTGCTCGACCGGGATCCAGCACACCCCGCGGACGCGAGTCCGGCGGCCGGGGTCCCGTGGCGCTGCCGGCCGGCGCCCGCGGAGGCGCTGTGGGCCGCACGGATGGTGCTTCCCCTCACCACCCGGCTCGCCGCCACGACCCTGCGGATCGTCGCCCGCACCCAACGGACGGGTACGAGCCCCGACTTCGGACACATCCCCGGTCCTCTCCGAGACGCGGGACCCCACCTGCCCGCGAGCTGCACGGGGACCGAGGCGACCCTCGCGTTTCCGTCCGTCGTCGCGGAAGCCTGGCGCTGGGGGCTGCCCGAGCGGGACCTGGCGGAGCTGCTTCCCGCCATGGAGCGCTGCCTCCAGTGGCTGCGTCGGGCCGCCGGGGAGCAGGTGCTGCTCGCCGAGCCGGGCACCCCCGGTTTCCATCGCACCGAGACCCAGGCCCATGCACATCGGGCCGCCCTGCTGGGTGCCGACGTCCTGGAGGCCACAGGGTGTCAAGGAGCGGCGTACTGGCGGGACTGGGCCGAGCAGCTGCGGCAGCGCTTCCGTGAGGACTTCTGGCTCGACGATCCCGGCGGAGGACGCCCCGTCGCCGGCAGGCTGCCCGGCGGGCGGCCCGTGCCGCACCTCGGGGCAGGCGCGGCACACCTGCTCGACACCGGACTGCTCGGCGGGGGAAGACATGTGGCCGGTCTGCTCGACAAGGCGCAGACCGAGCAGCTGGCCCGCCTGTTCGCCGGCCCGGCCCTGCACTCGGGATGGGGGCTGCGATCACTCGGGGCGAAGGAGCGGGGGCACAATCCGTTCGGCCATCGCTCGGGAGCGGTGCGGATCCACGAGACGGTGGTCGCTGTCGCCGGGCTGGCGGCCGCCGGGTTCGAGCGCGAGGCGTCGTCCTTGATCCGCGGCGTGCTCGATGCGTCCGACCACTTTGGACACCGGCTGCCGGAGATGCTCGCGGGGGTGCAGCGCGGCGCGGACAGCGTCCCGGTGCCGCATCCGGCGGCGTGTCGGCCGGCCGCCCTGGCCGCGGCCGCCTCCGTTCAGCTGGCCCTCGTCCCGGCCGGGATCCGGCCCGATGTGCCCAGGCGCACCGTGGCGCTGCACCCGATGCGCAGCGCGCCGCTCGGAGCCCTGCGGATCGCGGGGCTGAGCGTGGCGGGCGAACCGTTCGCCGTCCGGGTCAGCAGGCTGGGCCTCGGCATGGTCGAGGAGGCTGCGCAAGGCCTGCAGTTGGGGGTGTGACCGGCCTCTGTCCGCCACGGCGCACGGGTCGAGGAAACACCCGAGGAAACAGCCGAGGGAACAGCCGGAGAACCAGCCGAAGAATCGGGTGCCGCACGTCAGGAAGGGTGTGTTTATCGTCAGGCAGACGACTATGATCGCGGCATGTCGCCCTACGACCCGTCGGCCTTTCCGCCCTTTGCTGTCACCGTCGACCTGGTCGTGCTCACCGTGCGTCGCCATGCCCTCTGTGCGCTGGTCGTACGCCGTGGTGAGCCGCCGTTCCAGGGGCGATGGGCGCTGCCCGGAGGGTTCGTACGGGCGGACGAGGACCTGGCGGCCGCGGCGGCGCGCGAGCTCTCCGAGGAGACAGGATTGTGCGCCCATGACCCGGCGTCGCCCGCGCCGGCGAACGGAGCGCACCTGGAGCAGCTCGCGACCTACGGGGACCCCAAGCGTGACCCGCGGATGCGTGTGGTCAGCGTCGCGCACCTCGTCCTCGCCCCCGACCTGCCCGCTCCCCGCGCGGGCGGCGACGCGAACAGCGCCCGCTGGGCCCCCGTGGAGGACCTGCTCGGCCAGGAGCACGGATTCGCGCGCGAGGACGAGGAGCACGCCCCGCTCGCCTTCGACCACGCGCTGATCCTGGCGGACGGTGTCGAGCGCGCCCGTTCCAAGATCGAGTACTCGTCGCTGGCCACGGCATTCTGCCCGCCGGAGTTCACGGTCGGGGAGCTGCGCCGGGTGTACGAGGCGGTGTGGGGCGTGGCCCTGGACCCGCGCAACTTCCACCGCAAGGTGACCGGTACGCCGGGCTTCCTCGTGCCGGCGGGCGGCACGACGACCCGGCAGGGAGGGCGTCCCGCCCAGCTCTTCCGGGCCGGCGGAGCCACCCTGCTCAACCCCCCGATGCTGCGTCCGGAAGTCTGATCCAGGGACTGTTTCGCGGGCGCGGCAGCCTGACACCCTGGGTGCGGCGGCTGCGCAAGATGTCTGAAATGTCGCGTTATCTTGCTGCGGTACCCCGTGCTGCCGCTGAGCGGTCTCACCTTCCGTGAGAGAGGCGAGAGAAGCGATGCTCCAGGCCGTCGGACTCACCAGTGCCCGGCGCCGGGAGCGTGTGCCCGTCGTCGACGACCTCTCCTTCGAGGCACGGCCCGGGTGCGTCACGGCTCTCCTGGGGCCGTCCGGTGCCGGAAAGACGACAGCGTTGCGGCTGATGCTGGGGCTGGAGAGCGGCCGTGGTGTCACCTACTTCCGGGGCAACCCCCTGCACCGCATCGCGGATCCCGCGCGCGAGGTCGGAGTGCTGCTCGGGGATGTGCCCGGCCATCCCGCGCGGACCGCGCGCAGCCAGCTGCGGATGCTGAGTGCCGTCGTGGGGGTGCCTGCCTCGCGTGCCGACGAGCTGATCGACATGGTCGGCCTCGGCGGCCTGCGCGACGAGCAGCTGGGCCTGCTCTCGCGCGGGATGGACCGCAGACTCGGGCTCGCCGCCGCCCTGTTGGGCGCTCCCCAGACCTTGATCCTCGACGATCCCTGCCGCGAACTCTCGTCGCGCGACAGCGGCTGGATCTTCGATCGGCTGCGCGCGCACGCGGCAGATGGCGGCACCGTGCTGTGCACGACCGGCGATCCCAAGGAGGCCGCCCGCATTGCCGACCGTGTCGTCACCATCGGCGCCGGACGGCTGTTCGCGGACCAGGACGTCGGCGACTTCTCCCGCACCCGCCTGCGCCCGCGCGTCGCCGTCCGCACACCGCACGCGGCACGGCTTTCGGATGCGGTCAGCCGGGAGGCGCGTGCCGCGCGGCGTTCGGTGGAGGTCGTTGTGGAGGGCAGCAGTGAGCTGTCCGTCTACGGCAGCAGCTGTGCCGAAATCGGCGAGACCGCCTATCGGCATGGGGTGCTCGTGCACCGGCTCACCGAGGAGGTGGGGGACTGCGGCCCGCCGGCGCCGACGCCGGCCCTCCCGACCGTCCCCACCGCAGAGCCGCCGGCAACGCGTCCGGCCTCTGCCACGGCCACCCCCTCGGCGCCGGCCACGCCCCCCGAGCCTCCCTTCGGCCCGGCCGACGTGACCGCTCCACCCCTCGCGCCTCCCTCCGCCCGGGCCGAAGCCCCCGCATGCGCGACCGCTCCGGCCGACGCGTGCCCAGCCGACGCCAACGCGCACGCGACCACCCCAACCGACGCCGATGCCGAAGCGCCCTCCAACGCCCAGACGAACGCGGCCGCGACCGCCAACGCACACGCCCCCGTGCCGGCGACCGCCCACGCCACCGCGACCGCCAACGCACACGCCCCCGCGTCAGCGACCGCCCGCGCCACCGCACCGCCCGCCACCCCCTGCCCCGCCCCCGGCCGTTCTCGGCCGCCACGGGCCGCGCGCAGTCCCCGGTGGCCCGTGCGGTACGAGGTGCGCCGACTGCTCGGCGTGCGTACCGCACCGCTGGTCGCGGTCGTCGCCGTCGCCGCCTCCCTCGTTCTGTGTGTGCTGCTCGCCCGTGCCCGTGCGGGGCTGGCGCTGCCGCCCAGTGTCTTCGCCGCCTGGCCCGACGTCCTGCCGCTGCCTCCCGCGGCTTTCGGTGCCGGGCTGATCGGTGCGCTGTCGTTCGGTGAGGAGTTCCGCTACCCCGCCCTCGCCGCGATCCGGGGCGCAGTGTCCCGGCGGGCGGGCCTGTTGCTGGCCAAGCTCGTGGTGACCGCGGCCGCTGCCCTGGTGCTCGCGACCGTGGTCGTGGCGGCCGACGTCCAGGCGCTGCGGCTCGTCTACGGCGCCGACTTGGGGGTCGACCCGGCCAAATTGCCGTCCCTCGGCGTCCGTTGGGCGGGCCTGTGCGTGGGCTGCGCCTGGGCGGGGCTGCTCGCCGCGGGCGTCTTCCGGATCACGGCCGCCGGGGTCGCCGCCGTTCTCGCGGTGCCGGTGCTGATCGCGCCGCTCGTGGAACAGGCGCTGCTGGGTCCGGCGGCCCGTTCGATCGCCGGACTTCCCGGCCGGATCCACGACATGGCCTGGCTTCGCCTGCCGCGCGAGGCGGAGCGGTGGTCCGCAGCGGCCCTCCATGTGGTCGCGCAACCTGTCGGAGCGGCACTGGTGTTGTCGTTGTCGGCCCTGATCTGCGCGTATCTGTTCACGGCGGTGCGACGCAATGCCTCTTGGTGATCGGAGTCGACTGGTCGGGGCCCCACTGCCCACAACTCCCGCGATGCTGCCCGATTCCTTACGATAAGGCGTCAATTGCGGGGTGAGCGCCGATCACCCTTTCGTGTGCTTTTCACCAAAGACCTCAAGGGGCTTCGAACCAGAGCCGACAAAGGATGCGTGAGTACCCTTGCGCACACCATGATGACCGCCGCCCGCCCCTCCGAGACCGGCCTCGCAGGCCCGGGCGAACTCGACCGATATCCCTACGCGGAGTCGCCGGGCGTCGACCGCGTCGGTCCCCCCTCCTGGGAAGGCGCGGACGCGGAGCTGGGCCGGGTCGCCCGCCGTGCGGCAGGCAGCCGTGGCCGTGGTCTGCACGGTCAACTCGTCCAGCAGCTCGGCCAGATGATCGTCTCCGGCGACCTCGGTGCCGACCGTCCGCTAGTCCCCGAGGAGATCGGCCAGCGTTTCGAGGTCTCCCGCACCGTCGTCCGCGAGTCACTGCGCGTCCTCGAGGCCAAGGGCCTGGTCAGCGCCCGCCCGAATGTCGGCACCCGCGTGCGCCCGGTGAGCGACTGGAATCTGCTCGACCCCGACATCATCGAGTGGCGCGCCTTCGGCCCCCAGCGCGACGACCAGCGCCGGGAGCTGAGCGAGCTGCGCTGGACCATCGAGCCGCTCGCCGCCCGCCTCGCCGCCGGACACGGCCGCGACGACGTCCAGCAGCGGCTGGGCGACATGGTCGAGATCATGGGGCACGCCCTGGCGCAGGGTGACGGGCTCACGTTCTCGCGGGCGGACGCCGAGTTCCACTCCCTGCTCATCCAGCTCGCCGGCAACCGCATGCTGGAGCACCTCTCGGGGATCGTCTCCGCCGCCCTCCAGGTGTCCGGTGGACCGGTCACAGGCTGTGACCGGCCGAACGAGACCTCGGTGGGTCAGCACGCCCGTATCGCCGAAGCGCTCGCCTCGGGCGACGCACCGGCCGCCGAATCGGCCATGCGGCAGCTGCTCACGGTTCACCCGGAAGTGGAACGAGTGGTCCCTGCCCCGCGCGAGCACTGATCGCCGACGGCGGTCGTGAGTGCGGCGGCGTACGCACAGCGTGTCGCCGGATTCCGCGGGGATCCGGCGACACGCTGTGCGGCGTACGCCCCCATTCGGCCGTTTCGTGGCATATGGGGTGTGACTCGGGCCACGCGGATTGGGCGTAACACTCCTCGAAGCCGTGCGATGACCTAAGAGGTGACAGCCGAGGAGGGAATACAGCCGCCGTGGACGGCGCTGTGTCAGCTCCGAGGTTTCCGCCCGCGCCACCGGTACATCCGCAGCCCGGTGGTCGTCGGCTCCGGCCCGATCATGGGTGGGGCCGGAAGCCGTTTTCCATCGTTCCGAGAGGTTGTTCGTGTCGGCCAGCACATCCCGTACGCTCCCGCCGGAGATCGCCGAGTCCGAGTCTGTGATGGCGCTCATCGAGCGGGGAAAGGCTGATGGGCAGATCGCCGGCGATGACGTGCGTCGGGCCTTCGAGGCTGACCAGATTCCGCCAACCCAGTGGAAGAATGTTCTGCGCAGCCTCAACCAGATCCTCGAGGAAGAGGGTGTGACGCTGATGGTCAGTGCAGCGGAGTCGCCGAAGCGCGCCCGCAAGAGCGTCGCAGCGAAGAGCCCGGCAAAGCGCACCGCCACCAAGACCGTCGCCGCCAAGACGGCTCCGGCGAAGACCGTCGCCGCCACCGCGGCGCCGTCGGCCGAGACCGTCGACGTCACGGCGGAAGAGTCGGCGGCCGCCGCTCCTGCCAAGAAGGCCGCCGCCAAGAAGGCCGCGACCAAGAAGACCGCGGCGAAGAAGACCGTCGCCAAGAAGACCGCGGCGAAGAAGACCGCGGGCAAGAAGGACGCCGACGAGATCGTCGAGGGCGAAGAGCTGCTCGAGGAGGTCCAGCCCGGCGCCAAGGGCGACGAAGAGGAGACCGAAGGCGAGAGCAAGGGCTTCGTCCTCTCCGACGACGACGAGGACGACGCGCCCGCTCAGCAGGTCGCCGTCGCCGGTGCCACCGCCGACCCGGTCAAGGACTACCTCAAGCAGATCGGCAAGGTCCCGCTGCTCAACGCCGAGCAGGAGGTCGAACTCGCCAAGCGCATCGAGGCTGGTCTGTTCGCCGAGGACAAGCTGGCGAACTCGGACAAGCTCGCACCCAAGCTCAAGCGCGAGCTGGAGATCATCGCCGAGGACGGCCGCCGCGCCAAGAACCACCTGCTGGAGGCGAACCTCCGCCTGGTCGTCTCGCTCGCCAAGCGCTACACCGGCCGCGGAATGCTCTTCCTGGACCTGATCCAGGAGGGCAACCTGGGTCTGATCCGTGCCGTCGAGAAGTTCGACTACACCAAGGGCTACAAGTTCTCCACGTACGCCACCTGGTGGATCCGTCAGGCGATCACCCGTGCCATGGCCGACCAGGCCCGCACCATCCGTATCCCGGTGCACATGGTCGAGGTCATCAACAAGCTCGCGCGCGTCCAGCGCCAGATGCTCCAGGACCTGGGCCGCGAGCCCACCCCGGAGGAGCTGGCCAAGGAGCTCGACATGACCCCCGAGAAGGTCATCGAGGTCCAGAAGTACGGCCGCGAGCCCATCTCGCTGCACACGCCGCTCGGCGAGGACGGCGACAGCGAGTTCGGTGACCTCATCGAGGACTCCGAGGCGGTCGTGCCCGCCGACGCGGTCAGCTTCACGCTCCTCCAGGAGCAGCTGCACTCGGTCCTGGACACGCTGTCGGAGCGCGAGGCCGGCGTCGTCTCGATGCGCTTCGGCCTCACCGACGGTCAGCCCAAGACCCTCGACGAGATCGGCAAGGTCTACGGCGTGACGCGTGAGCGCATCCGTCAGATCGAGTCCAAGACGATGTCGAAGCTGCGTCACCCGTCGCGTTCCCAGGTGCTGCGCGACTACCTCGACTAGGTCGCCCCGGCGCCGACCCCGTTGTGGTCGGCGGCCCGGCGCGCCTGCGCCCACGGCGTTAAGGGCCCGGTCCCCAGTGGGGGCCGGGCCCTTTGTCGTGCGCGATGTCCGGCGCGGGTGCGGCCGACGGCACTCTGCACGACTCTGAGTGGACATGCTTCACGCAGAGTCAGGAGGCCGTATGCGTCGTCCCACCGCCCGAGGACCCGCCGGGGTGCCGGCCCTGATCGCCGCCGCCCTTCTGGCACCACTGGCAATGCCCCCTCCCGCGGCTGCCGACAGCGTGGTGGTCGGTGGCTACGAGGTGCGGGCCGAGGAGAGTCCCTGGGTCGTCGCACTGGCCAGCCGTGACCGGTTCGGCCCAAAGCGGGCCGGACAGTTCTGCGGGGGCGTGGTCGTCGCGCCCAAGAAGGTGATGACCGCCGCGCACTGCCTCGGCCGGACCGTACTGGGCAAGGAGGTGAGCGCCGTACGGGATCTGAAGGTCATCTCCGGTCGGTCGAAGCTGGAGGGGGGCGGCGGGCAGGAGACCGCCGTGCGCTCCAGTTGGGTGTCCCCGGCGTACGACCCGCGGACCAACGGTGCCGACATGGCCCTGCTGACCCTGGCGAAGCCCCTGCCGAAGGGCAGCGTGCTCCCGGTCGCACAGGCGGGGGAGAAGGTGTACGAACCCGGTACCGGCGCCACCGTCTACGGATGGGGGGACACGACAGGCGCCGGCACGTATGCGCCCACGCTGCGTGCGGCCCGCGTCTCGGTGCTGCCGGACAAGACGTGCGAGCAGGCGTATCCGGGCGGGCTGAGGGGCCGCTACATGAGGACCACGATGCTGTGCGCCGGAGACCCGCAGGGCAAGCGTGACGCCTGTCAGGGGGACAGTGGGGGCCCGCTGGTCGCGGGCGGGCGGCTCATCGGCCTCGTCTCGTGGGGCAGCGGCTGTGGCCAGCCCGAGGCACCGGGGGTCTACACCCGGGTGTCGGTCATGGCTCCGCTGTTCATGGGGGCCGACCTGCCCGCCCTGTGACCGCCGCCGCAGTCACCGTACGAGAGCGGGCGGCCGCCCCCTGTGTCCGGGGGTGGCCGCCCGACGCCGATCCTCGACCGGCTCATGGCTCGTCGTGGATGCGAGGTCTCAGTGCTCCTCGTCGCCGGCACCGGCCGGCACGGCCGTCAGTCGGTCCGTCTCATCCTGTATCTCCGCGGCGATCTTCTTGAGTTCCGGCTCGAACTTGCGTCCGTGGTGGGCGCAGAAGAGCAGTTCACCGCCGCTGATCAGGACGACACGCAGATACGCCTGGGCGCCGCAACGGTCGCAGCGGTCAGCGGCCGTCAGCGGGCTCGCGGGGGTCAGAACAGTAGTCACGTCGCCTCTTCTCTAGCTCGACGAGCTGTCGTACCAGGGGCAACATCCAACCAGCCCGAAAACGTTCCCGCTCGGGGCTTTTCCTCGAAATTTTTTTCCCGAGGTGGCTGTCTGCTGCCGGTTGGCGGCGAATGAGCCGTATTGCTTCGCTCTACGGATTTCGCGTTGCTTGTCTCGTTTGGCCCTCCCGGCTGGGTTGCCGGTTGTTCATGAGGACGTGCCCGGAGCCTAAATGGTTCATGCCTGGAAGGGAACGTGATGTGCACGTCACCCCATCGAGGGATCGAACACGCATGCGATGCTGGACTAGCATGAGAAATCAAGTGGGTGGCGTTACATCGGCTCTACCAGGCCTCGGTACGCTCTGAGCGGCGACCGACGCCCGGGCCTTTACCCCACTTGGCCACATCTGAAATTCAGCGAGGAGCGAACCGCGTGACCGCCGAAACGTCCGTGCCGTCCACAGCGCTGCTGACCGCAGACCGTGACGGTTCCAACTACACCGCGCGGCACCTGCTCGTCCTGGAGGGCCTCGAGGCTGTCCGCAAGCGACCCGGCATGTACATCGGGTCGACGGACAGCCGGGGCCTGATGCACTGCCTGTGGGAGATCATCGACAACTCCGTGGACGAGGCCCTCGGGGGCCACTGCGACCACATCGAGGTCATCCTCCACGAGGACGGGTCCGTCGAGGTCCGGGACAACGGCCGCGGCATCCCGGTCGACGTCGAGCCCAAGACCGGTCTGTCGGGCGTCGAGGTCGTGATGACCAAGCTGCACGCCGGCGGCAAGTTCGGCGGCGGGTCGTACGCGGCCTCCGGCGGTCTGCACGGTGTCGGCGCCTCCGTGGTGAACGCGCTCTCGGCCCGCCTCGACGTCGAAGTGGACCGCGGCGGCGCGACCCACATGATCAGCTTCCGGCGCGGTGTGCCCGGCATCTTCACCGAGTCCGGCCCCGACGCCCCCTTCGACCCGGCCAACGGGCTCCTGAAGGGCAAGCGCGTGCCCAAGGCCCGCACCGGCACCCGCGTGAGGTACTGGGCGGACCGCCAGATCTTCCTCAAGGACGCCAGGCTCTCCCTGGAGACGCTCCACCAGCGCGCCCGCCAGACGGCCTTCCTCGTGCCCGGGCTCACCATCGTCGTCCACGACGAGCGCGGCCCGGCCGGCGGCGACGGCGAGGGCAAGAGCGTGGAGACGTTCCGCTTCGACGGCGGGATCAGCGAGTTCTGCGAGTACCTGGCGCAGGACAAGGCGGTCTGCGACGTGCTGCGGCTGAGCGGCCAGGGCACCTTCAAGGAGACCGTCCCCGTCCTGGACGACCGCGGCCACATGACCCCGACCGAGGTCACCCGCGAGCTCGGCGTCGACATCGCCCTGCGCTGGGGCACGGGGTACGACACCACGATCAGGTCGTTCGTCAACATCATCGCCACCCCCAAGGGCGGCACCCACGTGACCGGCTTCGAGCGCTCGGTGACCAAGACGGTGAACGAGGTCCTGCGCGCGTCCAAGCTGCTGCGCGTCGCCGAGGACGACATCGTCAAGGACGACGCCCTGGAGGGGATGACCGCGGTCGTGACCGTCCGGCTCGCCGAGCCCCAGTTCGAGGGCCAGACCAAGGAGGTCCTCGGCACCTCGGCCGCCAACCGGATCGTCGCCAACGTGGTCGCCAAGGAGCTCAAGGCCTTCCTGACCTCCACCAAGCGGGACGCCAAGGCCCAGGCCCGTGCCGTCCTGGAGAAGACCGTCGCCGCCGCCCGTACGCGCATCGCGGCCCGCCAGCACAAGGAGGCTCAGCGCCGCAAGACGGCGCTTGAGTCCTCGTCGCTGCCGGCCAAGCTGGCCGACTGCCGCAGTGACGACGTGGAGCGCAGCGAGCTCTTCATCGTCGAGGGAGACTCCGCGCTCGGCACGGCCAAGCTGGCACGCAACAGCGAGTTCCAGGCGCTCCTGCCGATCCGCGGCAAGATCCTCAACGTCCAGAAGTCGTCCGTCTCCGACATGCTGAAGAACGCCGAGTGCGGCGCGATCATCCAGGTCATAGGGGCGGGTTCCGGCCGGACCTTCGACATCGACGCCGCGCGCTACGGCAAGGTCATCATGATGACGGACGCCGACGTCGACGGGTCCCACATCCGCACCCTCCTGCTCACGCTGTTCCAGCGCTACATGCGGCCGATGGTCGAGGCGGGCCGCGTGTTCGCCGCCGTGCCGCCGCTGCACCGGATTGAGCTGATCCAGCCGAAGAAGGGCCAGGAGAAGTACGTCTACACGTACTCGGACAACGAGCTGAGGCAGACGCTGCTGGAGTTCCAGCGCAAGGGTGTCCGCTTCAAGGACTCCATCCAGCGCTACAAGGGTCTCGGTGAGATGGACGCGGACCAGCTCGCGGAGACCACGATGGACCCGCGCCACCGCACGCTGCGCCGGATCAACATCGGCGACCTCGAGGCCTCCGAGCAGGTCTTCGACCTGCTGATGGGCAATGAAGTCGCACCCCGCAAGGAGTTCATCACCAGCTCGGCGGCCACCCTCGACCGCTCGCGCATCGACGCCTGACGGCCCACCCGGGGGCGGAGAGGCGCTCCACCCCCGGTTCCTCCTCCGGGCCGATCCGGCGCGGGCTCCCGCCTTCGTAGCATCGACGGGCACGGACGAGGACATGGGTGCCCGGCAACAAAGGACGCGGACGGCGACGAGATCGTCCGTGCCGTCCAGGACGCCATGGCGGGCGGAGCCCGCCTCTCCCCGGTCGTACAGCAGCGGCTGCTGGAGGAGGTCACCGCCGGGTCCCCGCCGGCAGGGCCGCGCCTGCCCGACGGGCTGACGGCCCGTGAGGGCGAGGTGGTCACGCTGATCGCGGAAGGTCTCGCCAACGCGGACATCGCGCGCCGGGCTGGGCATTTCCACCGCGACGGTGAAGACGCACATCGACAACCGGTTCGCGAAAGCCGGTCTCCAAGGCCGCGCGCAGGCGGCGAGCTACGCCTACCGCGAAGGGCTGGCACAACCACCGGCGACGGGTGTCACCTGATGGGGTGAAGACCCCGGGGAGAAGAGTCCGAAATCTTCCCGCTCTGTCCATCCTTGTGCACGCGGGCCGAAACGGTTCGCTGACAAGGAGAGTTGAACGTGGACGAGAAGGAAGGGCACGCTGCGCCGGCGGTTCGGCTCGAGGACCCGTGGTACGACGCGCTGGCCTCCGGCTGGGGGGACGTGGACGGCACCGGGGAGCCGGTCCCGGTGCCACCGCCCGCGTCCGCGCGGCAGCGCGAGAACGGCCCGAGCGCCGCCGAGATCTACCTGGAAGTGCAGCGCAGCACCGCGTTCCAGGAAGTGCGCCGCCGCTACCGGCGGTTCGTGGTGCCCGCGTCCCTGGCCTTCTTCCTCTGGTACCTCGCCTACGTGGTGGCCGCGACCGCCGCACCGGAGCTGATGGCCCGCCCGGTCGCCGGCGCGGTCAACGTGGCGATGGTGGCGGGGCTGGCGCAGTTCCTCACCACGTTCCTGCTGACCTGGGCGTATGCCCGCCATGCCCGTCGGCGGCGTGATCGTGCGGCGCTCGAACTGCGCTGGGACACCCAGGAGATGACCCGGGAGGCCGGGCGTTGAGCGGCGACCACCAGGCCCTGGCACTGCTGCTGTTCAGCGCGTTCGTCGCCGTCACCCTCGGCATCACGACGTGGGTGAGCCGCCACAGACGCGGCTCGGCCGAGGAGTTCTACGCGGGCGGACGGCTCTTCTCCCCGCTGGAGAACGGCTTCGCCATCGCGGGCGACTACATGTCGGCCGCCTCCTTCCTCGGCATCTCCGGACTCATCGCCCTGTTCGGCTACGACGGCATGCTCTACTCCGTCGGATTCCTGGTCGCCTGGCTCGTCGTCCTCTTCCTGGTCGCGGAACTGGTACGCAACTGCGGCCGGTTCACGCTCGCCGACGTCGTCGCCTCCCGGATGAAGGAGCGACGCGTCCGCATCGCGTCGGGAACTTCCTCGGTCACCGTGTCCGTTCTGTATCTGGTGGCGCAGATGGTGGGAGCCGGGTCCCTCGTCTCGCTGCTGCTCGGCGGGACGAGCGAAGCCGCGCGCTCGTGGACCGTCGTCGGCGTAGGTGCCCTGATGGTGATCTATGTGTCGATGGGAGGGATGCGAGCGACCACCTGGATCCAGATCGTGAAGGCCGTGCTGCTGATGGCGGGCGCGATCACTCTGACCGTGCTCGTGCTGATGCGGTTCGGCGGTGACATCGACCAGTTGCTCCGGTCCGCTGCCGACCGCAGCGGGTACGGCCGGGAGTTCCTCTCGCCCGGGCTTCGTTACGGGGGCGACTGGACCGCTCGTCTCGACTTCGTCAGCCTCGGCCTGGCGCTGGTGCTGGGCACGGCAGGACTGCCGCACATCCTGTCGCGCTTCTACACTGTGCCGACTGCGCGTGCCGCCCGCCGCTCGGTCGTCTGGGCCATCGGCCTCATCGGCAGCTTCTACCTGATGACGATCGTGCTCGGCTTCGGCGCCGCGGCCGTGGTGGGCACGGACGAGGTCCGTGCGTCGAGCGCCGCCGGGAACACCGCCGTGCCGCTGCTCGCCCTCGACCTCGGCGGGGGAGCGGGCTCGACCGGAGGCACCGTGCTCTTCGCGGTGGTCGCCGCCGTGGCCTTCGCGACGATCCTCGCTGTGGTCGCGGGGATCACACTGGCCTCCTCGGTCTCGGTCGCGCACGACCTGTACGCGTCCCTGAAGCGCCGGGGCGGCGGTCGGGAGGGTCGCAGGTACAGCGAGGTCGCGGTCGCCCGGGTCGCGGCGGTCGGGATCGGCGCCGTCGCCATCGCGCTCGGCCTGCTGGCCCGCGACCTGAACGTGGCCTTCCTGGTCGGGCTGGCCTTCGCAGTCGCGGCGTCGGCGAATCTGCCCGTCCTGCTCTACTCGCTGTTCTGGCGGAACTTCACGACCCGCGGGGCGGTGTGGTCGGTGTACGGAGGTCTCGTCCCCTCGGTGCTGCTCGTGGTGCTGTCACCGGTGGTGTCCGGGAGCCCGCAGGCGCTGTTCCCGGGTGTGGACTTCCATGTCTTCCCGCTGGAGAACCCGGGGCTGGTCTCGATCCCGCTCGGTTTCCTCGCGGGCTGGATCGGCACCGTCACGTCGTCGGAGCCGCCGGACGCGGCCCGGCATGCGGAGACCGAGGTACGGGCGCTGACCGGGGCGGGTGCGGTGTAGCGGACCCTGCTCGGTCTCGTCGGATCGGTCGTCCCTGCCACATCAGCGGGTTGCGGCGGGTCTGGCCGACTCGGTCGAGCGAGCGCTGCTCGTGGTGCTCGACGCGCCGGCTCCGCGGGCGGGAGGCGGGCCGTGGCCGGGAGGTTCAGCCGCTGGTCGTCCAGGAGTAGCGGTGTTCGGGGCGGCCCGTTTCGCCGTACTTGAGGCTCAGGCGCACCCGGTTCGTCCGTTCCAGCAGCTTCAGGTAACGCTGGGCGGTCTGGCGGCTCATTCCGGCCCGGTCCGCGATCTCCTGGGCCGAGAGCGGACCGTCGGCTGCCAGCAGCACCTGGCGCACCACTTCGGCCGTCGTCGGGGAGTGCCCCTTGGGCAGCTCGGGGGCGACCGCCCCGGCCGACAGCACTCCGAAGATCCGGTCCACCTCGGCCTGCTCCGCCTCGCCGCCTCCGTCGAGGGCGCGCCGCAGTGTCGCGTACGCCTCCAGCTTGGCGCGCAGGCCGGCGAAGTTGAACGGCTTCACCAGGTACTGGAGAGCGCCGTGACGCATGGCGGCCTGGACCGTTGCCACGTCGCGGGCCGCCGTCACCATGATCACATCGGTCTGATGGCCGAGAAGGCGCAGCTCACGGACCAGAGCGAGGCCGGTCTCGTCCGGCAGATAGTGGTCGAGCAGGATCAGATCCACCGGCGTCTCGGCGATACGGGCCAGTGCCTCGGCCGCCGAGTGGGCGACCGCGGCGACCTGGAATCCCGGCACCTTGGCGACGTAGGCCGCGTTGATCTCCGCGACCCGGACGTCGTCGTCCACGACCAGTACGTCGATCATCGTGTCTCCCGCATCGTCTCCGTGGTCGTCGCGGGCATCTCCGCCGGTCCACTCGCGATGATCGGCTGCTCGGTCAGAGCCTCCGGCAGCACGACGGTGAACTCGGCACCGCCGACCGCGGCCTCGCGTACGGCCGCGCTGCCGCCCTGCCGTTCGGCGAACCTGCGCACCAGGGCCAGCCCCAGTCCGCGCTTGCCGTGCGCGGGCAGTTCCTTGGTCGACCAGCCCTCGGTGAAGATCAGCTCACGCCGTTCGGCCGGTACCCCGGGCCCGCTGTCCGCGATGCGCAGCACGACCGTGCGGCCCTCCGCGTACAGCTCCACCTCGACCGTCGCGTCGGGCGTGCCCGCCGCCGCGTCCAGCGCGTTGTCGACGAGGTTGCCGACGACTGTCACCAGTCCGCGCGGATCCACCAGCCGGTCCGGCAGCAGCGTCGCGGGCGCGATGCGCAGCGACACACCGCGCTCGGCCGCCACGGTCGCCTTGCCCACGAGCAGCGCCGCCAGCAGCGGATCGTGGATCTTCTCGGTGACCTGCTCCGCGGTGGCCCGGTGCACGCCGACGACCTCGGTGACGAACTCCACCGCCTCCTCGTGCATCTCCAGTTCCAGCAGGCCGAGAAGGGTGTGCATCCGGTTCGCGTGCTCGTGGTCCTGGGCGCGCAGGGCGTCGATCAGCCCGCGGGTCGAGTCGAGTTCCCGGCCCAGCTGCTCCAGTTCGGTGCGGTCGCGCAGAGTGACGACGGCGCCGCCGTCGTCCGTCGGCATCCGGTTCGCGATCAGCACCCGGGCGCCGCGCACGGTGAGCAGGTCCTCGCCGCTGACCCGGCCCGCCAGGACGTCGGTCGTACGGCCCTCGCCCAGCACCTCGTCCAGCGGCCGGCCGGTGACATCGGGGCCGACGCCCAGCAGGCGCTGCGCCTCGTCGTTGAGCAGCCGGATCCTGCCGGACCGGTCGAGCGCCACGACGCCTTCCCGGATGCCGTGGAGCATGGCCTCGCGTTCGGCGAGCAGAGCGGAGATGTCGGAGAAGGCGAGGTCGTGCGTCTGCCGCTGGAGCCTGCGGGAGATCAGATAAGCCGCCAGCGCGCCGACGGCCAGTGCACCGCCCGCGTACGCGATGAGGCCGGGGATCGCGGCGAGCAGCCGGGCCCGGACGCTGTCGTACTCGATGCCGACCGATACGGCCCCGACGACCCGGCCCTCGTCGTCCCTCAGCGGCACCTTGCCCCGCGCGGAGCGCCCGAGGGTGCCGCTGTCGATCTCCATCACCTCATGTCCGGCGAGGGCCTCGCTCGGGTCGGTCGAGACGATGCGCCCGATCTCCGAGGGCGAGGTGTGCGACCAGCGCACGCCGTTGTCGTCCATGACGACGATGTACTCGGCGCCGGTGGACTCCCTGATCCGTTCGGCCTCCTTCTGCACCGGGCCGTCGGCGGTCGGGCGGGTGCCGGTCAGCTCCTCGGCGAGTTCGGGGGAGGCGGTGGTCTGCGCGATGGCCAGGGCGCGTCGCATCGCCTGGTCGTCGAGCTGGGAGCTGAGCGGAGCGAGGAACAGGCCGGTGGCCAGCGCGGTGACGCCGGTGGCGATGGCCAGCTGCATGAGCAGGACCTGGGAGAAGACCCGCTGCGGCCAGCCGAACCGCCGTCGCCGGGCGGTGGCGGTCGGTACGGGACTCATGCCTACGAACGGTAAACGGCCCCGCGGCTTTTCCGAAATCTCCGCAGGAGGACGCCCTGGCATGCACCGGGCGGCGCGCGTGGCCGTCGACGGCCATGCCGGCCCGCTTCCGGAGTGCCGTGCGGCACTGACCGCTGGGAGGCGGAGACAGCGGCACACACGGCGGATCGCGTCCAGGGGCCGTGTCGCATGCGTGCCCGGAACGCGCTGCTCGCCCTCGTTCACTGCGCGTGCGCCCCTATCCTGGGCCGCCGGAGCAGTCCAACCGTCCGAGGTGCAGCAGTGAGTCCGAGCAGGTCCCAGATCCCCGTCGTCGTCCTCGCCGGCTTCCTCGGCTCCGGAAAGACCACGCTGCTCAACCATCTGCTGCGCCGCAACGGCGGAAACCGCATCGGTGTCGTCGTCAACGACTTCGGATCGATCGA
This sequence comes from Streptomyces sp. NPDC015127, assembly GCF_043080095.1. Classification (NCBI taxonomy): domain Bacteria; kingdom Bacillati; phylum Actinomycetota; class Actinomycetes; order Kitasatosporales; family Streptomycetaceae; genus Streptomyces; species Streptomyces sp. NPDC015127. The sequence continues at coordinate 107,853 of NZ_JBIBVE010000010.1, forward strand.
GATCGACGCCATGACCGTCGCCGGACAGGTCGGTTCGACGATCTCCCTCGGTAACGGCTGCCTGTGCTGCGCCGTCGACGCGAGCGAGCTCGACGACTATCTGGACAAGCTCACCCGGCCCTCGGCGCGGATCGACGTCATCGTCGTCGAGGCGTCCGGGCTGGCCGAGCCGCAGGAGCTCGTACGGATGATTCTCGCCAGCGACAATCCCCGGATCGTGTACGGCGGGCTCGCCGAGGTCGTCGACGCCGCCGAATTCGAGGAGACCAGGGCCCGGCATCCCGAGATCGACCGGCATCTCGCGATCGCCGATCTTGTCGTCCTCAACAAGACCGACCGCGTGGACCCAGCCGGACTGGAGCGGCTGCGGGACAGGCTCGCCGGACTCGTCGGCGGCACGCCTGTCGTCAGCGCGCGGTACGGACGGATCGACCCCGCGCTGCTCCTGGACCCGGCCGAACGGCCCGAGCAGGAGGAGAAGGTCCGCCAGCTCTCCTTCGAGGACCTGTACGCGGAGGCGTACGACCGTGAGCACACCCACCAGCACGGACACGAGGGCCACCTGCACGCCGCGTACGACAGTGTCTCCGTCGCCCTGGACATGCCGGTGCACCCGCGGCGGCTCATGGCCTTCCTCGACTCGCGGCCGGAGGGGCTGTACCGGATCAAGGGCTTCGTCGACTTCGGCGCGGCGGATCCGCGCAACCGGTACTCCGTCCACGCGGTCGGGCGCTTCCTGCGCTTCTTTCCGCAGCCCTGGCCGCCCGGCGAGCCGCCCATGACGCAGCTCGTGCTCATCGGCTCCGGCATCGACGCCGCGGGGCTCCGCAAGGAGATCGAGGCCTGCGCGCTGAGCGGATCCGATGACCTCCCCGACGAGCGCAGCATGTGGGGCGTCCTGCGCTACGTGCCCAAGCAGCCGGACGGCTCGGACGGGGCGGGCGAGCCGGCGGAACCGGGGGAGCCGGACGAGACCGGCGCCCCCGGACACCCGCGCTAGCTCGCCGGACCCGCCAGCACCGCCACAGGCGACGGCAGCGGCGTGCCCGAGCCGTCGCGGCGCGGGTCGAGCTCCGGCAACTGTGCCGGTGCGCCGTTCTTCTGCGCCGCGCGTGCCGGGGCCGCGCCGGCCCAGGCCAGGACGAGCATGTCCTCGCCCTTCAGGAAGCGCTGGCAGCGCACACCGCCGGTGGCGCGCCCCTTGCGCGGGTACTGGTCGAACGGCGTGAGCTTCCCCGTCGTCGGACCGTCGACCAGCGTGCCCTGCGCGCCGGCCACCGTGAACACCACCGCGTCCTCGGCCGGGTCGACCGCGGTGAAGGAGATCACCTCGGCACCCTCAGCCAGCTTGATACCGGCCATACCGCCGGCCGCCCGGCCCTGCGGCCGCACCTGTGCGGCGGGGAAGCGCAGCAGCTGCGCGTCGGACGTGATGAAGACCAGGTCCTCCTCGCCCGTACGCAGCTCCGAGCCGCCCACGATCCGGTCCCCGTCCCTGAGCGCGAAGACCTCCAACTCGTCCTTGTTGGCGGGATAGTCGGGCACCACCCGCTTGACCACGCCCTGCGCGGTGCCGAGCGCGAGACCCGGCGAGGCCTCGTCCAGTGTGGTGAGACAGATGATCCGCTCGTCCGCCTCCAGCGACAGGAACTCCGTGACCGGCGCACCGCCCGCCAGGTTGGGATCGGACGCCGTGTCCGGCAGCTGCGGAAGGTCGATCACCGACAGGCGCAGCAGCCGTCCGGCCGACGTGACCGCGCCCACCTCGCCGCGCTGCGTCGTGAGCACTCCCGAGACGATCACGTCGTGCTTGGTGCGCCTGGTGCCGTGGTCCACCAGCGGCTCACCGGTGGCGGTGCGCGCCAGCAGGCCCGTCGAGGACAGCAGCACGCGGCACGGGTCGTCCGCGACCTGGAGCGACGCGGCGGGCGCGGGCGCGCCCGCGGACTCCAGCAGGACCGTGCGCCGCGGGGTGCCGAACTTCTTGGCCACCGCGGCCAGTTCGGCGGAGACCAGCTTGCGCAGCTCGGCGTCCGACTCCAGGATCCGGGTGAGCTCCTCGATCTCGCTGTTGAGCCGGTCGCGCTCGCTCTCCAGCTCGATCCGGTCGAACTTGGTCAGGCGCCGCAGCGGAGTGTCGAGGATGTACTGCGTCTGGATCTCGCTCAGCGAGAAGTGCTCGATCAGGCGCTCCTTGGCCTGGGCGGAGTTCTCGCTTGAGCGGATCAGGCGGATGACCTCGTCGATGTCCAGCAGGGCGACGAGAAGTCCCTCGACCAGGTGGAGCCGGTCGCGGCGCTTGGTGCGGCGGAACTCGCTGCGCCGGCGCACCACCTCGAACCGGTGGTCCAGGTAGACCTCCAGCAGCTCCTTCAGCCCCAGGGTGAGCGGCTGGCCGTCCACCAGGGCCACGTTGTTGATGCCGAAGGACTCCTCCATGGGCGTCAGCTTGTACAGCTGCTCCAGGACGGCCTCGGGGATGAACCCGTTCTTGACCTCGATGACCAGGCGCAGGCCGTGCTGGCGGTCGGTGAGGTCCTTGACGTCGGCGATGCCCTGGAGCTTCTTCGACGAGACGAGGTCCTTGATCTTGGAGATGACCTTCTCGGGGCCGACCGAGAAGGGCAGTTCGGTCACGACCAGGCCCTTGCGGCGGGCGGTGACCGTCTCGACGGACACCGTGGCGCGGATCTTGAACGTGCCGCGGCCGGTCTCGTACGCGTCCTTGATCCCGCCGAGGCCGACGATGCGGCCGCCGGTCGGCAGGTCGGGGCCGGGCACGTGGCGCATCAGCGCCTCGAGGTCGGCGTGCGGGTACCTGATCAAGTGGCGGGCGGCCGCGATGACCTCGCCCAGATTGTGCGGGGGCATGTTGGTGGCCATGCCGACCGCAATGCCGGAGGCGCCGTTGACCAGCAGGTTCGGGTAGGCGGCGGGGAGGGCGACCGGCTCCTTCTCCTGGCCGTCGTAGTTCGACTGGAAGTCGACGGTGTCCTCGTCGATCGACTCCGTCATCAGACTGGTGGCGTCCGCCATGCGGCACTCGGTGTACCGCATGGCCGCGGGCGGGTCGTCATTGCCCAGCGAGCCGAAGTTCCCGTGGCCGTCGACGAGCGGCAGGCGCATCGAGAACGGCTGCGCCATGCGCACCAGGGCGTCGTAGATCGACGCGTCGCCGTGCGGGTGCAGCTTGCCCATGACCTCGCCGACGACGCGGGCGCACTTCACATAGCCGCGGTCGGGGCGCAGGCCCATCTCGTTCATCTGGTAGACGATGCGGCGGTGAACCGGCTTCATGCCGTCGCGGGCGTCGGGCAGGGCGCGGGAGTAGATCACCGAGTACGCGTACTCGAGGAAGGAGCCCTGCATTTCGTCCACGACGTCGATGTCGAGGATCCTCTCCTCGAAATCGTCCGGCGGTGGGGTCTTCGTGCTGCGGCGGGCCATCGCGGCTGCTGCTCCTTCACGTACCAGGCTGGATCTGACGCCGACCATTGTGGACCGTCCCGCTGACAACGCGGACCGCGACCCGGGACAACGCCCGCCGCGGCCCCCGGAGCGGCGTGCCCCACGAGCGGGGGAACAACGCCGACCACCGGCCGGGAACTTCGCCAGGTGTCAGCACGCTTGCATACAGTGGCAGGTCTGGCAGCACATCCAGCATCGCGATCGAAGGGACGTACATGCCCATGGGTCACACGGCCACAGCTCAGGCCGACTCCGGCGGCCTGACAGCGACCGAGCACCGCCTGGCCAACGGCCTGCGCGTCGTGCTCTCGGAGGACCACCTGACCCCGGTCGCGGCGGTCTGCCTCTGGTACGACGTCGGCTCCCGCCACGAGGTCAAGGGCCGTACAGGACTCGCCCACCTCTTCGAGCACCTCATGTTCCAGGGCTCGGCCCAGGTGAAGGGGAACGGCCACTTCGAGCTCGTCCAGGGCGCCGGAGGCTCGCTGAACGGCACGACCAGCTTCGAGCGGACCAACTATTTCGAGACCATGCCCGCCCACCAGCTGGAGCTGGCGCTCTGGCTGGAGGCCGACCGCATGGGCTCGCTGCTCGCCGCGCTCGACGACGAGTCGATGGAGAACCAGCGCGACGTCGTCAAGAACGAGCGCCGCCAGCGCTACGACAACGTGCCGTACGGCACGGCGTTCGAGAAGCTGACCGCCCTCGCCTACCCCGAGGGCCACCCGTACCACCACACGCCCATCGGCTCGATGGCGGACCTCGACGCGGCGACCCTCGAGGACGCCCGCGCCTTCTTCCGCACGTACTACGCGCCGAACAACGCGGTGCTGTCGGTCGTCGGCGACATCGACCCGCAGCAGACGCTCGCGTGGATCGAGAAGTACTTCGGCTCCATCCCGTCGCACGACGGCAAGCAGCCCCCGCGCGACGGCTCCCTGCCGGACGTCATCGGCGAGCAGCTTCGCGAGGAGATCGTCGAAGAGGTGCCCGCGCGCGCCCTGATGGCCGCCTACCGCCTCCCGCACGACGGCACCCGCGAGTGCGACGCCGCCGACCTTGCGCTCACCGTCCTCGGCGGAGGCGAGTCGTCGCGGCTGCACAACCGCCTGGTGCGCCGCGACCAGACGGCGGTTGCCGCCGGGTTCGGGCTGCTGCGCCTGGCCGGTGCTCCGTCGCTCGGCTGGCTGGACGTCAAGACGTCCGGAGGTGTCGAGGTCCCGCAGATCGAGGCCGCGGTCGACGAGGAGCTCGCGCGGTTCGCCGCCGAGGGACCGACGCCCGAGGAGATGGAGCGCGCCCAGGCCCAACTGGAGCGCGAGTGGCTCGACCGGCTCGGCACCGTGGCCGGCCGCGCGGACGAACTGTGCCGTTACGCCGTGCTGTTCGGCGACCCGCAGCTGGCGCTGACCGCCGTGCAGCGCGTCCTCGACGTCACCGCAGAGGAGGTGAAGGCGGTCGCCGAGGCGAGGCTGCACCCGCGGAACAGGGCCGTGCTGGTCTACGAGCCCGTCTCCGCCGACGACACCGAGGAGGGCGGCGAGAGCGGCGAGTCCGCGGCCGCCGGAGAGAACGACGAGCACAAGGGGGCGGACCAGTGAGCGACGCTGCCGTGACCATGGACTTCCACCCGCAGCCCACCGCCGGCACCGCCCGGCCCTGGGCCTTCCCCGCCCCCGAGCGCGGCACCCTGGACAACGGGCTGACGGTGCTGCGCTGCGACCGCCCCGGCCAGAAGGTCGTCGCCGTGGAGATCCTCCTCGGCGCCCCCCTGGAGGCGGAGCCCGAGGGACTCGACGGCGTCGCCACGATCATGGCCCGCGCCCTGTCGGAGGGCACCGACAAGCACAGCGCCGAGGAATTCGCCGCCGAGCTGGAGCGCTGCGGCGCCACGCTCGACTCGCTCGCCGACCACCCCGGTGTCCGTGTCTCCCTGGAGGTCCCCGCCTCCCGGCTGCCCAAGGCGCTCGGCCTGCTCGCCGACGCGCTGCGCGCCCCCGCCTTCGCGGCGGGCGAGGTCGACCGGCTGGTGCGCAACCGCCTGGACGAGATCCCGCACGAGATGGCCAACCCGGCCCGCCGTGCGGCCAAGCAGCTCTCCAAGGAGCTGTTCCCCTCCCCCCTGCGCGTGTCCCGGCCGCGTCAGGGCACCGAGGAGACGGTGGCGAGGATCGACTCCGCGGCCGTACGGGCCTTCTACGAGGAGCACGTCCGGCCCGCCACGTCGACCGTCGTGGTCGTGGGCGACCTGTCCGGGATCGACGTGGACGCCGTCCTCGCCGACACCCTCGGGGCCTGGACGGGCGACAAGGCGGCCACCCGGCCCGTGCCGGCGATCACCGCCGACGACACCGGCCGGGTGTTCATCGTCGACCGCCCGGGCGCCGTGCAGACGCAGCTGCTCATCGGCCGCACCGGCCCCGACCGCCACGACAGTGTCTGGCCCGCCCAGGTGCTCGGCACGTACTGCCTCGGCGGCACGCTGACCTCCCGGCTCGACCGCGTCCTGCGGGAGGAGAAGGGCTACACGTACGGCGTACGTGCCTTCGGCCAGGTGCTGTTGTCCGCCCCGGACGGCTCGGGGGCCTCGATGCTGGCCATCAGCGGCTCCGTGGACACGCCCAACACCGGCCCCGCGCTGGAGGACCTGTGGAAGGTGCTGCGAACGCTGGCGGCGGAGGGACTCACCGACGCCGAGCGTGACGTGGCCGTGCAGAACCTGGTCGGCGTGGCACCGCTGAAGTACGAGACGGCAGCGTCGGTGGCGGCCACGCTCGCGGACCAGGTCGAGCAGCACCTCCCGGACGACTACCAGGCGCAGTTGTACGCCCGCCTGGCCGCGACGGGCACCGTGGAGGCGACCGCGGCGGTGGTCAGCGCGTTCCCCGTGGACCGTCTGGTCACGGTGCTGGTCGGCGACGCGGCGCAGATCGAGGCTCCGGTCAGGGCACTGGGCATCGGTGAAGTGACTGTCGTCACGGGCTGATCGAATGCCGCGTATCGGGTGAACCCGGCGCGGAACGAGTGCGATGCGCGCAAGATGCGCTCAAACGGAACCCCGGCTTCAAGCTGTTTGCCGGGGTTCCGTGCTATGTCCGGTTTGTTGGAGAGGTTGCCCGTCTGCCCTGTGGCATGCGCTACAAAACAGGCTGTCCGTTTGGTGATCGGCAGATGAAATGCCTAGCGTCGGTCCGGCTGTCCGCCTGGATCACGTCGCACCCGCGGCATCGGACAGTCATCGCCGAGTCCCCTTCAGGCGCGAGCCCGGGGAGCCGGGGACCCAGTCCCCTGGGGTGAATCGGACGCCTTCGCCCGCGCGGAGGGGCCCGTAGGAGACCTTCCTGCTCCGAACCCGTCAGCTAACCCGGTAGGCGAGAAGGAAGGAAAGGACCAGCCTCTTCATGGCGTTCACCCGTGCCACCGGGAAGCACCGTGCCCCGAGCCGCCTGACGCGCAGGAGCCGGAACATCGCCGGCGTCGCGACTCTGGCCACCACCGGCGTCGTCGGAAGCCTCGCCTCCCCGGCGTTCGCCGCCGAGGCCGCGCCTTCGGTCGAGGACACCGGCCTGACGCAGATCGTCTCCATGGGGTCCATCGCCGACGAGATAGCCGACCAGGCCGCAGCCCAGAGGCAGGAGGCAGCCGAGGCCGCCGCCAAGGCCCGGGCGAAGGCGAAGGCCGAGGCCGAGGCGAAGCGCAAGGCCGAGGCACGCGCCAAGGAGGCCCGCGAGGCCAAGGAGCGCGCCGCCCGCGAGGCCGAGCGCCGCCGTCTGAATACCTTCCGGCTGCCCATCGCCGGCTCCTACGTGACCACCGGTTACCAGGCCGGCGGGTCCCTGTGGTCCTCCGGCAGCCACTCCGGCGTCGACTTCCGCGCCGCGTCCGGCACGTCGGTCGTGGCCGTGGGCGCCGGTACCGTCGTCGAGGCCGGCTGGGGCGGCGCGTACGGCAACAACATCGTGCTCCGCATGAACGACGGCACGTACACCCAGTACGGCCACCTGTCGTCGATCAGCGTGTCGGTCGGCCAGCGGGTCATGCCCGGCCAGCAGATCGGCCTCTCCGGCTCGACCGGCAACTCGACCGGCCCCCACCTCCACTTCGAGGCCCGGACCTCGCCGGAGTACGGCTCCGACATGAACCCGGTCGCGTATCTGCGCGCCCGCGGCGTCAGCGTCTGACGCGAGCCGTCTGACCCGAGCCGACCCGAGCCGCTCGCGAAGACCCCCGGTGTGCCACCGGGGGTCTTCGCCTTTCCCGGGACCCCTCCCGGCGCCCCTGACCGCCTCGCCGCTCTCTCGGATCCACGGGCATTGCGCATCCGGTGGCCCGGCCGCACCCAGGTCTCCGGCAGGTCCTCGCCGATCGCATGACGCATTTTTCGGCCAAAAGATATCCATGGATTCCGGTCGGCCATCGGAAAATGCCGTGGACTGGAATAGAGTCACCGGACACGAGTCAATCGGCTGCGTTTCGCGCGGATCAAGGCGGAGGTTCGGACATGCGCATTCCCGCGCACTCTGTATGCACGGCGATCCGCGACGACATCGTCTCCGGCGTATTCGAGCGCGGCAGCCGGCTCACCGAGGAGAACCTCGCACGCCGCTACGGGGTCTCCCGCGTCCCCGTGCGCGAGGCCCTGCGGACCCTGGAGTCGGAGGGCTTCGTCGTCACCCGGCGCCACGCCGGCGCGCATGTCGCCGAGCCGACCGAGCAGGAGGCGGCCGACCTGCTCGAGATCCGGATGCTGCTGGAGCCGCTCGGCGCCGCACGTGCCGCCCAGCGGCGCACCGATGCCCATCTGAAGGTGCTGCGCGGCCTGGTGAGGCTCGGTCAGGAGCGGGCGCGCCGCGGTCAGGGCGAGGATCTGCGGTCCCTGGGCGCCTGGTTCCACGAGACGCTCGCGCAGGCCTCCGGCAGCCCGGGGCTGACCGCCCTGCTGACCCAGCTGCGGCACAAGATCGCCTGGATGTACGCCGTCGAACAGCCGGCCGTGCCCGCCGAGTCCTGGGCCGAGCACGGCGCGATCGTGGACGCGGTGGCGCGCGGCGACGTGGAACGCGCGCGGGCGCTGACGGCCCTCCATGTGGAAAGGGCGGCGGCCGTGCACCGGCTGCGGCGTCCGGAGCGGGTGAGGACTTCGCAACATTCCGTAAACATCGCGAGCGTCCGCAATTAACAATCGAGCCGTATATAAGAAGAGTTTATTCGAAGGCCCTGTTTCCGGAGGCCCTTTCTCGGCCCTGCCCGAATTCATTTCTCCCGGGTGGCGTGGGCACGGAAAAGCCGCGGGTTCCTTGAATGCGGAACGCCGCGGCTCTGCCGTGGTTCTCGGGTGAGCCGGCCGGACGGGCCGGGTTGCCGACACCCGTCCGGACGGTCAGACCGTCTCGGGCAGCTCGTCCAGGCCCTCGGCCACGAGCTTGGCCAGGCGGTCGAGCGCGACGTCGGCGCCATCCGCGTCGGAAGCGAGAACGATCTCCTCGCCGCCCTGCGCGCCGAGGCCGAGCACGGCCAGCATCGAGGCGGCGTTGACGGGGTTGCCGTCGGCCTTCGCGATCGTCACCGGAACGCCGGCGGCCGTCGCGGCACGAACGAAGATGGAAGCGGGGCGGGCGTGAAGGCCCTCGGCCCAGCCGACATTGACGCGACGCTCAGCCATGGTGTTGCCCTTCAAGTCTCAACGGGTTGTCTAGACCAGTCTCTCATGCGTTCCGGAGTGCCTCCGTCGGCGTCCGGATGGTGGTCACCGCCGCCGTGGAGCCCTCTCAGCGTGCCCGTCCACAACCACCCACGCGACCCGTGACCGCGCCGTACGCTGGGGCCCATGCAGACCTCGTCGGAGCACGCCTACCCCGATCACTGGGAAGCAGACGTGGTGCTGCGGGACGGCGGCACCGCACGCATCAGGCCCATCACCACCGAGGACGCCGACCGGCTCGTCAGCTTCTACGAGCAGGTCTCCGACGAGTCGAAGTACTACCGCTTCTTCGCGCCCTACCCCCGCCTGTCCGACAAGGACGTGCACCGGTTCACCCACCACGACTACGTGGACCGCGTGGGACTCGCGATGACGGTCGGCGGCGAGTTCGTCGCGACCGTCCGCTACGACCGGATCAACGCGCACGGCCGCCCCGCCAGTGCGCCCGCCGACGAGGCCGAGGTCGCCTTCCTCGTCCAGGACGCCCATCAGGGGCGCGGAATCGCCTCCGCCCTGCTGGAGCACATCGCCGCGGTCGCCCGGGAGCGCGGCATCCGGCGGTTCGCGGCCGAGGTCCTCCCTGCCAACAACAAGATGATCAAGGTGTTCCGGGACGCCGGATACACCCAGAGGCGCAGCTTCGAGGACGGCTCGGTCCACCTCACCCTCGACCTCGAACCGACCGAGGAGTCCCTCGCCGTGCAGCGCGGCCGCGAGCAGCGGGCCGAGGCCCGCTCCGTGCAGCGGCTCCTCGCGCCGGGCTCGATCGCCGTGATCGGCGTGGGCCGCCGGCCCGGCGGCGTCGGCCGCACCGCCCTGCGCAACCTCCTGGAAGCGGGCTTCACCGGCCGGGTGTACGCGGTGAACCGCGCCTTCCCCGAGGGGCGTACGGAGACGGAAGGCGTGCCGGCCGTCCGCTCGGTCGCCGAGATCGGGGAGCCCGTCGACCTCGCGATCGTCGCCGTTCCCGCCGAGCGGGTGACGGACGTGGTCACCGACTGCGGCGAGCACGGCGTCCAGGGCCTGGTGGTCCTGAGCGCCGGATACGCCGAGAGCGGCGCGGCGGGCCGTGAGCGCCAGCGCGAACTGGTGCGGCAGGCCCGCTCGTACGGCATGCGGATCATCGGGCCGAACGCCTTCGGCATCATCAACACGGCGGACACAGTCCGGCTCAACGCCTCCCTCGCCCCCGAGTCCCCCGCGCCCGGGCGCATCGGCCTGTTCACCCAGTCCGGGGCGATCGGCATCGCGCTGCTCGCGGGTCTGCACCGGCGCGGCGCGGGACTGTCGTCGTTCATCTCGTCCGGGAACCGCGCGGACGTGTCGGGGAACGACTTCCTCCAGTACTGGTACGAGGACCCGGGCACGGACGTCGTCCTGCTCTATCTGGAGTCCATCGGCAACCCGCGCAAGTTCACCCGGCTGGCCCGGCGCACGGCGGCGGTCAAGCCCGTCGTCGTCGTCAAGGGCGCGCGGCACAGCGGCAGCGCGCCGCCCGGGCACGCGGTGCCGGTGACGCGGATGCCGGACGCGACGGTGGGTGCGCTGATGCGCCAGGCGGGCGTGATCCGGGTCGACACAGTCACCGAACTGATCGACGCGGGCCTGCTCCTCGCGGGCCAGCCGTTGCCGGCGGGGCCGAGGGTGGCGATCCTCGGCAACTCGGAGTCCCTCGGCCTCCTCGCGTACGACGCCTGCCTCACGGAGGGGCTGCGCCCGCTGCCGCCGCTCGACCTCACCACCGCGGCCACCCCGGCGGACTTCCGGTCGGCGCTGGTCCGGGCGCTGGCGGACGACGCGTGCGACGCGGTCGTCGTCACCGCGATCCCGTGGGTCGGCGAGGACGGGGTCACCGAGTCGGGTGACGGCGAGGTGCTGGCCGGGGCCCTGCGCGACGCGGCGGCCACGAGCCCGGCGAAGCCGGTGGCGGTGGTCCACGTCGAGATGGGCGCGCTGGCGGACGCGCTCTCGGTGGCATCGAGCACGGCCCCCCGCGCCCGCGCGGACGCGGCGTCCCCCGAGGCGGCCGGCGATTCCGCCCCGGCGCGGGACGCGCGGCGGGAGGTCTCGGCTCCGGCCGACGCGGACCCGGACGCGTTGTCCGCGGGGTCGGATGCCGCGTCTGGCGGCCGGGACGCGTCACCCGAGGCGGACGCGGATGCGTCGTCCACCCGCGCGGAGGCCCGCTCGACTGCGGACGCACGAGGCGGACCCGCCGGCGCGGACGCGTCGTCCACGTCGACCGACGCCCCTTCGGCGCAGGACCGGGCCGCGGCGTCCAGTGCCGACGGCACCGGGAGTGCGGACCAGCAGGGCGCTCCCACAGACGCGGCCGCGTCCTCCGGGACATCGGGCTCCCTGCCGGGCGACCGCACGTCCCGCTCCCGCTCACCCAGGTCGTGGTTCGGCCTGCGGGGCCGTCCGTCGGGCAGGCCGCCCACCTCCGCCGGATCGGGCCCCGCCGACGCGGGACGCCGGCCGGGCGCTGACGGCGGCACTTACCACAGGACACAGGAGCCCCGCCCGGCCGGTGCCGCGGCCGCCGCTCCCGCCGGCGGCCCGGGCACGCCCGGGCACGCACCCACCCCGGCCGATACCCCCGCCGACACCCCCACCTCCCACGACGCGACGCGGCGCATCCCCGCCTACCCCGCCGCCGAGCGGGCCGTCCGGGCACTGGCCGAGGCCGTCAGGTACGCGCAGTGGCGGCGGCAGGCCGCCGAGCCCGGCCGGGTGCCCGAGTACGACGACATCGACGAGCCCGGTGCCGCCGCCCAGATCGAGCGGCTGCTCGGCGGGGACAGCGACACCCGCGGCTTCACCCTCGGCCAGGCCGACACCCACGAGCTGCTCGCCCGCTACGGCATCCGCGTCCGGTCCGCCCTGCCCGCCTCGGACGCAGACTCCGCCGTCGAGGCCGCCCGCCGCCTCGGCTACCCCGTCGCCCTCAAGACCACCGCCCCGCACCTGCGCCACCGCGCCGACCTCGGCGGCGTACGCCTCGACCTCGCGGACGAAACGCAACTGCGCCAGGCGTACGAGGAGTTGACCGGCGCCCTCGGCAAGCCCGCCGAGCTGCAGCCCGTCGTCCAGGCGATGGTCCCGCGCGGGGTCGACACCGTGGTGCGCGCCGCCATCGACCCCGCCGCCGGGGCCGTGCTCTCCTTCGGACTGGCGGGCCCGCCCTCGGAGCTCCTCGGCGACACCGCCCACCGCCTCGTCCCCGCCACCGACCGCGACGCCGCCGACCTGGTCCGCAGCATCCGCACCGCCCCGCTCCTGTTCGGCTGGCGCGGCTCCGCGCCCGTCGACACCGCGGCCCTGGAGGAACTGCTGCTGCGGGTCTCACGGCTGGTCGACGACCACCCCGAGGTGGTCTCGATCGGTCTCGAACCGGTCGTCGTCGCCACGCAGGGCCTCTCCGTGCTCGACGCCTCCGTACGCCTCGCGCCCCCGCCCCCGCGCACGGACCTGGGCCCCCGCCGGCTCCCCAGCTACTGAGCGCTCGGGGCCCCCGGGGCCCCGTAGGATGGACGGCATGGCGAAGACCGGTACGACGACCCAGGGGCTGCGCGCGGCGATCGAGCGCAGCGGCTACTACCCGGCCCTCGTGGCCGAAGCGGTGGAGGCCGCCGTCGGTGGCGAGCCGATCTCGTCGTACGTCGTCCACCAGGAGACCACGTTCGACGCCAACGAGGTGCGCCGCCATGTCACGGTCCTCGTCCTGACGGCGAACCGGTTCATCGTCAGCCACACCGACGAGCAGGCCGAGGACTCCAGCTCGCCGACGCCGTACGCCACCACGTCCACCGAGTCGGTCAAGCTGGACCGCATCTCGTCCGTCGTGGTCAGCCGCGTCGTCGCCAACCCGGAGTCGTACACCCCCGGCACCCTGCCCCGCGAGGTCGTCCTCACCATCGGCTGGGGCGCCGTCTCCCGCATCGACCTGGAGCCCGCCGCCTGCGGCGACCCGAACTGCGACGCCGACCACGGCTACACCGGCAACTCCACCGCCGACGACCTCAGCCTGCGGGTGAGCGAGGCGGGCGACGGACCCGACACCGTGCGCCAGACGCTGGCCTTCGCCCAGGCGCTCTCCGAGGCCACGGCGGCCACCCGCTGATGGTCCAGCCCGCGCAGAGTGCGCTCTGGCCCGACGAGCCCGCTCCGCTCGCACTCGACACCGCGTCCGTGCCCGAGTACGGCACCGGGTCGCTCGCGGACCTCCTGCCCACCCTGGCCGCCGGCCAGGGCGTCCCCGGCCTCGGCCGGCGCATCCCGGAACTGGCCCCCGCCGACCGCAACTGCGTGTTCCTGATCGACGGTCTCGGCTGGCAGCAGATCCTGGCCCACCCGGACGAGGCCCCGTACCTGACCTCCCTGCTCGGCACCTCGCGCGGCGGCACCGGCCGTCCGATCACCGCCGGGTTCCCGGCGACCACCGCCACCTCGCTGGGCTCCGTCGGCACCGGCCTGCCGCCCGGCGTGCACGGCCTGCCCGGCTACACCGTGCGCAATCCGGAGACCGGTGAGCTGATGAACCAGCTGCGCTGGAAGCCCTGGACCCCGCCGCGCGTCTGGCAGCCGTACCCGACCGTCTTCCAGCTCGCCGACGAGGCGGGCGTGCACACGGCCCAGGTGTCCTCGCCGACGTTCGAACAGACGCCCCTCACCAAGATCGCCCTCAGCGGCGGAACGTTTCACGGGCGTCTGTCCGGCGAGGAGCGCATGGACCTGGCGGCCGAGCAGCTCGCCGCCGGCGACCGCTCCCTCGTCTACACGTACTACAGCGAGGTCGACGGCAAGGGCCACCGCTTCGGCGTGGACTCCGACGCCTGGCGCGGCCAGCTGATGTACGTGGACCGGCTGGTGCAGCGCCTCGCCGAGCAACTGCCGCCCCGCGCCGCCCTGTACGTCACCGCCGACCACGGCATGATCGACATCCCGTTCGACGAGCAGTCCCGCATCGACTTCGACGAGGACTGGGAGCTGCGTGCCGGTGTCGCCCTGCTGGGCGGCGAGGGCCGGGCCCGCCACGTCTACGCCGTGCCGGGCGCCGAGTCGGATGTGCTCGCGGTCTGGCGTGAGGTACTGGGCGAGCAGTTCTGGGTGGCCGGCCGCGACGAGGCCATCGCCGCGGGCTGGTTCGGCGACCGTGTCGACGAGCGGGTGTACGGGCGGATCGGCGACGTCCTCGCCGCGGCCCACGACGACGTGGTGATCATCGCGTCGGTCAACGAGCCGAACGAGTCGGCCATGGTCGGCATGCACGGGTCCATGACCCCCGTCGAGCAGCTCGTCCCGCTCCTCGAAGTACGCTCGTAGCCCTCCGTACCCCCACCGCTTCCCACGACCCGAAAGGTCCTCGACCTCCCATGCCCGAGCTGGTGTTCTTCTCCGGAACGATGGACTGCGGAAAGAGCACCCTCGCTCTTCAGATCGAGCACAACCGGTCGGCGCGCGGCCTGCAGGGCATGATCTTCACGCGGGACGACCGCGCGGGCGAGGGCAAGCTGTCCTCCCGGCTCGGCCTGGTGACCGACGCCGTGGAGGCCGCCGAGGGCTTCGACTTCTACGCCTACCTCGTCGACCGCCTCTCCAAGGGCGGCCGGTGCGACTACGTGATCGCCGACGAGGCGCAGTTCCTCGCGCCCGAGCAGGTCGACCAGCTCGCGCGGATCGTCGACGACCTGGAACTGGACGTCTTCGCCTTCGGCATCACCACCGACTTCCGCTCCAAGCTCTTCCCCGGCTCCCAGCGGCTCGTCGAACTGGCCGACCGCGTCGAGGTGTTGCAGGTCGAGGCTCTGTGCTGGTGCGGTGCGCGCGCCACGCACAACGCCCGCACCGTCGGCGGCGTGATGGTCGTCGAGGGCGCCCAGGTCGTCGTCGGTGACGTCAACCAGTCGCCGGACGAGATCGGTTACGAGGTGCTGTGCCGACGCCACCACCGGCGCCGGATGACGGCGGCCACGGCCCGGGCGGCCGCCCTGTCCCCGGACGTCCTGCCTGTCGGGACCGGCTGACGAGGCGTCGGTCCGTCCGCCGCCTCAGTCCCGATCCGTCCGGACGATCGTGAACACCGCGCCCTCCGGGTCGGCGACCACGGCCTCGCGCCCGGCGGCCCCCGGACCCGGCGGCCGGATCACCTGCCCGCCCAGCTCGACGACCCGCTGGGCCGCCGCATCGGTGTCCTCGACCTCGAAGTACGTCATCCAGTGCGGGCCGCGGTCCCGGGGAAGTGCCTGGCCCACGCCGTGGACCGATGCCACGGGCCGGCCGGCGACCAGCAGCGTCAGCCGGTCCTCCCGCGCCGGGCCGCCGTCAGTGGCCGGGACGAGCGCCTGCGCCTCATGGCCGAAGACCACCTGGTAGAACTTGCTCACCGACGAGTCCCGGGCGACCAGCTCGTTCCACACCGGGGTGCCGTGTGCGCCGTGGACAGCGGTGCCGGTGTGGGCCGCCGCCTGCCATACGCCGAAGACCGCGCCCAGCGGGTCCGAGGCGATGGCCATCCGTCCCTCGTCCCCGGCGACCAGCGGGCCCACGCCCACGGTGCCGCAGGCGCTCCTGATCGCCTCGGCCGTCGCGTCCGCGTCGTCCGTCGCCAGATACGGCGTCCAGGCCACCGGCAGATGACGGTCCGCGGGCAGACGGCCGATGCCCGCCACCTCCTTGCCGTCGAGCAGTGCGCGGACGTACGGGCCCAACTGCTGCGGTCCGGGCGCGAACTCCCATCCGAACAGCGACGCGTAGAACTCCTGCGTCGCGTCAAGGCCGTGCACCATCAGGCTCACCCAGCAGGGTGTGCCGGGCGCGCGTCGCGTCGCCTCGGTCATCGTCACTCTCTCCTCGGACCATCGTGGTGGCCGTGCGGGGACGGGCGGGCCGTTGTGCGGAAGGCCGTGCGCCCGAGTGAATGCTTTCACCACCGGGCGCCCACTGTGCCCCGGCCGCGCCGGATGTGGCGGGTTCTCGCCGGAGCATGCCCGTTCTGCTACGGGTCATCCGCCGTGGCGGGCATTGACGGTGCGGTGATCCGGTGCGCGAGGATGGCCGTATGACACCGATCATCTCCGCAGCCGATCTCGCGACCGAGCTCGCCGGCCCGACGCCGCCGGTGCTGCTCGACATCCGCTACCAGCTCGGCGGACCGCACGGCCGGCCCGCGTACGAGGCCGGGCACATCCCCGGCGCCGTCTTCGTCGACCTCGAGGCGGAACTGGCCGGGCCGCCCGGAGCCGGTGGGCGGCACCCGCTGCCCGACGTCGACGCCTTCGGAGCGGCGATGCGCCGCGCGGGCGTCCGCGCGGACACGCCGGTCGTGACGTACGACGGCGACAAGGGCTGGGGCGCGGCCCGTGCCTGGTGGCTGCTGCGCTGGGCGGGCCACGCCGACGTCCGCGTCCTCGACGGCGGACTCGCCGCCTGGACGGGGCCGCTGGAGACGAAGGAACCCGAGCCGGCGGAGGGTGACTTCGTCCCCGAGCCGGGCGCGCTGCCCCTGCTGGACGCGGACGGCGCTGCGGCCCTCGCCCGCGAGGGACTGCTGCTGGACGCCAGGGCGGGGGAGCGGTACCGGGGAGAGGTGGAGCCCATCGACGCGGTGGCGGGCCACATCCCCGGCGCGGTCTCGGCGCCGACCACGGAGAACGTGGACGAGACGGGCCGCTTCCTGCCGCGCGAGCAGCTCTTCGCGCGCTTCGTGGCCCTGGGGGCGGGCGAGGACGCGAAGACCGTCGGCGTCTACTGCGGCTCGGGCGTCTCGGCCGCGCAGCAGGCGGTCGCGCTGGAACTGGCGGGCTTCGTACCGGCGTTGTACGCGGGCTCCTGGTCGGAGTGGTCCCGCGACCCCTCCCGCCCGGTCGCCACGGGCCCGACCCCGTCCTGACCACGGCCGACCCGGGCCGGGGCGCGCCCGGCCCCGGCCCCGGCGAGGTCATGCCCGGGGCGGCTCGCCCGTTGCGCAGCCGCACCACGTGCCGTCCCCGTGTGGCGCGCGCGGCGAAAGGCCGGCGCCGTGAATGGGTGCCGGCCCGCCGTTCGGGGAGTCGTTATTCCTGCTTCTTGCGGCGCGTGCCGAAGACGATCTCGTCCCAGCTCGGCACCGCCGCCCGGCGGCCCGGGCGGACGCCGTCCGCCTCGGCCTGGCGGTCCGTGGTGCCCGTCAGCCGGTCGCGGTGGCCCGCCACCGAGCGCGGCATCAGTACGTCCGCGTACGCCGAGCCCGCGCCGGCCGACGCCGCGGGCGCCACCGGCTCCTCCTCGGCCTCGGGTTCCTGCACCGGGTCGAGCGCGGCAGGCTCCGGCGGTGCCGGGCGCTCCGGGACGACCATGTCGCCGCGGAAGTTCGGCACGGCCTCCAAGAGGCTGGTCAGCGAGTCGCGTTCGCCGCTGTCCTCCGGATCGGCGGCAGCGCCCACGGCGGGCCGGTCGATCTGGCGGTCCAGGGCACGGTCCAGCGGCCGGTCCCTCGGCAGCCGTGCGATACGCGGGACGAACGGGAAGCTCGGCTCCTGCGCGATCGTGTCGTCGGTCTCGCCGATCAGCGCGCGCGCCTCGTCGTCGACCGCCTGCACGAGCCGCCGCGGCGGGTCGTAGGTCCAGCTCGCCGAGTGGGGTTCGCCCGCCACCCGGTAGACCAGCAGGACCTCCCACGTGCCGTCGTCACGGCGCCACGAGTCCCACTGCACGGTGTCCTTCTCGGCACCGCGCAGCACCAGCCGTTCCTGCACCGCTTCCCCGAGCTGCGGGCCGGTGTTCTCTCCGGGGCGGCGTACGGGCGTCTTCCGTGCCCGTTCCGCCATGAACGCGCGCTCGGCGAGCACCGGGCCCTCGAAGCGGCGCACCCGGTCGACCGGGATGCCGGCGAGCTGCGCGACCTCTTCCGCGGAGGCACCCGCGCGTATACGCGCCTGGATGTCGCGGGGGCGGAGATGGCTCTCCACCTCGATCTCGATCTGGCCGAGGCGGGCGCGGTCGTTGCGTACGGCGGCACGCAGCCGCTCATCGATCGGAAGCGTGTATTCCGTGCTGTCCGCAGCCTTGAGCACCAGTCGTGTGCCGTCGTTGGAGACGGCCACGACACGCAGTTCGGGCATGGGGACCTCCCGGGTGGTGCCTGCCGACGTCACCTGCGTCGCTGCTTCCGCTAGTCGAGTGTGGCCTGCCCGGGTGCAGCCTGCCACAACCTTGCCGAGTTGCCCGGCGTGTCGGGCACAGGCCCTTGATCGCCGTTATGGCACGGTTATCTATTTGCCACTCAGAGTGATCGATGCTCACTCTGAGCAATAGATTCCCGTCCGGTGCCGCGGCGCCGCCGGATCGAGCGCCGCTTTCGGCCCCCTACCTGGGGTCCGAACACCGGGAGGGTGCTTGGGCCCAGGGCTCGCCACAGTACTCCATTCGGGCCATCGGGGTGGACTGCCGCGCCGCCGAACTTCTCGCCGGGGGTGGGAGTTGGGTCGCCGAACGGGGGGTGACCAGGTGTTGTGCTTCACAGAAACGGCAGAAGCGGAACTATCCACTTCGCTCATCTGTCACTCCTTGGTGCACGACGGACAGATGGGCGGACAGGGGCGGAAGATGCGGCAGAAGCGGGGCAGCGGGACGAACGGTCAGGAACGGTCCGAAGCGTCGGACGACGTGAAGGGCTCGCGGATCGACCTGAGCGTGCCTCAGGTTGCGGGCAGCACGCTCGCCGCGGTCGCCGCCGCGGTGCTCGCGTCCCAACTGGGCGTCTACGGGACCGTCATCGGCGCAGGCGTCGTCAGCGTGGTGGCCACCTGCGGCGGTCCGCTGTTCCAGCACGTCTTCAGCAGAACCGGCGCGCAGCTGCGCGAGGCCACCGTCCAGGCCGGACCGAAGGGCCGCCGGGCACCCGCCGTCACGGGGCCGCTCGGTGACCTGCCGGAGGAGCGATCCGCCCGCCGCGACGGCGCGTTCGGGGAGGCACGCACGTACGGCACCCGCGTACGCGGCTGGAAGCGGTCGGCCGCCGCGGCCGCGGTCGTCTTCGCCGTGGCCATGGCCGGGATCACCGGGTACGAGCTGGCGGCGGGCGAGGACCTGAACGGCGGCAAGGGCACCACGGTCGGCACCGCGTTCGGCGGCGGTGGCGGCAGTGGCCGCGGTACCGGGAGCAGCGCCGACGACTCCCCGGATTCCGCCGGGTCGAACAACACGCCGTCCCGGTCGCCCGACCGGGGAGCGACCGGTGAACCGGACACAGAGCACCCTGACGAGGCGGACCCGTCCGGGTCCACCGGCCCCGCGCCCACCCCCTCCGAGTCCCCGGCTCCGACCTCCGGCGCCGCGACGCCGGCGCCCACGGCATCGCCGGAGTCCACGTCCGGCGGCGACGCGGCGAGCCAGGACCCGGCCGCCGGCCCCACACCTCCCGAGAGCACCGGAACGGCTCCGGCCGGACAGTGACCGGCGGGGGCGCTGCCGGTCAGTCGCCCAGGACCCGCCGCAGATAGGGGTTCTGGAACATCCGGCCCGGGTCCAGCCGGTCCCTGAGCGCCGTGAACTCCCCGAACCCCGGGTACACGTCGGCGAAGTAGGCGGCGTCCCGCGTGTGGATCTTGCCCCAGTGCGGCCGTCCGGCGTGCGCGGTCATGATCCGCTCGACCGCGGTGAAGTACGAGCGGTACGGCGTACCCCGGTACATGTGCACGGCGACGTACGCGCTCTCCCGGCCCGACGCCGTCGAGAGCGTGATGTCGTCCGCCGGAGCGGTGCGCACCTCCACGGGGAAGCTGATGCGCAGCGGCGAGCGGTCCACCATGGCCCGCAGCTCGCGCAGTACGCCGACCACCGCCTCACGCGGCAGCGCGTACTCCATCTCAACGAAGCGCACCCGGCGCGGAGATGTGAAGACCTTGTAGGGAATGTCCGTGTACGTGCGGGCGGACAGCGCCTTGCTGGAGAGGCGGGCGATCGCGGGGACCGCTGCCGGGAACGCGCGCCCGACCGAACAGGCGACCTGGAACGCCCCGTTGGACAGCAGCTCGTCGTCGATCCAGCCGCGCACGGCGCCGGCCGGCGCGGCGGGTCCGGCGCTGCGGTTGTTGCGCTTGGTGTTGCAGTTGCCGGTGTGCGGGAACCAGTAGAACTCGAAGTGCTCGTTCTCCGCGTGCAGGGCGTCGAAGTCCGCGAGCACCCGGTCGAGGGGCATCGGCTCCTCGCGGGCGGTCAGCAGGAAGACCGGTTCCACGGCGAAGGTGATCGCGGTGACCACACCCAGGGCGCCGAGCCCGATGCGGGCCGCCGCGAACACCTCCGGGTTCTCCTTCTCGGAGCACGTGAGCAGCGAGCCGTCCGCCGTCACCAGCTCCAGGCCCTTGATCTGCGCGGCGATCGATGCCGAGTCCCGGCCGGTGCCGTGCGTGCCGGTCGAGGTGGCGCCGGCGACCGTCTGCTCCATGATGTCGCCCATGTTGGTGAGCGACAGGCCCTCCCGCGCCAGGGCCGCGTTCAGCCGCTTGAGCGGAGTGCCCGACTCCACCGTCACGGTCATCTCCGACCGGTCGATCCGCCGGATCCCGGTCAGCAGGTCGGGACGGATCAGCAGCCCGTCGGTGGCGGCGATCGCAGTGAACGAGTGGCCGCTGCCCACGGTCTTGACCCGCAGGCCGTCCTCGGCCGCCCGGCGCACCGCGTCGGCCAGCTCGTCGACGGAGGCCGGGCGGGCCTCGCGCTGCGGCGTCGAGGCGGCGGTGCCCGCCCAGTTACGCCACGTGCTCTTCACGCTCTTCGGACTGTTGCGAGTCCCGCTCACGCTGTCCCTCCCGCGTCGGCACCGGCCTGCGCAGCCGGCGGTACCCAAGGAACGCCACCACGGCCGCGAGCACTCCCGCAATGCCGGGCACCGCGTACCCCGCGGCCGCTCCGTGCGCGTCGACCACCCAGCCGGCGGCCGACGAACCGAGAGCCACACCGACCGCGAGCCCCGTACTGGTCCAGGACATGCCCTCGGTCAGCTTGCTGCGCGGTACGTGCGCTTCGACGAGGGCCATGGTCGTCACCATCGTCGGTGCGATGGCGAGGCCCGCGACAAAGAGCGCCACGGCCAGGAACGGCAGGCTCCCGGCCAGTTGGAGGGGGATCATACTCACGGCCATCGCACACACGCCGAGCACCCACCTGCGCGACGGCTCGCCCTTGAGGTGCAGCAGCCCGAACACGGCGCCGGCGAGGCAGGAGCCCAGCGCGTAGACGGCCAGCACCAGGCTCGCGGCCGCCTTGTGGCCCTCCTCCTCGGCGAACGCCACGGTCACCACGTCCACCGCGCCGAAGATCGCGCCCGTGGCGACGAACGCGGCCACCAGCACCTGCAGCCCGGGGGAGCGCAGGGCGCTGCCGCCCGTGTGCTGCTCGACGGGATGCGGTTTCGGCTCGGTGGCGCGCTGGGCGGTCAGCCACCAGACGCCGACGAGCAGGAAGAGCGCGGCGAGCAGCGGCCCCGCCTCCGGGAACCACACCGTCGACAGACCGATGGAGACGATCGGCCCGAAGATGAAGCAGACCTCGTCGACGATCGACTCGAAGGAGTACGCGGTGTGCAGTTCACGCGCCGAGCCCTGGTAGATCTCCGCCCACCGCGCCCTCGTCATGGCACCGACGCTCGGCACACAGCCGGCCGCGGCCGAGAAGACGAACAGCGTCCAGTCCGGCAGCCCCAGCTTCGCGCACACCAGCAGACCCGCGACGGCCGCGACCGCGACCAGGGTGGCCGGGCGCAGCACCCGCCGCTGGCCGTGCCGGTCGACGAGGCGCGAGATCTGCGGCCCGAGCACGGCGGCGGACATCGCGAGCGCCGCCGAGAGCGCACCGGCCAGCCCGTAACGGCCGGTGATCTGCGAGATCATCGTCACGATGCCGATGCCCATCATGGAGAGCGGCATCCGGCCGAGGAAGCCGGCAGTGGAGAATCCCAGGGTGCCGGGGGCGGCGAAGATCGCGCGGTAGGGACTGGGCAAGGAGCACTCCGGTAAGGCGTATGGGCAGCCTTCACAGATTACGGCCGAACGGGTGTCCCCGCACCGCGGTTTTCCGCCGCCCGGTGCCCGGGGGTCTCCCCGCCGGAGGCGGACGGAGGGTGGCAGGATCGATCCCATGTCCGATCTGCGTGATCCAGCTCCTTACGACGCCCTTCTGCTGCTCTCCTTCGGTGGCCCCGAGGGCCCGGACGACGTGGTTCCGTTCCTTGAGAACGTCACCCGCGGCCGGGGCATCCCCAAAGAGCGGCTCAAGGAGGTGGGTCGGCACTACTTCCTGTTCGGCGGCGTGAGCCCCATCAACGACCAGAACCGCGCCCTGCTCGACGCCCTGCGCAAGGACTTCGCCGAGCACGGCCTCGACCTGCCGGTGTACTGGGGCAACCGCAACTGGGCGCCGTACCTCACCGACACCCTGCGCGAGATGACGGCCGCCGGCCACCGCCGGATCGCGGTGCTCACCACCAGCGCGTACGCCTCCTACTCGGGCTGCCGCCAGTACCGCGAGAACCTGGCCGACGCGCTGGACACGCTCCGCGCGGAGGGCCTGGACGTGCCGCGCGTGGACAAGCTGCGCCACTACTTCAACCACCCCGGCTTCGTCCGCCCCATGATCGAGGGCGTCCTCGCCTCGCTGGCCGACCTCCCCGAGGACGTCAGGGCCGGCGCCCACCTCGCCTTCACCACGCACTCCATCCCCACCTCCGCCGC
Source organism: Streptomyces sp. NPDC015127 (assembly GCF_043080095.1). Taxonomy (NCBI): domain Bacteria; kingdom Bacillati; phylum Actinomycetota; class Actinomycetes; order Kitasatosporales; family Streptomycetaceae; genus Streptomyces; species Streptomyces sp. NPDC015127. The sequence continues at coordinate 130,734 of NZ_JBIBVE010000010.1, forward strand.
CGACACCTCGGGCCCCGAGCCGGACCACGGCGACGGCGGCGCCTACGTGGCCCAGCACCTGGACGTGGCGGCCCTGATCGCCGATGCCGTACGGGACGAGACGGGCATCGAGCACCCCTGGCAGCTCGTCTACCAGTCGCGCTCCGGAGCCCCGCACATCCCCTGGCTGGAACCGGACATCTGCGACCACCTCGAAGAGCTGCACGCGTCCGGGGCGCCCGCGGCCGTCATGGTCCCCATCGGCTTCGTCTCCGACCACATGGAGGTCCTCTACGACCTCGACACCGAGGCCACCGCCAAGGCCGCCGAGCTGGGGCTGCCCGTACGCCGGTCCGCCACCGTGGGCGCCGACCCGCGGTTCGCCGCCGCCGTACGCGACCTCGTGCTGGAGCGCGCCGCGACCGAGCGCGGCATCGACGCGGAGCGCTGCGCCCTCGGGGCGCTCGGCGCGAGCCACGACCTCTGCCCCGTCGGCTGCTGCCCGGCGCGGACGCCGAAGCCCGCGGCCGCCGGCGCCGACAGCCCCTATGCGTAAGGAGACCCCTGTGACCGACCCCCTGACGTCCGAACTGCTCGCCCTCGCCCTCGAAGCCGCCCGCCGGGCGGGAGCGCTGCTGCGGGACGGCAGGCCGGACGACCTGGCGGTCGCCCGGACCAAGTCCAGCCCCATCGACGTGGTCACCGAGATGGACATCGCGGCGGAGAAGCTGATCACCGGCTACCTGTCGGAGCACCGCCCCGACGACGGCTTCCTCGGCGAGGAGGGCGCGTCCAGCACCGGCACCAGCGGCGTGCGCTGGGTGATCGACCCGCTCGACGGCACCGTCAACTACCTGTACGGGCTGCCCACATGGGCCGTCTCGATCGCCGCCGAACTCGACGGCCAGACGGTCGTGGGCGTCGTGGACGTCCCGATGCGCGGGGAGACGTTCCGGGCGGTCCTCGGCGACGGCGCCTACCTGGGCGAGCGGCGGCTGCGCTGCCGGCCGGCGCCGCCGCTGGACCAGGCGCTGGTGTCCACGGGCTTCAACTACGTCCAGACCGTCCGCTCGCACCAGGCGGACGTGGCCCACCGGCTGATCCCGCAGCTGCGTGACATCCGCCGCGGCGGCTCGGCGGCCATCGACCTGTGCGACGTGGCCGCGGGCCGCCTCGACGGCTACTACGAGCGCGGGCTGCGCCCCTGGGACCTGGCCGCGGGCGACCTGATCGCCCGCGAGGCGGGCGCGCGGACGGGCGGCCGCCCCGGCGAGCTCCCGTCCGGCGACCTGACCGTCGCGGCCGGCCCGGGAGTCTTCGAGCCGCTCCAGACCCTCCTGGAGGATTTGGGCGCCTGGCACGACTGAGTCTCCTGGGGGCTCGGTTCACCTCCGGGGCGCTTTGAGACGGCGTCGACGGTCGATCGTGCTCGGTCCCTCGTACCTCGGGACCTCCGCGCGTTCTCCCTTTCGACGCCGCCGCGCCCCTTCGGCTCACTCGCCACGTGGTGGGCCGTGACAAAAAGCCAGAACCCCGGCACCGCGTCCCGCGGTGCCGGGGTTCTCGGGCGAGTCCAGCGGTCGGGCCGGACAGGCCCTGTGCTGCTCGGAGTGGTGCTACGCCGCGCTGACCTCGACACCGTGCTCTGCGGCGAGCCGGCGCAGGTCGTCCAGCTCGGCCTGCTCGACGTCGGCGAGGAAGTCGTCGCCTGTCTCGCGAGCCATCGTCAGGTCGGTCTCCGCAGCCTTTATGCGCTGCAGAAGTCCCGCGGTGAAAGCGTCCATGATGCGCCCCCTCGGCTAGGTCGGTGGCACGGGGGTGTGCCTGGGGTCCCCCTCGCCGGAGCGAGGGGCGGGTGATCAACCCTGGAACAGGTCGTGCTGCGCCACTACAAGGCGTGATCGTGGGTGTGCAGACGTCTTCCCCAGGGGCTCCCTCAGGGAAACCTCAACTGTCCCGCGAATCGGGTGTATTCCCGATGCTCTTGCAACGGGAATCCGCCTTACAGCCGGTTTACGCGCGTTACGGGCAGGATGGATGCGCACAACCAGTGCAAAGGCCTGCCCGTCGCCGACGGGCTCGGAGGAAGGAACAGCGACGTGCGCGTACTCGTCGTCGAGGACGAGCAGCTGCTCGCCGATGCGGTGGCCACCGGACTGCGCCGGGAGGCCATGGCCGTCGACGTCGTGTACGACGGCGCGGCGGCCCTGGAGCGTATCGAGGTCAACGACTACGACGTGGTGGTCCTCGACCGTGACCTCCCGCTCGTGCACGGCGACGACGTCTGCCGCAAGATCGTCGAGCTGGGCATGCCGACCCGTGTCCTGATGCTCACCGCGTCCGGGGACGTCAGCGACCGCGTCGAGGGCCTCGAGCTGGGCGCTGACGACTACCTTCCCAAGCCGTTCGCGTTCACCGAGCTGACGGCCCGGGTCCGCGCACTCGGCCGGCGGACGACCGTGCCGCTGCCTCCCGTGCTGGAGCGTGCCGGGATCAAGCTCGACCCCAACCGCCGTGAGGTGTTCCGGGACGGGAAGGAGATCCAGCTCGCGCCCAAGGAGTTCGCCGTGCTGGAGGTCCTGATGCGCAGCGAGGGCGCGGTCGTCTCGGCGGAGCAGTTGCTGGAGAAGGCGTGGGACGAGAACACCGACCCGTTCACCAACGTCGTGCGGGTGACCGTGATGACCCTGCGCCGCAAGCTCGGCGAGCCTCCGGTGATCGTCACGGTGCCCGGCTCCGGCTACCGGATCTGATCGGCATGGCCCCCGTCCCCGCGCCCCCCGAGGCGCCACCGAAGCCCACCTGGGATCCCAGGGAGCCGGTGCGGCCGTGGCTGCGCCCGACCATCCGGATACGGCTCACCCTGCTGTACGGCGGGATGTTCCTGATCGCCGGCATCCTGCTGCTGTCGATCATCTACCTGTTCACCGCGCAGGCGCTGCACGACGGGAGCGGTCTCCCGTTCAAGCTGCTGCCGGAGAGCAAGATCCAGCTGACCGACAACTCCTGCGAGGCGCTGACCACGGGCCTGTCGGCCGACGAGGCCAACGCCGCCCTGAAGGAGTGCTTCGCCCACCAGCGCGAGCTGGCCCTGGACGACCTGCTGCGCCGCTCGCTGTTCGCGCTGCTCGGGCTGAGCATCATCGCGTTCGCCTTCGGCTACGCCATGGCGGGGCGGGTCCTGTCGCCGCTCGGGCGCATCACCCGCACCGCCCGTCAGGTGGCCGGCTCGGACCTGACGCGCCGGATCGAGCTGGACGGCCCCGACGACGAGCTGAAGGAGCTCGCCGACACCTTCGACGAGATGCTGGACCGCCTGGAGCGGGCCTTCACGGCCCAGCAGCGGTTCGTCGCCAACGCCTCGCACGAGCTGCGCACCCCGCTGGCGATCAACCGCACGCTCCTGGAGGTCCACCTCTCGGACCCGGGCGCGCCCGTGGAGCTCCAGCAGCTCGGCAAGACGCTGCTGGCCACCAACGAGCGCAGCGAGCAGCTCGTGGAGGGCCTGCTGCTGCTCGCGCGCAGCGACAACCAGATCGTCGAGCGCAAGCCGGTCGACCTCGCCGAGGTCGCCTCCCGCGCCATCGACCAGGTGCGGGCCGAGGCCGACGCGCAGGGCGTGGACATCCGCGGGGAGCGCGCCCCGGCCGTCGTACAGGGCAACGGCGTCCTGCTGGAGCGGATCGCCCTGAACCTCGTCCAGAACGGCGTCCGCTACAACGTGGGGGACGACGGCTGGGTGGAGGTCTCCACGGAGATCCAGCAGGGCCAGGCCGTCCTGGTCGTGTCGAACACGGGCCCGGTGGTTCCCGCGTACGAGATCGACAACCTCTTCGAGCCGTTCAGAAGGCTGCGGCAGGAGCGGACGGGCAGCGACAAGGGCGTCGGCCTGGGTCTTTCGATCGCCCGGTCCGTCGCGCGGGCCCACGGGGGCCGTATCATCGCGGAGCCCCGCGAGGGCGGAGGGCTCGTGATGCGCGTCACCCTGCCGGTCTGACATGCTGAAACACGTTCGCTTTAAGCGGAATTTTCTGGACCCGGTCCAGGGAGTCCCGTGTGCGATCGCTCACAGCGGCGAATTTCAGGCCATCTACTCTCCGTGATCGCATATTCCGCCGAAAAGCCGGGAAAAGCCGGAGTTTCCGGGGGGTGGCATCACGGGAAGTACACGGGGTGGCGCCTGTGCAGCGCGCCCATGGGACCGTGTACGGTCCCCATCGCCGTCCAACCCGATCACTCTTGAGGGGTCCGGTTGGGTGTCGATTGAGTAACAGACCTTGATGTGAGGCAAAATCTCCGCCTCAGGTCGGGCACAAGTCCGGCCTCTCACGCGTTACGTGCGCTGGAGACACCGCAGACACCCAGAGGGGGAGAGCGACATGGCAACGGATTACGACACCCCACGCAAGACCGACGACGACGTCGATTCGGACAGCCTTGAAGAACTGAAGGCCCGGAGGAACGACAAGTCCACCTCCACCGTCGACGTCGACGAGTTCGACGCCGCGGAGGGCATGGAGCTCCCCGGAGCCGACCTGTCCAACGAGGAGCTGGCCGTCCGGGTCCTGCCGAAGCAGGCGGACGAGTTCACCTGCATGAGCTGCTTCCTCGTGCACCACCGCAGCCAGCTGGCGCGCGAGAAGAACGGCCAGCCGATCTGCCGCGACTGCGACTGAGGTCAGGTCGCCAGTGGCAGGCGAGACACCGTCCAGGAAGCGGCGTTTCCGGCGTCATAAGCCGTCGGAGGCGCACCAGGGCGGTTCGGGCTCGGCACAGGACGCCACGGCGTCCACCGAGCGCGATTCCGCCCTGCTGCCGCACGGCGCGGGTGACGACGTGGAGCGAGGCCGGCCGGCCTCGCTCGAAGCCGTGGACCGGGCAGGGCCCCCGACCAGGGCCCGACGCCTGGCCGCGGTGCGCCACTCGGTCGCCAGGGGAGGTGCGAGCGCCCGGGGCTCGCTGGTGAGGACCCGGCAGGGCGCCAAGGCGGCCCTGGCCAACCTCACCGACCGCCTGATCGACAACGCGCCCCGCATCCCCGTCCGCGACCTCGCGACGCTGCGCAGCCAGTTCCCCGGGCTCGGGCCCGAGCAGCTCGCCGACAAGCTCGTCGCGGGCGCGGCCAACGCGACGTCCACCGTCGGCGCCGGTGTGGGCGCCGCCGCGATGATGCCCGTACCGCCCGCGATGCCGACCGAGCTGGCAGCGGAGGTTCTCGGCGTCGGAGCGATCGAGCTCAAGCTCGTCGCCGAGCTCCACGAGGTCTACGGCCTGCGGCCGCCCGGCGGCCTCAAGGGCCGCAGCACCGCCTATCTGAATTCCTGGTCGTCCGAGCGCGGTATCGACGTGACCAAGCCGTCGACGTACAACGCGTCGATGGGCAGCCAGCTCAGGCGCCAGCTGCGCCAGCAGATCATGAAGCGCATGGTGCGCAATCTGCCCAGCCTCACGCCGTTCCTGGTCGGAGCCGCGGTCGGCGCGGTGATGAACCGCCGCGACACCAGGAAGCTCGCCGACCACATCCGCGCGGACCTGCGCAGGAGGCAGGTGCCCTGGGACGCCCTGCCGCCGCTCCCGCCGCTCGAGCAGCCGAAGGACGCGCTGCCCGGGGAGGTGCTGGGGGAGACCCGGGGACTCCCGCCCTCGGCGGAGCGCTGAGCACCCCGCTCAGGACACCCGGCTCAGGACCCGCCGCTCAAGACACCACGTTCAGGGTTCAGGCCGCGCGGACGGCCGTCAGGGCCGCCGCCAGCTCCTGCGGGTGCCGCGTCGACAGGTAGACGTACGGCGTCGGGTCCGCCGGATCCGTGACCTCGATCCGCACCGCCGTCGGCACATAGCTGCGCAGCAGCATGAAGGCCCGCGGATCCGCCTTGTGCGACCGCCAGGCACGCGCCTCCTGCGGGTCGAGCACCTCGGGCGTGCCGAGCGCCGACACCGGGATCCGGGCGTCGCCCGCGACCAGTGAGCCGGCCACCACGCGGATGCGCGCCGAGCCGTACGAGCTGACCAGAGCCCCCGCCAGTGCCGCCGCCCCGATCAGGCCGCCGAGCGCCGGCAGCGTCCCCAGCGGCAGCGCGACCAGACCGCCGCTGACGCCGACGAGAGCGGTGATGGCCCACCACGAACGGGGCGCGGTGAGGCGTTCTGAGTACTGCGGGGCGGAAGGCTGCATGAATCCAAGCTTGGCACGGTGCGACCGGCGGGTATCCGCGCGGGTAAGGTCTGCGCCTGTGAGTAACGCGAACACCCAGGCGGCGACGCCCGGACCCCTGGCCGGCTCCATGGCGCTGACCCCGCCCGCCGCCGCCAAGGCCCCGGTCCGGCATCCCGACGCCCCGGCCCCGGGCGAGCTCCTCGGCGCACACTACGAGCACTGCTTGGGCTGCGGCGGCGCACAGCCCCACGGCCTGCACCTGGCCGCGCGCGCCCAGGAAGGCGTACGCGTCACGGCCGAGTTCACGGTCAAGCCCGCACACCAGGGCGCCCCCGGGCTCGCGCACGGCGGGGTCCTGGCCACCGCGCTGGACGAGACGCTGGGCTCGCTGAACTGGCTGCTGCGCGTGATCGCCGTGACCGGCAAGCTGGAGACCGACTTCGTGCGCCCGGTGCCCGTGGGCACGGTGCTGCACCTCGACGCCGAGGTCACCGCCGTCGCCGGGCGCAAGATCTACTCACGTGCCGTCGGCCGGATCGGCGGCCCGGACGGACCGGTGGCCGTTCGCGCGGGTGCGCTGTTCGTCGAGGTCAAGATCGACCACTTCATCGACAACGGCCGCGCCGAGGAGATCCAGGCGGCCATGGCCGATCCCGACCAGATCAGGCGCGCCCGCGCCTTCGAGGTGAACCCCTGATGCGTGAACCCGTCGACGTACTGATCCGCCGCGTGGACCCCGACGTCCCGCTCCCCGCCTACGAGCACCCCGGCGACGCCGGCGCCGATCTCGTGACCTGCGAGGCCGTCGAGCTGGCGCCCGGCGAGCGGGCCGTCCTGCCCACCGGAGTGTCGATCGCCCTGCCCGACGGGTACGCGGCCTTCGTGCATCCGCGCTCGGGTCTCGCCGCCCGCTGCGGAGTGGCTCTCGTGAATGCCCCAGGGACGGTGGATGCCGGGTACCGTGGGGAGATCAAGGTGATCGTGGTCAACCTCGACCCGCGTGAGAGCGTGCGGTTCGAACGGTTCGACCGGATTGCCCAACTGGTCGTCCAGCAGGTCGAGAAGGTGCGCTTCCACGAGGTGGCGGAGCTTCCCGGCTCGGCGCGGGCCGAGGGGGGCTTCGGGTCCACCGGCGGACACGCCGCCGTGGACGGCACTACGGGTGGGAATCGATACGCTTCGGTCGTATCCGACCGGGAAGGACAGTGACGTGTTCGGACGTCGCAAGAAGAGTGGTTCCGCCGGGGACACGGCGGCGGGCGAGGCCGAGCGAGTCGCCGACCAGTCGGACGAGCTCGACACCGACGCCGAGGAGGGCTCGCCCCGCAGGGTGAACCTCCCGCCGGCGCCCCGGCCCGACGGCCCCTGGGACGTCTCCGAGGTCTCCAGGCCCGGTGACGGCCGGGTCGACCTGGGCGGACTTTTCGTGCCCGGGGTCGAAGGCATGGAGCTGCGCGTCGAGGTCGCCGGTGACGCGATCGTCGCCGCCACGGTCGTGCTGCGCGACAGCGCCGTACAGCTGCAGGCCTTCGCAGCGCCCAAGAAGGAAGGCATCTGGGGCGAGGTCCGCGAGGAGATCGCCTCCGGCATCACGCAGCAGGGCGGAGTCATCGACGAGGTCGAGGGTCCGCTCGGCTGGGAGCTGCGGGCCCAGGTGCCCGTGCAGCTGCCCGACGGCACGGGCGGCGTGCAGCTCGTCCGCTTCGTCGGTGTCGACGGCCCCCGCTGGTTCCTGCGCGGTGTGATCTCCGGGCAGGGCGCGGTGCAGCCGCAGGCCGCCGGCCTGCTGGAGCAGATCTTCCGGGACACCGTCGTCGTGCGCGGCGACGGCCCGATGGCGCCCCGCGACCCGATCGTCCTCAAGCTGCCGGAGGACGCCCAGATGGTGCCCGAGGGCGTCCAGCAGGAGGAGCAGGAGGGATCCCGCTTCTCCGGAGGCATGGGCCAGCTCCAGCGCGGACCCGAGATCACCGAGGTCCGCTGACACGAGCGCAAGGGCGCGTGGGCCGTGGTTCCCTTCCGGGGAGCCGCGCCCACGCGCCTTTCCGCGCACGGCCGTTGCCCGGCCGCATGGCCCCTGCACATACTGTGGCCCGGACCATTCGGGGACGTACGGGGGGAACTCATGACCGAGAGCAGCAGCGCGCACGGCGGCACGGCCGTCATCGGCGACCGGCCCGGCGCCCCGATGGTCCGGGTGGAGAACCTGCGCCGTTCGTACGGCACCGGGTCCGCGGCCGTGCACGCCCTGCGCGGCGTCTCCTTCGAGATCCCCCGCGGCGAACTCGTCGCCCTCAAGGGCCGCTCCGGATCCGGCAAGACCACGCTCCTCAACCTCGTCGGCGGCCTGGACTCCCCGGACGAGGGCCGGATCACCGTCGACGGCGTCGAACTGTCCGGACTCGGCGAGAGGGGCCTGCTGGAGCTGCGCCGGGACCGGATCGGCTTCATCTTCCAGTCCTTCGGCCTGATCCCGATCCTGAGCGCCGCCGAGAACGTGGGCGTGCCGCTGCGGCTGCGCAAGGCCGACCCGCGCGAGCGCGAGGAACGGGTGCAGCTGATGCTCGCCCTCGTCGGCCTCGCCGACCACGCGGCCCAGCGCCCCGGCGAGCTGTCCGGCGGCCAGCAGCAGCGCGTCGCCATCGCCAGGGCCCTGGCCAACCGCCCCGCCCTGCTCATCGCCGACGAACCGACGGGCCAGCTGGACGCCGAGACCGGTCTGTCGGTGATGGAGCTGCTGCGCGCCGTCGTCCGCAGCGAAGGCGTCACGGCCCTGGTGGCCACGCACGACGCCCAGCTGCTCGACCTCGCGGACCGGGTGATGGAACTGCGCGACGGCGAGATCATCGAGCACTGACGGCCCTCGGGGGACGCCAGCGCCGACCCCTGCCCGGTCGGCCTGCGCCGGGGTCCGCCCGTCCCGCCCGCCTGGCCTGCGCCGGGGGCCCGCCCGCGCCCCGGGCGCATCAGAATCGCGTCAATACGCACCGGGGAGTCCCCCTGCGTCCCTTTCACCCCCTCGGTTCGACGTAGGGTCGACGCTGCGCGCGCAGCGGTCGACGCCGCTGCCCGACGCGGCACAGAGAAGACAATGAGGCCATGGGACGCGGCAAGCTTCGGATCTACCTGGGTGCGGCACCCGGCGTCGGCAAGACGTACGCGATGCTCTGCGAGGCGCACCGCCGTGTGGAACGCGGCACGGACTGCGTCGTCGCGTTCGTGGAGCACCACGACCGGCCGCGCACCGAGGTACTGCTGCACGGACTGGAGCAGGTGCAGCGCCGGGAGATCGTCCACCGCGGCGCCGCCCTCACGGAGATGGACGTCGACGCCGTGCTGGAGCGCCGTCCCGCGGTCGCACTCGTCGACGAGCTCGCCCACACCAACGTGCCCGGCTCCCGCAACGCCAAGCGCTGGCAGGACGTCGAGGAACTGCTCGCCGCCGGCATCGACGTCATATCGACCGTCAACATCCAGCACCTCGAATCACTCGGGGACGTCGTCGACTCGATCACCGGCGTACGGCAGCAGGAGACCGTCCCCGACGAGGTGGTCCGCAGAGCCGACCAGATCGAACTCGTCGACATGGCACCTCAGGCGCTGCGCCGCAGGATGGCGCACGGCAACATCTACCAGCCCGACCGGGTGGACGCCGCCCTGTCCAACTACTTCCGCCCCGGCAACCTCACCGCACTGCGCGAGCTGGCCCTGCTCTGGCTGGCCGACCGGGTCGACGAATACCTCCAGCAGTATCGGGGCGAGCACAACATCCGCTCCACCTGGCAGGCGCGCGAGCGCATCGTCGTCGGCCTCACCGGCGGACCCGAGGGCCGCACCCTGATCCGGCGCGCGTCCCGGATGGCGGCCAAGGGCTCGGGCAGCGAGATCCTCGCGGTCTACATCGCCCGCAGCGACGGGCTGACCTCCGCCTCCCCCAAGGAACTCGCGGTCCAGCGCACCCTCGTCGAGGACCTCGGCGGCACCTTCCACCATGTGATCGGCGACGACGTTCCCTCCGCGCTGCTGGAGTTCGCGCGCGGGGTCAACGCCACCCAGATCGTCCTCGGCTCCAGCCGCCGCAAGTCCTGGCAGTACCTCTTCGGACCCGGCGTCGGCGCCACGGTGGCCCGCGACTCGGGACCCGACCTCGACGTCCACATCGTCACGCACGACGAGGCCGGCAAGGGGCGCGGACTGCCCGGGGCCCGCGGCGCCCGGCTCGGCCGGTCCCGGATCGTGGCGGGCTGGGCCATGGGCGTCGTCGCGCCCGTGCTCCTCTCGCTGCTGCTGACCAGCCTGGAGAACGGCCCCGGGCTCGCCAACGACGTCCTGCTGTTCCTCTCCCTCACGGTCGCGGCGGCCCTGATCGGCGGGCTGCTGCCCGCGCTCGCCTCCGCCGCCGTCGGATCACTGCTGCTCACCTACTACTTCACGCCGCCGACCCACACCCTCGACATCGCCGAGCCGCACAACCTGGTCGCCATCGTGATCTTCTTCGCGGTGGCCGTGGCGGTCGCCTCCGTCGTGGACCTGGCGGCCCACCGCACCCATCAGGCGGCCCGGCTGCGCGCCGAGTCGGAGATCCTCTCCTTCCTCGCCGGCAGCGTGCTGCGCGGGGAGACCGCGCTCGACGCGCTGCTGGAACGGGTCCGCGAGACCTTCGCGATGGAGTCCGTGGCGCTCCTGGAGCGCGCCGGCGACGTCGAGCCGTGGACCTGTGCGGCGAGCGTCGGACGGGACCCGGCGGTCCGGCCCGACGACGCGGACGTGGACATGCCGGTCGGCGACCACATGGCGCTGGCCCTCTCCGGCCGCGTACTGCCCGCCGAGGACCGCCGCGTGCTCGCCGCCTTCGCCACCCAGGCCGCCGTCGTCCTGGACCGGCAGCGCCTGGTGGGGGAGGCGGAGGCGGCCCGGGCGCTCGCCGAGGGCAACCGGATCCGCACCGCACTGCTCGCCGCCGTGAGCCACGACCTGCGCACCCCGCTCGCGGGGATCAAGGCCGCGGTCTCCTCACTGAGGTCCAGCGACGTCGCCTGGTCCGCGGAGGACGAGGCCGAGCTGCTCGCCGGCATCGAGGACGGCGCGGACCGGCTCGACCACCTGGTCGGCAACCTGCTCGACATGTCCCGCCTGCAGACCGGCACCGTCACCCCGCTGATCCGCGAGACCAGCCTCGACGAGGTGATCCCGCTCGCGCTGGCCGGCGTACCTCCCGGCAGCGTGGTCCTGGACGTCCCGGAGACGCTGCCCATGGTGGCCGTCGACCGCGGACTGCTGGAGCGGGCGGTCGCCAACATCGTCGAGAACGCCGCCAAGTACAGCCCCGCCGGCACCCCTGTCACCGTCGCGGCCAGCGCCCTCGGGGAACGGGTCGAGCTGCGGGTCGTCGACCGCGGCAGCGGGGTGCCCGACGAGGAGAAGGAACGGATCTTCGAGCCGTTCCAGCGCTATGGCGACGCCCCTCGCGGTGCCGGTGTCGGCCTCGGCCTCGCCGTCGCCCGGGGCTTCGTCGACTCCATGGGTGGCACGCTCAGCGCCGAGGACACCCCAGGAGGCGGCATGACCATGGTCCTCACCCTGCGCGCCGTGGCGGGACACGGCCGCAAGGGCGCCGCCGAACTGCCCGCGCAGGCGACGTCGTGACGCCGCGCGCAACGGCCGGCAGGGGCGCGCCCCACCCCGGCTCCCCAGCCCGCACAGCAGTCCCAGCCCACCCTGCAGAAAGGCGGACCGGCATGACCCGGGTGCTCGTGGTCGACGACGAGCCGCAGATCGTCCGTGCCCTCGTGATCAACCTGAAGGCACGCAAGTACGAGGTGGACTCGGCCCCCGACGGCGCGACCGCGCTCGAACTCGCCGCCGCCCGCCACCCCGACGTGGTCGTCCTCGACCTCGGCCTGCCCGACATGGACGGCGTCGAGGTCATCAAGGGACTGCGCGGCTGGACCAGGGTGCCGATCCTGGTGCTCTCCGCCCGCCACTCCTCGGACGAGAAGGTCGAGGCGCTCGACGCCGGCGCCGACGACTACGTCACCAAGCCCTTCGGCATGGACGAGCTGCTGGCCCGGCTGCGCGCCGCCGTCCGCAGGGCCGAGCCCGTCGGGAGCGGCGACGACGACGTGGTCACCGTCGAGACGGAGACCTTCACCGTCGACCTCGCGGCGAAGAAGGTGAACCGCGACGGACGCGACGTACGTCTCACCCCCACCGAGTGGCATCTGCTGGAGGTCCTCGTGCGCAACACCGGCCGTCTGGTCAGCCAGAAGCAGCTGCTCCAGGAGGTCTGGGGCCCCTCCTACGGGACGGAGACCAACTATCTGCGGGTCTACATGGCCCAGCTGCGCCGCAAGCTGGAGGCCGATCCCTCGCACCCGAAGCACTTCGTCACCGAGCCCGGCATGGGGTACCGCTTCGAACGTTGATCCGGCCCCGGTGGGGGCCGGTAGGCTTTCTGTATGAGTGCTGCACCCCGCTCCGAGAACGCGGCGAAGGACGACAGGGCGTCGAAACCGGTCGGCCGCTTCCGTCGCATGCTGGACCGGCTCTCCAGCTCCCAGCAGGACCTCGAGTCGGAGGAGCTCCAGGAGGACGCCCAGGCGTCGGGGTGCATCCCCATCGGCGACTGCGGTGACCGCCAGATCGTCAGAGTCACTGGTACCTTGCGCACCGTCACCCTTCGTCCGCGGGCCGGTGTGCCCGCGCTGGAGGCGGAGCTCTTCGACGGCACGGCCCCGCTGGACGTCGTCTGGCTCGGCCGCCGCTCCATCGTGGGCATCGAGCCGGGCCGCCGACTGATCGCGTCGGGCCGGATCTCGATGAGCCACGGTCGCCGGGTGCTGTTCAATCCCAAATACGAACTCCGACCGCTCGGACAGGAGTAGCCGGTGACGTCTGTCGACAAGCCGACCCCCACGACGAACGACCAGCAGCAGGACAGCGCGCAGGGACCCGCCGACCAGAAGGCGGTCACCGAGGCAGCGCTGTTCGAGGCGTTCGGCGGCGTGCGCGGCATGGTGGAGACGGTCCTGCCGGGCCTGCTCTTCGTCACGATCTACACGATCAACAAGGACCTGCACATCTCGGCGATCGCCGCGCTCGCGGTCTCGCTGGTGCTGGTGGCCGTCCGACTGGTGCGCAAGGACACCGTCAAGCACGCCTTCAGCGGCGTCTTCGGCGTGGCCTTCGGTGTCGTCTTCGCGATGATGACCGGCAACGCGAAGGACTTCTACCTGCCGGGCATGCTCTACACGCTCGGTCTCGCGCTCGCGTACATCATCACGACGCTGGCGGGCGTGCCGCTGATCGGCCTGATCCTCGGCCCGGTGTTCAAGGAGAACCTCTCCTGGCGCACCCGCAACCCCGGCCGCAAGAAGGCGTACGCGAAGGCCAGCTGGGCCTGGGGCCTGATCCTGCTCGCCAAGTGCGCGATCCTCTTCCCGCTGTACTGGTGGGCGGACACGACGCAGCTGGGCTGGGTCCTGGTCGCGCTGAAGATCCCGCCGTTCCTGCTCGCCGTGTACCTGACGTGGCTGTTCCTGGCGAAGGCTCCGCCGCCGATCGACGTCTTCGCGGAGATGGAGGCCGAGGAGCGGGCGGAGAAGGCCCGCAAGGCGGCAGCCCAGAGCCCCGGGGGCGAGGCCTAGGGGCTGTCCGCGCCTGCGCACGAGACCGGCCCGGAACCGCTGAGGTTCCGGGCCGGTCTCGTGCGCAGAGCGGGGTCAGGACTCGCGGCGGACCGAGAGAAGGTCCTCCAGCTGCTCCTCACGTGCCTGGGCGGCCACGAACAGCAGCTCGTCGCCCGCCTCCAGCGTCTCCTCCGTACTGGGCGTCAGGACCCGGGAGCCGCGGATGATCGTGACCAGGGACGTGTCCTCGGGCCACGCCACCTCGCCCACCTGCGTACCCGCCAGCGCCGACTCCGGCGGCAGCGTCAGCTCGACCAGGTTCGCGTCGCCGTGGCTGAAGCGCAGCAGACGCACCAGGTCGCCCACGCTCACCGCCTCCTCCACCAGCGCCGACATCAGGCGCGGGGTGGAGACGGCCACGTCCACGCCCCAGGACTCGTTGAAGAGCCACTCGTTCTTGGGGTTGTTCACCCGGGCGACCACCCGCGGCACCCCGTACTCCGTCTTCGCGAGCAGCGACACGACCAGGTTCACCTTGTCGTCGCCCGTCGCCGCGATCACCACGTTGCAGCGCTGCAGCGCCGCCTCGTCCAGCGACGTGATCTCGCACGCGTCGGCCAGCAGCCACTCCGCCTGCGGCACCCGCTCCACCGAGATGGCGGTCGGGGCCTTGTCGACCAGCAGCACCTCGTGACCGTTCTCCAGCAGCTCGCCCGCGATGGAACGCCCCACCGCGCCGGCGCCCGCAATAGCCACCCGCATCAGTGACCGCCCTCCTCGGGGCCCTCCGCGAAGGCCGCCTCGACCTTCGCGATCTCGTCCGTACGCATCATCACGTGCACGAGGTCGCCCTCCTGCAGCACGGTCTGCGACGTCGGCAGCACCGCCTCGCCCAGCCGGGTGAGGAACGCGACACGTACGCCCGTCTCCTCCTGCAACCTGCTGACCTTGTGGCCGATCCACGCCGACGACGTGTGGACCTCCGCCAGCTGCACCCCGCCGCTCGGATCGCGCCACAGCGGCTCCGCGCCCGACGGCAGCAGCCGCCGCAGCATCTGGTCGGCGGTCCAGCGGACCGTCGCGACCGTCGGAATGCCGAGGCGCTGGTAGACCTCCGCACGGCGCGGGTCGTAGATCCGGGCGGCGACGTTCTCGATGCCGAACATCTCCCGTGCCACCCGGGCGGCGATGATGTTCGAGTTGTCGCCGCTGCTCACCGCGGCGAACGCGCCCGCGTCCTCGATCCCCGCCTCACGCAGGGTGTCCTGGTCGAAGCCCACTCCGGTGACGCGGCGGCCGCCGAATCCCGATCCCAGGCGACGGAAGGCCGTGGGGTCCTGGTCGACGACGGCGACCGTGTGCCCCTGCTGCTCCAGGGTCTGCGCGAGGGCGGCTCCCACTCGCCCGCACCCCATGATGACGATGTGCACGACCGTCCTTCCGGCTGTCACTGAACCTGTCTCGCTGTCAAGGCCCTACAGGGTCTCAGACCGCGGCCCTAGCTAAACACGTGCGGTCGCCCCTTGGACCCGTCCGTCGGTGCCCCGGGCGTCCGACCTGAGTGTCTCGACGTGACCTCGACGGAGACAGGATTCCGTTAAGGCACGGGTGGGAAGTGGGCATGACTCATTTCGAACGCTTACGATCCTCCCCGTGTCCAAACTGACCGACGTGCCCAAACGGATCCTGATCGGCCGGGCGCTGCGCAGCGACAAGCTGGGAGAAACACTCCTCCCGAAGCGCATTGCACTCCCCGTCTTCGCCTCCGACCCGCTCTCCTCTGTGGCGTACGCCCCGGGCGAAGTCCTGCTGGTCCTGTCCATCGCGGGTGTGTCGGCGTACCACTTCAGCCCCTGGATCGCCGTGGCGGTCGTGGTGCTGATGTTCACGGTCGTCGCTTCCTACCGCCAGAACGTGCACGCCTACCCGAGCGGCGGCGGCGACTACGAGGTCGCCAACACCAACCTCGGCCCCAAGGCCGGCCTCACCGTCGCCAGCGCGCTGCTCGTCGACTACGTCCTGACCGTCGCCGTCTCCATCTCCTCCGGAGTGGAGAACCTCGGCTCGGCCATCCCGTTCGTCGTCGAGCACAAGGTGCTCAGCGCCATCGTCATCATCGTGCTGCTGACCCTGATGAACCTGCGCGGCGTGAAGGAGTCGGGCAAGCTCTTCGCGATCCCGACGTACGTCTTCGTCGTCGGCGTCTTCGTCATGATCGCGTGGGGTGCGTTCAAGGGGATCGTCCTCGACGACACCATGCGCGCGCCGACCGCAGACTACGAGATCAAGCCCGAGCACCAGGGCCTCGCCGGCTTCGCGCTCGTCTTCCTGCTGCTGCGCGCCTTCTCCTCCGGCTGTGCGGCACTGACCGGCGTCGAGGCGATCAGCAACGGCGTCCCCGCCTTCCGCAAGCCCAAGAGCAGGAACGCGGCGACCACGCTGGCGCTGATGGGCGCGTTCGCCGTCACCATGTTCTGCGGCATCATCGGCCTCGCCATGGCCACCGACGTCAAGATGGCCGAGAACCCCGCCAAGGACCTGCTCGACAACGGCACCCCGGTCGGCTCGGACTACGTCCAGAACCCGGTGATCTCGCAGGTGGCCGCCGCCGTCTTCGGCCACGGGACGTTCTTCTTCGTCCTGCTCGCCGCGGCCACCGCACTGGTGCTGTTCCTCGCCGCAAACACCGCGTACAACGGCTTCCCGCTGCTCGGCTCGATCCTCGCCCAGGACCGCTACCTGCCGCGCCAGCTGCACACCCGCGGCGACCGGCTCGCCTTCTCCAACGGCATCGTGCTGCTGGCGGGCGCGGCCATCCTGCTCGTCTGGGTCTACGGCGCCGACTCCACCAAGCTGATCCAGCTCTACATCGTCGGCGTCTTCGTCTCCTTCACGCTCAGCCAGACCGGCATGGTCCGGCACTGGAACCGGCACCTGAAGACCGAGCGGGACAAGGCCAAGCGGCGCCACATGATCCGCTCCCGCGCGATCAACACCTTCGGCGCCTTCTTCACCGGCCTGGTGCTGGTCGTCGTCCTCGCCACCAAGTTCACGCACGGCGCCTGGGTCGCCCTGCTCGGCATGGTGATCTTCTACGGAACGATGACCGCGATCCGCAAGCACTACGACCGGGTCGCCGACGAGATCGCCGCGCCCGACGAGCCCAGCGACGACAGCGTCCGCCCCTCCCGGGTGCACTCGATCGTCCTAGTCTCCAAGGTCCACCGGCCGACGCTGCGCGCCGTCGCGTACGCCAAGCTGATGCGGTCCGACAAGCTGGAGGCGCTGAGCATCAACGTCGACCCGGCCGAGACCAAGGCGCTCAAGGCCGAGTGGGAGCGGCGCGGGATCAACGTCCCGCTGAAGATCCTCGACTCCCCGTACCGCGAGGTCACCCGCCCGGTCATCGAATACGTCAAGAGCCTCCGGCGTGAGAGCCCGCGGGACGCGGTCAGCGTGATCATCCCCGAGTACGTCGTCGGCCACTGGTACGAGCACCTGCTGCACAACCAGAGCGCCCTGCGCCTCAAGGGCCGGCTGCTGTTCACGCCGGGCGTGATGGTGACCTCGGTGCCGTACCAGCTCCAGTCCTCCGAGCTCGCGAAGAAGCGGGCCAGGAAGCGCCAGGAGTGGAACGCGCCCGGCTCGGTGCGCCGCGGCCCGGTCGACCAGCGCCCCAAGCAGCCGGCGGCCAAGAGCTGACTCCCGCGGCACGTAGACTGGTGGGCTGCCGCCCCGGCAGCCCCCGTCTCACCTCTGGAGTCACCTCGTCATGCAGAACGCACCTGATTCTTCGCTGATCGGGGAGGAGTACGAGGTCGAGGTCGGTCCCGTGGCGCACGGCGGCCACTGCATCGCCCGCACCGACGAGGGCCGCGTGCTGTTCGTCCGGCACGCGCTCCCCGGCGAGACGGTCGTCGCCCGCGTCACCGAGGGCGAGGAGAGCTCCCGCTTCCTGCGCGCCGACGCGGTCCGCGTCCTCACCGCCTCCAAGGACCGCGTCGAGGCACCCTGCCCGTACGCCGGCCCCGGCAAGTGCGGCGGCTGCGACTGGCAGCACGCCAAGCCGGGCGCGCAGCGGCGCCTCAAGGGCGAGGTGATCGCGGAGCAGCTGCAGCGGCTCGCGGGGCTGACCCCGGAGGAGGCCGGCTGGGACGGCACCGTGATGCCCGCCCCGGGCGACAAGGTCCCGGCCGGCGAGGTGCCCGCGTGGCGCACGCGCGTGCAGTACGCGATCGACGCCGACGGCCGCGCGGGGCTGCGCAAGCACCGCTCGCACGAGGTCCAGCCCATCGACCACTGCATGATCGCGGCGCCGGGCGTCAGCGAACTGGGCGTCGAGAAGCGGGAGTGGCCGCAGATGGCCACGGTGGAGGCGATCGCGGCGACCGGCTCGAACGACCGCCAGGTCGTCCTCACCCCGCGCCCCGGCGGCCGGCTGCCCCTGGTCGAACTGGACAAGCCCGTCTCGGTGCTCCGCGTCGAGGAGCGCGACGGCTCGGTCCACCGCGTCCACGGCCGCGCCTTCGTCCGCGAGCGCGCGGACGAGCGCACGTACCGCGTCGGCATGGGCGGCTTCTGGCAGGTCCACCCGCAGGCCGCGGACGTCCTGGTGAAGGCCGTGATGCAGGGCCTGCTTCCCCGCAAGGGCGACATGGCACTCGACCTGTACTGCGGCGTGGGCCTGTTCGCGGGCGCACTCGCCGACCGCGTGGGCGAGAAGGGCGCGGTGCTCGGCATCGAGTCGGGCAAGCGCGCGGTGGAGGACGCCCGGCACAACCTCCAGGACTTCGACCGCGTCCGCATCGAGCAGGGCAAGGTCGAGTCCGTGCTCCCGCGCACCGGTATCGAGGAGGTCGACCTGATCGTCCTCGACCCGCCCCGCGCGGGCGCGGGCAAGCAGACGGTCAAGCACCTCGCGTCCCTGGGCGCCCGCCGCATCGCCTACGTGGCCTGCGACCCGGCGGCACTGGCCCGCGACCTGGCGTACTTCCGCGAGGGCGGCTACAGGCCGAGAACGCTGCGGGCGTTCGACCTGTTTCCGATGACGCATCACGTGGAGTGCGTGGCGATTCTTGAGCCCGCCACAAAGAGCCTCTGACCTGCGGCAGCAGGCCCTCGTGCAGGGGGTCGCCGAACTCCACCTCGTGACGCTCTCGTCGAGGACAAGGACCATGAACGCGGCGCAGGCGGTCCCCGTCACCCTGGCCGTGCCGGCCACGAGGTCCGAAGCCTCCGGAACCTGAGCAGCTTGGCCGCACCGCTCTCACCGCGCGGGACCTGGCCGATCATGCCGCCGAGGTCCCGCGCCGCAGCGTGTATTGCTCCCCTGTCTGCACCCCGCGCAGCGCCGCAACGTCGCGTGGGGCGCCTTCGGCTCACGTGGTGCGTGGGGCCACCAGGCCGGATTCGTAGGCGAGGATCACGAGTTGTGCCCGGTCACGGGCATGCAGCTTTGTCATGGCCCGGTTGACGTGGGTCTTCGCGGTCAGTGGGCTGATCACCATGCGATCGGCGATCTCGTCGTTGGACAGGCCGCGTGCGACCAGGACCACAGCCTCGCGTTCACGGCCGGTCAGCTCTTCCAGCCCCCGGCCGGTGCCCGTGCCCGTGTCGGTCGGGAGCGGCTGCGTGACGTACCGGTTGATCAGTTTGCGGGTGATCGAGGGGGCGAGCAGGGCGTCGCCACGGGCGGCGACGCGTACGGCGTGCAGGAAGTCCTCGGGCACGATGTCCTTGACCAGGAATCCGGCGGCACCGGCGCGCAAGGCGTCGAGGACGTACTCGTCCATGCCGTAGTTGGTCAGAATGACGACGTGGACCGTGGCCAGGGCCGGGTCGGCGGCGATGCGCCGGGTCGCCTCGATGCCGTCGACGACCGGCATCTGGATGTCCATCAGCGCGACGTCGGGCACGTGTTCCCGGGCCAGGGCGAGCCCTTCCGCTCCGTCTGCGGCCTCGGCCACCACGTCGATGTCGTCCTCGAGGTCGAGGAGCGCGCGGAATCCGCTGCGGATCAGCGGCTGGTCGTCGACCAGCAGGACACGGATCATGACGTCCGCTCCACCGGGACCACGGGGAGTTCGGCCTGGACGGTGAAGCCGCCCTCGCCGCGTGGTTCGGCGCGCAGCCGACCGCCGAGGGCGGTGACGCGTTCGCGCATGCCGAGCAGTCCGAGGCCGGGTTTCGGGGCGGTGGCCGGTGTCGCCCTGCCGTTGTCGTCGATGCGTATCGCGAGGGCGTCCGGACGGCAGGTGATCCGGACCGACGCCGTGGCAGCGTCCGCGTGCCGGGCGACGTTCGTGAGCGACTCCTGGACGATCCGGTAGACGGTCCGGTCGACCGCGGCCGGCACGGCGTGCTGTTCTCCCTCGATCGTCAGGGTCGTGTCCAGGCCGAACACACGGGCCCGCTCCACCAGTTCCGGGAGGTGGTCGAGCCCCCGCGGCGGGGTCGTGTCGTCGTCGCGCAGTGCTTCCAGTGTGGCGCGCAGTTCCCGGCTCGCCTCGCGCCCGGCCTCCTGGATCGCCAGAAGGGAAGGCGGTACGTCCTCGCCCCGTCTGCGGGCCACGTGCACGGCGACCTCCGCCTGCACCTTGATGACCGAGATCTGGTGGGTGAGCGAGTCGTGCAACTCGCGGGCGATGCGGAGCCGTTCCTCGTCGGCGCGGTGCCGGGCGGTCTCCTCGCGGGTGCGCTCGGCCTCGTCCGCCCGGCGCTCGGCCTGCCGCAGTGCCTCTCCCGCGGCGCCGGCGGCGATCAGCCAGGCGATTTCGAGGGCGCCTCGTGCCTGCGCGAACGCCTCGCCCGTGTCGTGCAGGCCCGAGGCCAGGGCCGCGAGCGGGAGCAGGGCCAGCACGACCACGCTCGCCGCCACCGTGACGGTACGGTGCCCCGCCCTTACGGCCGCGTACACCGCGAACAGGTACGCGACGACGGCCACGTCGAAACCGGCCGCTTGATAGCCCACCGCGCACAGCCCCGTAACGGCCAGTACCGCGACCGGATACCGGCGGCGCGCAAGGAGGGCGATGCCGCTCGCCACCAGCAGCCCGTACCCCAACAGGCCGCAGCTTGAGGCGGAATGACGGCCTGCCAGCCCCGTGATCAGGAGCGCCGCCGCCACGCCGACCGCGATGATCCAGTCCCCGAACCGGGCCCACACACCCGCCGCGTCTGCCTTCATGCGCGCACCCTAACCGGCCGCCGCCGCGGGCGAATCCCCCGCTCGGAGCAGCGACCGACTACCGCGACCGCGGTACTTCCGCGCCGTCTGCGGCATCGGCAGCAGGGGGAAGTGTCTGCGCCCGCCGGACGACCGATGACCAGTCCGGCGGACATGCTCGGACAGCACCAGGTCACAAGGGGAGCAAGAAGAGAAGGAGCACCGTATGTCCATCACCTTCGCAGTCGCCTCGGTCCAGCCGATCGCCGCAGATGTCTACGACTTCAGCCTCGGGAGGCTCGGAGCCACCACAGGGGCTGTGCTGGCCCTGGCCGGCGTCGTCATCGCCTGGCGGGCACTGGCCCGCCCCACCGGTCGCCTCGGCACCGCCAACGGACCACTCGGCGCCGGACTGGCCATGGTGGCGGGGCTGATCGGCGTCGTGCTCGGAGGCATGGTCGCGGCCACCGCCGACGGCGGCCTCGGCACCGGCAACGGACTCGGCGGCGCCTACGTGGCCCTGCTGGTGGGACTGATCGCCACGGCCCTCGGCGCCCTGGCGGGGGCCCGCTCCCGCCGGACCGGCTGACGGCTGCAGGGCACCCCGACCGTGCGCGGTCGGGGTGCCCTGCAGCGGGCCTCGGCCTCGCCGTCGTCCGAGGCATCGTCGAGGCCCGCACAGCCTGGGGGCCGCGGCTACGGCCGGATACGGGTGCGGGCCCGTACGCGGGCGGACAGTATCCGGCCCAGTGCCACGGTGCTGAGGCCGAACATCAGGACGCCCAGAGGGACATGGAGCGACGGCATGTGCGCGATGCCGAGCGCGACCTGCACCGAGGCGAGGGTGAGGAAGCCGATGGCGTAGAGGACGGGGCGGGGTGAGCCGCCGCCCGGCCGCCAGGCGAGGATCGCGGCGAGTACGTACAGCATCGACGCGCCGTACATCACGCGTGATCCGACGTCGTGCAGCACATAGCCGTGAGACGAGGACAGCAGCATCCCGGCGGTGGCGGCCTGGAAGAACAGGGTCACGGTCTGCAGGGCGATGGCGACCTCGAGAAACCTCGGGCTGCGCTGCTCGGCCGTCGTCCGTCTGGCCATGGCGTGGTCCTCTCCAGTGGTGTGGCAGTGGATGGGTGGTGTCCGGGTGGTGCGGTGGAGTCATCGCAGGGTGAGCGGTGTCCCGGATGCGACGCGGGTGAGCTTTTCCGGGTTGCGGACGAAAGAGAGGCCGGTGATGCGGGCGTCCTCGACGCGGAAGGCCATGACGCCGTCGATCTCGCCGTCGATCTCGCCGTCCAGGCGCAGGACGAGCGCCGGGTGACCGTTGACCACGGTGGGGTCACAGGTGATCCTGGCTCGGAGTTTGCCGGAGCCGCCGAGGTGGAACCGGACCAGCTTGTCGGCTCCGACGACCGGCCGCAGCGCGGCCCGCTTCACGCCACCGCCGTCGCTCACCAGGGCGACCTGCGGGGCGAGTACGTCTCTGAGTGCTTGAGGATCACGCGTTTCGAGCGCCCGCCGGAACGACTCCACGGCTGCCCGGGTGACGCTCGGGGACACCGCCCGGCGAGGGCGGCGGGCATCGACGTGCCGACGGGCGGGTTGCGCGATCTGGCGGACGGCCGCCTGACTCTTGCCGACGGCGGCCGCGATCTCGTCGTAGCCGACGCCGAACACCTCGCGCACCCCGAAGACGGCCCGCTCGGTCGGCGACAGCGTCTCGAGGACGAGCATCATCGACATGCTCTCGGCGAGTTCGATGTCCTCGGCCGCGTCCGGTGCGGTGAGCAGGGACTCGGGCAGCCACTGGCGATGTACGCCTCCTTGCGCCGCTGCATGGCGCGCAGCCGGTCGAGGGCCTGCCGGGTCGTGATGCGGACCAAGTAGGCGCGCCGGTCGATGACTTGCTCCTGGTCGACCTTGACCCGGCGCAGCCAGGTCTCCTGGAGGACGTCCTCGGCGTCGGCCGTCGATCCGGGCATCTCGTAGGCGACGGTGAAGAGCAGGTTGCGGTGGGCGACGAACGTCTCGGTCGCCGCGTCGGTGGCGTGGTCGGTCATGTCCGGCCTCTCTCCTCAGCGGTGGACCCGGCTACACTGCCCGTTCGGCGGCGGCCGACGGCTCGTCGCGTTCGGCCCGCAGCAGTTCCCGGCGCTTGTCGCCCTTGGGCCAGTGGTGCGAACCGGGCTTGCGCGCCTCGTTCGCCAGGTGCCTGACGCTGAACGCGCAGGAGAGCTCCTTGAGTTTCGCGCCCGCTCGGCCGCTGATGTAGAGCCTCATCGCGGTGTCGTCCTTGTGCGCGAACTGGAAGATGCCGGCCCGGCGCCCCAGGCTGATGCACATGGCGGGGAACGACAGGTCGACGGGCGCGGGCTGCTCGCCCGCGATGCGGCCCAGCACCGTGTCGGCGGCGTGTGCGCCCAGGCAGCCCGCGGCGTAGGCGCTCATCCGGAACGGCAGGTCCGACGGCGCCGCCGAGTCTCCGGCGGCGACGATGCGCTCGTCGTCGACGCTGGTCAGGGTCTCGTCCGTGAGCAGGCGCCCCACCGCGTCGGTGCGCAGCCCGCTGCGCGCGGCCAGCTCGGGCACGCCGAACCCGGCGGTCCAGATGGTGACTTCGCTCGGCAACTCGCGGCCGTCGGCGAGGCGCACGGCGTCGCTCGTCACGGCCGTCACCAACGCGCCGGTGCCGTCGAGCACCGTCACCCCGAGCGTGGCGAGCCGCTCGGCGGCCGTGCGCCGAGCCCGGGAGTGCAGGTACGGGCCGAGTACGCCTCCGCAGACCAGGGTCACCCGGCGGCCGGCCTCCGCCAGCTCGGCGGCGGTCTCGATGCCGGTCGGACCGGCTCCGACGACGGTCACCGGGGCCGTCGCGGGCATGGCGTCGAGGACCGACCGCAGCCGCTGCGCCGCCTCCAGGGTGGCGATCGGGTAGGCGAACTCGGCCGCTCCGGGCACGCGGGAGCCGGCGCTGCCGCTGCCCACCGTGTAGATCAGGTAGTCGTAGCCGACCGTGCCGCCGGCCGCGAGCGTCACGCTGCGCCCGGCCGCGTCGATCCGGGTCACGTTGTCCACGACCAGCCGGACGCCGTCGGCCAGGATCTCCCGGTAGTCGACGACCGCGTCGTGGGATCCGCCCACCAGCTGGTGGAGGCGCAGGCGCGGGACGAAGACCGGGCGCGGGTTGATCAGGGTCACGGTCACGTCGGCACGCTGCGTCAGCCGGTTCGCGGCCATCACGCCCGCGTATCCGCCGCCGATCACGACCACGTCGGTGTTCTCGGTCATGGTCTCTCCTCCGTCGTCAGGGGTTCGGCCTCAAGACACCGTGGTCTGCCGCTTTGTGACACTGTGTGAGGCAGGTCACTCGACGGGTGTCGGAGTCGGCGGAAGGCGGAGGTGGGACGGCGGCTAGCGGTCCTGCGACAGTGCCAGGAGTTCGGCGAACGTGCCCGACGCATGGACCAGGTCGTCGTACCGGCCCTGTTCCGTGATGCGTCCCTGTTCCATGACCACGATGTGGTCGGCGATCTTCGTGTTCTCCAGGCGGTGGGTGATGACGATCGTGATGCGGTCGGCGGCGATGGCCTTGATCCGCTCGAAGATCTGGTGTTCGCCGCGCGGGTCCATCTGGGACGTGGGCTCGTCCAGGATGAGCAGGGACGGGCGCCGGTACAGGGCCCGGGAGCAGGCGATGCGCTGCCACTGCCCGCCGGACAGCTCCGCGCCCCCGAAGACCTCCCGGGCGAGAAGCGTGTCGAGGCCGGAAGGGAGGTCCTCGACGGGCTCCCGCATGCCGACGGCGTCGATCGCGTCCCACACGGGCGCGTCGTCGTGGGTGCGCGGCTGGCCCAGGGTGACGTTCTCCCGCACGCGCAGCGGCCATTGCGCGAAGATCTGCGGGACCAGCCCGGTCCGCTCCCACGCGGTGGCCGGATCGGTCTCGGCGAGGTCCACGCCGTTCCAGGTGACCCGGCCTTTGTCCGGGAGGTAGATCCCGGTGATCAGGCGGGTGAGCGTCGACTTGCCGGAGCCGTTGGCGCCGACGACCGCGAGGATCTCGCCGCGGCGCAGGGTGAGCGAGATGCCGTCGACGGCGGGTTGCTCCTTGCCCGGGTACTGGTAGACGACTTCCTCCAGCCGGATCTCTGTCACCGGTGCGGCGACCGACCGCGTGCCGCGCCGGGGCGCGCGTGCCGCGGCGTCGTCGAGAAACGCCTGCATGTCGCTCAGGTAGAGGCTGGTGTGGAAGAGGGCGGCGCCGTTGATGATGACCTGGGAGAGCGCGGCAAGAGTGGTCTGTACGGCGACGACGGCGGTCGCGGCGAGCGCGAGGGCGATCCGGCCCGTCATGGCCAGCCAGCCGAGCGCCGCCCATGTCGCGACGAGGAAGACGCCGGCGACCAGGGACGAGGCCAGGGCGATGCGCAGCGTGCGCGGTGCCGCGGCCAGCGTGCGCCGGTCGCAGCGGTCCGACAGGGACCGGTACCAGAAGACGAGGTAGTCGGTCATGGAGTTGGCACGGACCTCGTCGCCGTACTTGGGAGTCGTGGACCACCAGCGCATCATGCCTCTGACGTTGCGGTCGGCGATGTTGGCGTAGTGGATCTCGTAGTCCACCCGGGCCGTGAGCACCGCGCCGGCGCCGGCCGGGAGCACGGCGAGGAGGAGCAGGGGCAGCAGCAGCGGGTTGAGTACGGACAGCGCCCCTGCGGCCGTGACCATCCTGACGAGGGCCGACAGGAACCGCTGGGCGTCCGTGACCATCACGTGCGTGCGGATCACGCCCATCTCTGCCGACTCCTGCCGGTCGGAGAAGCCGTCGACGGCATAGGCCGACGCCTCGACCCGGCACACCGCCGCCACGAGGGCGGTGTCCGTCTCGGTGGTGAGGCGGGGAGTGATCCGCCGCTCGGCGTAGGTCGCCACGACGCCGGCGACACGGGCGACGCCGGCGGCGATGCCGACGGTGACGAGCGCCGGCAGCGCCTGGTGGAGCCGCTCGGTGACCGTGCCCGTCCCGAGGACGGGGTGCATGGCGCGGGCGGTCGCCGCCAGCAGCACCGCGGCGGCGGCCCCCGTGACCACCGGGCAGGCCAACAGGAGGACGACGGCCCGGCGGTCGATGCGCCACGCCATGCCGATGATGCGGCGCAGGACCTTGGGGATCTGGGCGCTCAGCCTGCGGAGGGAGGCTTCGCCGAGCGGATTCACGGAGTACTCGCCGGTGTAGGTGATCTCGGCGGGTGGTGGGGGAGGGACGGTGCCGGTCCGGTGTTGCCGGTCCTCTGTTGATGCCAACGGGGCTCCTCCGATGCGTCCTTGGGCCGTGCTTGCGGCGACATCGAGGTCAACGACCTGGGCCGCGGCATCGAACACACGTGTTTCGGACGGGGTGGCAACCGCGTGACAGAGCGAGCGGCGGCGTGTGCATGGACCACGGACCCTTTGGCCGCGGAGATGCCCTCGAACGTGGGTGTGGCCGAAACGCCGAGGCGGAGACACAGGTGGCGGATGAGGTTGCGGACCCGGCTCGTTCGAGCCGCGGCACCGCGCGGCCGGGGCCGTGGCGGCGGCCCCGGAGCGGCGGCGCACATCGTCAGGCGGCGAATACCTGGGCGTCGTCGGCGAAGGCCTTGAACTCCAGCGCGTTGCCCGCCGGGTCGAGCAGGAACATCGTCCACTGCTCGCCGGCCTCGCCCTTGAAGCGCACGTACGGCTCGATGACGAACGACGTGCCGAAGCTCCGGAGCCGGTCGGCGAGTTCGTGGAACGCCGGAGGGTCCAGGATCAGGCCGAAGTGCGGTACGGGGACGTCGTGGCCGTCGACCGGGTTGTGGATCCGCTCGGTGCGGCGGGGGGCGAGGTGTGTGACGAACTGGTGGCCGTGGAGGTTCCAGTCCACCCAGGTGTCGGCGCTGCGGCCCTGCTCCAGGCCGAGCACCTCGCCGTAGAAGTGCCGGGCGGCGGTCAGGTCGTCGACCGGCATGGCGAGGTGGAACCGGGGGATGGGGGAGTCGAGTTGGGACATGACGACGGGTCTCCTTCACCGGGTGGGACCGAGGGCGCGGTGCCGGTGGGACGGCATTGTCCTGATGTTGACATTACTTCGATCGACTGATTGTTAACATTATGGCATCGAGGGAGGCGGACAACATGGGTGACGCAGGCAAGGTGGCCCCCGCGCGCAGGCGCGGACTGGCGGACGAGGTGGCCGACCGTATCCGGGAGGCCATCTTCAGCGGTGCCTACGCCCCCGGCGCGCAGCTGCGCGAGGTGGAACTGTCCGGCGTGATGGACGTCAGCCGCGGCCCGGTGCGCGAGGCCCTGCGGCTGCTGGAGCGCGAGGGCCTGGTCCATTGCGCCTGGCACCGCGGCACCACGGTCACGACCCTGTCACCGGAGGATGTCGCCGAACTCGACAGCCTCCGTGGCGCGCTGGAGGATCTGGCCGTCCGGCGGGTGATCGAGCACGCCTCCGACGAGGACCTCGCCTCGGTCGAGAAGCTCGCGTCCCTGATGGAGCGCGCCACCGACGAGCACGAGATGGTCCGGCTGGACATCGCCTTCCACGACGCGGTCTTCGCCGCCGCGCGTCACCGGCGTCTGGTGGACGCGTGGGAGGCCATGCGGTGCCAGGTCCACCTCTTCCTGC
The DNA here is from genome assembly GCF_043080095.1 of Streptomyces sp. NPDC015127. Classification (NCBI taxonomy): domain Bacteria; kingdom Bacillati; phylum Actinomycetota; class Actinomycetes; order Kitasatosporales; family Streptomycetaceae; genus Streptomyces; species Streptomyces sp. NPDC015127. The sequence goes on from NZ_JBIBVE010000010.1 coordinate 158,321, forward strand.
TGACGCGGATCGGCCGCAGTACGGAGGGGTACCTCGTCCGTATTCCGGAGGAGCACCGCGAGCTCGTCGCGGCCCTGCGGGCCCGTGACACCGCCGCCGCGCTCGACCTGTTCGCCGCCCACCGCCGGCTCGCCGTCGACGCGGTCCTGGCGCCTTCCTGACCGGGCCGCCCCAGGTGAGGGCACGCCGCCCCGGGACGGCGTGCCCTCAACCGGCGTCTGGAAACGGCACGTCGTCCCGGCACCGCACCACGAGCCGGACCTACGGGTCAGCTGAACGTGATCGTCAGGCGGAGCGCTCCGGAGTGCGGGATGCGCAGCATGTGGGCGCGGCGCGCACCGTCGCGGAAGTAGGTGGCGGATCCGCCGGTGAGGTCGACGGTGCGGACGGCGTCCCACCGGATGAGGACCTTGGTGCGGCCCCGGTGCAGGGTGAGGCCGTCAGCGGTCGCCGTGGTCGTGGCGCCGTAGGCCGCCTCGGTGCCGTCGGTGAAGGTCATCCGGTCGGACGGGTGCACGACGAGCGGGATCTGCTCGCTTGCCGCCCCCTGGGCCGTCACCACGCGAAGCACGGTCTGCCGGGTGACGGTGACGTCGGTGGTGACCGCGGAGTCCGGGGTGCGGTACCGGATGCCGAACGGCTGGTCCGCAGGGACGTCCTCCCCGTTCCAGGGCTGGACGCCGGGGGAGCCCGCGAAGTACTCGGCCACGAGATGGCCGTCGGCGTCGAGCCGGCCGTCGGCGAGCCGGGTCGCCCAGCAGCCGCCGGTGCCGTTGAGCGAGTACACGACCATGCCTGCCTCGGGGTGCCACAGGAAGGTGAGGCCCGCGCGGACGAGGCTGGTGGCCCGCTGTCCGAAGAAGCCTCCCAGGTAGAGGCCCGGGCGGCGGACGAACAGGAAGTCCTGGCGGGCGTCGCGGCGGAGTTCGACGAAGGCGTCCTGTCTCAGGTAGGGCAGGGCGGCGACGGCGGTCGTCTTCTGCGCCAGGGTGGGGAACGCCTCCCCGTAGGAGACGTGCGCGATGATGCGCGGGGACGTGTTGCCACGGTTCGGCGCCGGCACGGGCGCCTGTTCCGCGGCCCAGGCCGCGCGTACGGCGGCCCGGTCCTCGCGGGCGGTGAAGAACGGCGCGAGCGCGGGCACCTCCGGCACGAACAGCGAGCCCAGATGCGTCCGGTCGGGCTCGTGCACCACACTGTCGTACGCTCGCGAGCTGGTGCGGGCGGACACGGCGACGTTGGTGAAACAGCCCGAACCGTCGGGCTCGTGGACCAGGTTGCAGCCCAGCCACGAGGCGAACCGACGCGCCATCGAGAGCATCGCCGGCTCGCCTGTCAGGTGAAAGATCTCGGCCATGTCCGGCAGCATGACCTCGACGTTGTAGCCGACGTCCATGCCGCGCGGTTCGTAGAAGAAGCCCTGCGGGCTCTGTCCGTGGGCGGCGACGAAGGCGATGCGCTCCGCCAGTCGCTCCTGAAGTGCCGGGTCGGGATCCAGCTGGAGGCTCAGGGCCGAGCCCGCCAGTCCCGCGATGTACTGGTTGGCGTACACCAGGGGATTCGTCCACACGGTGGTGTTGGCCGGGTCGAGGAACCACGTCATCGCCCGGTGCAGGGCGGTCCGGATCCCGGCCTGCCGCGCGGGCAGGGCCCCCACTGCACGCAGGTTCTGCAGGGTGCGGCTCAGATAGACGAGGCCGAAACCGGTGGCCGCCCGCGAGTGCTCGGTGGGGCGGTACTCCGGCCACGAGCCGTCGTCGTGCTGGAGGCGCAGGTAGTGGTGGAGCGCGGCGTCGAGACGGGCCAGCAGCGCCTCATCGCCGGCGTAGGGGTTCCAGGGCCGGCGATGGGCGTGGAACCAGCTCAGCGTGAACACGTGCTCTTGGACACGGGCGTTGTACGGCACGGACGGGGTGCGCCACCAGCCGCCGGTGAACCAGCCGTACGTCTCCTGGTCGGTGTCCTCGATCTCGTTGGCCATCGGGGCGAGGATCACCAGGTAGGGCGCGTACCGCTGCTCCTCGGGAGCGAACAGGGTGCGGTCGGGGGCTCCGTCGGGCAGCGGCGCGAGGAGCGGGAGCCCGGTCGCCGCCTCTTCACCGCGCGCGGTCCGGGCGGGCAGCGCGGTCAGCAGTGCGGCTCCGCCGACGGCGGCGAGCAGCGCGCGGCGGCTGAGGCCGGGAAGGGCGGCGGAGGCCGTGTCGGCAGGACGGTCGCCGGGAAGGGCGAGCGCCGTGCGGGAGGGAAGGGCGAGCGCCGTATGGGAGGGAAGGGCGGGGGCCGGGTGGGCCGGACGGTCGGTCGGGCGGTTCAAGACGGTCTCCTTCACAACGGCCTGATTCAGCTGCGGGTGAATTCCGCCAGGACCTCGGTCAACTGGGTGCGCCGGACGCAGGAGTCCAGGCGGAAGGAGCCGGCCAGAGCCTCGATCCCGGCGTCGTCGATGCCGGAGAACAACGCGGCGAACTCCTCCAGCAGGGGCTCCCCGAGCAGCAGTTCACGGACGAGCCGGCGGACGAACCAGCGCTTGCCGAACGGCGGCGGGTCGAAGTCGGGGTACTCGGCCGCCATCAGCTCGTCCAGCGGAGCGAGGAGGTGTCCGACGCCCTCCTCGCCGGTGGACCACGGTTCGGTGCCGAGCCGCTCCTTCTTCTCCCTGATCGGCTGGAGCAGCCGGGCCCAGGGCGAGTCGGGGTCGAGGCTCGCCAGTCCGGACAGGTGCGTGTCCTTGTAGGTCCAGATCGACCAGCCGGCGCCGTGCTCGCGGTAGATCTCCAACTGGTCGCGCAGAACGGCGTAGCGGTGCTTGTCCACGGCCGGGTCACCGGAGTAGACGGGCCCGAACTCGCCCACCCAGATCGGCGTGCCGGTCCTGCGACTGTGCGCGGTCCGCTCCAGGAAACGTTCCTCCAGGAACCCCCGGTCGACGTACTGGCCCCGCACCACACCGGGATACGTCTGCGCGTCGCGGATGCCGGCGAGGGCGTAGTCGTGAACGGAGTACACCGTGTTGTCGAAGGAGCTGCCGATGACGTCGAAGTCGTTGGCGTAGCGATTGCCGTCGAGGAAGATCACATGGTCCGGGTCGACGGCCCGGACGGCGTCGACGAGCCGGCGGTAGAAGGGGCCGATCACCTCGCCGGTGGGATCGCCCGGCTCGTTGAGCAGGTTGTAGCCCGCGACCTCGGGCCGGGACCGGAAGTGGTCCGCCAGCGCCTCCCAGATGGCCACGAGGCGGTCCTGGAAGTGGCGGTGGCTCCACAGCCAGGCGTGGTGGCCGGGGTTGTCGCTGTGCTCGGACTGGTTCTGGAAGCCGGGTGCGGCGTGAAGGTCGATGACGGTGCGGATCCCGTGCCGGGCACAGGCGTCGACGGCGGCGGTGAGCCGCCGTATCCCGTCCTGCCTGATGGTGAGCGGGTCGGCGTCGTCGGAGAGGTGCCGGTAGTTGACCGCGATGCGCACGCAGTTCAGTCCGGTGCCGGCGATGAACGCGGCGTCCGCGTCGGTGAAGAACTCGTCGAGGATCCGGTCGAACAGCCGGTCGGCCCGCTGTGCGCCCATGGAGCGCCGCAGGGCGTTGCGCGCCTGGTGCTCCGTGCCGGGAAAGCCGTTGAGGAAGTTCTCCATCATCATCCAGCCGCCCAGCCCGACGCCGCGCAGGGTCACCGGCGTTCCGCTCGGGGTGACGAGCCGGTCACCGGCCACTTTCAGCAGTTCCATGGCTAGCCTTTCAGGCCGCTGTTGACGATCGACTTGATGAACCAGCGCTGGGCCACCATGAACACCGCGAGCACGGGGAGAATCGTGAGGGTGCTGGCCGCCAGCTGCACATTCCAGACGGGGGCGCCCTGGAGATCGACGATCTGGGTGAGGGCGAGGGGCAGGGTGAACATTTCCGGGGTGCGCAGGAACACCAGCGGCTCCAGGAACGAATTCCAGCTGTGCAGGAAGGACAGCAGCGCCACCGCCGACAGCGACGGACCGGCCAGCGGCAGCGCGATCCGGAAGAACAGGCCGAAGCGCCCCAGCCCGTCGAGCCGTCCGCTCTCCTCCAGTTCGGCCGGCAGGCCGAGGAAGAACTGCCGCATGATGAAGGTGCCGAAGACCGCGTTGCCGCCGAAGACCGTCGGCAGGATCAGCGGGAGGTGGCTGTCCGTCCAGCCGATCTCCGAGAAGAACCGGAACAGCGGGATGATGACGACCTCGCTGGGCATCAGCAGCGCCGTGAGCAGCAGGACGAACATGAAGCCCCGGCCCACGAAGCGGATCCGGGCGAAGGCGTAGCCGGCCATGGCCGAGACCACGACACTGCCCGCGCTGACGAGCGCCGCGATGTAGACGCTGTTGAAGTACTGGCGGGCGAAGGGCTGGTAGTCGGTGACGCGGGCGTAGTTCTCCCAGCGCCAGTCGCTCGGCAGCAGGGTCGGCGGGTAGCTGAAGATCTCCGAGATCGGCTTGAGCGAGCTGCTGACCATCCACAGCAGCGGCAGGACGAACGGCACCGACAGCGCCAGCATCAGCCCGTACAGCAGACCCTTCCTGACCGCCCCCTCCCGGGAGCGGCGGCGGGCGGCCGTCATCGCTTCACTGCTCATGGAACACCCACTTCTTGCGCAACCACCACTGCACCGCGGTGAGGATCAGTACGGCGACGAACAGGACCACCGCCAGCGCACTCGCGTAGCCGAGCTCGAAGAACTTGAAGGCCTGCTGATAGATGTAGAAGGCGAGCACCGTGGTGGAGTTGCCGGGGCCGCCGCGGGTCAGGACGAGGATCTGGCCGAAGACCTGGAGCGAGCCGATCACCGTGACGATCGCGGTGAGCAGGATGGTCGGGCTGATCATCGGGAGGGTGATCCGGCGGAAGACGGTCCAGGCCCGGGCTCCGTCGACCGTCGCGGCCTCCCGCAGCTCGGTCGGGACGGCCTGCAGGGCGGCGAGGAAGAGCACCATGTTGATGCCCACGCCCTTGAGCACCTGCACGACGATCACCGAGAACATCGCGGTGCCCGACTCGCGCAACCAGTTGGGCCCGTCGATGCCCACGGTGCGCAGCAGCAGGTTGACCCCGCCGTCCTTGCTGAGCAGGAAGAACCACAGGATGGTCCACGCGATGATCGACACGACGGTCGGCGAGAAGAACATCGCGCGGAAGATGACGGTGCCCCGCAGGCCCTGGTCGAGGAGTACGGCGAGCAGCAGGGCCAGACAGATGTTGAGGGGCACCAGGCCGGCCGAGAACAGGGCGGTGTTCCGGGCCACCTCGACCGCGAGCGGGTCCTCCAGCAGGGCCCGGTAGTTGTCTCCGCCGGTGAAGGTGATCTCGCCGGTCAGGTTGTTGTACTGCGTGAAGCTGTAGTAGACGACCGCGACCAGCGGGCCCAGGACGAAGGCGGCGAAGCCGAGCATCTGCGGGGCGATGAGCACGTAGCCGGCGTACCTGTCCCGCCGCCGCCACTGCGGCGTTGGGTTCCGGTTGTCCGCCGGGCGGGCCGGCCGCACCCTCACGGGTACGGCCGGCCGCCAGGAGGCTGCCGGGGCCGGAGCCCTGCGTGTCAGGCTCACGACCCCGACCCCAGCAGCGGCTTGATGGAATCGCAGACAGAGGCGAGGACCTTGGCCGTGTCGGCGTCCGGCTTCCAGGCCGCGTCGAGGGCGGCGCGGGTCCGCTCGTTGATCTTGGCGTACTGTGCGTGGCCGGGGCGCACCTTGCCGGACTTCAGCGAGTCGACGATGACCTTCTGCAACTGGTCCTTGCTGAGAAGCGGGTTGGACTTGTCGAGCGTCTCGGCGTTCAGCAGGGAGGTCCGCGGCGGCGGGAAGAACTGGCCGAGCTTCGCGGAGTTCTCCTTGTTGGTGGCGTGGAGGTAGAACTTCTTGGCCAGATCCAGGTTCTTGCCCTGCGCGAAGACGCCCAGGCCGGCCTGGCCGATCACCTGGTCCCCGCCGCCCGGCCCGGTCGGCAGCGGTGCCGCGTCCCACTTCCACTTCACATCGGCGAGCGGGCCGGCCTTGCTGACCTGGGCGATGAACATGGCGCTCTCACCGGAGAAGAAGTCGGCCTGCTGGCCGGGCGCCGGGGTGGAGCGGTCGTCGAAGGCCATCCGACGGAAGAGGTCGACCGCCTCGGTCATCATCGGGCTGGTGAACCCGCACGCGTCCTCGTCGGTCCAGGGCGTCGCACCGTACGCGTTCATCACCGGGTAGAGGCGGTCCCAGTTCTTGTAGTCGAAGTCGTGGACGAGCAGTCCGTACCGCGCCGACTTGCTGTCGGTGACCTTCTTGGCCGCATCCGCCAGCGCGTCCCAGGTCCACTTGCCGTCCGCGGCCAGCGTGGCCGGGTCTCCCGCTTCGGCCTTGTTCAGTGCGTCGGCGTTGTAGAAGACGGCGAAGGGCGAGCTGGAGAACGGGTAGGCGTAGACCTTGTCGCCGCGCTTCCACTGGGTGAGCAGGGCCGGCTCCAGATCGTCGGCCTCGTACCCCTTCTCGGCCCTCATCGCCGGAGCCATGTCGACGAGGGTGTCGGCCTCGATGAAGTCGGCCGCGTTCGTCTCCAGGATCCAGCCCAGGTCGGGCGGGTTGCCCGAGGCCAGCTGGGTGCTCAGCGCGGTCGTGTAGTCGACCGGATCGAGCGACTCGAACGTGATGCTCCTGACCTCTGGATGACTGGCCTTGAACGACTCCCCGATGTCGTTGAGCAGGGCCAGATGGGCCTCGCTCGCCGTCCAGACGGAGATGCGCAGGTTGCCGTCGCCGGCCGCCGTCCCACCGCCCCCGCCTGAGCAACCCGTGGCGACGGCCAGGGCGAAGGCCGCCGCTGTGCCGGCTGTCCGCATCCGCCGGCTCCTCGTGCGCTGCATGGCACTACTCCTTCGACTCGTTGATCAATAGGCGGATATGTCGGGCCAGCTCAGTTCGACGCCGTCGCGGCTGAGGCGGCTCTGGAAGTCGGCCAGCAGGCCGGGGCAGTTCCGGACGGCCCGGGGCGAGACGCCATGGCTCAGGCAGAAGTCGGCGAGAGCGCCGGCCACCTCACCGACGTTCCACTCGACGGGGTGCAGGCGGTAGGAGCCGTTGGTGATGTGCGTCGTGCCGATGTTCTTGCCCGCCGGGAGCAGGTTCTCCATGCGCTGCGGGATCAGCGCGCCCAGGGGGATCTGGAACGGGCAGCACGCCACGTCGAGATAGTTGTCTCCACCGGTGGAGGGGTGCAGGTCGATGCGGTACATGCCGACGCCGACGCTGTCCTCGTACTCCACGGCGCCCTTGTCGCCGCGCACCGCGAGGGACAGGTCCTGCTCGACCACCGTGTACTCGGCGCGGATGCGCCGGGACTCGCGGATGTACGGCGCCTGCGCGAGCCCGTCGGCCGAGCCCGTCACGTCACCGCGCAGCCGCAGCCCGGGGAAGCCGGTGCCGCCGTCGGGCCGCGGGGCCTCCGTCTGCAGCCAGTACAGGAAGGAGCGGGACAGTTCACGGGCGGCCGCGACGTGCTGCGCGGCGTCGGGCACCTCGAAGACCGGGCTCGGCAGATAGTCGATCATCGGCCAGTTGACCAGGGTGATGTCGCTCTCGTACGCGCCGTCGACGAAGTTGCGCCGGGCCGCGATCCGCCGGAAGGTCCACAGGTTGCTGTCGCCGGCGCTGAGGCGCTGGTCGGCGACGACGGCCAGCGGGTCGTCGTCGGGGTTCGGGGTGAAGCTGCGCTCGACGACATCCTTGGTCCGCGGGTTCGGCGCGCGCAGGGAGAGCATCGGGCCGCCCCAGAAATCCGGCTGGTAGGCGCGCCAGAAGTCGTACCGGGCCGGCCTGTCGATGGTGTGGTCGCCGTCGACGTGGTCGAGTGCGAAGCACACCGAGGCGGCCTGCATGTTCAGGGGCTGCGCCGTGTCAGGGGCGCTCGGCTCGCCGGTCTCGGACCGCGACTCGAAGCCGGTCACGTACTCGGTGCCGCTCAGGGGCAGGAGTTCACCGGTCTCGGTCGCGTCGAGGACGTACGGCGCGGTGACGGTGATCTCTCCGCCACCGTCGCGGTGGGCCACCGTCACGGCGGTGATCCGGTCGCCGTCGGTCTCGGCGGACAGCGGGCGGTAGGGCCGCAACAGGCGCAGCCGTCCGCTGCCCACGTAGGGGGCGAGCATCTCCTCGATGACCGCCGCGGCGACCCGGGGCTCGTGACAGAGCCGGCTGACGTGCCCCGCGCCGGGGTTGAGGTGGCGCCAGGCCCGGGAACGCTCGGTCAGCGGGTAGTGCCGACGGTAGTAGTCACGGATTCCGTCGCGCAGCGCCCGGTAGCTGCTCGTCACACCGAACTGCTCCACCCAGCTGTGCTCGTCCGGTGGGACGGCCTGACTGGTCAACTGGCCTCCCAGCCAGTCGTACTCCTCGGTCAGGACCACGCTCCGGCCCGCGCGCAGGGCGGCCAGTGCGGCCGCGACGCCACCGAGCCCTCCGCCGACGACGAGGACGTCCGTTTCCATCCATGTTCCTTTCACCGTGCATGCGGGGGTGCGAGGGTGGTGCCGGCGACGGGTTCGCACGGCAGCAGTCGCTGCGTCGTGTGCGCGGTCCCGTCGAGGATCTCGGTCAGCAGCGCGACGGCCTGGCGGCCCATCTCCTCTCTCGGGATGTGGAATCCGGTGAAGTCCACGTCACTGGGCACCGGCGTTGTGGGGTCTCCGAGGGTCACGACCGACAGGTCCGCCGGTACGGCCAGGCCGCGCTGCCGGGCCGCCGCGACCAGATCGACGGCCGTGGCGAAGTGCTCGATCAGCACCACCGTCGCCTCCGCGGCCAGCAGCGCCGTCAGCAGCTCGTCGGGGTCGCGCCCCGGGGACAACTCGTCGAGCACGACGCGGGCATCGCTGCCTCGTGCCTCCTCGGCGGCCCTGAGGAAGCCGCGGTGGCGGTCCGCGGAGGACTCCACCTCCGAGGGCAGTCCGAGGTACGCGATGCGGCGGTGCCCTCGGGTCACCGCCCGTGCGACCAGGTGGCCGACAGCGGTCGCATAGTCGGCACCCACGTACGGCACCGGGCCGCCCGCGTCGTCACGCCGGCCCACCGCGACGAACGGGTACCCGTCGGCGACCATGCGCGTCAGGTCGTCGCGGTTGAGGGACCGGCCGAGCAGCAGGCAGCCGTCCGCCAGCCGGAGCCGGTTGTCGTCCCCGAACGCGCGCCGCCGCCCCCCGGTCACCGAAGCGCTGGTCAGCAGCAGCAGGTCGCATCCGGCCAGCTCGGCGGCCTCCTCGATGCCGAGCAGGAACGGGTGGTAGAAGTCGTTGGTGTCGCTGGGGAACACCGCCTCGTAGGTGAAGACGCCGAGGATCTGGTTGTTCCTGGCGGCCAGTCGCCTGGCCACGGGGTCGGGCACGTAACCCGATTCCCGGATCACCCTCAGCACCCGTTCACGAGTCTCCTGCGGGATGCGGATGCTCGCGTCGCTTCGACCGTTGAGCACCAGGGAGACGGTCGGCTGGCTCACACCGGCCAATCTGGCGATGTCCCGCTGTGTGATCCGTCGCCCTGGACGGTCAGTTGTCACCTGGAACCTCCGATAATACGTATTATCTCGCGCCTGATTCAGTATTGCCCCCGTGTTTCGGGAGGGTCAAGACTTCGTGCATTGATAATTCGCATTACCGGAGGGAGAGTTGGCCGTGCCCGGGCTTCGTCGGGGGTGTGCCCGGCCGGGGCCCACGTCCGCGTCGGGCGGGGCGGCAGGGGAGCGCGCGAACGCCCATTGGCCTCGCACAGCTTCGTCGTCCATACTGCCCGCCGTGGAGCAGCACATAGATCCGAACATCAAGCCGGACTTCGCCGTGAGCACCGACCCGGCGTTCCTCCCCGGCCTCGTCGGTGCCCGTCCCGCCCCTGCGGCGGCCGGCGGGACTCAGGAGAAGGAGGACAAGGAGCCGGAGGACGCCGCCGCCGAGGAGACGGTCCCCGAGGACGAGACCGCGGAAGAGTCCGAGTCCGCGACTCAGGAGGACGCGACCGAGGACGACGCGCCCCAGAACGACGCCACCGAGGACGACGCCACCGAGGACGACGAGTCCGAGGACGACGCGTCCGAGGATGACGGCGGTCCCGTTTTCGAGATCAGCGACCGCCGTGGCTCGATCACCGCGAACCGCGAGGGCGTCCGCTTCCGTCTCGACGACCAGGAAGCCGACTTCCGCTGGGACGAGATCGGCGCGGTCGAGGTCAAGACCCCGCGTTTCGGCCGCCGTTTCACCGTCACGGTCCACATCGCGGCCAACCGCTGGTTCAACGCCGAGGTGGAGGCGGACGCCAGGAGCCGGCTCAAGGAGTGGACGGCGGAGCTGGACGCGGTGCTCGACGCCTACTTCGAGGAGTCCTGACCCTCACGCCCGTCGGGCTTCAGGTCCTGTCCGGTCAGGCCGGATCAGCGTGCGTGCCAGGGCACGCGAGCCCGGCAAGGTCGGCCGGACAGGGCCTAGGGGGTGTCCGGCGGATCTTGGCCGGGGCCACGACGCTCCCCCAGGGCTTCGCCTGGGGGTACCCCCAGGCGACGGCACCTCTCCCCCGTAGCCCTTCGGGCACGGGAGGTGCCCCCAGCGTTGCCGAAATGCCCTAATGGCTCCGCTATCAGGGCACTCCGGCGCCTTGCGATGCGGCCCCTAGGTCCTGTGGGCCTGGGGAGACCCCATGCACCAGACGCCGCGTCCTGTCCGGCCCTGATCCACCGGACACCCCCTAGTGCGCGATGCCGTCGATGAGCTCGCGCGCTCCCTGGCGCAGCAGTGCGACGGCGACCGAGGTGCCGAGCGTGGCCGGGTCCAGCCGCCCGGCCCACTCGTGTGCGTTGAGGACGGTCTTGCCGTCGGGGGTGAAGACCTTCGCCCGCAGGGAGAGGTCCCCGTTGCGTTCGGCCTGCGCGTAACCGGCGATGGGGCTGTTGCAGTGCCCCTGGAGGACGTGCAGGAACATGCGCTCCGCCGTCGTCTCCCGGTGGGCGTCCGGATCGCCGAGGGCGCTCACCGTGTCGATCAGGGTGTCGTCGTGCTCGCGGCACTGCAGGGCGAGGACGCCCGCGCCGATCGGCGGACACATGGTCTCGACCGACAGGATCTCGGTGATCACGTCGGTGCGGCCGATGCGCTCCAGTCCGGAGGCGGCGAGCAGCAGCGCGTCCGCGTCCCCCGCGTACAGCTTCTCCAGGCGCCGGTTCGCGTTGCCCCGGATCGGCACGCACTCCAGATGGGGGTGGGACGCGGCCAGTTGGGCCCTGCGCCGAACGGACGACGTGCCGATCCGTGTACCGGCGGGCAGCTCGTCGAGCCCGAGGCCGCCCGGGTGGATCAGGGCGTCGCGGATGTCGTCCCGCTTGAGGAAGGCGGCGAACGTCGTGCCGGCGGGCAGCGGCCGGTCGGCCGGGATGTCCTTGACGCAGTGCACCGCGAGGTCGGCCTCACCGGCCAGGAGTGCGGCGTCGACCTCCTTGGTGAACGCCCCCTTGCCCTCCACCTCGGCCAGGTCGCCCATCCACCGGTCACCGGTCGTGGTGACGGGCACGACCTCGGTATGGATGCCGGGGCGCAGCGCGGCCAGCTCGGCACGTACGCGCTCCACCTGGGCGAGGGCCATCGGGGAGGACCGGGAGACGATGCGGATCCGCTCGGGCGCAGTCATGGCGACCACGATAGAGCGTCGGCCCCGCGGCCCGGAAAGCGTTGCTCCCTCTGGGAGACCCGTTGCGCTGCACGGGGAAGCGACGCGCGCGACACGACCGCGGACTGACCCGGTATGGTGTGATTCGTCTGCTTCGGCGCATAGCTTCGGACTATGACGAAACGACAAATCACCTTGCTCGCCTCCGCGGCGCTGCTCGTCGCCTCCGGAGTGGGCGCGGCAGCCCCCACCCACGCCGGCGTCACCCACCATGTGAGCCCCGGCCAGTCGATCCAGGCCGCCGTGGACGCCGCCAAGGCGGGCGACACCGTCAGTGTCGCCGCCGGTACCTACTACGAGAGCGTGCACATCACCACGTCCGGCGTGACGCTGCGCGGAGCCGGTGGGCGGACGGTGATCAAGCCCGCGGCGGCCACCGCGCGGGCCAAGAACACCTGCGCCGCCGAGGGGAACGGCATCTGTGTGACCGGCACGGCGGAGCGGCCCGTCGACCGCGTACACGTGCACGGGCTGACCCTCTCCGGCTTCGCCAAGAGCGGCGTGTGGGCCTCGTGGACCGACCGGCTGACCGTGCAGCGTGTGACGTCCGAGAAGAACGGCACCTGGGGGATCGCCCAACAGCGCTCAACCCGCTCCGTCCTGGCGCTCAACATCGTCCGGTCCAACCGTGACGCTGGCATCTTCGTCGCGAACACGGTCTCCGAGGAGGCCGGTGCCACCGACACGCTCGGGACGCGGATCGCGGGCAACGTGATGACGGACAACCGCATCGGCGCCACCGTCCGGCGGGTGCGCAACCTGACCGTCAACGGCAACTCGATGACCGGCAACTGCGCCGGTCTGTTCCTCGTCGGCGACGAGTCCACGCCGCGCGCGGGCGCCCTGACGGTGCGTGGCAACCGCGTCGTCCGCAACAACAAGGCGTGCGCGGCCACCGCCAGGCTGCCCGAGATCCAGGGCGCGGGCATCGTCCTCACCGGCACGGAGGACACCGTCGTCGAGGCGAACCTGGTGTCGGACAACACCGGTGCCTCGCCGTTCTCCGGCGGCATCGTCCTCTTCAAGAGCGTCGTCGGCACGCCCGGCACGAACAACGTCATCCGCGACAACGTCGTGCTGCGCAATTCGACGGCCGACCTCGCCGACCGGGACAGCGCCGGCACCGGCAACCGCTTCGACGCCAACGTGTGCGGCGTCTCCGAGCCCGCCGGAATGTGCTGACCGCCGCTCCCGGGGACCAACCGGCCGGGCCGCCAGGCCCGGCCCCACTCACCAGAAGCGAGGCGGCATGACCACCACCACCGTACCGACCACCACCACCGCACCCGGCACGGAACCGACCACCGCCACGGCACCCACCGCACCCACCACACCCCAGGTGTCCATGAGGCTGCGCGAACTCGTCTTCGGCGCGGCCTGCGCCGCCGCCGTGCGCGCCGCGGCCGGGCTCGGCGTCGCCGACGCCCTCCAGGACACCCCCCGGACCGCCGAGGATCTCGCCGGGGCCGTGAAGACCGACGCGAGAGCGCTGCGGCGCCTGCTCCGCGCCCTGGCCTGCTACGGGATCTTCACCGAAGACGCGGACGGCCGGTTCGCGCACACCGACATGTCCCGGCTGCTGCGCGAGGACGATCCGCACAGCCTGCGCTACATCGCCCTGTGGTGCACCGAACCGTGGACCTGGGCCGCCTGGCCCAAGCTCGACAAGGCGGTGCGCACGGGCGGCAGCGTCTTCGGCGAGCTGTACGGCAAGGAGTTCTTCGACTACCTCCACGAGGACGCGCACGACTCGGCCCACGTGTTCAACCGGGCCATGACCACCTCCAGCATGCAGTCCGCACGCGATGTCGCCCAACTGCTCGATCTCAGCGGGGCGTCGACGGTCGCCGACATCGGCGGCGGCCAGGGCCATGTGCTGGCCGGCCTGCTGGAGAAGTACCCCGGCCTGAAGGGCACCCTGTTCGACCTGCCCCGCGTCGTCGAGAACGCCGACCCGCGGCTGCGCGAGGGCGGTGCGCTCGCCGACCGGGTGACCATCGTGCCCGGCGACTGCCGGCGGTCCCTGCCGGTGGATGCCGATGTCTACGTCATCAAGAACATCCTGGAGTGGGACGACGACAGCACCGCCCGGACCCTGCGCAACGTCGTCGGGGCCGCCCGCCCCGGGGCCAGGGTGGTCGTCATCGAGAACCTCGTCGACGACTCGCCGTCGATGAAGTTCACCACCTCCATGGACCTGCTGCTCCTCCTCAACGTGGGCGGGGCCAAGCACACCAAGGAGAGCATGATCACCCGTATGGAGGCGGCCGGCCTGGTCGTCGGGGAGGTCAGCCCGGTGAACTCCTACCTGCACGCGTTCGAGAGCGTCGTCCCCGGCTGAGCCGTCCGCCCGGGTACGGGATCACGCACCACAGCAGCCGGCCCCGCGGATCACCGCGGGGCCGGCTGCTGTGTGCGGCGCGCTCAGGCGCCGCGGTCGCTCTGCCAGGTGTAGAACTGCGTGGCCATCGCGTCCTTCGGACTCCGCCAGGTCTGCGGGTCGTAGGGACTGACGAAGGCGGCCAGGCGTTCGCTGACGTCACGGAACGCGACGTGCTCGGTCACCTTGGCGATCGCCGGCCCGGGCGGCCGGTCGGCCTCGATGAGGTGGAGGTACACGTCGCCGAACTGGAACAGGCTGCGCCGCCTGACGCCGACGAGGCGCGGCAGTTCACCGCTGTCGGAGTCCGCGAACACCTCGGCGATGTCCGGTGCCGATCCCGGTGCCATGCGGGCGACGATCAGTGCTTGATGCATCAGGTGCGTCCCTTCGGATGCCGTCGGGGGAGGTGACCGTCAGCCCGGTGTCACGGGGGCGGTCTCACGGACACGGGCGCGCTGCTCGATGCGGTCCCGGATCAGGGCCATCTGGGTGCGGGAGTTGCGGTTGATGTTGTCGGTCATCCACGCGTCGTCGACGGGGGCGTCCGGCTTCATCGCGAAGTCCTGCGTCCAGTGCATCCGGACGCCCTGCGGCGTCTCGGCGTACGTCCAGAGGATCTTCATGTACTCGAACGGGCCGGTCTCCACGCGCTTGGCGCGCACCGTGAGAGCCGCCCGGTCCGCCTCCCGCTCCGAGACCCAGCTCCAGACCTTGCCGTTCTCGTCGGGGTACATGGTCAGCCGGAACACGGTCCGGTTGCCGTCCCGTTCGAGCACCTCCACGGAGGCGTACTCGGTGAACAGCTGTGGCCAGTGGTCCACGTCGTTGGTCACGTCCCAGACCAGGTCCAGGGGCGCGTCGATGATGATCTCGTTCTCGGTGTGCCCGGCCATTTCAGGCTCCTGCCATCAGAGAGTTGTTGACGAGGTCGAGGAATTCGCGCGGTGTCTTGCAGCGGTCCGCGTCGGCCGGGAGCGCCCGGCCGTACCGGTTCTCCAGCTCACCGACGATGCCCAGCAGGCCCAGCGAGTCGAGGCCGTACGCCTCGAACGGGACGTCCGGGCTGCCGGCCATCTCGCCCGGGTCCACGGATATGCCGGCGCCCTTCTTCATCAGTGCGGACAGCTCCTCGACGGTCAGTTGTGCGGTCATGCGGTCCTCCTTCACGAGAGGTTGTCGGCACCGCGCCGGAGCACGAGCGCCGCGTTGGAACCCATCAGCCCCCGGCTCAGCACCAGTGCCGTGCGCAGCTCGGCGGGCCGGGCCGCGCCCGTCACGAGCGCGATGTCGTGACAGACGTCGAACACGTGGGGGGTGGGCGGGACGAGGCCGTGCTCCAGCGAGAGCACCGCGGCGGCGACGTCGAGCACCGGCGCTCCGCAGTACGCCCGGCCGGTGCCCGTCTTGGGTGCCGTCACCGGCACCCGGGTGCCGTGCGGGCCGAGGGCGTCGGCGAGGGCCAGCGCCTCGGCACGGTCCGCCTCCGGCAGCCCCAGCGCGTCCGCGAAGACCACGTCGATCTCCTCGGGCGCGCAGCCGGCCTCGTCGAGCGCCCCGCGGATCGCCCGGGCGAGCCCCTCGCGGGACTCCTCCCACCGCGAGGCACCGGTGAACGTCGCCGCATGCCCGGCCACCACGGCCCGCACGGCGGCGCCGCGCGTGAGCGCGACCGACTCGTCCTCGACGACGAGCATGGCGCCGCCCTCGGCGGGCACGAACCCGCACGCGTGCGCCGTGAACGGGCGGTAGGCCCGCTCCGGGTCCTCCTCGGCGCTGAGCTCCCGGTAGCCGAGCTGGCAGACGACCGAGTACGGCGCGAGCGGCGCCTCGGCCGCGCCGACGACCACGGTGTCGGTACCGCGCCGTACGGCTCCGGCGGCGTGCGCCAGGGCGTCGAGCCCGCCGGCCTCGTCACTCGCGACGACACCGCACGGCCCCTTGAAACCGCCGCGGATGGAGATCTGGCCGGTGCTCGCCGCGTAGAACCAGGCGATGGACTGGTACGGGCCCACATACGTCGGGCCCTGGCCCCACAGCCGCTGCAGCTCGCGCTGGCCGAACTCGCCGCCGCCCGACCCGGCCGCCGTGACGACCCCGACAGAGAACGGCTCGTCGTGGTTCCCGGTGTTCAGCCGGGCGTCGGCCAGCGCCATGTCGGCGGCCGCCATCGCGAAGTGGGAGAACCGGTCCGTCTGGACCAGGAACCGCTCCTCGACCAGCGCCTGCGGGTCAAATCCCCGGACCTCGCCCGCGACGCGCAGCGGCAGATGGCCGCAGCCCTCGCGGGTGACCCGGTCGAGGGAGCTGATCCCCTCGCGCGTGGCCTTCCAGAAGGCGTCGGTGCCCACACCGCCCGGCGCGACCACACCGATGCCGCTGATGACGGCGCGACGGCTCTGACGAGGGCTCATGGTGTCCTCCCACCTGGCCGGGTGAGCACCACCGCGGACTGGAAGCCGCCGAACCCGCTGCCGACCGACAGCACGGTGCGCAGCTTCACCTCGCGTGCGGTGCGCGGCACGTAATCCAGGTCGCACTCGGGGTCGGGCGTCTCGTAGTTCGCCGTGGGCGGCACCGTCTGGTGGACGAGTGCGAGGACGCAGGCGACGACCTCGATCGCGCCGATCGCGCCCAGCGAGTGGCCCACCATGGATTTGATGGAGCTCATCGGCACCTTGTACGCGTGCTGCCCGAGCGACTTCTTGACCGCGGCGGTCTCGTGCCGGTCGTTCTGCTGCGTACCGGAACCGTGGGCGTTGACGTAGTCGACGTCCGACCCGTTCAGACGGGCGTGGTCCAGGGCGTGGTCGATCGCGCGCGCCATCTCCAGGCCCTCGCGGGTGAGACCGGTCATGTGATGGGCGTTGCCGAACGTGGCGTAGCCGCCGATCTCGCAGTAGACCCGGGCACCGCGGGCGCGGGCGTGCTCGAGCTCCTCCAGGACGAGCACCGCACCGCCCTCGCCCATCACGAATCCGTCCCGGTTGGCGTCGAAGGGGCGCGAGGCGTGCTCGGCGTCGTCGTTGTTCGGCGACGTCGCCTTGATCGCGTCGAAGCACGCCACGGTGATCGGGGAGATCGGCGAGTCCGACGCGCCGGCGACACAGATGTCGACCCGGCCGTCCTCGATGGCGTGGAACGCGTAACCCACCGCGTCCAGACCCGAGGTGCAGCCCGTGGACACCGTCTGCACCGGCCCGTGCGCGCCCGTCAGTTCGGCTATCTCCGAGGCGAGGGCGCTGGGCGAGAACGCCCGGTGCAGATGCGGCCCCGCCTCGCTGTGGTCGACGTCCCAGCGGCGGCCCGAGCTGCTGACCGACACATAGTCGTGCTCCAGTCGCGTCGTGCCGCCGACCGCGGTGCCCATGGACACCCCGATCCGCCAGGGATCCTCCCGTGCCATGTCCAGACCCGCGTCGGCGAGCGCCTCGCGGGCCGCGACCATGGCGAACTGCACGTACCGGTCGGCCCGTTGCACCTGCTGGGCGTCGAGGCCGTGCACCGCCGGGTCGAAGTCGACCTCGGCAGCGATACGGGACCTGAAGCCCGTCGGGTCGAACAGGGTGATGCCCCGCGTCGCGGTCCGGCCGTCCGCGAGCAGGCCCCAGAATGCCGGGGCGCCCACGCCTCCGGGTGCGACGATGCCGACGCCGGTCACCGCCACACGTCGGTTCACGAAACCGCTCCCGTGGGCTCGGAGGGCCGGTGCGCTCCGACGCCCTCCGCGGCAGGGGTCTCCTCGGTGTCGACGTGCCCGAGCTCCGGGCGCGGGGCGAGCGGCCCCAGGTGGAACACCATGCGGGCCTCGCCGCGGCCCACATTGCGGAACCGGTGGCGTACGTACGGGGGGATCATCAGGCCTTGGTCGGTCCGGATCGGGTGGGTCTCGCCGTCCAGATCGACCTCGAGATCGCCGGCCACCACGTACACGAACTCCTCCGAGTACGGGTGGTAGTGCTCACCGATGCGGTCTCCTGGCTCGACGATCGCGAGGCCCATGAAGCCGCTCGTCGCGCCCACCGCGGTGGGCGTGAGCATGGCGCGCAGGTCACCGCCGCGCCTGCGGTTGGGCTGGGTCTCGCCGAGGTCGACGATGCGGTGCTTTGTGCTCATGACTGTTTCCTCCACAGGGCCGGAAGGCGGGAGCCGCGGTGTGCGGCGCCCGGCTCCGCTCGGACGGTCGGCGCGGTTCAGGAAGCGCGGCGGTCGGTGATCAGACGCATGTCGGCGCTCTCCAGGAGGCGCGCCGCCACCTTTTCCTCGGTGGGCGGCCCGTCCACACCGAGAGCTTCGAGGTCGAGCAGGCGCGCCAGTACGGCGGCCTTGCGGGGTCCGTGCGCGCCGAGGGCGAGCAGCGGGTCGGTGTCGAGCGGAGCGCGCGCGTCCACGAGCCGTACGACGATGTCGTCGCGCTGGAAGACGGTGCTGCTGTCGATGACCCCCGCCGGCACGTCGGCGGCGGCCTCGTCCCGCTGTGCCAGGAGCTTGGCCAGCGCCATGCCGCATCCCTTCTTGGCCGGGAAGTACAGGCCGTGGCGCACGACGTCCTGGGGCCTGCCGCCGGTGGTGGCCAGGTGGTGGACGGCCGGGAGGGCCGCGCGGGTGAAGAACACGCGGGCCGACTTCGGGTCGTCGAGGTCGCGGTCCTGCTCCAGGTACGGGTTGATGGCCTCCTCGACCGCCCGTACCTCGGGCTGGCGGGCCACGTGGCGCAGCGCCGCCAGCAGGTCGCCCTGCACCTCCACGGTCCGCACGACGCGGTTGCCGTGCATGAACAGGGAGGTGCGGCGCAGCCGGGTCGTGTCGTCGACCTGGGCCTGGGGCGAGGTGTAGCCCGCGAGGATCTCGGCGACCTTGTGCTCGCTGCCCGGCCTGACCGTGAAGGTCAGGGCGTGCCGTACGACACCGTCACCGACGCGTGGCGCCGGCTGGACGCCCGCGCGGCGCTTGCCGGAGGCCGGCGTGCGCGCCCCGTCCGTCTCGCGCAGCACGCTGTAGCGGAAGGACCGTGTGTCGCGCACGCAGTCGTGGAGCGGCTGGACGGTGTCCAGGTGCTCCTCGCTGTTCACCCAGGCGAGGAAGGGCGGGGCGCTCTCCCACTCGCTGGTGATCAGCCACTGGGACGGGTTCTCTATGGACTGGCACAGCTGGTCGGAGATGTGGCCGGGGACGGACGCCACCTGGTGCCGCATGTGCTCGTAGGCGGCGAGGAACTGCTGCTGTGCGCCGTCGTAGAGATCGAGCATCAGTACCACGCGCAGCCGGGAGCCGTCGAAGGCCGACTGGGATATACGTTCGGACAGCGTCGTCATGGTCACGCCTCTCCTTGGACAGTGAGCCCGCCACACCGGCGTACGCCACCGGTCCTCGGAGATCCCGAGCGTGAGATCCGATGCGTACGGTCCGTCGATCGCCGTCAACGGCTGTGGCGGTCCGGTCTCGATCCTCGCCACGTACCACCGGTGGCGCGAGATGTGTGAACCAGGTGGGTGAAGCGGCGACCCGAAGCACCTTCCCGGGGGCATGGAAACGTCGTCCACTGTCCGGCGGCCGCAGCAGGAGCTGTTCGATGCAACAACACGCTGAAGTACGCGTCCCTGTCCTCGTCGTGGGCGGCTCCCTTGTGGGCCTGTCCATGTCACTCTTCCTCGGCCGGCTCGGCATCGAGCACATGCTCGTCGAGCGGCACGCGGGCACGTCGATGCACCCGCGCGGCCGTGGCAACAACGTGCGCACCATGGAGCTGTTCCGCACGGCCGGCGTCGAGGACCCCATCCGGGAGGCCGGCCGGATCCTCGCCGACAACCACGGCATCCTCCAGACGCCCTCCCTCACCGGGGGCGGCGGCGAATGGCTGATCAAGGAGGTGCAGCACAGCAGCGGCGCGGCCCGCTTCAGCCCGGCCCCCTGGTGCGTGTGCAGCCAGAACGACCTGGAACCGGTGCTGCTCGAACACGCCGTCAAGCACGGCGGCGACCTGCGGTACTCCACCGAGATGCGCTCCTTCGAACAGGACGACGCGGGAGTGACGGCGGTCGTCGAGGACCGGACGACGGGCCGGCTCGCCACCGTGCGCGCGGACTACCTCGTCGCCGCCGACGGGCCGCGCAGCCCGGTGCGGGAACGGCTCGGCATCGGCCGGTCCGGGCCGGGCGACCTGTTCCACAACGTGAGCATCACGTTCCGTTCGCGCGGTCTCGCGGCCGTCGTCGGCGACCGCCGCTTCATCGTCTGCTACCTCACCGACCCGGCGGCCGACGGTGCCCTGCTGCCCGTCGACAACGCCGAGAACTGGGTGTTCCACGCACCGTGGCAGCCCCAGGACGGCGAGACGCTCGACGACTTCACCGACGAGCGCTGCATCGCGCACATCCGCAGGGCCACCGGCGCCCTCGACCTGGACGTCGAGATCACCGGCAAGGCGCCCTGGCACGCCGCCGAACGGGTCGCCGAACGGTACGCCGACCGCCGCGTCTTCCTCGCCGGGGACTCGGCCCACGAGATGTCCCCGACAGGTGCGTTCGGCTCCAACACGGGTATCCAGGACGCCCACAACCTCGCCTGGAAGCTCGCCGCCGTCCTGAACGGCACCGCGGGCCCCGGCCTGCTGGAGACCTACGACGCCGAGCGCCGACCGGTCGCGGTGGCCACCAGCAAGCGGGCCTCCGCCCGCTCCGAGGAGCACAGCCACCCCGGCTACGCCCCCGAACCCGGCCCCGGCGGCGCTCCCGGCGGCGGCAAGCAGAGCGGGATGCTCACGGTCGCGCTCGGCTACCGCTACCGCAGCGGCGCCGTCCTGGGCGCCGACCCCGAACTGCCCGTCGTCGGCCGCCAACTGGCCCTCTCGGGCGAACCCGGCAGCCGCGCCCCGCACCTGTGGGTGCACCGCACCGGCGAGAGCCGCATGATCTCCACCCTCGACCTCTACGAGCGCTCCTTCGTGCTGCTGAGCGACGCCGGCCCCGGTGGCGGCGCCTGGCACGCGGCCGGCCTGCGCGTCGGCGCCCGGCTGCGCGTCCCCCTCGACGTGTACCGGATCGGCGAGGGCCCCGACGCCGACCTGGTGCCCGAGACCGGCGTCGACTGGCGGGCCGCGCACGGCACGACCGGCGAAGGGGCCCTCCTCGTACGGCCGGACGGCTTCGTCGCCTGGCGCTCGGCGGGCTCCGTTCCCGACCCCGAGGCCGTGCTGGCCGACGCGCTGGAGGCGTTGCTCCACCGTTCACCGGCGGGTCGCGGCTGAGCCCCGACGGCCTGATAGCGTCCGAGGGGAGGCTTGGGGGGCTGTCCGGCGGATCTTGGCCGGGGCCACGACGCCTGGCACGGCGCCTCGCTGCGTTGCCGGAGTGCCCTCATAGCGGAGCTATGAGGGCACTCCGGCGCCTGGCGATGCACCGCACCAGACGCCGCGTCCTGTCCGGCCCTGATCCGCCGGACAGCCCCCTCGCCGCCTCCCCTTTCCCGTGCCGGAGCCCGGCCGGAGGGGCCCCGGTGAGGAGCCGGGGGCGTCGTGCGGGGCCGCCCGTATGAACCCCCAGGGCCGAACGGCCGTACTCCTCGCCGGCAACGACACCGGACCACCGTCCCGGCCGGGCACCGACGGCGCCCGCCGGGCAGGAAGGGACACGCTGTGACAGCTTCACCCGCGAAGGACCGGCAGACCGCTCTCCGCACCGAACTGGAGCGCCGCAACCCGGGCGAGCCCGAGTTCCACCAGGCGGCCCGCGAGGTCCTGGAGAGCCTGGAAGCCGTGTTCGCCGCGCGTCCGGAGTACGCGGAGCCGGGTCTCGTCGAGCGGCTCTGCGAGCCCGAGCGGCAGATCATGTTCCGGGTGCCCTGGCAGGACGATCGCGGCGCGGTCCACGTGAACCGGGGATTCCGGGTGGAGTTCAACAGCGCGCTCGGCCCCTACAAGGGCGGCCTGCGCTTCCACCCCTCGGTGAACCTCGGTGTCGTGAAGTTCCTCGGCTTCGAGCAGATCTTCAAGAACGCGCTCACCGGACTCGGCATCGGCGGCGGCAAGGGCGGCAGCGACTTCGACCCCCGAGGCCGCTCGGACGCCGAAGTCATGCGCTTCTGCCAGTCGTTCATGACCGAGCTCCACCGCCACATCGGCGAACACACCGATGTGCCGGCCGGAGACATCGGTGTGGGCACCCGCGAGATCGGCTATCTCTTCGGCCAGTACCGGCGCCTGACCAACCGCTGGGAGGCGGGGGTGCTCACCGGCAAGGGACTGGGATGGGGCGGCTCCGCCTTCCGCACCCAGGCGACCGGCTACGGCAGCGTGCTGTTCGCCGCCGAGATGCTGAACCGGCGCGGCGAGGAGCTCGCGGGACTGACGGCCGTGGTCTCCGGCTCCGGAAATGTCGCCGTCCACACCATCGAGAAGCTGACGGACAGCGGTGCCCACCCCGTCACCTGCTCCGACTCCCAGGGCTGCCTGGTCGACGAGAAGGGCATCGACGTCGAACTCCTCAAGCAGGTCAAGGAAGTCGAGCGCGGACGCGTCAGCGACTACGCGGACCGCCGCGGGTCCTCCGCCCGCTATGTGCCGGGCGGCAGCGTGTGGGACGTGCCCGCCGACCTCGCGTTCCCCTCGGCCACGCAGAACGAACTGGAGGCGCGGCACGCCCTCACCCTCGTACGCAACGGAGTGCGGGCGGTCTCCGAGGGCGCCAACATGCCCTGCACGCCCGAGGCGGTGCGCATCCTCCAGGACGCGGGCGTCGCCTTCGGCCCCGGCAAGGCGGCCAACGCCGGCGGTGTCGCCGTCAGCGCGCTGGAGATGCGCCAGAACGCCTCCCGCGAGGCGTGGGAGCCCGCGCGCGTGGAGAAGGAACTCGGCCTGATCATGGGCGACATCCACCGTGTCTGCTACGAGACGTCCGAGCGCTACGGCGTGCCCGGCGACTACGTGGCCGGCGCCAACATCGCGGGCTTCGAGCGGGTCGCGGACGCGATGCTGGCCCAGGGTCTCGTCTGACCATCGCGGTTGCTCCGCCCACCGGCCGCCGATTCGTCGACGGCGCGCACGGGGGCGGAGCACCCGGCCGGGGCGGAGGCGGCGTTCAGCAGGTCCTGCGGACGTGGCCCGGCTCCCCGGCCGGGCGCACGTCGCGGTCGCGCAGGACGACGGACAGCCGCCCGCCCCTCGTGCGGCACGCGGTCGCGAAGTCCCCCTGCTCGTACTCCACGTCGAAGACGCGGCCGTCGTGGGCGCGGGCGAAGTCGGGGCACTCCTCGTAGCGCGCGCACTCCTCCACGACCGCGAAGTCGAAGCCGATGTCCTCGCGCGCGCCGAGCAGTCCGGCGGTGTTCTTCTGGGCGATCGCGAGCCCGCGCGCGTGCGCCCGGTCCGCCAGCAGCCGGGCGAAGTCACGGGCGTCGGCCTCGGTGAGCAGGCCGTCCGAGCGGGTGTACGAGTCGAGGTTGTCGGGCTCGACCGCGTCGAATCCGCGCCGCGCGCAGCCGTCGATCCACGGCCCGACGACACCGAGCAGCGAGCGGCGCTTGGCGGCCGACGAGATGTCGAGCAGCGGCTCGTCCCAGTCCTCGTCGACGACGGGCTCCCCGTCGCGCCCGCGCAGCAGAAGGTCCGGGTGGTTCTTCCGCCACCAGGCGACGGCGTCGCCGGGCTGTGTCTGGAAGGCGTTGACGTAGCAGATGTTGTACAGGCCGGGTACGGGCTCGGCGGCGCGGTCCCGGGAGACGGCCTCGACGTCGCCGGCCGGCGGATAGGCGCCGCCCAGCTGGTAGTCGAACACCGCGCCGGGCGGCGGGAGGCGCACGCTGTCGCCGCCTGGGCCGGGTGCGGGGTCCGTGGTCGTGGAGCACGCGCCGAGCAGCGTCAGCAGGACGGTGGCGGCGGCGACGCGCACCCGGGGGAGTGCGCGCATCAGCCCTCTGCTCCGGCGTCCCCGGCACGCTCGGCACCGGCCGGGACTGCCGGCTCGGCCACGAGCGCGAGCACCTCGGCCTCCGCGCGGGCGGCGGCCACTCCCGCCGCGACGAGTGTCGTGATCGCGGTCGCCCGCCCGTTGTCCTTCCAAGCACAGGCGTTGACGCTCTCAAGGAGCGACAGCGTCAGGGACTCCAGGGCCGCGCTGAGGGCGGGCGCCGGGACGTGGGAGTGGAACGAACCGGCCGCCTGGCCGCGCTCCAGGATCGCGTTCACCGTGGTGCGCGCGGGGGAGAGGACCTCGGTGACGCGCTCGACGCCGAGATCGCGCCGGGCAAGGGCGATCAGCATCCGGTAGCGGTCGCCGACCGGCCAGATGGTGAGCACGAAACGGGCGAGCGCGCGCTCGGCCGGCTCGTCCGGCGCGCCCGCTGCCGTGAACGCGCCGACAGCGGCCCGCAGGGCCTCCGCGGCCTCGTCGGCGAGCGCCTCCAGCAGGGCCGTTCGCCCAGGGAAGTGGCCGTAGACGGTGCGGCGCACGACACCGGCGGCCCGCGCGATCTCCTCCAGCGTGGTGTCGGGGCTGAAGGCCAGTTCGCTCCGTGCGACGGTGAGGATCCGGGCGCGGTTGGACCGCGCGTTGCGCCTCTGCGGCTCGCGGGCGGCGGGCTTCGTCACAGCAGTACCTCGTGGCCGGGGTCCCGCGGCGGCTCCCGCGGACGGATCTTCATGGTGGCACGGGGCGGCCGGCCACCCCAACGGCGCCGTACCGGACGCCGCGGCCGCCGGGCCGGCTGACGGAGAGCCGTGACGATCCTTCGGCAGCCGGAAGCGGCCGGGGGACGGACGGCGAGACGGGCCCCGCGCGCGGTGCCGGAGTCGACGCGGGCGACCGGCTCGTCGCCGTCGCGGCGACCGCCCGGGGCGGCATCACGCCCACCGCCGCCTGACGGTCGGCATGCCCGTCGCGGCCGGCCGTGCCGGGCAGCGGAGCGGTACTCGATGACGCGGGCCGCCGTCGGCCGGGCAGCGGAGCCGTGCCCGACGGCGCGGGCCGCCCCCTGGTCCGGCTCGGCCTCCGTGCCTGGCCGCACTCGGCCCGGCCCCGTCACTGGTCGGAGTTGGACCTCTTCGTTCCCGACGCGGTCGAGCCGCGGACCACCAGCTCCGGCATGAACACGAACTCGCTGTGGGGGGCCGGCGTGCCGCCCACCTCCTCCAGCAGCGCGCGCACCGCGGCCTGGCCCATGGCCTGCACGGGCTGGCGGATCGTGGTCAGCGGCGGGTCGGTGAACGCTATGAGCGGCGAGTCGTCGAAGCCGACCACCGAGATGTCCTTCGGCACGTGCAGCCCCTGCTGCCGCGCCGCGCGGATGGCGCCGAGCGCCATCATGTCGCTGGCGCAGACGATCGCCGTGCAGCCGCGGGCGATGAGCCCGGACGCGGCCGCCTGGCCGCCCTCCAGCGTGTAGAGCGAGTGCTGGATCAGCTCCTGCGACTCCTCGGGGGTCAGGCCCAGCCGTTCCTGCATCGCGGCCTGGAAGCCCTCTATCTTGCGCAGCACCGGCACGAACCGCCGGGGCCCGAGCGCGAGGCCGATCCGGGTGTGGCCGAGCGAGACCAGGTGGGTCACCGCCAGATGCATGGCGGCCCGGTCGTCGGGCGAGACGAAGGGGGCCTGCACCTTGGAGGAGAAGCCGTTGACCAGCACGTACGGCACGCCCTGGGCCCGGAGCCGGTCGTAGCGCTCCATGTCGGCGGTGGTGTCGGCGTGCAGGCCGGAGACGAAGATGATGCCGGAGACGCCCCGGTCGACCAGCATCTCGGTGAGCTCGTCCTCGGTGGAGCCGCCGGGCGTCTGGGTAGCGAGGACGGGGGTGTACCCCTGGCGGGTCAGCGCCTGGCCGATCACCTGCGCCAGCGCCGGGAAGATGGGGTTGTCCAGCTCGGGGGTTATCAGGCCGACCAGGCCGGCGCTGCGCTGGCGCAGCCGCACCGGCCGTTCGTAGCCGAGCACGTCGAGTGCGGCAAGGACGGACTCACGGGTGGCCGCGGCCACACCGGGCTTGCCGTTGAGCACGCGGCTGACTGTGGCTTCACTGACCCCCGCCTGGGCTGCGATGTCGGCGAGCCGCGCGGTCATGTCAGTGGACTGTACCGGGCGTACGGGGGATTGCCCACCACGCACGGGATTCGGTCGGTTCCGGTGCGATGACGGAAGCGTCCGGACAGGGCTCTGCAAAGCCTTGCGGGGTGCTTGCGGGCACCTTGCAGCACGGGGCACCCTGTGTCGGGGGACCTGTGTCAAGCGATCCGATGGCAACTCTCCGGACACACGAATGTAACGATCACCAGTCCTTGCAGAAATTTGCCGCAAGGTCTTTCCGATGCTTTTCAGCCCTGTTACGTTCCTGGACAACCCGGCGCCGCGAGGGAGCGGTCGGCGGGAGGCACGTCTTCGCCTCCGCCCTTCCGGGCACAGTTGAAGGAGTTCACATGCGGCGTGGCATAGCGGCCACCGCGCTGGTAGCGGCACTGGCCCTCTCGGCGACGGCGTGCGGTGGGGGCAGCGGCGAGAGCAAGGCAGACGGCCCGGTCACCATCACGTGGTGGGACACCTCGAACGCGACCAACGAGGCGCCCAACTACAAGGCCCTCATCAAGGAGTTCGAGGCGGCCAACAAGGACATCACGGTCAAGTACGTGAACGTCCCCTTCGACCAGGCCCAGAACAAGTTCCAGACCGCGGCCGGCAGCAAGGGCGCCCCCGACATCATCCGTGCCGACGTCGGCTGGACCGGTGCCTGGGCCAAGTCCCAGTTCCTCGCCCCGCTCGACGGCACCGAGGCCCTGAAGAACTCCGAGGACATCACGCCCGCCCTGCTGAAGCAGGCGCAGTACGAGGGCAAGACCTACGGCGCGCCGATCGTCACCGACACCCTCGCGCTCATGTGGAACAAGGACCTCCTGAAGAAGGCGGGCTTCGAGGCGGCGCCCACCACCTGGGACGAGCTGAAGAAGGTCTCCAAGGCGGTCGCCGACAAGACGGACGCCGACGGCTTCTGGCTGAACAAGGCCGGCTACTACCAGATGCCGTTCCTCTACGGCGAGGGCGTCGACCTGATCGACTCCGAGGGCAAGAAGATCACCGTCAACTCGGACAAGGCCGCCAAGGCCATCGAGACGAGCAAGAGCCTGCTCGCCTCCGATGGTGTCGCCAAGCTCGACGTCTCCGCCGACGCCTACGCCCACATGCAGGACGCCTTCACGACCGGCAAGGTCGCGATGATCGTCCAGGGCCCGTGGGAGCTCACCAACATCTACAAGGGTGCCGCGTTCAAGGACGCGAAGAACCTGGGCATCTCCACGGTCCCGGCCGGCTCGACCGGCACCGCGGGCGCCCCGATCGGCGGCCACAACCTGTCGCTCTACGCCGGTTCCGACGCCGCCCACCAGAAGGCCGCGCAGAAGTTCATCGGCTTCATGACCTCCGGTGAGACCCAGGCGAAGATCGCGCTGAAGAACAGCACCCTGCCGACCCGCACCTCCGCCTACACCGCCGAGGTCAAGGCGCTGCCCGGCTTCGCCGACATGCAGACCGTGCTCGCCGAGAGCGGCAAGGCCCGCGGCTCGGACCCGAGCTACAGCTCCCTGTACACCGACTTCGAGACCAACGTCACCAAGATCCTCCAGGACAAGGTGAGCGTGCAGAAGGGCCTGGACGACACCGCCGCGGCCTACAAGAAGCTGCTCCAGGACTACTCCTGAGCGAAGCGGCCGGCCCGCCCTCCTGACGGGGCGGGCCGGCCGCACAGCCGCGTCCCGACCGACTCCCGCAGTCAACTGCCGAGAAGAACGCCGAGAAGGTGCCGAAGATGACCGTCGCCGCTGAGGGCGCAACCGCCGCCGAGCGCGGGCGCGCCCCGCGCCCCGGGCGCTTTGCCCGCATGAAGCTGTCGTACGAGAAGAACTGGTACGCCTGGGCCATGGTGGCCCCGGTCGTCCTCGTGCTCGGCGTGCTGGTGCTGTATCCGCTCGTCCGCGGCATCTACCTGTCGATGACCGACGCCGACAGCACGAACATCGGCCGCACCATCGGCGTCAACAAGATCCCGGACTCCTTCTCCTGGGTCGGCCTGGACAACTACACGCAGATCCTTTCCGGCGCCGACGGCCAGTTCTGGCCGCACTTCGCCTGGACGATCGTGTGGACCGTCGTCTGCGTCGCCTTCCACTACGGCATCGGGCTCGGCCTCGCGCTGCTGCTCAACCGCAAGCTGCGCGGCCGCACCTTCTACCGGCTCGTCCTGATCCTGCCGTGGGCCGTGCCCACCTTCGTCACCGTCTTCTCCTGGCGGCTGATCCTCGCCGACGAGGGCGGCATCCTGAACACCGCACTCGGCTGGCTGCAGTTGCCGCAGCCCGGCTGGCTCAGCGACGTCGTCTGGCAGCGCGCGTCCGCCGTCATGGTCAACGTCTGGGTCGGCGTGCCCTTCATGATGGTCTCGCTCCTCGGCGGCCTCCAGTCCATCAACGGCGACCTCTACGAGGCGGCCGAGATGGACGGCGCGAGCGCCTGGCAGCGGTTCCGGCACGTCACACTGCCCGGTCTGCGCTCGGTCAGCTCCACCGTGATCCTGCTCGGCGTCATCTGGACCTTCAACCAGTTCGTCGTGATCTTCCTGCTCTTCGGCGCGACCGGTGCCCCCGAGGCACAGATCCTCGTCACCTGGGCGTACCGCCTCGGCTTCGGTCAGGACCCGCGCGACTACGCCGGCTCGGCCGCGTACGGCGTGATCATCCTGTCGATGCTCATCGTCTTCGCCTCCTTCTACCGGCGCTGGCTCGCGCGCAACGAGCAGTCCGCCGCCTGACGCCGACAAGGACACCACCGACATGAGCACCCTCACCGAACGTCCCGCCGCAGCCCCGTCGAAGCGCCCCGCCCGCCCTGCCGACCGGACGGACGGCCGCCGCCGCGGCGAGCGCAGCCGCGGCGCCTCGATCGCCATCCACGCCACCCTGATCGTGGCGAGCTTCATCGCCTTCTTCCCGGTCGGCTGGATCGCCTGGATCTCGCTCGGCCCGGACAAGACCGACTTCCTCCACCCCGACGAGATCGCCGGGAAGATCAGCTTCGAGAACTACTCGGCCGTGCTCGCCGACACCCAGTTCCTCACCTGGTTCGGCAACTCGATGATCGTGGCCCTCGGCACGTGCGTGCTCGGCGTGTTCATCGCCGCCAGCTCCGGATACGCCGTCTCCCGGATGCGCTTCCCCGGCTACCGCCAGCTGATGTGGACCTTCCTGGTCACCCAGATGTTCCCGGTCGCCATCCTGATGGTGCCGCTCTACAAGATCGTCGCCGACCTGGGCCTGCTGGACACCTACGGGGCCCTCATCCTCGTCTACTGCACCACGGCCGTTCCGTACTGCGCCTGGCTGCTCAAGGGATACTTCGACACCATCCCGCACGAGATCGACGAGGCGGGCCGCGTCGACGGACTCACCCCGTTCGGCACCTTCTACCGGCTGATCCTGCCGCTCGCCCGGCCCGGCCTCGCGGTGGCCGCCTTCTACACCTTCCTCACCGCATGGGGCGAGGTCGCCTACGCCTCCGTCTTCATGCTCAGCGAGGGCAAGTACACCCTGTCGATCGGCCTGACCACCTTCGTCAGCCAGTACGACACCCAGTGGGACCTGATGGCCGCCACCGCGGTCCTCATCGCCCTGCCCGCGTCGCTCGTCTTCTACCTCGTCCAGCGCCACCTGGTCACCGGCCTCACCGCCGGCGCGGCGAAGTCCTGACGCGCCCCCGACCTTTTCCCGTCCGCCATCTCTTACTCAGGGAAGACATGACCCAGCACCTCGCTGCCCCCGCGCACACCCTCGACAGCACCCGGCCGGGCTGGTGGCGCGACGCGGTGATCTACCAGGTCTATCCGCGCAGCTTCGCCGACGGGAACGGCGACGGCATGGGCGACCTCGACGGAGTGCGCAGCCGGCTGCCGTACCTGAAGGACCTCGGCGTCGACGCCGTCTGGCTCAGCCCCTTCTACGCCTCCCCGCAGGCCGACGCGGGCTACGACGTGGCCGACTACCGTGCCATCGACCCCATGTTCGGCTCGCTCCTCGACGCCGACGCGCTCATCCGCGACGCCCACGCGCTGGGCCTGCGCATCATCGTGGACCTCGTGCCCAACCACTCCTCCGACCAGCACGAGTGGTTCAAGCGCGCACTGCGCGAGGGCCCCGGGTCGCCGCTGCGGGCCCGGTACCACTTCCGCCCCGGCAAGGGGAAGAACGGCGAACTCCCGCCCAACGACTGGGAGTCCATCTTCGGCGGCCCCGCCTGGACGCGCACCGCGGACGGCGAGTGGTACCTCCACCTGTTCGCACCCGAGCAGCCCGACTTCAACTGGGAACACCCCGCCGTCGCCGACGAGTTCCGCTCCATCCTGCGCTTCTGGCTCGACATGGGCGTCGACGGATTCCGCGTCGACGTCGCCCACGGCCTGGTCAAGGCCGACGGCCTGCCGGACCTGGGCAGCCACGACCAGCTGAAGCTGCTCGGCAACGACGTCATGCCGTTCTTCGACCAGGACGGCGTGCACGCGATCTACCGCAGCTGGCGCAAGATCCTCGACGAGTACCCCGGCGAGCGGATCGCCGTCGCCGAGGCGTGGACGCCGACCGTGGAGCGCACCGCGAACTACGTGCGGCCCGACGAGCTGCACCAGGCGTTCAACTTCCAGTACCTCGGCACCCCGTGGGACGCGGACGAGCTG
Source organism: Streptomyces sp. NPDC015127 (assembly GCF_043080095.1). NCBI lineage: Bacteria > Bacillati > Actinomycetota > Actinomycetes > Kitasatosporales > Streptomycetaceae > Streptomyces > Streptomyces sp. NPDC015127. The sequence goes on from NZ_JBIBVE010000010.1 coordinate 189,087, forward strand.
CGCGCCGTGATCGACCAGTCGCTCGCGGCCATGCGGCCCGTGGGCGCCCCCGCCACCTGGGTGCTGTCCAACCACGACGTCACCCGGCACGCCACCCGCTTCGCCAACCCGGCGGGTCTCGGCACCCAGATCCGCACGGCCGGCGACCGCGCACTGGGGCTGCGCAGGGCCCGCGCGGCCACGCTGCTCATGCTGGCGCTGCCCGGCTCCGCGTACATCTACCAGGGCGAGGAACTCGGCCTGCCCGACGTCACCGACCTGCCCGACGAAGTCCGCCAGGACCCGTCGTTCTTCCGCGCCGCCGGCCAGGACGGCTTCCGCGACGGCTGCCGCGTGCCGATCCCGTGGACCGCCGAGGGCTCCTCGTACGGCTTCGGCAGCGGCGGCAGCTGGCTCCCGCAGCCCGACAGCTGGGCCGCTCTCAGCGTCGAGACGCAGACCGGCGATCCCGACTCCACGCTGGAGCTGTACCGCAGCGCCCTCGCGGTGCGCCGCGCGCGGCCGGAGCTGGGCGCGGGCGACGCGGTGGAGTGGCTTGAGGCCCCCGACGGCGTGCTCGTCCTGCGCCGTGGCGGCTTCGTCTGCGTGGCCAACACCACCTCCGATCCCGTCACCCTGCCCGCCTACGGGCAGTTGCTGCTGGCCAGTTCGACGGTGAAGGCCACCGGCAGGACGGCCGAGATCCCCGCCGACACCACCGCCTGGTGGGCGGTGTGACGGTCCCTCCGCCTCGGGGCGACGCCACGCACGCCGTCCCGAGGCTCGCCGACCTCGCCCTCCAGGCCGGGGTCAGCGAAGCCACCGTCAGCCGGGTGCTCAACGGCAAGGCGGGTGTCGCGGCGACCACCAGGCACCGGGTCCTCGCCGCGCTCGACGTGCTCGGCTACGAGCGGCCCGTACGGCTCAAGCGGCGCAGCGCCGGTCTGGTCGGGCTCGTCATCCCCGAGCTGACCAACCCGATCTTCCCGGCGTTCGCCCAGGTCATCGAGCAGGTGCTGGCCGGGCACGGGTACACGCCCGTGCTGTGCACGCAGATGCCGGGCGGCGCCACCGAGGACGAGCTGGTGGAGCAGCTGGAGGAGCGCGGCGTCACGGGCATCGTGTTCCTGTCCGGGCTGCACGCCGACACCTCGGCCGATCCGTCGCGCTATGTGCGACTCGCCTCCCGGGGCGTGCCGTTCGTCCTCATCAACGGCTTCAACGAGCGGGTCGACGCGCACTTCGTCTCGCCCGACGACCGCTCGGCGGCGCGCATGGCCGTGCGCCATCTCGTGGAGCTGGGGCACGAACGCATCGGCCTCGCCGTCGGCCCCACCCGCTATGTGCCCTCCCGCCGCAAGGCCGAGGGGTTCACCGCGGCCCTCCACTCGCTGCTCGGCGTCCCCCACGAGGAGGCCCAGCACCTCATCCGGCGCACGCTGTTCTCGGTGGAGGGCGGCCAAGTGGCCGCCGGCGCGCTGCTCGACGCGGGCTGCACCGGCATCGTGTGCGGCAGCGACCTGATGGCGCTCGGCGCGATCCGCGCCGTACGCGGCCGCGGTCTGGACGTGCCGCACGACGTCTCGGTCGTCGGCTTCGACGACTCGCCGCTCATCGCGTTCACGGACCCGCCGCTCACGACGGTGCGTCAGCCCGTGCAGGCCATGGCGACGGCCGCGGTGGACGCGCTGATCGAGGAGATCGACGGAAATCCGGTGCAGCGCACGGAGTTCGTCTTCCAGCCCGAGCTTGTGGTCCGCGGTTCCACCGGGGCTCCTTCCGGCCGCGGCGCCTGACGGGACCGGTCCGGCCGGCCGGGCGCGTAAGGGCCCGGCACGGACCGGGACCCCCGGCCGGCGCGGACCCCGTGGAAGCCACCCACTCGGGGTGACCACCAACGGCCCCTGCCCCGGATCAACCACGGCCCCGTCAAGGGCCGGACCGGAGTCTGGTTGAACGTAACACCGCTGCAATGACTTGCGAAAGAGTTTGCGGACACGGAAAGGCCACGTTTTCCGGTTGTCATCAAGCCCGTCATGAACTCCTGTCCAGAGGGTTGACCGGGTCGTCGGGCGGGTCGTACGGTCTCGACCGCAACGAGTTTCAGACTTCTTGCACAAGAATTCTCAAAGGCCTTGCGGGCACGGCGCGTTGACCGTACGAGGCTGCACCCTCGAATCCGCACCTCCCTGAAGAGCAGGAGGAATCATGGCCCGCAGAACCGTGGCCGCTGCACTCGCCGTCCTGGCGGGAGCCGCTGCGGCCGTCACGGCCCCCGCCCCGGCCCAGGCCGCGCCGCCCGGCGACAAGGACGTCACCGCCGTGATGTTCGAGTGGACGTTCTCCTCGGTCGCCAAGGCCTGTACGGACCAGCTCGGTCCGGCAGGCTACGGCTTCGTCCAGGTCTCGCCGCCCCAGGAGCACATCCAGGGCCCGCAGTGGTGGACGTCGTACCAGCCCGTCAGCTACAGGATCGCCGGCCGCCTCGGCGACCGGACCGCCTTCAAGAACATGATCGACACCTGCCACGCCGCCGGCGTCAAGGTCGTCGCCGACACCGTCATCAACCACATGGCCGCGGGCTCCGGGACGGGCACCGGCGGCTCCGCGTACGGGAAGTACGACTACCCGGGTCTGTACTCCTGGTACGACCTGAACAACTGCACCTCGCAGATCAGCAACTACCAGGACCGCTGGAACGTGCAGGAGTGCGAGCTCGTCGGGCTCGCCGACCTGGACACCGGCGAGGAGTACGTCCGCACGAAGATCGCCGGCTACATGAACGACCTGCTGTCGCTCGGTGTCGACGGCTTCCGCATCGACGCCGCCAAGCACATGGCCGCCGGCGATCTCGCGGCCGTCAAGGCCAAGCTGACGAACCCGTCCGTGTACTGGAAGCAGGAGGCCATCCACGGCGCGGGCGAGGCCGTCTCGCCGAGCGAGTACCTCGGCAACGGCGACGTGCAGGAGTTCCGCTACGCACGCGACCTCAAGCGCGTCTTCCAGAACGAGAACCTCGCCTACCTGAAGAACTACGGCGAGGGCTGGGGCTACATGGAGTCCGCCAAGTCCGGTGTCTTCGTCGACAACCACGACACCGAGCGCGGCGGCGACACGCTCAACTACAAGAACGGCGCCGACTACACCCTGGCGAACGTCTTCATGCTGGCCTGGCCCTACGGGTCGCCCGACGTGCACTCCGGCTACGAGTGGTCGGACAAGGACGCCGGACCCCCCAACGGCGGGCACGTCAACGCCTGCTGGAGCGACGGCTGGAAGTGCCAGCACGCCTGGCGCGAGATCTCCTCCATGGTCGCCTTCCGCAACGTCTCCCGCGGGCAGTCCGTCACCAACTGGTGGGACAACGGCGGCGACCAGATCGCCTTCGGCCGCGGCTCCAAGGCGTACGTGGCCATCAACCACGAGACGTGGTCGCTCACCCGGACCTTCCAGACCTCGCTCCCGTCGGGCACCTACTGCGACGTCCAGAACAACCGGCCCGTCACGGTGAACGGCTCCGGCCAGTTCACCGCGACCCTCGGCCCCAACACCGCCGTCGCGCTGCACACCGGCGCACGCTCCTGCGGCTGAATCCCACCGCTCTCCCGCCGCCTCGCTCCTCCTCCCCGGAGCGGGGCGGCACTCCGCACCCGTTCACACCCTCATCCAGGAGATCCGCTGTGATACGCCCCCGTATCCGCCTGCGCCCGGGCGCGGCCGCCGTCGCCGCCGCGGCGACGGTCGCGGCGCTCGTCCCCGCCCTGCCGGCGGTGGCCGCGCCGAAGCCGCCCCCGCCGCCCTCGGACAGAGCCCTGGCCGCGCAGCCGGCCCGCCACGACCTGACCCGCGAGCAGTTCTACTTCGTCCTGCCGGACCGTTTCGCCAACGGCGACCCGGGCAACGACCGCGGCGGTCTGACCGGTTCGCGTCTCGCCACCGGCTACGACCCCACGGACAAGGGCTTCTACCAGGGCGGCGACCTCAAGGGGCTGACCGAGCGGCTCGACTACATCAAGGGGCTCGGCACCACGGCCATCTGGATGGCGCCGATCTTCAAGAACCAGCCGGTGCAGGGCGAGGGCAAGGACGCAAGCGCCGCCTACCACGGCTACTGGATCACCGACTTCACCCAGGTCGACCCCCATTTCGGCACCAACGCCGACCTGGAGCGGCTGATCGACAAGGCCCATGACAAGGGCATGAAGGTCTTCTTCGACGTCATCACCAACCACACCGCCGACGTCGTCGACTACCAGGAGAAGTCGTACGGCTATCTCTCCAAGGGAGCCTTCCCGTACCTGACGAAGGACGGCGAGCCGTTCGACGACAGCGACTATGCGGACGGGACACGCCGTTTCCCCGAGACCGACGAGGACTCCTTCCCCCGCACCCCCGTCGTGCCCGCCGCCAAGAAGGACCTCAAGGTCCCGGCCTGGCTCAACGACCCGGAGATGTACCACAACCGGGGCGACTCGACCTTCGCCGGCGAGTCCGCCGAGCACGGCGACTTCTCCGGTCTCGACGACCTGTGGACCGAGCGGCCCGAGGTCGTCGAGGGGATGGAGAAGATCTACCAGCGCTGGGTGCGCGACTTCGACATCGACGGCTTCCGCATCGACACCGTGAAGCACGTCAACATGGAGTTCTGGACCCAGTGGGCGACGGCGCTCGACGCGTACGCCGCCAAGCGGGGCCGGGACGACTTCTTCATGTTCGGCGAGGTCTACTCGGGCGACCCGGCGATCACCTCGCCGTACGTCACGCGGGGCCGCCTCGACGCCACCCTCGACTTCCCCTTCCAGGACGCGGCACGCAACTTCGCCTCCCAGGGCGGCTCCGCCGACAAGCTCGCGAACCTCTTCGCGCAGGACTACCGCTACACCACGGACAAGGCCAACGCCTACGAGTCCGTGTCCTTCCTCGGCAACCACGACATGGGCCGCTTCGGCACCTTCCTGCGGCAGGACAACCCGCGCGCCGACGACGCCGAGCTGCTCCGGCGCTACCGGCTCGCCAACGAGCTGATGTTCCTCAGCCGCGGCAACCCGGTGATCTACTACGGCGACGAGCAGGGCTACACCGGTGCGGGCGGCGACAAGGACGCGCGCCAGACGCTGTTCGCCTCGCGGACCGCGGACTACCTCGACGACGACCAGCTCGGCACGGGCCGCACCCACGCCGAGGACGCGTACGACACCTCCCACCCGCTGTACCGGTCGGTCGCCGCGCTGTCGAAGCTGACCACCGCCCACCCGGCGCTGCGGGACGGCGTGCAGCAGGAGCGCTACGCCGAGGGCTCCGTGTACGCCTTCTCCCGCACGGACGCCCAGGCGAAGACCGAGTACGTCGTGGCCCTGAACAACGCGAGCGCCGCGAAGACGGTGCGCATCCCGACGGGTTCGGCCGGCACGGACTTCACCGCGATCCACGGCGGCGACGCCACTGTGCGCAGCGGAGACGACCGGACCGTCGAGGTCACGGTCCCGGCGCTGTCGTCGCTCGTGCTCAAGGCGGCGAAGCCGCTCGGCGCACCGGACGGGAAGCCGTCCGTCGAGCTGAAGGCCCCCGAGGCCGGCGCCACCGGCACCGTCGGGATCTCCGCCGACACCAAGGGCGGGCAGCTCGACCGGGTCGTCTTCGCCGCGCAGGTGGGCAACGGCCCCTGGCAGGTCCTCGGGTCCGCCGACCACGCCCCGTACAAGGTCACCCAGCACATCACGGCCCCCGCCGGAACCGCCCTGCGCTACAAGGCCGTCGTCGTCGACTCCGAGGGCCGCACCGCGAGCGCGACGGCCGCCACGACCAGCGGCGCCCCCGCCGTCGAACAGCCCCCGACCGCGACCCAGCGGGACTACGCGATCGTCCACTACAAGCGCGCCGACGGAGACTACGCCGACTGGGGCCTGTACACGTGGGGCGACATCGCCGACGGCGAAGGCACCACCTGGCCCGCGGGCAAGCCCTTCACCGGCCGAGACGCGTACGGCGCCTTCGCCTACGTGAAGCTGAAGCCCGGCGCCTCCTCCGTCGGCTTCATCGCCGTGAACAAGGACGGCGTGAAGGACACCGACGCCGACCGCACCATCGACCTGTCCAGGACGGGTGAGGTGTGGATCGAGCAGGGCAGGACCGGCCTGTCCGACACCGCGCCCGAGGGCGCCTACCCGCCCCAGGACACGTCCAAGGCCGTCCTGCACTACCGGCGGGCCGACGGAGACCACGCGGGCTGGGGTCTGCACACCTGGACCGGAGCCGCGCAACCGACCGACTGGTCCAAGCCCCTGGAGCCCGTACGGACGGACGCGTACGGCGCCGTCTTCGAGGTGCCGCTCGCACCCGGCGCCACCTCGCTCAGCTACATCCTGCACAAGGGCGACCAGAAGGACCTGCCCTCCGACCAGTCGCTCGACCTCAAGGCCACCGGCCACGAGGTGTGGCTGCTGGCGGGCCAGGAGAAGTACCTGCTGCCGCAGCCCAAGGGCGGCGGCGCGGCCCTGGACCTCACCAAGGCGCACGCCGTCTGGATCGACGAGACCACCGTCGCCTGGAACGGCAGCGACGCCGCCGCGGCCGCCGTGCTCCTCTCCTCCCGCGACGGGTCGATCACCGTCCAGGACGGCACCCTCACCGGTGACCGGCAGGTCCTGCGGCTGAACAGCACGGAGCTGACCGGCGCGCAGAAGGAGAAGTTCCCGCACCTGAAGTCCTACCGCGCCTTCTCCGTCGACCCGCGCGACCGGGACCGCGTCCGCGAGGCGCTGAAGGGCCGGCTCGTCGCCGCCCAGTACGCGGCCAACGGCGCCGTCGTCGCAGCCACCGGCGTCCAGATCGCCGGCGTCCTCGACGACCTGTACGCGGCGAAGGCGACCCAGGCGTCGCTCGGGGCGACGTTCGACCGCAAGGGCGTGCCCACGCTGCGGCTGTGGGCGCCGACCGCGCAGCAGGTCTCGCTCGAACTCGACGGGAAGACCGTCGCGATGCACCGCGACGAGGCCGGCGTCTGGTCCGTCCGCGGAAAGCGGAGCTGGAAGGGCGACGCCTACCGCTACCAGGTCACGGTCTGGGCCCCCAGCGCCGGGAAGGTCGTCACCAACACGGTCACCGACCCCTACTCGCTCGCCCTGACGGCGGACTCCGAGAAGAGCATCGTCGTCGACCTCTCGGACCCGTCCCTGGCCCCGGCCGGCTGGTCCGCCCTGAAGAAGCCCGCCGCCGTGCCGCTGAAGGACGCCCAGATCCAGGAGTTGCACATCCGCGACTTCTCCGTCGCGGACCCGACGGCCGAGCACCGGGGTACGTACCTCGCCTTCGCCGACAAGGACAGCAAGGGCTCGCGGCACCTGCGCGCACTCGCCGGCGCCGGTACCTCCTACGTCCACCTGCTGCCCGCCTTCGACATCGGCACCATCCCCGAGAAGAAGGCCGACCAGCAGCAGCCCGAGTGCGACCTGAAGATCTATGCACCCGACTCGGAGGAGCAGCAGGCCTGCGTCGCGAAGGCCGCCGCGAAGGACGCATACAACTGGGGCTACGACCCCTTCCACTACACGGTCCCCGAGGGCTCGTACGCCACCGACCCGGACGGCACGAGGCGCACGGTCGAGTTCCGGCAGATGGTGAAGTCCCTCAACGAGGACGGTCTGCGCACCGTCATGGACGTCGTCTACAACCACACCGTCGCGAGCGGCCAGGCCGAGAGGTCCGTGCTCGACAGGATCGTGCCCGGCTACTACCAGCGGCTGCTCGCCGACGGCTCCGTGGCCACCTCCACCTGCTGCGCCAACACCGCGCCCGAGAACGCCATGATGGGCAAGCTCGTCGTGGACTCGATCGTGACGTGGGCCCGCGAATACAAGGTGGACGGCTTCCGTTTCGACCTGATGGGCCACCACCCGAAGGCCAACATCCTGTCGGTGCGCGAGGCACTCGACGAGCTGACCGTGGAGCGGGACGGCGTCGACGGGAAGAAGATCGTCCTGTACGGGGAGGGCTGGAACTTCGGCGAGATCGCCGACGACGCCCGCTTCGTCCAGGCCACCCAGAAGAACATGGCCGGCACCGGCATCGCGACCTTCTCCGACCGGGCGCGCGACGCCGTGCGCGGCGGCGGTCCGTTCGACGACGACCCGGGCGTGCAGGGCTTCGCCTCGGGCCTGTACACCGACCCCAACTCCTCGAAGGCCAACGGCACCGAGGCGGAGCAGAGGGCGCGGCTGCTGCACTACCAGGACCTGATCAAGGTCGGGCTGTCGGGCAACCTCGCCTCGTACTCCTTCACGGACACGCGCGGCCGCACGGTCAAGGGATCCGAGGTCGACTACAACGGTTCGCCGGCCGGTTACGCCGCGGCGCCCGGTGACGCGCTCGCCTACGCGGACGCCCACGACAACGAGACGCTGTACGACGCACTCGCCTTCAAGCTCCCCGCCGGCACGTCCGCGGCGGACAGGGCGCGCATGCAGGTGCTCGCGATGGCGACCTCGGCTCTGTCGCAGGGGCCCGCGCTCTCCCAGGCGGGCACCGACCTGCTGCGCTCCAAGTCGCTGGACCGCAACTCCTACGACAGCGGCGACTGGTTCAACGCGATCCACTGGGACTGCCGCGACGGCAACGGCTTCGGCCGCGGCCTGCCGCCCGCCGCCGACAACAAGGCCAAGTGGGGTTACGCGAAGCCGCTGCTGACAGGCGCGGCGCTCACGCCCGGCTGCGCGCAGATCGACGGCGCCTCGGCCGCCTACCGCGATCTGCTGCGGATCCGGACCACCGAGCCCGCCTTCGGCATGGCCACCGCCGAGGACGTCCAGTCCGCACTGTCCTTCCCGCTGTCCGGCACGGACGAGACCCCGGGCGTGATCACCATGCGGCTCGGCGACCTCGTCGTGGTGTTCAATGCCACGCCCGAGCGGCAGACCCAGCGGGTCGGGGGCCTGGCGGGCATGGCGTACGGGCTCCACCCGGTGCAGCGTTCCGGTGCGGACGGGGTGGTGAAGTCCGCGTCGTACGAGCCGACTTCGGGAACCTTCACGGTTCCGGCGCGTACGGTCGCGGTCTTCGAGCGCGGCTGACCGATCGCGATCCGCCCGCCCCTCACCCCGTGTCGCTGTTGGGCCGAACGGGTGAGGGGCGGGAGGATGGTCCCATGAGTAGGTACGAGAGGTACGACGTCACCGACGAGCAGTGGGAGGGCCTGGCGCAGGTGGTGCCGCTGCGCAGCCGCAACGAGTGGCCGTCGCGGGTGGACCACCGGACCGTCCCGCAGGACTACGCGGCCGCCGAGCACCGTCGTTTCGTCGTCCTGCGGGTGCAGGTCTTCGCCGACGCCCGCGAGGTCGCCGAGTACCTCGTCAACCGCACGCCCGTCCTGCTGGACCTGACTGCCGCCGACGCCGAAGTGGCCAAGCGGATCCTGGACTTCAGCAGCGGTGTCGTCTTCGGGCTCGGCAGCGGAATGCACCGGGTGGATCGCAACGTGTTCCTCCTGGCCCCCGTCGGCACCGAGGTGGAGGGAGTCGAGGCGGACGCCGTACCTCATTCGTAGGACGGCCGACGCGGCGGAACGGTTCGGCGGTGATCATGGTGCGTACCGTCCCGCTGCATGGACGCGAACACACTGGTCATCGGCCGGAAGACGCTGCCCGAAGAGGCGGGCGCAGCCCGGCCCGCGGTCACCGAACTACGGCTCTCCGCCTACCGGAGGCACCGGGGAACGGCGCTCGCCCTCGGCCCCATGACACTCCTCACGGGCGCCAGCGGCAGCGGCAAGTCGAGTGCGCTCGAGGCGTACGAGGCACTCGCGCTGCTCGGCGCCGGACACGACCTTCGCACCGCGTTCCCCGAGCCGGCCGCGTGCGTTCCCGAAGGGGCACGGACCGACCGCCAGGGACGCCGGGGCTTCCGGATCGGATGCACCGTGGACGGCCCCGCGGGACCGGTCCTCCTCGACCTCGCCGTCCAGGCCGTGCCGCGCCTGCGAATCGTCGGGGAACGGCTGACCAGCGGCGGACGGACCTTACTCGCCACGGCCCTGCGCGATCCCGGCCGCCCGGAGGTGGAGGCCGCCTGGCACACCTCCGGTGCGGCCGGCGTCACCCGGGGCCGGCTGCCCGGTGACCGGCTCGGCACCGCCCTGCTGCCGCTGCACGTCGCCGGAAGGACGCAGGCGCAGCTACGGGTGCTGGCGGCGGCCGAGCAGGTGGTCCTCGCGCTGAGGTCCGTCTTCGCCTGCGACCCGCGGCCGCACCGGATGCGTGAGCCGGTCGCCGCGGGGCCCGGCAGGCTGCGGCGCGGATGCGACAACCTGGCCGAGGTTCTGCACCGTACGCGCAGCGAATGCGGCAAGCGGCACGCCCGGCTCGCCGCGGCGGCGCGCGTCGGCTGCGCGGGGGAGGTGACGGACCTGTGCGTGGAGGAGCTGGGGAACGGCACGGTGCGGGCGCTGCTCGCGCGCGGCGGCTCCGGCGCGGGCACGCCCCTCGGGCGGCTGGGGGAGGGCGAGTTGAGGTACCTGGCCCTGGCCCTGGTGCTGCTCACCGGTCCGGGGGTGCTGTCCGTGGACCAGGTGGCCGAGGTGCCGGCGGCGTATCAGTCGCTCACGGTGCTCGCGGACGGATTCGACCGCTGCCTGGATCCCGCGCAGGCGCGTGAACTGGTCGCCCTCGCGGCCGAGATGTGCGCGAGGGGGCATATCCGGCTGGTCGGGGCCGTGTCCGATCCGTCGTGCGCGCGGGGGGCCGAGGGGGTGTCGGTGGTAGACCTGGTGCCGTGACGAGAGACGACGGGCTGGACGTGGCGGGACTGCAGCGCAGGCTGGCGGAGTTCGCGGCGGCACGCGACTGGCAGCCGTACCACACGCCGAAGAACCTGGCGGTGGCGCTGAGCGTCGAGGCCGCCGAACTGGTCGAGATCTTCCAGTGGCTGACGCCCGACGAGTCGGCGCGGGTGATGGAGTCGCCCGACACGGCGGACCGGGTGCGCGACGAGGTCGCGGACGTGCTCGCCTATCTGCTCCAGTTCTGCGAGGTGCTCGGGATCGACGTGCTGCGGGCCTTGTCCGAGAAGATCGACCGCAACGAGCGGCGTTTCCCGGCGGAGTAGCGGCGTCGGGGCGCGCCGCCGGGGCGCCGGGGGTGCCGGGGCTCGCGGCGGTGGGGCGCTGGGGGCCGGTGGCGGAGGCGCCGCCGGGGCGCGGTGGACGGAGGGGTGGAAGGGGTGGCCGGGCTGCTTCGACAGCCCTTCGTCACTCTTTGGAGTTGTCGAGTTATCCACAACTGCCTTGGTGTCCACAGATTTCCGAATTCCCCTGGCTTTTCTGGTCGAAGACCTTCACTCTGGGTAATGAACTGAGTGGGCGGACAGTCGTACGAACGGGGGCGCGTTCATGGAAGCGTTACGACTCATCGAGATCAGTGGCCACGCACTGGCGCGGAGCCGGTCCGTGCCGGAGATCGTGGCCGAGGCGTGGCAGATCCAGGCCCTGGCCCAGGCGATCGGCAGCCGGCTCGCCGCGAGCGGGCCCGCCGAGCTGAGAGGCGAGGCCCGGGGGCTCGGCGAGATCGGCGGGCGGGGGTGCGGGGTGCTCGACCACCCGATGGTGCGCAGCGGCGGCGTGCGAGCCGCGCAGCTGACCGAAGTGGCTGATCCCGAGGCGGCGTTGACCGGGCTCAACACCCTGCTCGGCGAGGTCGGCATCGCTCTCGTCGGCGTCGCCTGCGCCACGGACGACGAGGGGCTCTACTGGCAGTGCATCGAGACGATAGACGCCGCGGACGAGTCGAGCGATCGGGTGCGCGGCATGCTGCGCCGCCTCGCCGAGCACGAGCGCCCGCCCGAAGCGGTCCGCGGCCGCGCGGGCCCGGCGGGATCCGTCGCGGAGATGGATCCGGCGGCCGGTGCGCCGTGACATGGACTCCACGGGCCGTCCCGTGCGCGGGCCGGCCACGGGCCCGGCGAGGCCCGTCACGTGCAAGGTCGGCGCGGTGTTCCGGTGCAACCGGCCGGCGCACGTACGACCGAACCCCTCATCCGCCCGGCGCACCGGATTCCACCGCGGCGACAGGTGCAGGATGGATGCATGGATCTTCGAATCTTCACCGAGCCCCAGCAAGGGGCGAGCTACGAGACCCTGCTGAGCGTCGCCAAAGCCGCCGAGGAGCTCGGCTTCGACGCCTTCTTCCGATCCGACCACTACCTGCGCATGGGCTCGGCCGACGGACTGCCCGGTCCGACCGATGCCTGGATCACGCTGGCCGGTCTGGCCCGCGAGACCAAACGGATCCGCCTCGGGACCCTGATGACGGCCGGCACCTTCCGGCTCCCGGGCGTGCTCGCCATCCAGGTTGCCCAGGTCGACCAGATGTCGGGCGGCCGCGTCGAACTGGGGCTGGGCGCGGGCTGGTTCGAGGAGGAGCACCGGGCGTACGGCATCCCCTTCCCCAAGGAGAAGTTCGCCCGCCTCGAGGAGCAACTGGAGATCATCACCGGCCTGTGGGCCACCGAGGTCGGCGCGACCTACTCCTACGAGGGCACCCACTACCAGCTGAAGGATTCGCCGGCCCTGCCCAAGCCCGCCCAGGACAGAGTCCCCGTGCTGATCGGCGGCCACGGAGCCACCCGCACCCCCCGACTGGCCGCGCGGTACGCGGACGAGTTCAATCTGCCCTTCGCCTCGCTCGAGGACACCGAGCGCCAGTTCGGCCGCGTCCGTGCCGCCGCCGAGCAGGCCAGCCGCTCCCCGGACGATCTGGTCTACTCGAACGCACTGGTGGTGTGCGTCGGCAAGGACGACGCCGAGGTGGCCCGCCGCGCGGCGGCGATCGGCCGTGAGGTCGACGAGCTCAAGGCGAACGGGCTGGCCGGCTCCCCGGCCGAGGTCGTCGACAAGATCGGCCGCTACGCGGCGACCGGCTCGTCGCGCATCTACCTCCAGGTGCTGGACCTGGACGATCTCGAACACCTGGAGCTCATCTCCTCCCAGGTCCGGTCCCAGCTGAGCTGATCCCGGGAGCCACCGTGAGACCCACCCGCACACTCGCCGAAGCCCTCGCCCGGGACGTTCTCGTCCTCGACGGCGGCCTGTCCAACCAGCTGGAGGCGCAGGGCTGCGACCTCTCCGACGCCCTGTGGTCGGCACGGCTGCTCGCCGACGATCCGCAGCAGATCGAGGCGGCACACGCGGCGTACGCGCGGGCGGGCGCGCAGGTGCTCATCACGTCGAGCTACCAGGCCACGTTCGAGGGTTTCGCGCGCAGGGGCATCGGGGTCGACGAGGCCGCCCGCATGCTCGGCCGCAGCGTCGGGCTGGCGCGCGGCGCGGCCGACGCGGTGCCCCACGAGGTGTGGGTCGCCGCCTCGGTCGGCCCGTACGGCGCCATGCTCGCCGACGGCAGCGAGTACCGGGGCCGGTACGGGCTGACCATGCGGGATCTGGAGCGTTTCCACCGCCCGCGCATCGAGGCCCTCGTCGCGGCGGGGCCCGACGTACTGGCACTGGAGACCGTTCCGGACGCCGACGAGGCGCGGGCGCTGCTGCGCGCGAGCGAGGGATGCGGTGTGCCCGTGTGGCTTTCGTACACCGTCGCGGGCGGGCGGACCCGGGCCGGCCAGGACCTGGCGGAGGCGTTCGCCCTGGCCGCCGGTCGGGACGACGTGCTCGCGGTGGGCGTGAACTGCTGCGACCCGCGCGAGGTGGCCGCGGCGGTCGGGACCGCCGCGGCGGTGACCGGCAAGCCCGTCGTCGCGTACCCCAACAGCGGGGAGGGCTGGGACGCCGCCGAGCGGCGGTGGCAGGGCGGCAGTGCGTACGACCCGGCGGAGGCACGCATCTGGCGTGCCCGCGGAGCCCGAATCGTCGGCGGCTGCTGCCGCGTGGGACCGGAGGAGATCGGTGCCCTCGCGCGCCTGCTGCGCACGGGCTGATCCCAGCGGCGCGGCGACCGTGTTCTGGGTCCCGGTTGTGACAAAACCCGCTGGTCAAGGCAGACGAACCGGACGATACTCAAACGCGTGTTCCTGACGATCAGTACGACCGGTACCCCCGAACGGCCCGCGACCGACCTCGGCTTTCTGCTGCACAAGCACCCCGACAAGGCGCAGACGTTCTCCACCTCGCACGGCACGGCGCACGTCTTCTACCCCGAGGCGTCCGCGGAGCGGTGCACGGCCGCACTGCTGCTGGAGGTGGATCCGGTGGCGCTCGTGCGGCGCGGCAAGGGCAAGGGCCGCGGCGGCGCGCCCGACGCCGCGCTCGCGCAGTACGTCAACGACCGTCCCTACGCGGCGTCGTCGCTGCTGGCCGTGGCGCTGAGCACGGTGTTCAAGAGCGCCCTGCGCGGTGTGTGCGCGGCGCTGCCCGGACGGGCCGAGGCCCCGCTGCCGCTGCGTATCGAGGTGCCCGCCGTCGCCGCACGCGGCGGCGCCGAACTGGTCCGGAAGCTCTTCGGCCCGCTCGGCTGGACCGCGGTCGAGGCCGAACCGATCGCCCTGGACGAGCAGTTCCCCGAATGGGGCGCGTCGCGCTACGTGCGGCTGGTGCTCGAAGGGGAGCTGCGGCTCGCCGACGCGCTGCGCCAGCTGTATGTCCTGCTCCCCGTCCTGGACGACGCCAAGCACTACTGGGTCGCGCCCGACGAGGTCGACAAACTGCTGCGCGCGGGCGAGGGCTGGCTGGCCGAACACCCCGAGCAGAAGCTCATCACCAGCCGCTACCTGTCCCGGCGCTGGGGACTGACCCGGCAGGCCATGGAGCGCCTGGAGCTGGTGCGCCTCGCCGAGGCCGACGACCTGCGCGTCGAGGACGTGGACAACGCCGTCGACGAGACCACGGACACCGAGGAGCGCCCCGTGCCGCTCGCCGAGCAGCGCAGGGACGCCATCCTCGAAGCACTGCGCGCCGCCGGTGCGAGCCGCGTGCTCGATCTGGGCTGCGGACAGGGCCAGTTGCTCCAGGCGCTGCTCAAGGACGTCCGGTTCACCGAGATCGTCGGTGTCGACGTATCGGTGCGTGCCCTGACCATCGCCGGGCGCCGGCTCAAGCTGGACCGTCTCGGGGAGCGGCAGGCTGCCCGCGTCCAGCTGATCCAGGGCTCGCTCACGTACACCGACAAGCGGCTCACGGGCTACGACGCCGCCGTGCTCAGCGAGGTCGTCGAACACCTCGACCTGCCGCGGCTGCCCGCTCTCGAGTACGCGGTGTTCGGCTCCGCGCGCCCCCGCACCGTGCTCGTGACGACGCCCAACGTCGAGTACAACGTGCGCTGGGAGACGCTGCCCGCCGGCCACGTGCGCCACGGCGACCACCGGTTCGAGTGGACCCGCGAGGAGTTCCGGACCTGGGCCGAGGCGGTCGCCGGACGCCACGGCTACGCGGTGCGGTTCGTGCCGGTCGGGCCCGACGACCCCGAGGTGGGACCGCCGACCCAGATGGCGGTGTTCGAGATGACGTCCACCGGCACGACCGACACCACTGACACGACCGACACGACCGACACCGACACGACCGCGAAGCAGGCGACCGCCGCATGACCAGCACCACGGAAACCACCACCGGCGCCACCGCTCCCGGCCGCCGCCTCCCGGTGACGGACCTGTCCCTCGTGGTCCTCGTCGGCGCCACCGGGTCGGGCAAGTCCACCTTCGCGCGCAAGCACTTCAAGCCCACGGAGGTCGTCTCCTCGGACTTCTGCCGCGGCCTCGTCGCCGACGACGAGAACGACCAGAGCGCCAGCGGCGACGCGTTCGACGTCCTGCACTACATCGCCGGCAAGCGGCTCGCGGCCGGACGGCTGACCGTCGTCGACGCCACCAACGTGCAGACCGAGAGCCGCCGGCAGCTCGTCCGCCTCGCGCGCGAGCACGACGTGCTGCCCATCGCGATCGTCCTCGACCTCCCCGAGGACGTCTGCGCCGCGCGCAACGCGACCCGCCCCGACCGCGCCGGCATGCCCCGCCATGTCATCGCCCGCCACCGCCGCGAACTGCGCCGCTCGCTGCGCGGGCTGGAACGCGAGGGCTTCCGCAAGGTCCACGTCCTGCGCAGCCAGGAGGAGGTCGACAGCGCGGAGATCGTCCTGGAGCGCCGCTACAACGACCTGCGCCACCTCACCGGCCCGTTCGACATCATCGGTGACATCCACGGCTGCAGCTCCGAGCTGGAGACCCTGCTCGCCAAGCTCGGCTACGAGGACGGCGTCCACCCCGAGGGCCGTACCGCCGTCTTCGTCGGTGACCTCGTGGACCGCGGCCCCGACAGCCCCGGTGTGCTGCGCCGCGTCATGGGCATGGTCGCCGCGGGCAACGCGCTGTGCGTCCCGGGCAACCACGAGAACAAGCTGGGCCGCTACCTCAAGGGCCGCAACGTCCAGCACACGCACGGCCTCGCCGAGACCATCGAGCAGCTGGAGAAGGAGGACGCCGGGGACCCGGCCTTCCGCGAGCGGGTACGGGAGTTCATCGACGGCCTCGTCAGCCACTACGTGCTCGACGAGGGCAGGCTCGTCGTCTGCCACGCCGGCCTGCCCGAGAAGTACCACGGCCGCACCTCCGGCCGGGTCCGCTCCCACGCGCTGTACGGCGACACGACGGGCGAGACCGACGAGTTCGGGCTGCCCGTCCGCTACCCGTGGGCCGAGGACTACCGGGGCCGGGCCGCCGTCGTCTACGGACACACGCCCGTGCCCAACACCTCGTGGATCAACAACACGATCTGCCTGGACACCGGCGCCGTCTTCGGCGGCAGGATGACCGCGCTGCGCTGGCCGGAGCGCGAACTGGTCGACGTGCCCGCCGAGAAGGTCTGGTACGAGCCGGTCAGGCCGCTGCTGACCGAGGCGCCCGGCGGCCGCGAGGGGCGCCCGCTGGACCTCGCCGACGTGGCGGGCCGCCGGGTCGTCGAGACGCGGCACATGGCGCGCATCGGCGTCCGCGAGGAGAACGCGGCCGCGGCGCTGGAGGTCATGAGCCGCTTCGCCGTCGACCCCCGGCTGCTCGCCTACCTGCCGCCGACGATGGCCCCCACCGCGACGTCGCGGGTAGAGGGGTACCTGGAGCACCCGGCCGAGGCGTTCGCGCAGTACCGGGCCGACGGCATCGACAGGGTCGTGTGCGAGGAGAAGCACATGGGGTCGCGGGCCGTCGCGCTCGTGTGCCGCGACGCGGAGGCGGCCCGGGAGCGGTTCGGCGTGGAGGGCCCCACGGGCGCTCTGCACACCCGCACCGGGCGGCCGTTCTTCGACGACGAGGCGGTCACCGAGGAGATCCTCCAGCGGCTGCGCACGGCCGTCACCGCGGCCGGTCTGTGGGACGAGCTGGACACCGACTGGCTGCTGCTGGACGGCGAACTGATGCCCTGGTCGCTGAAGGCGTCCGGCCTGCTGCGCTCCCAGTACGCGGCGGTCGGCGCCGCATCCGGTGCCGTGCTGCCCGAGGCCGGCGCGGCGCTCGAGGCCGCCGTCGCGCGGGGCGTCCCCGTCGAGGGCCTGCTCACCCAGCAGCGCGAACGGGCCGCTGACGCAGCCGCGTTCACGGACGCCTACCGCCGTTACTGCTGGACGACCGACGGACTCGACGGTGTGCGGCTCGCGCCGTTCCAGATCCTCGCCTCCCGGGGCCGTTCGCTCGCCGCGGTACCGCACGACGCTCAGCTCGCCTGGCTCGACCGGCTCGTGGAGCACGACCCGACCGGGCTGTTGCAGGTCACACGGCGGCTGGTCGTCGACACCGGCGACGACGAATCCGTGCGCGCGGGTGTGGACTGGTGGCTGGAGATGACGGGCCGCGGCGGCGAGGGCATGGTCGTCAAGCCGCTGCAGGCGCTCGCCATGGACGACAAGGGCCGGCTGGTGCAGCCGGGCATCAAGGTCCGCGGCCGCGAGTACCTGCGCATCATCTACGGTCCGGAGTACACCCGTCCGCACAATCTGGAGCGGCTGCGCCAGCGGTTCCTGAACCACAAGCGCTCGCTCGCCCTCCGCGAGTACGCGCTCGGGCTCGAGGCCCTCGACCGGCTCGCCGACGGGGAACCGCTGTGGCGGGTGCACGAGGCCGTTTTCGCGGTGCTGGCGCTGGAGTCGGAGCCGGTCGACCCCCGGCTGTGACCCGGTCCGGCGGCTGCGGGGAGGCACTGTCAGTGCCTCCCCGCAGCTCGACCGTGAGGTGTTCGTCCGCCCGGAGTGCCCGCCCGCGCCCGACCCCTACCGGCCCCACCGCCGGATCCGGGCCTTCGACGGCGCGGCGTACAACACCGGTGCGCGCTTCGAGCGGGTCGTCTCCCGCTTCGGCGGCAGGATCCACGGCGAGAGCGTCACCTTCCTGCTCCACGACGCCGGCGAGTCGTACGCCCTGCGGGTCGACCTGCGCTACCAGGGGCCGATGGCACCGGTCGACGTCCGTGGCGTCATGTGGGACGAGGCGAAGGGCCGTGTGGGCCCCGGGGCCTACGACGCCGTGCCGCGCGTCGCGTGGTCCGAGGGCATCCGGGCGATGGCCGCGGTGTACGGCGAGCGGGACGTCGAGGGCTGGGGCGCCGACCGCCGGGACGAGCTGCCCGCGGACTCCTCGGCGGCGTACCAGGTCTTTCTCACGGAGTGCGCGGCCCACGCCGCGACGACCCCGGCCCCGTCGGAGTCCGCGCCCCCAGTGCCACTGCGCCGGACTCGCGCCTGCTGTCCCACGGCGCGGTGCTGTGCTCGGCCGTGACCACCGCCTCCGGCTCAGACGCGCGGGGCACGGCGTCGGCCGCCGTGGGACGCCGTCGGGAGCACCGAGCGCGAGGAGTACCGCGAGCGCGTCACGCACTCGAGCCTGTCGGTGGGCGGCTACGTCTACACGCCGAGCCCGACCTGGCAGACGATGCTGGCCCTGGTGTCGCAGCGGATACCGGAGCTGCCGGACCACGCCACCGCCCAGGTCGCGACCGAGGCGCTGCATGTGGCGCTCGCCTGCAATGTCCGGCAGGAGGCGCTGCGCCCGCTGATGCCCTGACCACAGGTGCCCTGACGACAGATGCTGTGATGGCAGAAGCCCTGACGACAGATGCTGTGATGGCAGAAGCCCTGACGACAGCTGCTGTGATGGCAGAAGCCCTGACAACAGCTGCTGTGACGGCAGAAGCCCTGACGACAGCTGCCGTGACGGCAGAGCCCCCGACGACACCTGCCGTGACGGCTGAGGGCCCGACGACAGAGGCCCTGCCGGCAGGACGTCCTGACGGCAGATGCCCCGGCGTCACCGGCCGGACGCCACAAGGTCGGCCGTTCGCCGGGTGAACGGGCCTCCGCGCGGCGAGGATGGAGACATGGGATTCCATGTCGACTCCGAGACCGGGCGACTGCGCCAGGTCATCCTCCACCGGCCCGATCTGGAGCTGAAGCGGCTCACGCCGAGCAACAAGGACGCGTTGCTCTTCGACGACGTGCTGTGGGTCCGCCGTGCCCGTCAGGAGCACGACGGCTTCGCGGACGTCCTGCGTGACCGAGGGGTGGAGGTGCATCTCTTCGGCGATCTGCTGCGCGAGGCGCTGGAGATCCCCGAGGCCAGGAAGCTGGTGCTGGACCGCGTCTTCGACGAGAAGGAGTACGGGCCGCTCGCCACCGACCACCTGCGGGTCGCCTTCGACGAGTTGCCCACGCCCGACCTCGTCGAGGCGCTGGTCGGAGGGATGACCAAGCGGGAGTTCCTGGCGGGTCACTCCGAGCCGACGTCCGTCCGCTTCCATGTGATGGACCTGGACGACTTCCTGCTCCAGCCGCTGCCCAACCACCTCTTCACCCGGGACACTTCGGCCTGGATATACGACGGTGTCTCCATCAACGCGATGCGCTGGCCCGCCCGTCAGCGGGAAACCGTGCACTTCGAGGCGATCTACAAGCACCATCCGCACTTCGTGGGCGCGGATGCCGCGCCGTTCCACCACTGGTCGGAGGGGCAGGACGACTACCCGTCCACCATCGAGGGCGGCGACGTGCTGGTGATCGGAAACGACGCGGTGCTGATCGGGATGAGCGAGCGCACCACACCGCAGGCCGTGGAGATGCTGGCGCGCGGGCTGTTCGCCGCCGGTTCCGCCCGGACCATCGTGGCCCTGGACATGCCCAAGCGCCGGGCGTTCATGCACCTGGACACCGTGATGACGATGGTCGACGGGGACACGTTCACGCAGTACGCGGGGCTCGGGATGCTCCGCTCGTACACCATCGAGCCGGCCGACGGCTTCGGTGCGCTCAAGGTCAGCGACCATCCGCCGGAGCGCATGCACGACGCGATCGCGGCGGCGCTCGGACTGAAGGACATACGGGTGCTGACCCCGACCCAGGACGTGCACTCGGCCGAACGCGAGCAGTGGGACGACGGCTGCAACGTGCTCGCCGTCGAACCGGGTGTCGTCGTGGCCTACGAGCGCAACGTCACCACCAACACCCACCTGCGCAAACAGGGCATCGAAGTGATCGAGATCCCCGGCAGCGAACTGGGCCGGGGCCGGGGAGGCCCGCGCTGCATGAGCTGCCCGGTGGAGCGAGAGTCTGTATAGCGATGCATCTCGTCGTATAGACTTCCATAGTCACCGCATTCGCGACCCAGGAGCAGCCGTCATGGCGATACATCTCGAAGGCCGCCACTTCCTCAAGGAGCTGGACTTCACGGCCGAGGAGTTCCGTGGCCTGATCGGCCTGGCGGCCGACCTCAAGGCGGCCAAGCGGGCCGGCACCGAGTTCCAGCGGCTGCGCGGCAGGAACATCGCGCTGATCTTCGAGAAGTCGTCGACCCGTACGCGCTGCGCCTTCGAGGTCGCCGCCGCCGACCAGGGCGCGTCCACGACCTACATCGACCCGGCCGGCTCCCACATCGGCACCAAGGAGTCCGCCAAGGACACCGCCCGCGTACTGGGCCGGATGTTCGACGCGATCGAGTTCCGCGGTGACGCGCAGGACACCGTCGAGCAGCTCGCCGCGCACGCCGGCGTGCCCGTCTACAACGGGCTCACCGACGACTGGCACCCCACCCAGATGCTCGCCGACGTGCTGACCATGACCGAGCACACCGACAAGCCGTTGGAGGAGATCTCCTTCGCGTACCTCGGTGACGCCCGCTTCAACATGGGCAACTCGTACCTCGTCACCGGTGCCCTGCTGGGTATGGACGTGCGCATCGTCGCGCCCCGGGCGTACTGGCCGGCCGAGGAGATCGTCGCCGCGGCCCGCCGGACGGCCGAGGGGAGCGGCGCGCGGATCACGCTCACCGAGGACATCGCCGAGGGCGTGCGCGGCGCGGACTTCGTCGCCACCGACGTCTGGGTCTCGATGGGCGAGTCCAAGGAGGTCTGGGACGAGCGGATCAAGGCGCTCGCCCCGTACGCGGTGACCATGGACGTGCTGCGCGCGACGGGCAACACGGACGTGAAGTTCCTGCACTGCCTGCCGGCCTTCCATGACCTCGGCACCGCGGTCGCGCGCGAGATCCACGAGCGCCACGGCCTCACGGAGCTGGAGGTGACCGACGAGGTCTTCGAGTCGGCCCACTCCGTCGTCTTCGACGAGGCGGAGAACCGTATGCACACGATCAAGGCGGTCATGGTGGCCACACTCGCAGCCGCTGAACGGCCATTGAGCAGCCATTGAATAGCCATGCGCCCGATTGGGTGATCATGCGCAGGGGTGGCTAATATGCCGCCATTGGTGGGGTCCGGGCTCGCACGCCCGGGCCCCACTTCCTTGTGCGTGACGTGCACGATCTGCACGCCCGCACGAACCGCCTGCCCATCGCACGACCCGCGCGACGCCTGCCCACCCCGCACGACGGCGCGCAGAGAAGAACGGCCCCATGCGTATCAAAAGCCCAACCCAGCTCGTCGCCGACGCCGGCGCGGACCTCGAGGGCCACGGCCTCAGACGCACCATGGGGCTCTTCCAGCTCGTGTGTTTCGGCGTCGGCGCGATCGTCGGCACCGGCATCTTCGTCGGCCTGTCCGACTCGGTGGCCGAAGCGGGCCCCGCGGTCGTGGTCTCGTTCGTGCTCGCCGCGATCACCTGCATCTTCACGGCGTTCTCCTTCGCCGAGCTGGGCAGCGCGATCCCGGTCTCCGGCAGCTCGTACTCCTTCGCCTACGCCACCCTCGGCGAGCGGACCGCCTTCCTCGTCGGCTGGTGCCTGCTGCTCGAGTACGGCGTCTCCGCGTCCGCCGTCGCCGTCGGCTGGGGCCAGTACCTGAACGAGCTGCTGAACAGCCTCACGGGCCTGTCCCTGCCCGCGGCGCTGTCCAGCCCGCCGGGCGACGGCGGCATCGTCAACGTCCCGGCCGTGGTCGTGATGGTCCTCGCCGCGCTGCTCCTGGTACGCGGCATCCGGGAGAGCGCCCGGGCCACGGCGCTGATGGCGGTCGTGAAGATCGCGGTTCTCGTGCTGTTCTGCGCGATCGCCTTCACCGCGTACACGTCGGACAACCTCTCGCCCTTCTCGCCGCACCATGTCGCGGGCATCACCTCCGGAGCGTCGCTGGCGTTCTTCTCGTACATCGGTTTCGACGCGATCACCACGGCGGGCGAGGAGGTCAGGAACCCGAGGCGCAACATCCCCCTCGCGATCATGATCTGCATCGGCATCGTCACGCTGCTCTACTGCGGCGTCGCGCTCGCCGCCATCGGCGCGATGTCGGCCGGCGACGTCGCCGACAAGCCCGCCGCGCTCTCGCTGATCGTGAACGGCGTCACCGGCTCCGCCCTCGGCGGCGGGATCGTCGCCTTCGGCGCGGTCGTCGCCATCGCGTCCGTCGTGCTCGCCGTGATGTACGGCCAGACCCGCATCCTGCTGTCCATGTCCCGCGACGGACTCATCCCGGGCGTGTTCGAGCGTGTCTCCCCGAAGACGTCGACCCCCGTCGCCAACACCTGGATCGTCGCCGCGACCTTCGCCGTTCCGGCGGCCGTCGTCCCGCTCGACGTCGTGATGAACCTGACCACGATCGGCACCCTCGCGATCATGGTCGCCGTCAACGTCGCGGTGATCGCGCTGCGCCGCCGCTACCCGGGGACCGAGACGAGGTTCCGGGTGCCGCTCTATCCCCTGACCCCGGTGCTCGGCATCGTGTGCTGCCTCTACCTCATCTGGGGCACCGGCTGGCCGACCTGGGTGCAGTTCGCGGTCTTCCTGCTGGTGGGCGCGGTCGTCTACGCCCTCTACGGCCGGCGGCACTCGCGGCTGGCCGCCGGCCCGCGGGCGGATGCCGGGGGGCCGGAGAACCGGAACGAGCCGGTGAGTGCCACGTCGGCGCAGTAGGCCGTCAGCACCTGGCGGGCAGCGTGAACCAGACCGCCTTGCCCCGCTCCGTCGGGCGGTGCCCGCAGTCCGAGCTGAGCGCCCGGACGAGCAGCAGCCCGCGACCGTGCTCCTGCCAGGGGTCGGGCGCATGAGCCGGCGCCGCGGGTGAGAGTTCACCGGGCGGCGCCGGATCGGCGTCGTGCACCTCCACATGACACCCCGTGGGCAGCAGCTCGATCACCAGCTCTATGGGCACACCGCAAGGTGTGTGCTCCACCGCATTGGCTACCAGTTCCGCCGTGAGCAGCTCGGCCGTGTCGCTGTCCGCGGACGCCTCGATGTCCGCCAGCGCGGCGCGGATCATGGCCCGCGCCATGGGCACGGCCACCGTGGTGTGCGGCAGCCCGATACGCCAGGAGGCGCAGTGGGCGGCGGGCTCGGCGGCCGTGGCGTCGTCGTCGGCTTCGTCGGCTTCGTCGGCTTCGGGCAAGGCGGATGTCCGTTCGGTTGCGTTGGTCCGTTCACCCTACGAACGGCCGGGGGCCGGAGGCGGGCCGCGGGGGGCTGCCGCCGTGAGCTGTGCCAGAACCGGGACGAGACCTCAGCACTGTCACAACCCGGGTATCGCGCACTCGTGACGGCAGTCACAGATGAGTGATAGCTTCGAGGGGCAGGCAGCAGGCCGACCGCCCGCCGAAGGAGGCCCCCACTCCATGAGCCCCTTTTCCGGTTCCGCGACGCGCACCGAGCGCTGGCGCCATCTGCGACTGACGCGCAAGGACGGCGTGGCGAGCGTCACGCTCGACCGGCCCGACAAGCTCAACGCCCTCACCTTCGGCGCCTACGCCGACCTGCGCGATCTGCTCGCCGAGCTCTCCCGGGAGCGGTCGGTGCGGGCGCTCGTGCTCGGCGGGGAGGGCCGCGGCTTCTGCTCGGGCGGCGACGTCGACGAGATCATCGGCGCGACCCTGTCGATGGACACCGCGCAGCTCCTGGACTTCAACCGGATGACGGGCCAGGTCGTCCGCGCGATCCGCGAGTGCCCCTTCCCGGTGATCGCCGCGGTCCACGGCGTCGCCGCGGGGGCGGGCGCGGTGCTGGCGCTGGCCGCCGACTTCCGGATCGCCGACGCGTCGGCGAAGTTCGCCTTCCTCTTCACGAAGGTGGGGTTGTCCGGCGGCGACATGGGCGCGGCGTACCTGCTGCCGCGGGTCGTCGGGCTGGGCCACGCGACGCGGCTCCTCATGCTCGGCGAGCCGGTGCGCGCGCTGGAGGCCGAACGAATCGGCCTCCTCAGCGAGCTGGTCGACGAGGGCCAGGCGGACACGCGCGCCGCCGAGCTGGCCCGGCACCTCGCGGACGGCCCGGCCCTGGCGTACGCCCAGACCAAGGCCCTGCTCACCGCGGAACTGGACATGCCGCTGGCGGCGGCGGTCGAGATGGACGCGGCCACGCAGGCGCTCCTGATGAACGGCGAGGACTACGCGGAATTCCACGCCGCCTTCACGGAGAAGCGCCCGCCCAAGTGGCAGGGCCGCTGACATGCCGACCACCCCCGCCCCCGGGTCGCCGGTCCCGCCCCGCACTCAGGCGCCCGTTCCGGCCCCCACCGGAGTGTCGGACCCGGCGGCCGCCGACCCGCCCGTTCCGGGCAACGCCGACGCCGGCCCGTCCGGCCCGGCCCGGGCTCAGGCGCCCGGCCCGGCTCCCGCCGACCCGCCCCCCACCAGGCCAGCAGGGCCCGCCGATACCGTGGCCCCCGTTCCGGCCCCCACCGGGCCCGGTCGCGCGCCCCGGCCCCTGCGCGTCGCCGTCATCGGGGGTGGGCCCGGGGGGCTGTACGCCGCCGCGTTGCTCAAGCGGCTCGATCCGGGGCGCGACATCACCGTCTTCGAGCGCAACGCCCCCGACGACACCTTCGGCTTCGGCGTCGTCCTGTCCGACGAGACCCTGGGCGGCATCGAGCACGCCGACCCCGTCGTCTACAGCGCCCTCCAGGACGAGTTCGTCCGGTGGGACGACATCGACATCGTCCACCGCGGACGCACCCTCACCTCCGGCGGTCACGGCTTCGCCGCACTCGGCCGGCGCCGCCTGCTGGAGATCCTGCACGAGCGCTGCGCGTCCCTCGGCGTACGCCTCCGCTTCCGCACACCCGCGCCGCCCGCCGCCGCACTCGCCGCGGAGCACGACCTCGTCATCGCCGCCGACGGTGTCCACAGTGCGACCCGCGAGACCCACGCCCACGCCTTCGGGCCACGCGTCACCACCCACCGCTGCCGCTACATCTGGCTCGCCGCCGACTTCGCCTTCCCCTCCTTCCGGTTCGAGGTCGCCGAGACCGAGTACGGCGTCATGCAGCTGCACGGCTACCCGTTCTCCGCCGACGCCTCCACCGTCATCGTCGAGATGCGCGAGGAGGTCTGGCGCGCCGCGGGATTCGACGAGCTCGACGAGCAGGAGTCCGCCGCACGCTGCGCCAAGATCTTCACCGAGGCGCTCGACGGCCGCCCGCTGCGCGGCAACTCCTCCGCCTGGACCGCCTTCCGCACCGTCGTCAACGACCGCTGGTCGCACGGCAACACCGTGCTCCTCGGCGACGCCGCCCACACCGCGCACTTCTCCATCGGCTCGGGCACCAAGCTCGCCGTCGAGGACGCCCTCGCCCTCGCCGCCTGCGTCGAGGAGCAGCCCGACCTGCCCGCCGCCCTCGCCGCGTACGAGACCGAGCGTCGGCCCGTGGTCGAGTCCACGCAGCGGGCCGCTGCCGCGAGCCTGCGCTGGTTCGAGGAGCTCGCGACCTATCTCGACCAGCCGCCCCGGCAGTTCGCCTTCAACCTGCTCACCCGCAGCCGCCGTGTCACCCACGACAACCTGCGGCTGCGCGACCCCGCCTTCACCGATGCCGTCGAGCGGGACTTCGGCTGCCCGCCGGGCACACCGCCCATGTTCACCCCCTTCCGCCTGCGCGGACTGACGCTGCGCAACCGGGTCGTCGTCTCGCCCATGGACCTGTACGTCGCCGAGGACGGGCTCCCCGGCGACTTCCACCTCGTCCACCTCGGCGCCCGTGCCCTCGGCGGCGCCGGCCTGGTGATGACCGAGATGGTGTGCGTGAGCCCCGAGGGCCGGATCACCCCGGGCTGCACCGGTCTCTACACCCCCGAACAGGCCGCCGCCTGGCGCCGTGTCACCGACTTCGTCCACCACCGGGCTCCGGGCACGGCGATCGGCGTGCAGCTCGGCCACTCCGGCCGCAAGGGCTCCACGAAGCTCATGTGGGAAGGCATCGACCAGCCCCTGGACGAGGGCAACTGGCCGGTGTCCGCCGCCTCCTCGATCCCGTACCGGCAGGGCGTCAACCAGGTCCCGCACGCGCTCGACCGCGCCGGACTGGCCGAGATCCGCGCCCAGTTCGCCGCGGCCGCCCGGCGCGCCGCCCGCAGTGGCTTCGACCTCCTCGAACTGCACTGCGCGCACGGTTACCTGCTCTCGGGTTTCCTCTCCCCGCTGACCAACCGGCGCACGGACGCCTACGGCGGCTCCCTGGAGAACCGGCTCCGCTTCCCCCTCGAAGTCTTCGACGCCATGCGGGAGATCTGGCCGGAGGAACGGCCCATGACCGTCCGCGTCTCCGCCACCGACTGGGCGGACGGCGGCACGTCGGCCGAGGACTCGGTGGCCGTCGCCCGCGCGTTCGCCGCCCACGGCGCCGACGCCATCGACGTCTCCACCGGCCAGGTCGTGCCCGACGAACGCCCCGAGTACGGCCGCTCCTACCAGACCCCGTACGCGGACCGCATCCGCAACGAGGCCGGGGTGCCGGTCATCGCCGTGGGCGCCATCTCGTCCTGGGACGACGTCAACTCGATCCTGCTCGCGGGCCGGGCCGACCTCTGCGCCCTGGCCAGGCCGCACCTCTACGACCCCCACTGGACCCTGCACGCGGCGGCCGACCAGGACTACCAGGGCGACGCGGCCCCGTGGCCGCTGCCGTACCGCGCGGGCAGCCGCAAGCCCCCGACGGGCCGCACCGACGCGCCCAAGCCCCGGCTCACGCTCAGCTGATCAGGCGGTGTTGCCCAGCACGAACGCCGCGCCGGCGTCCCGCAGCCGCGCGTGCAGCCGGGCGAACACCTCGGCCGAGCGCCCGCCCGGCCAGCCCTGGGGCAGCAGCTCGGCGGGCAGGCCCGGGTCCGCGTACGGCAGCCGGCGCCAGGAGTCCAGGGCCGGCAGGTAGTCCCGGTAGGCGTCCTCGGCCGGGGTGTCGTCCCGCGCCTCCCACGAGCGCAGCACCGGCTCGTGCAGATCGAGGAACTCCTCGTGCTGCTTGGCGATCGCCGCCAGGTCCCACCAGCGGGAGACGGCCTCCGCCGTGGGGGTGAAACCGAGGTGTTCGCCGCGGAACAGGTCCACGTACGCGTCGAGCTGGAGACGGCGCAGGGTGTGCTGCGTCTCGTCGAACAGGCGGGCCGGTGCGATCCACACCCCCGGTGCCGCCGCCCCGAAGCCCAGCCGGACCAGCCGGGAGCGCAGCAGATGGCGCTTGTGGCGTTCGGCCTCGGGCACCGAGAACACGGCGATGACCCAGCCGTCGGCGAGGTCCGCCGACGTGCCGGCGTAGATCCGCCGGTCGCCGTCGTCGAGGAGCTGGCGGGCGTCGGCGGACAGCGCGTAACCGGCCGCGCCGTCGGCGGTGCGCTCGGGCACCAGCAGGCCGCGGCGCTTGAGCCGGGACACCGAGGAGCGCACCGACGGCGCGTCCACGCCGAGGACGCCCAGCAGCCGGATGAGCTCGGCCACGGCGAGGGAACCCGTGTGCTCGCGCCCGTAGGCGCCGTACAGGGTGACGATCAGGGAGCGGGGGGTGTGCTGCTCGGCCACGCGATCACTCTAGAGCGCGCAGCCGGAAGCGCTGCAGCTTGCCGGTCGGTGTACGGGGCAGGGCATCGAGGAAGACGATCTCGCGCGGGCACTTGAACGGCGCGAGGCGCTGCTTGACCGACGCGGTCAGTTCCCCGGTCATGGCGTCGCCGCGTGCCGCGCCCTCGCGCAGCACCACGTAGGCGACCACGATCTGGCCGCGCAGCTCGTCCGGGCGCCCGACGACCGCCGCCTCGGCCACGTCCGGGTGGTGCAGCAGGGCGTCCTCCACCTCGGGTCCCGCGATGTTGTACCCGGCCGAGATGATCATGTCGTCGGCGCGGGCGACGTAGCGGAACCAGCCGTCCGGCTCGCGCACATAGGTGTCGCCCGTGATGTTCCAGCCGCCGCGCACGTACTCGGTCTGCCGCGGGTCGGACAGATAGCGGCAGCCGACCGGGCCGCGCACGGCCAGCAGCCCCGGCTCGCCGTCGGGCAGCGGTGCGCCGTGCGCGTCCACCACCCGGGCCTGCCACCCCGGTACGGGGATCCCCGTGGTGCCCGGCCGGATCGCGTCGTCGGCTGCGGAGATGAAGATGTGCAGCAGCTCGGTGGCGCCGATGCCGTTGATCAGGCGCACACCGGTCCGCTCGTGCCACGACTGCCAGGTGGCCGCGGGCAGGTTCTCACCGGCCGACACGCAGCGCCGCAGCGAGCCGACGTCGTGCCCGTCGAGGTGGTCCAGCATCACGCGGTAGGCGGTGGGTGCCGTGAACAGGACCGACACCCGGTGCTCCGCGATCGCCGGCAGCAGCTGCTGGGGGCCGGCCTGTTCCAGCAGCAGCGCGCATGCCCCGGCCCGCATCGGGAAGACCACGAGTCCGCCGAGGCCGAAGGTGAACCCCAGCGGGGGACTGCCGGCGAACAGGTCGTCCGCACGGGGCCGCAGCACATGGGCCGAGAAGGTGTCGGCGATCGCGAGGACGTCCCGGTGGAAGTGCATGCAGCCCTTGGGGCGGCCGGTGGTGCCGGAGGTGAAGGCGATCAGCGCCACGTCGTCGGCCGCCGTCGCGACCGCCTCGTACGGCTCCGGGGCCCGCGCCGCGGCCAGCCGCAGCAGGTCGTCGGGCGCGTCGCCGCCGTAGGCGGTGATCCGCAGTCCCGGCACCTCGGCCTTGACCAGGTCGTCGACCGACCGGATGTCGCACAGGGCGTGACCGGCACCGGCGATCTCGCACACCGTGGCCAGTTCCTTCGCCCGCTGCTGGGCCAGCACGGTGACGGCGACCGCGCCCGCCTTGAGGACGGCGAGCCAGCAGGCCGCCAGGTACGGGGTGGTCGGCCCCCGCAGCAGGACCCGGTTGCCGGGGACCACGCCCAGGTCGGAGGTGAGGACGTGGGCAATGCGGTCGACCTGTTCGCGCAGCTCGCCGTACGTCCAGACCTCGCCCTCGCCGGTACGGAAGACGGGCCGGTCCGAGCCGTGGCGCCCGATCGTGCCGTCCAGGAGCTCCGCGGCGCAGTTCAGGCGCGGCGGGTACCGGAGGGAGGGCAGGTCGAAGAGGATGTCCGGCCACTCGCCGCTGGGCGGCAGATGGTCGCGCGCAAAGGTGTCCAGGTGGGCCGAGGGTGTCAGCTCCATGGTTCGCCCCTCTTCTGGTGGTGGGGTCGCGAAACGAGCGTATCGTGATGGTGACGACAGTCAACGGTGCGCGATACTGTGCTTTTCGCCGGGGCGACACCCTGGACCTCCGGCCGTCGGAAGTGGGGAGCGAATGCCCGTATTCTCACTTGATCCGGTACAGACCGCCTGGTGTGCCGAACTGCGCGCCCTGGCCCTGGCCCGCTTGCGCCCGCTCGCCGAGAAGGGCGAACCGGGGCACGTCAACCGCCCCTTGGTGGCCGCCCTCGGCGAACTCGGCCTGCTGGAACGCCTCTTCACGGCGGGCGCCCTCGAACTGTGCCTGCTGCGCGAGTCCTTGGCGTACGCCTGCACGGAGGCCGAGACGGCCCTCGCGCTCCAGGGCCTCGGCACCTTTCCGCTCGTCCAGGCGGGTACCGAGGCGCAGCGCAGGCGCTGGCTCCCCGAGGTCGTCGCCGGACGGGTGGTCGCGGCCTTCGCGCTGAGCGAGCCCGACGCCGGTTCGGACGCCGCCGCGCTCGCCCTGAAGGCGGTCCCGGACGGCCGCGGCTGGCGCCTGAGCGGCGAGAAGCGCTGGATCTCCAACGCCCCCGAGGCCGACTTCTACTCCGTCTTCGCGCGGACCACCGAAGGCGCGGGCGCCCGCGGCGTCACCGCGTTCCTCGTCCCCGCCGACCGTCCCGGACTGAGCGGCACGCCGCTCGACATGCTCTCCCCGCACCCGATCGGCGCCCTGACCTTCGACGACGTCCCGGTGACCGCCGACGACCTGCTCGGCGAGCCGGACCGCGGCTTCCGCGTCGCGATGAACACGCTCAATCTCTTCCGGCCCAGTGTCGGCGCGTTCGCCGTGGGCATGGCGCGCGCCGCCCTGGACGCGACCCTCACGCACACCGCGCACCGCAGGGCCTTCGGCGGCACGCTCGGGGCCCTCCAGTCGGTCGCCCACACGGTCGCCGAGATGGCCACCCGCACCGAGGCCGCCCGCCTGATGGTGTACGCGGCGGCCTGCGCGTACGACGAGGGCGCGGCCGACGTGCCGGCGAAGTCCGCCATGGCCAAGCTGCTCGCGACCGAGACCGCCCAGTACGTCGTCGACTCGGCCGTCCAGCTGCACGGCGCCCGCGCCCTCCAGCGCGGCCACCTGCTCGAACACCTCTACCGAGAGGTCCGCGCACCCCGTATCTACGAGGGCGCGACCGAGGTCCAGCGCACGATCGTCGCCAAGGAGCTGTACGCCGAGGAGGCCACCCGATGAGCCTGCAACGGCACAACCCGGCCGAGCTGTCGCCCCCCACCGGTTTCTCCCACGCCGTCACCGCGTCCGGTACGCGGCTGGTGTTCCTGGCCGGGCAGACGGCCCTGGACACCGACGGCAAGGTCGTGGGGACCACGCTGCCCGAGCAGTTCGAGACGGCCCTGACCAACCTGCTCGCCGCGCTCGCCGCGGCCGGCGGCACCCCGCACGACCTCGCCCGCGTCACCGTCTACGCCACCGACGTGGCCGACTACCGCGCCCACGCCGTCGAACTGGGCCGCATCTGGCGGCGGCTGGCGGGCCGCGACTATCCGGCGATGGCCGTGATCGGCGTGGTGAGGCTGTGGGACGACGCGTGCCTGGTCGAGGTGGACGGGACGGCCGTACTGCCCTGACCCCGGTGCCCGCGCTCTCTGGTCTCGGCCGCACGTCTGGAATAACATCGTTATCCGCCACGGGAGACACCCGTCGAGGGGAGACGCGATGCCCGAGATCGAACTCGGTGCCGGGACGATCCACTACGAGGACACCGGCGGCAGCGGCCCCGTCGTCCTCCTTCTGCACGGGCTCGTGCACGACGCGACCGTCTGGCGCAAGGTCGTCGCCGACCTGCGGCGCGACCACCGGTGCATCGCCCCGACCCTCCCGTACGGCGCGCACCGCATCCCGATGCGCCGCGACGTCCCGCTCACCCCCGACACCGTCAACGCGCTCGTCGTCGAGCTCATGGAGCGACTGGACCTGCGCGACGTCACGCTCGTCGAGAGCGACTGCGGACGGGCGCAGACCGTCGCCGCGCGGCACCCCGAGCGCCTCGCCCGGCTGGTCCTGATCTCCTGCGAGGCGTTCGACAACTACCCGCCCGGCGCGGCCGGAAAGATGATCTCGCTCGTCTGCAAGGTGCCCGGCGGCATCGCGCTGATGGCCAGGGTGCTGGGGCTCACGGCGCTGCGGAGGCTGCCGATCGGCATCGGCGCGCTGGTGAAGCATCCGGTCCCGGACGAGATCGTGGACGGGTGGCTGCGGCCGCTGCGCGCCGACAAGGCCATCAGGGAGGACTTCCGCCGCTACAACGCGGGCGTGCGCCGCACCGAATTGCTCGAAGCGGCCGGGGAACTGCCGTCCTTCGACCGGCCGGCGCTGGTGGTCTGGGCGGCCGACGACCGCATGATGCCCCGTGAGCACGGCCGTCGGCTGGCCGAACTACTGCCGCGCGGACGTCTGTTGGAGATCGAGGACAGCCGCACGCTGGTCGCTGAGGACCAGCCGGAGAAACTGACCGCCGCCCTGCGGTCCTTCGTCGGGGAGGCGGCCGGCGACCGCCCATGATCGAGTGGTGACCCCCATGGGCCGGGCTTAACGTCGGAACAGTGGACGGAACCGTCTTCAAACCTGCCGAACGGGTGACATCCGTACAGGATTCCCCACCACAGAGGCACGATGCGCCATGACGTCTCCCCGGCCGACACCAGCCCTGTCGGACACCACTCCCGACAAGGGCGGTGGCGGAAACGGGATGGCGCTCCTCGTCATCGCCTCATGCCAGCTGATGGTGGTCCTCGACATCACCATCGTGAACATCGCCCTGCCCCAGATCCAGAGGTCACTGGAGTTCTCCACCACCACCCTGTCGTGGGTGGTCAACGCCTACACGCTGACCTTCGGCGGACTGCTGCTGCTGGGCGGGCGCGCCGGTGACATCCTCGGCCGGCGGCGGGTCTTCGTCTTCGGCATCCTGCTGTTCGTCGTCGCCTCGTTGCTCGGCGGACTCGCGCAGAACGGCGGCCAGTTGCTCGCCGCCCGCGCCCTCCAGGGCGTGGGCGGCGCGATCGCCTCTCCGACCTCGCTGGCGCTGATCAGCACCACCTTCAGAGAAGGCCCGGAACGCAACCGGGCGTTCGGAGTCTTCGCGGCCGTCTCGGCCGGCGGCGGCGCCATCGGCCTGCTGGCCGGCGGCATGCTCGTCGAATGGCTCGACTGGCGCTGGGTGCTGTTCGTCAACGTGCCGATCGGCCTGCTGATCGTGCTCGCCACGCCGCGCTGGATCAAGGAGTCCGAGCGGCACCCCGGACACTTCGACCTGCTCGGTGCGCTGACGTCCACGCTCGGCATGACGGCGCTGGTCTACGGATTCATCCGCGCGGCGCAGGAGGGGTGGCGCGACGGGTTCACGCTGGCGTCCTTCGGGGCGGCCGTGGTGATGCTCGCCGCGTTCATCGCCGTCGAGCGGCGCTCGAAGCAGCCGATCACGCCGCTGCACATGTTCGCCGACCGCAACCGCGCGGGCACGTACGGCATCATGCTGTGCCTCGCGGCGGCGATCTTCGGGATGTTCTTCTTCCTCACCCTCTTCGTCCAGAACGTGCTGGGCTTCGGCCCGTTGCAGGCCGGGCTCGCCTTCCTGCCCGTCAGTGCCGTGATAGCGGTGGGCGCGGGACTGGCTTCGCAACTGCTGCCGAGATACGGCCCGAAGCCGTTCATGGTGACCGGTGCGCTCCTGGCGGCGATCGGGCTCGCGTGGCTGACGCTGACCGACGTCCACTCGACGTACGCGGGCAGCATCCTGGGCCCGATGCTCGTCTTCAGCCTCGGGATGGGCATGCAGTTCGTCTCGCTGACCCTGATGGCGCTGTCCAGGGTGCCGGTGCACGAGTCCGGCGCGGCCTCCGGCCTGCTGAACGCCACGCAGCAGGTGGGCGGTTCCCTCGGACTGTCCATCCTGGTCACCGTGTTCGGCACGGCCACCACCAACGAGGCCGAGGACCAGATCCCGCGCTTCATGGGCCAGGCGACACCGGCGGAACGGCTGCGGTTCGAGCGCACCGGTCAGCTGCCGGCCCCGTGGAGCGACGAGATCCTGACCTCCGGCGTGTCCGCCGCGTTCGTCGTGGCCGCGGTCTTCACCGCCGTCGCCGCGGTGATCGCGCTGATCGCCGTCCAGGTCCGACCCGACGACCTGGAACGCCTCAAGGGCGGTGTGACGCCCGGGCCCTGAGCCCCTGGGCGTGTCCCGCGGACCAGGCCCCTGGGCGTGTCCCGCGGACCAGGACCGGACACGCGGGCACGGACCCGTG
The DNA here is from genome assembly GCF_043080095.1 of Streptomyces sp. NPDC015127. Lineage (NCBI taxonomy): Bacteria > Bacillati > Actinomycetota > Actinomycetes > Kitasatosporales > Streptomycetaceae > Streptomyces > Streptomyces sp. NPDC015127. Next base: position 223,147 of record NZ_JBIBVE010000010.1, read on the forward strand.
CGAAGGCCCCGGCACTGATGCGTGCCGGGGCCTTCGATCCAGGCGGTTGCGACAGGCTCAGCTCATCGCAGAGGGACCTACGCCGCGTCCGCGTCCGCGCTCGCCCAGAGCACCGGCTGCCATGGCCAGGGCGCAGAGCAGGGCGACAACGCCGACGATCACGTTGTTGACGACGGTCCGCGTGGTGTCGACGTTTCCGGCGACGACCCACGGAGCGATGATCGTGAAGAGGCCGATGGCGCATCCTGCCCACGCCATGGCGTGGGTGCGCTCGTACGCCGATCCCAGGCCGCCCATACAGGCCGCATAGGCGATACCGAGGATCAGGTTGGTCACCGCGAGGGCGGTGAGGCCGCTGAATCCGGCGATCCATGGCGAAGCCGCCAGGTAGACGCCGGTCAGCACTGCGAGGGCTTCGACGGCCTGGGCCGCGGGATTGGTCGTTGCCCGCTCGAAGCGGGAACGCATCTCGGCCAGGTCCGGGTGGTGTGTGATGTCTGAACGGGTGGTCATGGTGGGCCGCCTCCTGTGCGCAGCCTTATGTGTCCTTTATGTCCCATGGAACCCCTGTAGGACCCCGAGGTCAATGGGCAATTTTCCACCGTTATCGCCATGGCAACCTGCGGTACGGGCCCACCGGCTGACCGGCGACGATGCGCGGCGCGCTCCAGCGACACCCTCCCTGGGCTGATTGAACTTGCAAGATGTGAAGAGAATTCAATCATCTCTTGTCATGGGTGCCGTGGCTGTTGCAAGATTCCAGACACCTCGTGGCCGCTGAACCCGGCGCCGGGGGAACCCCTCGGCAGCCTTGCGTCCAGGAGCCGCTCCCCGGCGGCTCCGCAGGGCTGCTCCCGCCGCCCTCGACGCCGGAGGTGAATGTGTCGGCCGCCGCGTCCGCTTCCTCGCCCCGCCCGGTCATGTCCCACCCCTCAGCCCCGCCCGGAGGCGGACCGAACACTCCGCAGTCGTCGGAGAAGAAGGTCCCCCGGCAGTCCGTACGGCGCCGGACGCTGCGCGAGCGGCTCCGCCGCGACCGCACCCTGCTGCTGCTCTGTGTGCCCGGAATCCTGTACTTCGCGGTCTTCTTCTACCTGCCGCTCGCGGGCAACTCGATCGCCTTCCAGGACTACCAGCCCTACCTCGGCTTCAAGGAGAGTCCGTTCGTCGGCTGGGCCAACTTCACCGCCCTGCTCGAACAGCCGGAGTTCTGGTCGGCGGTGTGGAACACGCTGGAGATCAGCGCCGTCCAGCTGCTGCTCTACTTCCCCGCGCCGATCGCCCTCGCGCTCTTCCTCAACTCGCTGATCGGCAACAGGACCCGGCGGCTGATGCAGACCGTGGTCTACCTGCCGCACTTCCTGTCCTGGGTCGTGGTCGTCGGCATGTTCCAGCAGGTCTTCGGCGGCGCCGGCACCGTCAGCAGCCTCCTGAACGACAACGGTGTCCCGGTCGGCAACATCATGAACAACCCCGACACGTTCATCCTGTTGGTGACCTCCCAGGCCATCTGGAAGGACGCCGGCTGGGGCGCGATCATCTTCCTCGCCGCCATGGCCTCCATCGACAACTCGCTGTACGAATCGGCCGCCATGGACGGCGCGGGGTGGCTGCGCCGCATGTGGCACATCACGCTGCCCGGCATCAGACCTGTCATGATCATGCTATTGATCCTGCGCCTGGGCGACATCCTGTCGGTCGGCTTCGAGCAGATCCTGCTCCAGCGTGACGCGGTGGGCACCGACGCGGCCGAAGTCCTCGACACCTACGTCTACTTCCACGGGGTCGTCGACGGGGACTGGGGCATGTCCACCGCCGCCGGCCTGATGAAGGGCGTCATCGGCTTCGTCCTGATCGTCCTCGCCAACAAGGTCGCCCACCGTCTCGGCGAGCAGGGGGTCTACCGATGAGCTCACCCTCGATATCCGCGCTCCTGCGCCGACGCCGCCGGTCCGCCGGGCGTCCGGTCTGGATGGAGCAGCCGAGCCGGGCGGGGCAGGCGCTCAAGTTCCTGCTCATCGTCGCGATGATCGTCGCCGTCGGCTACCCCTTCCTGCTCGCCGTCGGTACGAGTCTCGCCACCAAGGCCGAACTCGCCGCCAACGGCGGCTACGTCCTCTTCCCCGAGCGCCCCACCCTGGAGGCGTACCGGGTGGTCCTGTCCGGCGGCGTCATCACACGTGCCGCCCTGGTGAGCGTGGGCGTGACCGTCGTCGGCACGGCGCTGAGCCTGCTGTGCACGATCTGCCTCGCCTACGGCCTGTCCCGGCCCGGCACCGTCGCGGGCAAGCCGCTGCTGCTGATCGTGGTGGGCACGTTCCTCTTCACTCCGGGGATCATCCCCAACTACCTGGTGGTACAGGAGCTGGGCCTGCTCGACACCTACGGGGCGATGGTCGTCCCGATCATGCTCAACGCCTTCAACATCATCGTGGTCAGGGCGTTCTTCCAGGGCATCCCCGACGAACTGCACGAGGCCGCCCGCCTCGACGGCGCCGGTGAACTGACCATCCTGTGCCGGATCGTGCTGCCGCTGTCGAAGGCGGTGACCGCGGTGGTCGGCATGTTCTACGCCGTCACGTACTGGAACAGCTTCTTCAACGCGATGCTCTACATCAACGACCCGGACAAGCTGCCCCTCCAGGTCGTCCTGCGCTCGTACGTCCTCCAGGGCGACACCTTCAACGCCAAGGCGATGGGCGTGAGCGTGCTGCCCGCCACCACCGCCCTGTCGATGGCCGTGCTGATCCTCGCCGTGCTGCCGATCATCGCCGTCTACCCCTTCCTCCAGAAGTACTTCGTCAAGGGCGTTCTCACCGGCGCCATCAAGGCCTGACCCCCGCTACCGCTCCGCCCGAAGGAGAGTCATGTCCTCTTCAGCCCTCAACCGCCGCGGCTTCCTCGGCGCCGCCGGCGCCGCAGGCGTCACCGTCGCCGGAGCCGGCGTCCTCACCGCCTGCGGGTCCGGCGGAGCCGCATCCGGCGGCGGCGCGGAGGCATCGGCCAAGCTCACGCTGCCGGCGTACGTGCCGGCCAAGGTCCCGGCACCGGACCTCGCGGGCAACGCCCAGGGTCTGGACCCGGCGTACCTGCGCTACCCCAAGGACCTGGTGCGCAGCGTCGCGAAGCAGCCCGGCGACGGCGAACCGGTCACCTGCCTGACCGAGACCTTCACCACCGCGGCCCCGGCCATGAACCGCAACGCGTACTGGCAGGAGCTGAACAGGCGCCTCGGCTCCGAGCTGCGCATGACGATCGTCAACGGCCTCGGCGCCGACGACGTCTACCGCGCGAAGTTCAACGCCACCATCGCCGGCGGCGAGCTCCCGGACCTCATGTGGTTCCCGCCGAACCAGGGCCTGAAGAACGTCCCGGCACTGCTGGAGGCCAAGTTCCACGACCTGACGCCCCACCTGTCGGGCGACGCCGTCAAGAAGTACCCGAACCTGGCGAACATCCCCGACTTCGCCTGGCGCACCGCCGTGTTCAACGGCAAGATCTGGGGACTCGCCGTCCCCTACGGCCGCCACGGACAGGTCTATGTGGCCAACGAGGACTTCTGGAAGCCGGTCGGCGGGGTGCGTTTCGACAGCGCCCAGGACTTCTTCGACAAGGCGAAGGAACTCCTCGACACCAAGCGGAAGAAGTACGTCCTTGAGCCGGCGTACGTCAACCACATCGCCCAGTTCGCCATGTGGCACGGCGCACCCAACAAGTGGCGCATGGACGGCGGCAAGCTGACCCACCTGTTCGAGACGGACGAGTACTTCGCCGGCATCGAGTTCGCCCTCAGGTGCCAGGAGGCCCAGCTCTTCTGGCCCGACCCCAACCTGCCCACCACGCTGGAGAAGATGGAGGGCGGCTTCCTGGGCCTGCACGTCCAGTCCTTCCCCGGCTTCCTCAACGACAGCAACATGTACGACTGGCCCGCCAAGGTCGTCGTCCCCTTCGCCGCCGAGCCGGGCATGCGGCCCAGCTACTCCTACGGCTACGGATCCGTGGGCTTCACCGCCATCAACAAGCAGGTGAGCAAGGCCCGTATCGAGACGCTGCTGCAGATCATGGACTACCTCAGCGCCCCGTTCGGCAGCGAGGAGCGGCTGTTCCTGGACAACGGCCTGGAGGGCACCCACCACACCCGCTCCAAGGACGGCGACGTGGTGCTGGGCACCAAGGGCAACGCCGAGGTGCTCACCACCCGGCAGGCGATCAACTTCTTCGGCAACGCCCCGCAGACGCTCTACCTGCCCGGAAAGCCCGAGGTCACCCGCTCCATCCACGCCACCGAGATCGAGCTGATGAAGATCGGCCGGACCGACCCGGCCAACGGGTTCTTCTCCAACACCTTCGCCAACAAGGGCGCCTCCTCGTCCGACGACCTGTACACGGCCGTCAAGGACATCGTGGCCGGCCGCAAGCCGCTGTCCTCGTACAAGAAGGAGATCCTGCCCAAGTGGCGGCGGGACGCGGGCGACGCCATGCGCCGCGAGTACGAGAAGGCCATCGCCGCGAGCAAGTGACGCCCGGCTCCGAACAGAACAGGACACCCGCACGTGGAAGACCTGCGCATCGGAGTCGTCGGACTCGGACTGCGACGCAATCTGGCCACCGCCGCCCACCGCCCCGGCAGGGGCTCGGTCGTGGCGGCGGTCGCCGAGACCGACCCCGCGATCCGGGCCGTGGTGCCCGGACTGTACGAAGGGGCGGTCGCCGTCGGCGATCACCGGCGACTGCTGGACGACGACCGCCTGGACGCCGTCGTCGTCGCCACCCCCGACGACACCCACGAGGCCATCGCCTGCGACGCGCTCAAGGCGGGCAAGGCCACCTACGTCGAGAAGCCGCTCGGCATCACCGTCGAGCAGTGCGACACCATCCTGCGCACCGCCCGTGACACCGGCACCCGCCTGTACGTCGGCCACAACATGCGGCACATGGGCGTCGTCCGGCTGATGCGCGACATCATCGCCCGTGGCGACATCGGCGAGCCGAAGACCGTCTGGGTACGGCACTTCGTCTCGTACGGCGGTGACTACTACTTCAAGGACTGGCACGCCGACCGGCGGCGCACCACCGGACTGCTGCTGCAGAAGGCCGCCCACGACATCGACGTGGTGCACTGGCTGGCCGGCGGCCACACCAGCCGCGTCAACGCGCTGGGGGACCTGATGATCTACGGCGGTCTGCCCCGCCGGGAGCCGGACACCCCCCGGCCGGAGGGCTGGCTGCGGGAGTTCGACTGGCCGCCGACCCGGCGCAGGGACCTGCACCACGTGGTGGACGTGGAGGACGTCTCGGTGATGAACATGCGGCTGGACAACGGTGTGATCGCCGCCTACCAGCAGTGCCACTTCAGTCCGGACTACTTTCGCAACTACACGGTCATCGGCACCGAGGGCCGGCTGGAGAACTTCGGCGACCGCCCGGGCGACGAGGTACGGGTGTGGAACACCGGACCGTCGGGCTACCGCGCCGACGCCGACGCGGTCCACCGGGTCCCCGACGCGCAGGGCTCGCACGGCGGGGCCGACGGCCGGATCGTCGAGGAGTTCTGCCGCTTCGTCCGTGAGGGCGGCATCACGGACACCTCACCGGTCGCGGCCCGCATGAGCGTGGCCGCGGGCGTGATGGCGACCCGTTCGCTGCGGGAGGGAGGCGTCCCCTACGACGTGCCCCCGCTCGACCCGGCCCTGGTGGCCTACTTCGCGAACGGCCAGCCGGGCGCCGGGACCGGTCCCGTGCGGTGACGCCCACCCGCGGCCACCGGCACCCCGGTGGCCGCGGGCGACGCGTGACTAGGCGGTCGCCGTCGGCCGGCGCGAGAGAGCCGTCGCGTCGTCGTCGGCGGCCAGCGGGCGCAGCCGGTAGGTGTACGCGTAGTCCCTGCCGGCGAACAGCTTGTACTCGTCGTGCGTGTGCGCCCCCCAGCTGTCGTCGCCCCCCACACCCATCTGCCGGTGGTTCAGCCGCAGCACGACCTCGTCCCGCGGGGTGAGCTGATAGTCGTGCCGGGCGCCGACCGACAGGTCCTCCGGGGTGAAGTGCGAGGCGTTGACCTCCAGCAGCGGCTCGCCGCAGACGAGCAGTCCCTTGCCGCTGCCGTCCGTCAGCGCCACCCACCGCACGTCCGTCTTGTTGCCGTTCTCCTGCGGGCGGATGTAGGGGGTCCACTGGTCGGCGACGGTGCCGGAGTACACGCCCACATCGGTGCCGCTGTTGCGGTCCCAGTGGTTCTCCTCGGGGCCGCGGCCGTAGTAGCGCAGGTGCTCCAGACGCCCTGGCAGGAAGAGCATCGTGCCGACCTCCGGGATGTACGGCAGACCCGCCGCGCCCGGGTGCAGGGTGTTGCCGACCTTGATCTCGCCGTTGCCGAAGACCGTGTAGGTGGTGGTGTACGTGGACTCCGTCGAGGTCGGCAGCGTGCCACGGACGGTGATTTCCACGGCCCGGTCGCGCAGACCGCGCACCTGGACGCCCGTCACCTTCCGGTCGCTGCCCGCGTAGCGCCAGGTGCTGTTCCGGCGGGGCTGGCCGTTGCCGACGTCGTTGTCGGTCGGGGCACGCCAGAAGTTCGGGGCCGGGCCCGAGGTGATCAGCCGGTCACCGCGCCACTCGTACGAGGTGATGACACCGCTGCCCTTGTCGACGGTGACGGAGAAGTCCTCGCCGGTCACCGTCACGGAGCCGTCGCCGTCGTCGTGGCGCAGCGCCGGCACGGAGTCCAGCGGCCGGGGCGCCACGGCCGGGCTGCCGGCGCCGACGGCGAGCTGCTGCCTGGCCACCTCGAATCCGGACTTCGCCCACTTCGTGGGCTCCTTGGTGGTGAAGGACAGCTGGAGGAAGTACTCGGCGCCCGGCGCGGTATCGTCCGGCAGCGTGAAGGGGACGGTGATCTCCTTGCCGGTCAGCGGGGCGATGTCGAGCTGCGCGCGGGTCAGTTTTCCGTGCTGCACCGCCTCGCCGTCGGCGACCAGGGCCCAGCTTCCGTTGAACTCACGGAGGTTCGTGAACAGGTACTCGTTGGTGACGGTGACCCTCCCCCGGAGGGGGGACCCCCACGAGGCCGCGTCACCGTCCGCGGCTGTCACATTGATCGCCTGGTGGATCCGCTTGATCTCCGCGGCCTTGCCGGTGTGCCCGCGGTCGGCGGTGACGATGCCGTCGGCGACGAAGTTGCCGTCGTTGGGGTTGTCGCCCCAGTCACCGCCGTAGGCGAAGAACGTCCGCTCGGAGGGCCGGCTCTCCGTGAAGCCGACGGTGGCGGCGTCGAACCAGAACCGCACGCCCTCGTCGCGGGGGCCGCGGGAGCGGGAGGCCAGCTCGGCCGCGGTCAGGGCGCGGGCGTACACGCGCGCCCGCCGGACGGTGCCGCTGAACTCCCGGGTCCAGTTCTCCGCGTCGGTGGCGAGGGAGAGCGGCGCGGTGGTGCTGCCGGGCCTCTGGGTGGTGGTCCTGGTGGCCTTGACCTCGCCGTCGACGTAGAGGGTGAGCGTGCCCGCCGCCGCGTCGAAGACGCCTGCGATGTGGTGCTCGGTGCCGGTCCAGTCCGGTGGCAGCGGCCAGCTCGCGGTGATCCACCGGCCGCCGGAGTGGATGAAGAACTCCAGGTCGGCGCCGGTCTGCTTCAGCGCGTACTGGGTGTCGCCCTTGGCGAGGACGGGCTGGTGGCGGCCGGTCACCTGCTGGGTGATCCAGGCTTCCAGCGTCAGCGAGCCGGTGATGTCGAGCCCGGAGTCGCGTGCGAAGACGGTGCCCCCGCTGACGCCCTTGGCGCGGTCGAAGGTGCCGCCGGGGGCGAGGATCTCGCCCTTGACCGCGCCGGGTCCGGTCTCGGTGAACAGCTTGCGCGTCGGCGTGGGCCAGCTGAGGGACTGGTCGGCGAAGTCCCAGATCCAGCCGCCCTGGAGCACGTCGTAGCGGCGTATGAGGTCCCAGTACTTCTTGATGTTGCCGTTCGAGTTGCCCATCGCGTGGGAGTACTCGATCAGGACGAACGGCCGCGTGTCGATGGTGTCCTTGGCGCGCTGCTCGACCTGCGCGGGCTTGGTGTACATCTCCGAGCGGATGTCGCTGATCCCGGGACGGTCGTCGCCCTCGTACTGGATGACCCGGGTGGGGTCGTAGGAGCGGATCCACCGGTGCATGGCGACGAAGGCGGAGCCGGTGCCCGCCTCGTTGCCGAGTGACCAGATGACGGCGGAGGCGTGGTTCTTGTCGCGGTGGACCATGTTCCTGGCGCGGGCCAGGCACGCCTCGGTCCAGTCGGCGTGGTTTCCCGGGTAGGTGTCGCGGATGCCGTGGGTCTCGAGGTTGGTCTCGTCCACCACGTACAGGCCGTACTCGTCGGTCAGTTCCAGCCAGAGCGGGTTGTTGGGGTAGTGCGAGGTGCGGACGCTGTTCAGGTTGAGCCGCTTGATGACCTCGATGTCCTTGACCATGTCCGCGCGGGTCAGCGACATGCCCCGGTCGGGGTGCATCTCGTGCCGGTTCGTGCCGCGCAGGGAGACGGGCTTTCCGTTGATGCGCATCAGCCCGTCCTTGAGGGCGAACTCGCGGAAGCCCACCCGGTGCGACAGCGTCTCGGTCACCTTGCCCGCCGGGTCGCGCAGCCGCAGCACGGCGGTGTAGAGGTTCGGGTGCTCGGCGGACCACAGCCTCGGCTCCGGCACGGCCTTGGCGGTCCGCACGGTCACGTCCTCCCCGGCGGGCGCGGAACCGAGGTCGGCGGGCTGCCGCAGCGGGCGGGACCAGACCGGGTGCCCGTCCGCGTCGTAGAGCTGGGTCTCGACGGTGTACGTCCCGGAGGCGCCCCCCTCGCCGTAGGCGCGCACGGAGGCGGTGACGGACAGCTCGGCGGCCGTGTAGCCGTCGCTGAGCGGGGTGTCGAGCCTGAAGTCCCGCAGGTGGACGGTGGGAGTGGAGAAGAGGTGGACCGAGCGGAAGATCCCGCTCAGCCGGATCATGTCCTGGTCCTCCATCCAGTCGCCGTCGGAGAAGCGGTAGACCTCCACCGCGATCTGGTTGCGGCCGGGCCTGAGATGGCGGGTGATGTCGTACTCGGCGGAGGTGAAGGAGTCCTCGCGGTAGCCCACCGGCTCGCCGTTGATCCACACGTAGTGTGCGGACTTCACGCCCTCGAAGTGCAGGAACACCTGCCGTCCCGCCCAGTTCCGGGGGACGGTGAAGGTGCGGCGGTACTGGCCGACGGGGTTGTGGCGGGTCGGTGCGAAGGGCGGCTGCGCCTCCTCGCCCCGGCCGTTGGCGCCCCACCAGGGGTACGTGATGTTGGTGTAGATCGGGACGTCGTAGCCGTGTAACTGCCAGCAGGACGGCACCGGGATGGTGTCCCAGGAGCGGTCGTCGAGGTCGGTGCGGTGGAAGTCGGGGTCGCGGTCGTCGGGGCGATCGGCGTAGGCGAACCTCCACGTCCCGTCGAGATCGAGCCGCCACGGTGAGCGGGTCCCGTCACCGGCCAGGGCCTGGTCGACGTCCGCGTACGGCATGAGCGTGGTGTGCGGCGGCTCGGAGCCGACGTCGAAGACCGCGATGTTGTTCGTCCACTCCGGGAAGCCGTTGGCCGGCGGTTCCCAGGCGGCGGGCGCGGCGTCGGCGTGTGCGGCGGCGTCGGAGGGCAGGGCGGCGGCGGGAAGGGCGGAGAGGGCGAGCGCGCCGAAGCCCGCGGCTCCGCCCTCCAGGAGTCGCCGGCGGCTGACGCCCTGGGGAAGGCGGGCAGGCTGAGCGGAGCGGCCCGTTCCGGCGCCGTTCTCCGTACGTCTGCTGGTCGTCATGTCGATACAGCTCCTTGCGCGGAAGTGGGCCGTTCATGACGTTCGATATTTCGTCACATGTTCGAAATGGTGGGCGTGACGGTAGTGACGCGAGGGGAAGCGTGTCAACGGTCGCGTCGGGGTCCGGCCCTTTCGCTGCACGGGTGTTGACGAAGGCTCGTCGAGCGCGTCATTCTTCGGCGAGCGAAATCCCGTACGCTGTCCGGTATTTCGAACCTGTACGTGTCGACGCACCCGTCAGAAGACGTTCGGCCGCCGCCGGTTCCTCATCGATGACCGAGGCCTAGGGGCTGTCCGGCGGATCAGGGTCGGATAGGACGCGGCGTCTGGTGCGGCGCATCGCAAGGCGCTGGAGTGCCCCGATAGCTCCGCTATCGGGGCATTTCGGCAACGCAGCGAGGTGCCGTGCCAGGCGTCGTGGCCCCGGCCAAGATCCGCCGGACAGCCCCTAGCGCCGACGCGTCGAGGAGACGGCCGGGCGCGCCCCGTTCGCGTCATCCTTCACCTGCCGGCGGCGTGGCTCCCGCCGCGCCCGGACAAGAGAGCGACGGCCATGCCTCATCCATCCCGTGCCACCCGCGGTCCCCTCCTGGTGGCCGCGCTGCTGACGTGCCTGCTCGCCGGAATGCTCGCGGCCCTGCCCGCACGGGCGTCGACCACGGACGGCCTCGTCGTCCACTACCCCCTGGAGCAGACCGGCGGCACGGTCGTCACCGACGCGTCCGGCCACGGCCGGGACGCGACCGCGACCAACGGGGCCACGTGGCTGGGGACCGAAGGTCTGCGCCTGGACGGCACCGACGACTACGTCGACCTGCCGGACAACCTGATGCGCGGCCTCACCTCGATCACCGTGTCGGTGCAGGTCCGGCTGGCCGCCGACCAGGCATCGCCGTACTTCGTCTGGGGTCTCGGCAACAGCGCGGGCGCCCACGGCAACGGCTATCTCTTCACCACCGCCAACGCCTACCGGACGTCGATCGCCACCGGCAACTGGTCGACGGAGCAGACGGTCTCCGCCGGGCGCGACCTCGTCCGCGACAAGTGGAAGACGCTGACCTACACGCTCGGCGACGGCACGGCGGTGCTCTACGAGGACGGTGTCGAGGTGGCCCGCAGGACCGGCGTGACGATCACTCCCGCGCAGATCGGTGACGGCACGACCACAGCCAACTACCTCGGCCGGTCCCTCTACAGCGGCGACCGCCACCTCAAGGCACAGGTGCGCGACTTCCGGCTCTACGACCGCGCGCTCGACGCGGCGGAGGTCTCGGGCCTCGCCGGGGTGTCCGACGCCGACCGGGTCGCACGGGACGTCGCGGCGCTGGGCCTCGGGGACACCTCGAAGGTCACCCAGGACCTGCGCCTCCCGTCCACCGGACCGAACGGATCCACGGTCATCTGGTCCTCCAGTGACGAGAACGTCGTGAGCCCGAGCGGAACCGTCACCCGCCCCGCGCCGGGCACCGGCCCCGCGACCGTCGTGCTCACCGCGACCGTCACCAGCGGAGAGGCCCGCGCACAGAAGCAGTTCACGGTCGTGGTGCCGGCGGAGCTCACCGCGCGCGAGAAGGTGACCGAGGCCGCCGATGCCCTGAGGGTCCGGGACGCCGACGACATCCGGGGCAACATCACTCTGCCGACCGGCGGCGCGCACGGGACGCGGATCTCGTGGAAGTCGACGGACAAGAAGGTCGTCACCGAGACCGGCGACGTGAGCCGCCCCGCCCACGGCGACGATCCGGTGGCGGTCAGGCTCACCGCGACCGTCCGCCTGGGCGACACGCAGGCCAAGCGGCGCTTCGACCTGACGGTGCGGCCGCTGCCGAAGCCCGCGCCGTACGAGGGCTACCTCTTCGGGTACTTCACCGGCGAGGGCACCGCCGACGGCGAGCAGATCTACTTCGCCGCCAGCAAGGGCAACGACCCCCTGCACTGGGACGAGCTGAACGGCGGCCGGCCCGTGCTCATCTCGACGCAGGGCGACAAGGGCGTGCGGGACCCGTTCGTCATCCGCTCTCCCGAGGGCGACCGGTTCTACCTCATCGCCACGGATCTGCGGATGCACGGGAGCGGGGACTGGGACGCCGCGCAGCGGACGGGCAGCAAGTACATCGAGGTGTGGGAGTCGACCGACCTCGTGCACTGGTCCGACCAGCGCCACGTGCGCGTCGCGCCCGACACCGCCGGCAACACCTGGGCACCGGAGGCCTATTACGACGAGTCGCTGGGCGCGTACGTCGTGTTCTGGGCATCGAAGCTGTACGACGAGGCCGACACCGGCCACAGCGGCAGCACCTACAACCGGATGATGTACGCCACCACGCGGGACTTCCACACGTTCACGCAGCCGCGGGTGTGGAAGGACCCGGGCTACTCGGTCATCGACTCGACGGTGATCAAGGAGGGGAACACCTACTACCGGTTCACCAAGGACGAGCGGAACAACACCTCGACCACCCCGTGCAGCAAGTTCGTCATCGAGGAGAAGGCCACCCGGCTCCTCGACCCGGACTGGGACTTCGTCGCGGAGTGCATCGGCAAGGGTGACGCCACCAGCCCCGGCATCGCCCGTGGAGAGGGTCCGACGGTCTTCAAGTCGAACACCGAGGACCGGTGGTACCTCTTCATCGACGAGTTCGGCGGCCGGGGCTACGTGCCCTTCGAGACCACGGACCTGGAATCCGGCAGGTGGACGATGTCCAAGGACTACGCCCTGCCGCAGAGTCCCCGGCACGGCACCGTGCTCCCGATCACCCGGTCCGAGCTGGACCGACTGCGCGGGAGGTGAGCGAGGCCGGCCGACCGGAGCCGCCACGCCCTGTCGGCGACAGGCGCGGCCGCCCCCTCCCGACCTGCGTGCCCAGCAGGTCGGGAGGAGGGGCGGCGGCACCTTCGGTTCAGATGTCCCGGAAGATCTCGATCTGCGCGCCCACCGTGTTCAGGCGCTCCGCCAGGTCCTCGTACCCGCGGTTGATGACGTACACGTTCCGCAGCACCGACGTGCCCTCGGCCGCCATCATCGCGAGGAGTACGACCACCGCGGGGCGCAGTGCCGGCGGGCACATCATCTCCGCCGCGCGCCAGCGGGTGGGGCCCTCGACCAGGACCCGGTGCGGGTCGAGCAACTGCAGTCGGCCGCCCAGGCGGTTGAGGTCCGTGAGATAGATCGCGCGGTTGTCGTAGACCCAGTCGTGGATCAGCGTCTGGCCCTGCGCCACGGCCGCGATCGCCGCGAAGAAGGGCACGTTGTCGATGTTCAGGCCGGGGAACGGCATCGGGTGGATCTTGTCGATCGGCGCCTCCAGTTTGGACGGCCGCACGGTCAGGTCCACCAGACGGGTGCGGCCGTTGTCCGCCGCGTACTCGCCGGAGCGGTCGTGGTCGAGGCCCATCTCCTCCAGGACCGCCAGCTCGATCTCGAGGAACTCGATGGGCACCCGGCGGACCGTCAGCTCCGACTCGGTCACCACGGCGGCGGCGATCAGGCTCATCGCCTCGACCGGGTCCTCGGAGGGGGAGTAGTCGACGTCCACGTCGATGTTCGGCACGCCGTGCACGGTCAGCGTCGTGGTGCCGACGCCCTCGACCCGGACGCCCAGCGCCTCCAGGAAGAAGCACAGGTCCTGGACCATGTAGTTGGAGGAGGCGTTGCGGATGACCGTCACGCCGTCGTGGCGCGCGGCGGCCAGCAGCGCGTTCTCGGTGACCGTGTCGCCGCGCTCGGTCAGGACGATCGGCCGGCCCGGCGAGGCCGAACGGTCCACCCGCGCGTGGTAGATGCCCTCGGTCGCCGTGATGTCCAGGCCGAAGCGGCGCAGGGCGATCATGTGGGGCTCGATGGTCCGCGTCCCGAGGTCGCAGCCACCGGCGTACGGGAGGCGGAAGTTGTCCATCCGGTGCAGCAGCGGGCCGAGGAACATGATGATCGAACGGGTGCGGCGAGCGGCGTCCGCGTCGATGGAGTCCATGTCGAGACCGGCCGGCGGCACGATCTCCAGGTCCATGCCGTCATTGATCCAACGCGTCCGCACACCGATCGAGTTGAGTACTTCGAGCAGACGGTAGACCTCTTCGATACGGGCCACGCGCCGCAGCACGGTGCGGCCCTTGTTGAGCAGCGACCCGCACAGCAGCGCCACACACGCGTTCTTGCTCGTCTTGACGTCGATGGAACCGGAGAGGCGGCGTCCGCCGACCACGCGCAGATGCATGGGGCCCGCGTATCCCAGGGAGACGATTTCACTGTCGAGCGCCTCGCCGATGCGGGCGATCATCTCAAGACTGATGTTCTGATTGCCGCGCTCGATCCGGTTGACGGCGCTCTGACTGGTGCCGAGCGCCTCGGCGAGCTGACTCTGTGTCCAGCCGCGATGCTGACGGGCGTCACGGATGAGCTTGCCGATGCGTACGAGGTAGTCGTCTGCCATGGCTGGAGGCTATCTCACATATGAGATGTGATCGCGGTGGGGTGGGCTGTTGGAGTGATATCGCCTCCTATAGGCGGCCGTTCGCCTGTCGGCGTGCCCGCGAGGGGAGTTCATCCTCTTGTGCCCGATATGCGGCAGAACATTCACCAGTGCTTGCGCTCTGTTCCGGAGTGACGATGAGTGACGACATCTGAAGGGTCGTCAGGTCCGAGGGGTCGAGCTCCGCCGTCCCGGTCTGGGGGCGCGTCCGGGTAGGCCATCAGGACCCGGACGCAGGCGAGGGTGGCGGCCTCGCCGGGTGGACGACCTCGGCGTTCCCGGTGAGCCGTGAGGATGCCGGGCGGTCGCTCGGACCGCCGATGCCGTCGTCTCGGCGAGGCCGAGCGGCCGGACGTCCCGGCAGGAGCGTGCCGCGCCGGCGGCCCCAGGGGTGTGACCTCCGTCCGACCGGGACGCCGCGGAGGTGTCCGGGCATGACCGCGGCGCGGTCATGTACTAGAGTTATCTCGACATCGAGATATCTGCCGAAGGCGTACCGCAAGCCGCCATTCGGTAAGGGTTACCTAACTAAGCCTTACCTTAGCGGATCGGCGAGGAACCGTGGCGGCAGCATTGAGGTAGTACGCGCACATTGATGAAGGAGACTGTCGTGTCGGCGAACAGCTTCGACGCCCGCAGCACGCTGCGCGTGGGCGACGAGTCGTACGAGATCTTCAGGCTGGACAAGGTCGAGGGCTCCGCGCGCCTCCCCTACAGCCTCAAGGTCCTCCTGGAGAACCTGCTCCGCACCGAGGACGGCGCGAACATCACCGCCGACCACATCAGGGCGCTCGGCGACTGGGACTCCCAGGCCCAGCCCAGCCAGGAGATCCAGTTCACGCCGGCCCGCGTGATCATGCAGGACTTCACCGGTGTTCCCTGTGTCGTCGACCTCGCCACCATGCGTGAGGCCGTCAAGGAGCTCGGCGGCGACCCGGCGAAGATCAACCCGCTGGCCCCGGCCGAGCTGGTCATCGACCACTCCGTCATCGCCGACAAGTTCGGTACCGCGGAAGCCTTCGGCCAGAACGTCGAGCTGGAGTACGGCCGCAACAAGGAGCGCTACCAGTTCCTGCGCTGGGGCCAGACCGCCTTCGACGAGTTCAAGGTCGTCCCGCCCGGTACCGGCATCGTTCACCAGGTGAACATCGAGCACCTGGCCCGCACGGTCATGGTCCGGAACGGCCAGGCCTACCCCGACACCCTCGTCGGCACCGACTCGCACACCACCATGGTCAACGGCCTCGGTGTGCTCGGCTGGGGCGTCGGCGGCATCGAGGCCGAGGCCGCGATGCTCGGCCAGCCGGTCTCCATGCTCATCCCGCGCGTCGTCGGCTTCAAGCTGACCGGTGAGCTCAAGCCCGGCACCACCGCCACCGACCTGGTCCTCACGATCACCGAGATGCTGCGCAAGCACGGCGTCGTCGGCAAGTTCGTCGAGTTCTACGGCGAGGGCGTCGCCGCCACGTCGCTGGCCAACCGCGCCACCATCGGCAACATGTCGCCGGAGTTCGGCTCCACCGCCGCGATCTTCCCGATCGACGGCGAGACCCTCAACTACCTCAAGCTGACCGGCCGCTCCGAGCAGCAGGTCGCGCTCGTCGAGGCGTACGCCAAGGAGCAGGGCCTCTGGCTCGACCCGGCCGCCGAGCCCGACTTCTCGGAGAAGCTCGAGCTGGACCTGTCCACGGTCGTGCCCTCGATCGCCGGCCCGAAGCGCCCGCAGGACCGCATCGTCCTCGCGAACGCCGCCGAGCAGTTCAAGCAGGACGTCCGCAACTACGTCGACAGCGTCGACGAGGCGGGCCAGGAGTCCTTCCCGGCCTCCGACGCCCCGGCCGTCGCCCCCAACGGCGCCCCGTCCAACCCGGTCACCGTCACCGCCCCCGACGGCTCGACATACACGCTCGACCACGGCGCCGTCACCGTCGCCGCGATCACCTCCTGCACCAACACGTCGAACCCGTACGTCATGGTCGCCGCCGCGCTGGTGGCCAAGAAGGCGGTCGAGAAGGGCCTGACCCGCAAGCCGTGGGTCAAGACGACCCTGGCGCCGGGTTCAAAGGTCGTCACCGACTACTTCGACAAGGCGGGTCTGACCCCCTACCTCGACAAGGTCGGCTTCAACCTGGTCGGTTACGGCTGCACCACCTGCATCGGCAACTCCGGCCCGCTGCCGGAGGAGGTCTCCAAGGCGGTCAACGACCACGACCTCGCGGTCACCTCGGTGCTCTCCGGCAACCGCAACTTCGAAGGCCGGATCAACCCCGACGTCAAGATGAACTACCTCGCCTCCCCGCCGCTGGTCGTCGCGTACGCCCTCGCCGGTTCGATGAAGGTGGACATCACCAAGGACGCGCTCGGCGTCGACACCGAGGGCAAGCCGGTCTACCTCCAGGACATCTGGCCGACCGAGGCCGAGGTCAACGACGTCGTCGCCAACGCCATCGGCGAGGACATGTTCAACAAGTCCTACTCCGACGTCTTCGCGGGCGACGCCCAGTGGCAGGCGCTGCCGATCCCGACCGGCAACACCTTCGAGTGGGACCCGCAGTCCACCTACGTGCGCAAGCCCCCGTACTTCGAGGGCATGACGATGGAGACCACCCCGGTCTCCGACATCGCCGGCGCGCGCGTGCTCGCCAAGCTCGGCGACTCGGTCACCACCGACCACATCTCCCCGGCCGGTGCCATCAAGGCCGACACCCCGGCCGGCAAGTACCTCACGGAGCACGGCGTCGAGCGCCGCGACTTCAACAGCTACGGCTCGCGCCGCGGCAACCACGAGGTCATGATCCGCGGTACGTTCGCCAACATCCGCCTGCGCAACCAGATCGCGCCGGGCACCGAGGGCGGCTACACGCGTGACTTCACGCAGGACGGCGGCCCGGTCTCCTTCATCTACGACGCCTCGCAGAACTACCAGGCCGCGGGCACTCCGCTGGTGATCCTGGCGGGCAAGGAGTACGGCTCGGGCTCGTCCCGCGACTGGGCCGCGAAGGGCACCGCGCTGCTGGGCGTCAAGGCCGTCGTCGCCGAGTCGTACGAGCGCATCCACCGCTCGAACCTCATCGGCATGGGCGTCCTGCCGCTGCAGTTCCCGGAGGGCGCCTCGGCCGAGTCCCTCGGCCTGACCGGTGAGGAGACCTTCTCCATCTCCGGCGTCACCGAGCTGAACAACGGCACCACGCCGCGCACGGTCAAGGTCACCACCGACACCGGTGTGGAGTTCGACGCGGTCGTCCGCATCGACACCCCCGGTGAGGCGGACTACTACCGCAACGGCGGCATCATGCAGTACGTGCTGCGCAACCTCATTCGTGGCTGAGCACAGCCGCGGCTGACGGACCGGTCGCAACGCAAGGGGCCGCACTCCCGGCAAGGGAGTGCGGCCCCGGTGCATGTCCGGATCAGAACAGCAGGCGGTAGGTGTTCCAGCCGCTGGTGCCGATCTTGACGCGCGGCTTGAACGGGGACGTCGCGCTGCCGGTGCCCTTGTACAGGTACAGCGCGCCCGTCGTGTCGCGTGCGATCAGGTCCGTCGTGCCGTCGAGGTCGATGTCACCGACCGAGACGAGCGCGTTGAACATGTTCCAGCCGGTGCCGATCTTGGTGCGCGCGGCGAAGGGGGCCGTCTGGCTGCCGGTGCCCTTGTACAGCCACAGCGTGCCCGAGCCGTCACGGGCCACGATGTCGGCCCTGCCGTCACCGGTCAGGTCGCCCTGGCCCGCGATCCTGTTGTAGATCTGCCAGCCGGTGCCGATCTTCTTGCGGGCCGTCACGCGGCCGTCGCCGTAGCCGAGGTAGAGCCACAGCGTGCCGGAGCCGTCCCGGGCGACGAGGTCGTCGGCAGCGGCGCCCGCGAGGTTGCCGGGCGAGAACACCTTGTTGTAGATGCCCCAGCCGGTGCCGACGGAGATCGGGTCCTCGCCCCATGCGGCGTAGTAGAAGCCGCCGGCGTTGTTGATCTCCCACACGCCGTCGGCGGAACCGTCGGCGTTGTGGTCCACCTGCGTGGCGTGCTTGATGATGTCCCAGCCGTAGCCGACGAGTTCACGGCTGTCGAGACCGCCGGAACCGTTCGGTGCGTATCCGTACATGTCGCCCGCGCTGTTGACGCCGTACAGCGCGTTGACCGGCGCGTCGGCGGCCGCGGCCTGCGTGCCGAAGGTGCCCGAGGCGGGCGTGCCGGCCTCGTTCTGGGCGGCCGCGGACGGCCCGGGGACGGGCTGGTCGGCGGCGGACGCGGCGGAGGCGCCCAGGCCGGTGATGAGCAGTGCCGCGGCGGTCGCCGCGGCAGCGAGGCGGGTGCGTGCCCGGCCGCGCTTGAGGCCAGAAAGGTCGGCCACGTAGTTCTCCAAACGAGAGATTCGACAGAAGTGGCTCGCCTCGCGAGGCGAGGCGAGCCACAGGATCACCTTAATCCTTCCATGGGACATTCACACATGAATTCGGTGGCGCGGTCCGCCAGTTCGACGGGCCCCGCCGCCGCTACCCGAGCAGTTCGGCCTCGGCGAGCGTCGCCTCGCCGTCCGTGACCAGCCGGTAGTGCGTGTACGCCCCCGGCTCGCCGATCGTGAACACCCGGGTCTGGCGGTCCCAGGCGAACGACTGGCCAGACCGTTTGTCCAGGTCCGTCCAGGACTGTCCGTCGGTCGAGCCTTGCAGGGCCCACGCCGTCGGCGCCTTGTCCTTCGCCGCCGACGTCAGCGTGTACTGCACCGCCCGCGCCTCGCCCGCCACCGGCAGGGCGGTCGACGTGAACGCCGCCGACGTGCGCGAGGAGTTGTCGAGGAGCGGGCCGCCGGCCGTGGTCACGTCGTGCCGCGGGGCGGGGACCTTGTCGTCCTGGGTGATCGAGACGGGGGCGGCGTTGCTGCCCGTGCCCCAGGCGGACGGCTTCGGGCCCATCGCGAACTCCAGCGTGCCGCCCTCGGCGACCACCTCGTGCGGCAGGGAGGTGGAGTCCCACTTCTTGCCGTTGACCTTCAGGCCCTGCACGTAGATGTTCGCGGCGCTGTTCTTCGGAGCCCTGACCACCAGCTCACGCCCGTTGTCGAGGTGCACGGTCGCCTTGGTGAACAGGGGAGAGCCGATGGTGTACTCCCCGCTGCCCATCACCAGCGGATAGAACCCGAGCGCGGAGAACAGGTACCAGGCCGACTGCTCGCCGTTGTCCTCGTCGCCGTGGTAGCCCTGCCCGATCTCGCTGCCGGTGTACAGGCGGGAGAGCACCTCACGCACCTTCTCCTGCGTCTTCCACGGCTGGGACGCCGCGTTGTACATGTAGGTGACGTGGTGGGCCACTTGGTTGGAGTGGCCGTACATGCCCATCCGCACGTCGCGCGCCTCGGTCATCTCGTGGATGACGGACCCGTACGACCCGACGAATTCCGGCGACGCCGTCTCCGGTGTGGCGAAGTACGTGTCGAGCTTCTTGCCGAGGCCGGCACGGCCGCCGTAGAGGTTCGCGAGGCCGCGCGAGTCCTGGGGTGCCGTGAAGGCATAGCCCCAGCCGTTGGTCTCCGTGTAGTCGTAGCCCCACACCCGCGGGTCGTACTGGCCCGAGGGGACCCGCCAGTCGCCCTTGAGGTTGCGGCCCTGGAAGAAGCCGGCCTCGGAGTCGAAGAGCGTGACGTAGTTGCGCGCGCGGTTCAGGAAGTACTCCGACTCCTCCAGGTAGCGCGCCTTCTTCGTCTTCTTGTACAGCGCCTTGCCCATCTCGGCGAGCCCGTAGTCGTTGAGGTAGCCCTCCAGCGACCAGGACAGGCCCTCATGGGTCTCGGTGGAGGCGTAGCCGAGGAACGGCGAGGTCTCCATGCCCTTGCGGCCCACGCCCGACGACGGCGGGACCGCGGTCGCGTTCTTCAGCGCCGCCTCGTACGCCGCCTCCGCGTCGAAGTCCACGCCCTTGACGTACGCGTCGGCGAAGGCCACGTCCGAGCTGGTGCCGGTCATCAGGTCCGCGTAGCCCGGGGAGGACCACCGGGAGATCCAGCCGCCGTCCTTGTACTGCTGTACGAAGCCGTCCACCAGCTCGCCGGCCTTCTTCGGGGTCAGGAAGGAGTACGCGGGCCAGGTCGTGCGGTAGGTGTCCCAGAAGCCGTTGTTGACGTACACCTTGCCGTCGACGATCTTCGCGCCGGTCCGGGTCGGGGTGTCGGGCCCGGGCATCGGCGAGAACGGGCTCGCGTACCGGTACTTGGGCCTCTGCCGGGTGCCGGTGTTCTCGAAGCCGGAGTTCGGGTACAGGTAGAGCCGGTACAGGCTGGAGTAGAGCGTGGTCAGCTGGTCGTGCGTGGCACCCTCGACCTCGACCCGGCCCAGCAGCTCGTCCCAGGCGTCCCGCGCCTTGCCGCGTACGCGCTCGAAGCCGGTCCCGGCCGGGATCTCGTCGGCGAGGTTCTTCTTCGCCTGGTCCACGCCGATCAGCGAGGTGGCGATGCGCAGGGTCACCGTGCGGTCGTCGCCCGCGTCGAAGCGGAGCCTGCCGGTGACGCCGTCGGCCGCGGAGTCCGTGACCGGCGCGTCGAAGACGCCGTACACGAACAGCCGCGTGGCCCCCGTGGACAGACCGCTCTTGACGTCGGAGAAACCGGTGAAGGACCGGTTCGCCGGATCGAGGGTGAGACCGCCCTGCTTCGTGACGTTGTCGAAGAGCACGCTCGCGTCGTCACCGGGATAGGTGAACCGCATCATCGCCGCGTGGTCGGTCGGCGCCATCTCGGCCTTGAGGCCGTTCTCGAACGTCACGCCGTAGTAGTGCGGGCGCGCCGTCTCGTTCTCGTGCCGGAAGGGCAGCGCCCGGCCCGTGCGCGAGGTGTCCGGGGTGCCCGCCGCGGCGGACGGCATCAGCTGGAAGGTCTGCCGGTCACCCATCCACGGGCTCGGCTCGTGGCTGGTGCTGAAGGCCTGCACGGTCGGCAGGTTGTCCGCGTTGTTGCCGCGCGCGTACTCGTACAGCCAGCTCTGGGAGCCCGCGTTGGTCACCGGCGTCCAGAAGTTGAAGCCGTGCGGGACCGCGGTGGCGGGGAAGGTGTTGCCGCGGGAGAAGGAGCCGCTGGAGTTGGTGCCGCGCGTCGTGGAGGCGTAGTCCGACAGGTGCTCCAGCCGCTTCTCGGGGGCCTTGGGCCTGATCGTGATGTCGTCGATCCAGCCCTGGAACTTCGCCGGTCCCTTGGGGGAGTCGTACGCCACCAGGACGCGGTCGACGGTCCTGCCGGCGGCGACCGTGCCGATGCCGGAGGCGACGGCGTTCCACTGGTTGACGTACAGCCGTTTGGCGGCGCCCTGGCCCTGCGGGGTCAGCAGCCCGCCGTGCGAGTCGACGGCCTTCAGCTCGCTCAGATAGGTGCCGTCGGTGAACGCGAGGTCCACGGCCACATTCGTGGCGGGATAGCCGAGGTCGGTCTCCGCCATCGCCGGGAAGACCTTGTACGACAGCTCGGTGTCGCGGCGCACGTCGACATCGACGTCGAAGACCTTGTTGTACGCGTAGGCGCGGCCGTCCGGCTTGTGGGTGCCCGCGTAGCGCAGCGCCCGCTTGCCGGTGAAGCCGGCACCGGCCTTGGCGGTGGGGGAGCCGCTGGGGCCGCGGTCGACCTGGGTGCGCATGTCGTCGGGGACGGGGGCGGACGTGTCGCCGTTGGAGAACTGGACGTCCGCGAGCTGGGTGATGCCGGACGCGCCGTTGTTCTTCGTGATCTCCAGGCGGTAGTGCGCGTACGCCGTCACCTCGGACGGCGCGCCGATGTCGTACGTCTTCGTCTCGAAGCGCTTCGCGAACGTCTCGCCCGCACGCGTGTCGAGGACGGTCCACGTCTTTCCGTCGGCCGAGCCCTTGAGCGTCCAGTCCCTGGGGTCGCGCTCGGCATAGTCGTTGGCGGAGGTGAGCGCGTAGGTCGCGACCTTGACCGGCTCGTCGGTGTCGAACTCGACCCAGGCGGTGGACTCGAAGGTGAGCCATTTGCTGCCCGGCAGGAGATCGACGAGATTCTCCTTCGTCTCCCCGGCGCCGGTGTTCTCGCCACTGGCGCGCAGTTCGGTCACCCTGTCGGTGACATTGCCCGGTATTCCACTCGAGAATCCGCCGTCGACACCCGACGACCGCTTCTTTCCGTCGGTACCGACTTCGACGGTATTACGCCAATCGGGCTGTTTTTCCTCCGCTTCGAAGGAGGAGGTGAATTCCCGGGCCGCGGCGGGGAATTGTCCGGGGTGCGCGGGAAGGGCGACGGCAGCGGAGGGAGCCGTCAACATGAGGAGTGAGGCGCTCACCGCGAGGGTGACCGCATGGGCTGGTCTCTGCCGAGGTCGGAGTCTGGGCTGCATCCCGGGTCGTTCCTCCAGGGGAAGGCGCGTTGGACAACGTTGTCAGGCGCGAGGCGCAGGATCCAGTAGGGCGGCAAGTGTCATGCGGTGTCAAGGGTGTTGGCGGCGCCGGCCAGTCGGAATAGGCTGTTCCGCGAAGATTGCAGCGGTCGTAAGGGTGCGCACGGGGCTTATGTATCCGTGAGGTCTCAACTCGGGAAAGACTGCCGTCCAACCTTGCATTCGATCTTGCTCACTTGGCGGGAAGTGGACTATACCTGTCGGCGTCCGTAGAGCAGTTACAGGGTGCGGGCAGGGGGGCGACCGGCGGCCGGGCCACGCGGACCGGCGGCCGTGAAAGGGGCCGTTCCCACTGCCGGCCGGTGCACGACCCGAGCTTCACTGGGTTTCCCTTCGGGAAAACACAGCAACTGACCGCGGTAACGGGGCCCTTCGCCTGAGGCGAGCAGTACGGGCGACCGGTACACCGCCTGAGTCCTGGAGAAGGCGAGGACTTGAGCATGGGATCCACCTCCGCCCACGAGAACAATGAGGGCCTCAGCCGCCGAAATCTGATCAAGCGGTCGGCCGCACTCGGTCTGATCGCCGTTCCGACGATGAGTTTCCTGTCCGCGTGCGCCAGCAGTGGCGGTGACGACCAGGAGAAGCAGAAGGGCGAGGTGACGAAGGACAACCCGTTCGGCGTCGCCAGGGGCGGCACCCTCGACGTCGTCATCTTCAAGGGCGGCTTCGGCGACCAGTACGCCATCGAGTGGGAGAAGCTCTACAAGGCCAAGTACGGGCCGAAGATCAGCCACCTGGGCACGCAGGAGATCACCGGCAAGCTCCAGCCGCGCTTCAACGCGGGCAACCCGCCGGACGTGGTCGACGACTCCGGTGCCCAGCAGATCAAGCTCGACGTGCTGCACAAGAACGGTCAGCTCGCCGATCTCACCGAACTTCTCGAGGCGCCGTCGGTCGACGACCCGAACAAGAAGGTCAAGGACGTCCTGATCCCGGGCACCGCCGACAAGGGCTTCATCGGCGGCAAGATGCACGCGCTCAACTACGTCTACACGGTCTGGGGCGTGTGGTACTCCGGCAAGCTCTTCAAGGAGAAGGGCTGGGAGGTCCCGAAGACGTGGGACGCCTTCCTGGCGATCATGCAGGAGGCCAAGAAGGACGGCATCGGCGGCCTCGCCCACCAGGGCAAGCACCCGTACTACATCAACGTCATGATCATGGACCTGATCGCCAAGACCGGCGGTCTGGAGGCCATGAAGGCGATCGACAACCTCGACCCCAAGGCATTCGTCGGCAGCGACGTGGCCAAGCAGTCCATCGAGGCGATCTACGAGATCGTCGACAAGGGCCTGCTCATGCCCGGCACCAACTCCCTGGACCACATCGAGTCGCAGACCGCGTGGAACGAGGGCAAGGCCGTCTTCATCCCCTCCGGCTCCTGGCTGGAGAACGAGCAGTTGAAGCAGACCCCGGCCGACTTCGACATGAAGTTCCTGCCGATGCCGCTGCTGCCGGACAGCAAGCTGCCCTTCGAGGCGATCCGGGCCGGCGCGGGTGAGCCGTACATCGTGCCGGAGAAAGCCAAGAACAGGGCCGGCGGCCTGGAGTTCCTGCGGATGATGCTGTCCAAGGAATGGTCGACGAAGTTCGCCCAGGTGGCCAATTCGCTGACGATCCTTCAGGACGGCGTCGACAAGAGCGTCACCCTGCGCCCCGGCACCAAGTCGGCCGTCGAGGCAGTCGAGGCCTGCCCGGTCGAGCAGCGTTTCGACTACTTCTACACCACCTGGTACAGCGAGATGGACGAGTCCATCCGCACCGCCTCCGCCGAGCTGATGGCCAAGCGCATCCAGCCGAACGAATGGCTCAAGCGGGCGCAGGCCGCGGTCGACAAGGCGGCCAAGGACCCGGCGAGCAAGAACAACAAGCGTCAGTAGCCGAGGCCGGGAAACCAGGGACAGGGTGCCATGCAACAGGGAAAGTACCGGTTCGTCACCGGATTTCTGATCGTTCCGGTCGTGCTGTACGCGGTCTTCATGATCTGGCCGTATCTGCAGACCTTCGGATACTCCTTCACGAACTGGCAGGGCCAGTCGCAGGAGATGAGCTTCGTCGGATTCGACAACTACACCGCGCTGTTCTCCGACGAGGTGTTCCTGAAGGCCCTGTGGCACAACATCCTGCTCCTGATCTTCCTGCCGATCGCGACCATCCTGCTCGCCCTCTTCTTCGCCTACATGGTGAACGTGGGCGGGCGGGGTGGCTCCGGCGGAATCCGCGGGGTGAAGGGCTCGGGGCTCTACAAGATCCTGTTCTTCGTCCCGCACGTGCTCTCGATCGCCATCCTCGCCGTCCTATGGCGGGCGATCTACCGCGGTGACGTCGCCGGTCTGATCAACGGCGTGTTCATCAAGCTGGGTCTGTCCGACCCCGCGCACCCGATCGAATGGCTCAACGAGCCCGATCTCGTGCTGTGGTGCGTGGCCTTCGTGCTCCTGTGGTGGGGCGTCGGCTTCTACCTCGTGCTCTTCTCCGCCGCGATGCAGTCGGTGCCGAAGGAGATCTACGAGGCCGCGCTGCTGGACGGCGCCAGCCGGACGCAGTCCTTCTTCCGGGTCACGCTGCCCCTGCTGTGGGACACGGTGCAGACGGCCTGGGTGTACCTGGCGATCCTCGCCATGGACTGCTTCGCCCTCATCTCCGTGATGACACCGGGCAACAGCTACGGCGGCGGCCCCGACCACAACAGCGAGGTCATGGCGACCTATCTGATGCGCAACTTCCTCTCCTTCGGGAAGAGCGGTTACGCCTGTGCCATGGGCGTCGTGATCCTGGTCCTCACGCTGATCCTGTCCCTCGTCACGCTGCGGGCCAGCCGCCGCGAGCGCATCGAATACTGAGCGGGGAACACGCCATGTCGAACACCCGGTTGATCCCCGGCGTCGAGAAGGACGCCGTACCCGCCCCGCGCGCCACGAACAACGGTGCGGGCGGCCGCGCCGGATCCGGCGGCGGCGACGGCGAGGGCAGGGTCCTCAACGTCTTC
Organism: Streptomyces sp. NPDC015127; assembly: GCF_043080095.1. Taxonomy (NCBI): domain Bacteria; kingdom Bacillati; phylum Actinomycetota; class Actinomycetes; order Kitasatosporales; family Streptomycetaceae; genus Streptomyces; species Streptomyces sp. NPDC015127. The sequence continues at coordinate 248,784 of NZ_JBIBVE010000010.1, forward strand.
TCCCACGGCTTCCTCGTCCTGTGGGCCGTGATGATCGTGCTGCCGCTCTTCTGGCTGCTGATCGGCTCCTTCAAGACCGACACGGAGATCGGCGCCAGCGCCTGGTCGTGGCCGTCGAACTGGAACTTCGACGCCTTCGGCCGCGCCTGGGAGAAGGGCATCGGCGACTACTTCGCCAACACCCTGATCGTGCTCGCCTTCTCCATCCCGCTGACGATGCTGCTCGGCGCGATGGCGGCGTACGTGCTCGCCCGCTACGAGTTCCCGGGCAACCGCTTCTTCTACTACTTCTTCGTCGCCGGCGCGATGTTCCCGGTCTACCTGGGCCTCGTGCCGCTGTACTTCCTCGTCGACATGCTCGGCATGCTCAATACGTACCAGGGTCTGATCCTGGTCTACATCGCCTACTCGCTGCCGTTCACCGTCTTCTTCATGCACGCGTTCTTCCGGACGCTGCCCACGGCCATCCACGAGGCCGCGGTCATCGACGGCGCCTCCCACACCCGGATCTTCTTCCAGGTCATGGTGCCGATGGCGAAGCCCGGCCTGCTCAGCGTCGGCATCTTCAACGTGCTGGGCCAGTGGAACCAGTACATCCTGCCCATGACCCTGATGCAGCAGCAGAGCGGCTTCGACAAGGACCGCTCGGTGCTCACCCAGGGCCTGGTGCTGCTGAACCAGCAGCAGGGCTACGAGGGCGACCTGCCGGTGATCTTCGCGGGCATGACGATCGCCATGCTGCCGGTGATCGTCGTCTACCTGTCCTTCCAGCGGCAGGTCCAGTCCGGTCTCACCGCGGGCACGCTCAAGTAACGAAACCGGACAGACCGCCCATCGCGGCACCCGTCGGGGCCCCGTTCGACACCGCGTCGAACGGGGCTCCGGCGTTGGCGCGCCCGGTGCGGACGGTGGTGACGCCCTTGCTCAAGGTCTTGACGCGAAAGGCCCCCGAGAGTTGAGCTTAGGGTTCACAAGTTGGAGAGACGTCGGGGTTCCCTTTCGCGGTGCCCCGGCCGGGGGCGGTCGTCGTACCGCCCGCCGGGGGCAGGAGTGGATGAGTCAATGGAGACTCCGGGATCGCAGACGTCACTGCACCGGGCCAACCTCGAGCGGGTCGTGCGCGCGGTGCGCATGGCCGGCTCGCTCACGCAGGCGGAGATCGCCAGGAGCACCGGCCTCTCCGCGGCCACGGTCTCCAACATCGTCCGTGAGCTCAAGGACGGCGGCACGGTCGAGGTGACGCCCACCTCCGCAGGCGGCAGGCGCGCCCGGAGCGTCTCCCTCAGCGGTGATGCGGGCATCGTGATCGGTGTCGACTTCGGCCACACCCACCTGCGGGTCGCCGTCGGCAACCTCGCTCACCAGGTGCTGGCGGAGGAGGCCGAGCCGCTGGACGTGGACGCGTCGTCGGCCGAGGGGTTCGACCGGGCCGAGGCCCTGGTCAACCGGCTGGTGGAGGCGACGGGCATCGGTCCCGGAAAGATCATCGGCGTCGGGCTCGGCGTGCCCGGCCCCATCGACGTGGAGTCCGGCACGCTCGGCTCCACCGCCATCCTGCCGGGCTGGACCGGCATCAACCCGAGCGACGAGCTGTCCGGGCGCCTGGGCGTCCCGGTGTACGTCGACAACGACGCCAACCTCGGCGCCCTCGGCGAGCTGGTGTGGGGCGGCGGACGCGGGGTCAAGGACCTCGCGTACATCAAGGTGGCCAGCGGTGTCGGCGCCGGGCTGGTGATAGACGGCCAGATCTACCGCGGGCCCGGCGGCACCGCGGGCGAGATCGGGCACATCACGCTGGACGAGTCGGGCCCCGTGTGCCGCTGCGGCAACCGGGGCTGCCTGGAGACCTTCGCCGCCGCCCGGTACGTGCTGCCGCTGCTGAGGCCCAGCCACGGCGACGGGCTGACCATGGAGAAGGTCGTCCGCCTCGCCCGTGACGGGGACCCCGGCTGCCGGCGTGTGGTGGCCGACGTGGGCCGCCACATCGGCAGTGGCGTGGCCAACCTGTGCAACCTGCTCAACCCCAGTCGGGTGGTGCTGGGCGGCGATCTGGCGGAGGCTGGAGAGCTGGTACTCGGACCCATCCGCGAGTCCGTCTCCCGGTATGCGATCCCCAGTGCGGCGCGGCAGCTGTCGGTGGCGCCGGGAGCGCTCGGCGGAAGAGCCGAGGTCCTGGGCGCCCTCGCCCTCGTGCTCAGTGAAATGGGTGATTCGACCCTTCTGGAGAGCGCGTTGCCGACCCGGGCGCCTGCCTTCACTTAGATAACGGATGGCACCGTTGTCATCTCGTTAAGGATTTACTCCTTGACGCTGACGGCGGGGCCGAGTTGACTTCCAGCCACCTCGGCCGCAGCGACGCGGCCTCGTCAGGGAGGTTTACATCGTGAACGCACATCTGCGTCGTGCCGCCGTAGCTGCCGCTGCCACCGCAATGGCCGTCTCGCTCGCCGCCTGTGGCCAGGCCGGGGAGTCGGGCGACGCCGCCGAAGAGACGGCCGCCCAGAAGGGCGACGACATCACGATCGGCCTGCTCCTTCCGGAGAACCAGACCGCTCGCTACGAGAAGTTCGACAAGCCGCTCATCGAGAAGAAGATCAGCGAGCTCACGGACGGCAAGGCCAAGGTCGTCTACGCCAACGCCAAGCAGGACGCCACGCTGCAGACGCAGCAGGTCGACACCATGATCACCAACAAGGTCGACGCCCTGATCGTGGACGCGGTCGACTCGAAGGCCATCGCGGGCAGCGTCAAGAAGGCCAAGGACGCCGGCATCCCGGTCGTCGCCTTCGACCGCCTCGCGGAGGGCCCGATCGACGCCTACACCTCCTTCGACAACGAAGAGGTCGGCCACGTCCAGGGCAAGGCCCTGCTGGAGGCCCTCGGCGACAAGGCCAAGGACGGCCAGATCGTGATGATGAACGGCGCCATCACGGACCCGAACGCGGCGCTGTTCAAGAAGGGCGCCCACGCCGAGCTCGACGGCAAGGTGACCATCGGCAAGGAGTACGACACCAAGGAGTGGAAGCCGGAGAACGCCAACTCCAACATGGAGGCCGCGATCTCTGCCCTCGGCAAGGACAAGATCATCGGTGTCTACTCCGCGAACGACGGCATGGCGGGCGGCATCATCACCGCCCTCAAGGCCGGCGGCTTCACCAAGCTCCCGCCGGTCACCGGCCAGGACGCCGAGCTCGCCGGTGTGCAGCGCATCGTCGCGGGCGAGCAGTTCATGAGCGTCTACAAGCCGTACGCGCCGGAGGCCGCGGCCGCCGCCGAGATGGCCGTGGCGCTCGCCAAGGGCGAGAAGCTCGACTCGATCGCCAAGGAGAAGGTCGACAGCCCCACCAACAAGGCCATCCCGTCGGTCCTCGTCCCGGTCGTCTCGCTGACGAAGGACAACATCAAGGACACGGTGATCAAGGACGGCGTCTACACCGTCCAGGAGATCTGCACCCCGAAGTTCAAGGCCGCGTGTGACCAGCTCGGCCTGAAGTAGGGCCTCACTTCCGGACCGGGCCGAGCCCGGCACGGTCCGGAAGACAGGCCCTGGGCCGCTCGCCGGAGCACCGGTCCCCGGCGCTCCGGCCTCTGTCCGGGACGGTCCCGTCCCGCGGAACCTTCCGGTGTCTCCTCCCGCCATCCAGCCCCCGCTGCGGGAGGGGCACCGGTCGGAACACTCGCATATCTGCTCTGCTCAGCCTCCGCGCCGCCTACCCCGCGGCGCGGCATCCCCGCCGGTCAGGCGGCGAAGGAGATGGTTCACGTGTCCGCTACGCCCGTGTTGGCGTTGCGCGGGGTCTCCAAGCGGTTCGGTGCCGTCCAGGCGCTCACCGACGTAGAGCTTGAGGTCCACGCCGGTGAGGTGGTCGCCCTGGTCGGCGACAACGGCGCCGGAAAGTCCACGCTGGTCAAGACGATCGCCGGCGTGCATCCCATCGATGAAGGCACCATCGAATGGCAGGGCAGGGGCGTGTCGATCAACCGCCCCCACGACGCCCAGAACCTCGGCATCGCGACGGTCTACCAGGACCTCGCGCTGTGCGACAACATCGACGTCGTCGGCAACCTCTACCTCGGCCGCGAGCTCCGCAAGCGCGGTGTGCTCGACGAGGTCGAGATGGAGCGACGCGCTCTCGAACTGCTGAAGACGCTGTCGATCCGCATCCCCAGCGTCCGTATCCCGATCGCCTCGCTGTCCGGCGGCCAGCGCCAGACCGTGGCCATCGCGCGGTCGATGCTCGGCGAGCCCCAGCTGGTCATCCTCGACGAGCCCACCGCCGCCCTGGGCGTCGAGCAGACCGCTCAGGTGCTCGACCTCGTCGAGCGGCTGCGGGAGCGCGGCCACGCCGTGATCCTGATCAGCCACAACATGGCCGACGTCAAGGCCGTCGCCGACAAGGTCGCCGTGCTCCGGCTGGGCCGGAACAATGGCGTCTTCGAGGTCAAGTCGACCTCGCAGGAAGAGATCATCTCCGCCATCACCGGTGCCACGGACAACGCCGTGACCCGCCGTGCGGCGCGCAACGCGGAGGTTCAGAAGTGAGCACCGAGAAGACCTCCACCCCCGTCGAGGCGCCGGTCGTCAACCCGGACGCCGCGCACGACGCGGTCACCGCGGTCGACCCCCGGCTGCTGGTGCGCGAGCAGGGCATCAAGGGCTACGTCTCCGAGTTCAAGCGGAAGATGCACGCCGGTGACCTGGGCTCGATCCCGGTCGTCCTCGGCCTGGTGATCATCGCGATCATCTTCCAGAGCCTGAACTCCGCCTTCCTCTCGGCGGAGAACCTCAACAACATCGCCGTCACCATGGTCGGCACCGGCATGATGGCCGTCGGCATCATCTTCGTGCTGCTGCTCGGCGAGATCGACCTGTCGGTCGGCTCGGTCAGCGGTGTCGCGGGCGCCATCGTCGCCGTCATGAGCGTCACCCACGGGATGAACGAGTGGCTCGCCGTCCTCGTCGCCCTCGCCGGGGGCGCGGCCATCGGCGCACTGCACGGCTTCTTCTTCGCCAGGATCGGCGCCCCCGCGTTCGCCGTCACGCTGGCCGGCCTGCTGTTCTGGCTCGGCTTCATGCTCCAGCTCCTCGGCGACGCCGGAACGATCAACCTGGACTCCGACGGCGTCGTCGGGAAGCTGACCACGTACTACTTCTCGGACATCGCGGCCGCCTACGGCCTCGCCGCCGTGGCCGTGGCCGTCTTCTTCGTCACGTCCTTCTTCGACAACCGCCGCCGGGAGGCGGCGGGCGTCCCGTCCCGGCCGCTGTCCGACATCGTGCTGCGCACGGTGCTGCTCGCCGTCGTCGCCTTCGCGGCCGCGGCCATGTTCAACCAGTACAAGGGCCTGCCCCTCGCACTGGTGCTGTTCCTCGCGGTCCTCGTGATCACGGACTTCGTGCTCCGCCGTACGGCCTACGGTCGCAAGATCTTCGCGCTGGGCGGCAGCGTCGAGGCTTCCCGCCGTGCCGGTATCAACGTCACCGCGGTGCGGATCTCCGTCTTCGCGCTGGCCGGGTTCTTCGCGGCGGTCGGCGGTCTGTTCTGGGCCTCCAAGATCGCGGCGGCCAACCAGAGCGCCGGTACCGGTGACCTGCTGATGAACGTCATCGCGGCGGCCGTCATCGGCGGCACCAGCCTCTTCGGCGGCCGCGGCCGCACCTGGAACGCCCTGCTGGGCGTCATGGTGATCGTCTCCATCCAGTACGGCCTGGCCCTGGAGGGCATCGCGACACCCGTGGTCTACATGATCACCGGCGGTGTGCTGCTCGCCACGGTCGTGATCGACTCGATCACCCGCAAGACGCAGAAGACCGCTGGTCGCGCCTGACCCGGCGCCCAGTGCCCGGCACCGCGCGGCGGTGCCGGGCACTGCTGCGTGCGGCCGGCGGCGTGACCGACAACGCACGGCCTCGCGTCGAAGATCGGGTTCGGAACATTAGACTCGGGCAATCGGCAGGGCTCGATCAGCTCGAACGCAGCTCGAAGCAAGGAGGCAGAGTGACGCAGCCGCGCGAAGCGCGTCCCACACGAGCGGTGGTGGGCGACGGGTGGGATCTGCTTTCCCGTATCAAGGGACCGCGCGACCTGGACCGGCTCGGCCCTGAGCAGCTGGAGAAGCTGGCCGCGGAGATCCGGACCTTCCTGGTGGACGCCGTCTCCAAGACCGGCGGGCACCTCGGTCCCAACCTGGGCGTGGTCGAGCTCACCATCGCTCTGCACAGGGTTTTTGACTCCCCGAAGGACAAGGTCCTGTGGGACACCGGTCACCAGAGCTATGTGCACAAGCTGCTGACCGGGCGCCAGGACTTCTCGAAACTGAAGATGAAGGGCGGCCTGTCCGGCTACCCGTCGCAGGCGGAGTCCGAGCACGACGTCATCGAGAACTCGCACGCCTCCACCGTCCTCGGCTGGGCCGACGGTCTCGCCAAGGCCAACCAGGTCCTGAAGAAGGACGACCACGTCGTGGCCGTCATCGGCGACGGCGCGCTCACCGGCGGCATGGCCTGGGAGGCGCTCAACAACATCGCCGCGGCCAAGGACCGCCCGCTCGTCATCGTCGTCAACGACAACGAGCGCTCCTACGCCCCCACCATCGGCGGCCTCGCCAACCACCTGGCAACCCTGCGCACCACCGACGGCTACGAGCGCTTCCTCGCCCGCGGCAAGGACATCCTGGAGCGCACCCCGGTCGTCGGGAAGCCGCTCTACGAGACGCTGCACGGTGCGAAGAAGGGCCTGAAGGACTTCATCGCCCCGCAGGGCATGTTCGAGGACCTCGGCCTGAAGTACGTCGGCCCGATCGACGGCCACGACATCGAGGCGCTGGAGTCCGCCCTCGCCCGCGCCAAGCGCTTCGGCGGCCCCGTCATCGTGCACTGCCTCACCGAGAAGGGCCGCGGCTACCAGCCCGCCCTGGCGGACGAGGCCGACCGCTTCCACGCCGTCGGCAAGATCCACCCCGACACCGGTCTGCCCATCTCCAGCTCGGGCCTCGACTGGACCTCGGTCTTCGGCGAGGAGATGGTCAAGCTCGGCAGGGAGCGCGAGGACATCGTCGCCATCACGGCCGCGATGCTGCAGCCGGTGGGGCTGGACAAGTTCGCCAGGGCCTTCCCCGAGCGCGTCTACGACGTCGGCATCGCCGAGCAGCACGGCGCCGTGTCGGCGGCGGGCCTCGCCACCGGCGGTCTGCACCCCGTCTTCGCCGTCTACGCGACGTTCCTCAACCGCGCCTTCGACCAGGTCCTCATGGACGTCGCCCTGCACAAGTGCGGTGTGACGTTCGTCCTCGACCGGGCCGGCGTCACCGGCACCGACGGCGCCTCCCACAACGGCATGTGGGACATGTCGATCCTTCAGGTCGTGCCCGGCCTGCGGATCGCCGCCCCGCGCGACGCCGACCAGGTCCGCGCCCAGCTGCGCGAGGCCGTCGAGGTCGACGACGCCCCGACCGTGGTCCGCTTCTCCAAGGGCGCCGTCGGCCCCGCCGTGCAGGCCGTCGGCACCGTCGGCGGCATGGACGTCCTGCGGTACGCCGACAGCGAGCGGCCTGACGTGCTGCTGGTCTCCGTCGGCGCGCTGGCCCCCATGTGCCTGGAGATCGCCGATCTGCTGGACGCCCAGGGCATCTCCACCACCGTCGTCGACCCCCGCTGGGTCAAGCCCGTCGACGAGGCGCTCGCCCCGCTCGCCGACCGGCACCGCGTGGTGGTCACCGTCGAGGACAACAGCCGCGTCGGCGGCGTCGGCTCCGCGGTCTCCCAGGCCCTGCGCGACGCGGGCGTCGACGTACCGCTGCGCGACTTCGGCATTCCGCCGCGCTTCCTCGACCATGCCTCCCGCAAGGAGGTCCTCGCGGAGATCGGGCTGACCGCGCCGGACATCGCCCGCCAGGTCACCGGACTCGTCTCCCGGCTGGACGGCCGCATCGACAGCGAGGCGGTCGAGCCCGCCCGCGACTGACACGCTCGGCGCACCGGCCGGGCGTTTCCGGACGCCCGGTCACCGCGCCCCGCGCACGCGCCAGGTGTGTGGACATATGGGACCGATCGTGTGCAGAACATGCCGATCTTGGGCCGGAAGGTCACCCTGTAAGGGTGGTCCCTCCGGCCCATTCGGTTGAACTCCGTCCGTTACGGCTCTCCGTGGACCACCCACCGTCCCGATCATGGCGGGGACGACAAGCGTGGAGGTGCAGCGGTGAGCACAGAGACAGACCCCGCGGGCAGTAACAGCGGTGTCTTCCGTACGAAGACGGTCGAGCAGTCGATCAGGGACACGGAGGAGCCGGAGCACGCACTCAAGAAATCCCTCTCCGCCATGGACCTCACGGTCTTCGGGGTGGGTGTCATCATCGGCACCGGCATCTTCGTCCTCACGGGCAAGGTCGCCAAGGAGACGGCGGGCCCGGCGACAGCGCTCGCCTTCGTCGCCGCGGGCGTCGTCTGCGCCCTGGCGGCCCTGTGCTACGCCGAGTTCGCCTCCACCGTCCCGGTGGCCGGCTCGGCGTACACCTTCTCGTACGCCTCGCTCGGCGAACTGCCCGCCTGGATCATCGGCTGGGACCTGGTGCTCGAGTTCGCGCTCGGCACCGCCGTCGTCGCCGTCGGCTGGTCCGGCTACGTCCGTTCGCTGATGGACAACGTGGACTGGCATCTGCCCGCTGCGCTGCAAGGCCCCGACGTGCCCGGTGGCACCTTCGACCTGCTGGCGTTCCTGCTGATCCTGGTACTGACCGCGATCCTCGTGGTGGGCATGAAGCTGTCGGCCCGGATCACCGCGATCGTCGTCGCCATCAAGGTCACCGTCGTCCTGATCGTCATCGTCGCGGGCCTGTTCTTCGTCAAGGCCGCCAACTACGAGCCGTTCATCCCCGATGCGCAGGGCCAGATCTCGGGATCCGGCTGGGACGCGCCCCTGGTCCAGCTGATCTTCGGCTACGCGCCCACGAACTTCGGCGTGATGGGCATCTTCACGGCCGCCTCCATCGTGTTCTTCGCCTTCATCGGCTTCGACGTGGTGGCGACCGCCGCCGAGGAGACCCGGCTTCCGCAGCGCGACATGCCCCGCGGCATCCTCGGCTCGCTGTTCATCTGCACCGTGCTCTACGTCGCCGTGTCCCTCGTGGTCACCGGTATGCAGCACTACAGCGAACTGTCGGTCAGCGCCCCGCTCGCCGACGCCTTCAAGTCGGTCGGCCATCCGTTCTACGGCGGTGTCATCAGCTTCGGCGCGGCCGTCGGCCTCACCACCGTGTGCATGATCCTGCTGCTCGGCCAGACCCGGGTGTTCTTCGCGATGAGCCGCGACGGCCTGCTGCCCCGGTTCTTCTCCGTGACCCACCCGCGCTTCCGCACCCCGTATCGCCCGACGATCCTGCTCGGCGTGGTCATCGCCGTCGTCGCCGGCTTCACCAGCATCAACGAGCTGGCCACGCTGGTGAACATCGGCACGCTCTTCGCCTTCGTCGTCGTCGCGCTCGGCGTGATGATCCTGCGCCGTACGCGCCCGGACCTGCCGCGCGCCTTCCGCACGCCGCTGGTCCCGCTCGTCCCGATCCTGTCCGTGGCCGCCTCGGTCTGGCTCATGCTCAACCTGCCGGCCGAGACGTGGTTCCGCTTCGCGGTCTGGATGGCCATCGGCATCGTCGTGTACGCCGTGTACGGGCGCAGGAACAGCCGTCTCGGCCGTCTCGGCAAGGACGCCACGTTCTGACGGCTCCGCAGCTCCCCGGCCCCGTACGCCCCCTGGGGGGTACGGGGCCGGAGAACGTCCCGGGTGGACGCCGGTCCTAGGGGGTGCGGCGCACCGAGCGGGGGCCGGCGCAGGCCGCTCCGGTGGCCGACACGCGCTCCCTGAGGCCCCGGTCGGCCGTGACCACCACGCAGGGCCGGCCGGCGGCGGCCGCCCCTGCCGCCAGTTCGGCGATCAGGTCGTCGCCGCTGCCGGCCGCGGACTCGACCCGGACCCCCGGCACCGACGCGACGCCCCGCGCGGCCCCCTCGACGACCAGGACGACCTCGACCGGCCCCGTCACGGCCCACTGCCCGCCGGGTGCCGCCAGCGCGTCGCGCAGCCGCAGCGCGGCGGCGCGCCGGTCCCGCCACCACATGTCCGGAACCGATCCGACGACATTGGCGCCGTCCACGACGAGAAGGGTCTCCATCGCCTCAGCCTCGCACGGCCACGCTGCCCGAGGGGGCGTCAGCCGCCCTGGGGCGAGGACCGCTTGGCCGCGGGGGTGCCCGGGGTTGCCGGGGCGGCACGGGGGCCTCGGCGAGGCCGGCCGGCCGCGCAGGGTCTCCGCGACGAGCGCGCGCTGCGTGACCGTGAGCGTCCCGGAGACGGTTTCCCGCTCGACGGAAGGGGGACACGCGGACGTGTGTAATGTGACCGTCCGGTGAACGACAAGGTGGGGAGTGAGCAGGTGGGGCGGGCCACGAGAGAAGAGCGCCGGCCGGCGGGCCGGGGGCGGCGCAAGACCGCGCCGCGTCATGACTCCGCCGGTGACGGCGTCCAGGAGGCTGCCGACGGCCGGGGCGGTGACCTCCATGTCGTCGCCCATCCCGCCGACGCCCTGTCCCTCACCGGGGCCGACGTCGGCCGCGCCCTCGCCGGACGCCCGCTGACCGTGGTCTGCCTCGCACCCGGCGACGACGCGGAGCGCACCGTACTGCTCGACGCGCTGGGCGCCGGCGGCGGCTGGAGCCGCAACGCCGAACGGTTGCCGGACGGCACGCCCCTGGACATCCACACCCTCTCCACGGCCTCCCGCGTCGAGGTCTGCTTCGCCGAGGCGGCCCGCCTGCTCGCGCCCGGCGCCGGGCAGGAAGGCGCCCGCCTCGCCGCCGCGCTGCTGGACCGGTTCCCGGCGGCGGTGCTCCGCACCACCGACCCCGATCCCGAGCACACCGGCTGGGACGGGGAGAAGGCCGCGTACGCCGATCACCCCGAGCACACAGCCGTCGCGGAGGCCGTCCTCGAAGCCGTACGGCTGCGGTCCGGCCGGCCCGGTACCGCCGGGCTCGTGGTCGAGTGCTTCCGCGCCGCCGCACCGTGCGACAAGCCGGAGGAGCCCCGCCCCCCGGTGAACCGGTACCCGGGCGGCCGTCTGCGGCTCACCCGCGGCACCGACGGGCGGCTCACCGCCTACGCCGCCGTGGGCGGCGGCTTCGTGCGCTGGACCGAGGAGACGCCCGGCGGCCCCGGCTGGACCGCATGGCGCTCGCCCGACACACCGTCCCTGCTCCCGGTCCTCTCCGTCGCGCAGAGCCCCGAGGGCTGGGTCCACCTCGTCTCGCTGCGCCGCACACCGGATCCGGACGGGGGAGCCCTCGTCGAGGTCATGCACGCGGTGCAGTACCAGAGCGGCCGGCCCGTCGGCCCGTGGCGGTCCCTCGGCAACCCCAACGGCACTCACCCGGTGAGGGGTCGTGAGGTCGGCGTCCCGGCCGTCGTCGTGGACCGCGACGGCTGCCCGCACATCTTCGCCCGCAACTTCGGACGGGGCGTCAGCTCCCGCTCGCAGGCCAGGAACGGTTCCTGGGGCGGGTGGACCGACCGGCAGGGCACGGGGGTGACCGACGGTCTCGCCGCCGTGCTCGACGACCAGGGCGGGCCCGAGCTCTTCGCCCCGGCCGCCCAGGGCGTGCTGCGCTGGCACCGCGCGCCCGAGGGAGGCGGTCTGGTCCGCGCCCCGCAACCCCTGCCGCTGCTCCTGGCGCCCGGATCGGCCCTCGCGGCCCAGCCGACCGGCGACGGCCACGTCACGGTGTACGGCCCGGACTCCCGTGACGGAGCGCTGTGGGCGCTGCGGACGGACGGCGCCCGGACACGGATCGGCGGCGCCGGGTCGGCGGGAGCCGCGCTCGCACGGGCCCCGGTCGAGGGACACGACTGCACGGTGCTGGTCCAGCGCGCGGCCGAGGGCGACACGGCGATCGCCGCGTACCCGACGGAACACGAACCGGCGGACCTGTGCTGGGAGCGTACGGGCGGACAGGGGGTCGGCGAACCGGCAGCAGCCGTCGACGCGTACGGCAGGCTGGTCGTCGCGTCGCTGGACCCGGACGGCCGCCTGCGGGTGGCGCGGCAGGACACCACGGCGTCGGGTCTGCTGCTCGGCGGGTGGGCGACCGTCTGACACGAGCGGGTCCCGGCGGATGCCGCCTCCCTGCGACAGCCACGGACACACGAAACGGGCCGTACGGAATCGATCCGTACGGCCCGTTCGTCCGACAGTGTTACGCGGGGACGCTGGCCATGCCCTGCGCCAGGAACCGCTTGCCGTTCACGCGCTCCGACACACCCTCACGGTCCAGGTACGGCGTGATGCCGCCCAGGTGGAAGGGCCAGCCGGCGCCCGTGATCAGGCACAGGTCGATGTCCTGCGCCTCGGCCACGACGCCCTCGTCCAGCATCAGGCCGATCTCCTGCGCCACCGCGTCCAGGACACGGGCGCGCACCTGCTCCTCCGTCAGGACGACATCGCCCTGCTTGAGCAGCGCCGCGACCTCGGGGTCCAGCTCCGGCTTCCCGGAGTCGTACACGTAGAAGCCGCGCTTGCCCGCCTCGACGACCGCCTTGAGGTTCGGGGAGACCTTGAAGCGGTCCGGGAATGCCCGGTTGAGGGTCTCGGACACGTGAAGTCCGATGGCCGGGCCGACGAGCTCCAGGAGGACCAGCGGGGACATCGGCAGACCGAGGGGCTCGACGGCCTTCTCGGCGACGGCGACCGGGGTGCCCTCGTCGATGACGTTCTGGATCTCGCCCATGAAGCGGGTCAGGATGCGGTTCACGACGAACGCCGGGGCGTCCTTGGTGAGGACCGCGGTCTTCTTCAGCTTCTTCGCGACGCCGAACGCGGTGGCCAGCGACGCGTCGTCCGTCTGCTCGCCGCGGACGATCTCCAGCAGCGGCAGGACCGCGACCGGGTTGAAGAAGTGGAAGCCGACCACACGCTCCGGGTGCTTGAGCTTGGAGGCCATCTCGCTGACCGACAGCGACGAGGTGTTGGTGGCGAGGATCGCGTGCGCCGGGGCGACCGCCTCGACCTCGGCGAACACCGTCTGCTTGACGCTCATCTCCTCGAACACGGCTTCGATGACGAAGTCCGCGTCCGCGAAGCCCTCGGCCTTGTCGAGCACACCGGTCACCAGGGCCTTGAGGCGGTTGGCCTTGTCCTGGTTGATGCGGCCCTTGCCGAGCAGCTTGTCGATCTCGGCGTGGACGTAGCCCACACCCTTGTCGACGCGCTCCTGGTCGATGTCGGTCAGCACGACCGGCACCTCAAGGCGGCGCAGGAACAGCAGCGCCAGCTGAGAGGCCATCAGGCCGGCGCCGACGACGCCGACCTTGGTGACCGGGCGGGCAAGCGACTTGTCCGGGGCGCCGGCCGGGCGCTTGGCGCGCTTCTGCACCAGGTTGAAGGCGTAGATGCCGGAGCGCAGTTCGCCGCCCATGATGAGGTCGGCCAGGGCCGTGTCCTCGGCGTCGAAGCCCTTCTGCAGGTCGCCGTCCTTGGCCGCCTCGATGATGTCCAGGGCGCGGTACGCGGCCGGGGCCGCACCGTGCACCTTGGAGTCGGCGATGAACCGGCCGCGTGCGACGGCCGCGTCCCAGCCCTCGCCGCGGTCGATGTCGGCGCGCTCGACCGCGATCTCACCGGTGAGGACCTTGGCGGTCCACAGCAGCGACTGCTCCAGGAAGTCCGCGCCCTCGAAGATCGCGTCGGCGATGCCGAGCTCGAAGACCTGCTTGCCCTTGAGCTGCTTGTTCTGGTTGAGCGAGTTCTCGATGACGACCGAGACCGCGCGGTCGGCGCCGATCAGGTTCGGCAGGATCGTGCAGCCGCCCCAGCCCGGGACGAGACCGAGGAAGACCTCGGGCAGCGAGAACGCCGGGATCGCCTGGGAGACGGTGCGGTAGGTGCAGTGCAGACCGACCTCGACACCGCCGCCCATGGCCGCGCCGTTGTAGTACGCGAAGGTCGGGACCGCGAGGCCCGCGAGGCGCTTGAAGACGTCGTGGCCGCCCTTGCCGATGGCGAGCGCGTCCTCGTGGCGCTTGAGCAGCTCGACGCCCTTGAGGTCGGCGCCGACGGCGAAGATGAACGGCTTGCCGGTGATGCCGACACCGACGACCGTGCCCTCGGCCGCCTCCTTCTCGACCTGGTCGACGGCGGTGTTGAGGTTCGCCAGCGACTGGGGGCCGAAGGTGGTCGGCTTGGTGTGGTCCAGGCCGTTGTCCAGCGTGATGAGCGCGAAGCGCCCGGCGCCGCCCGGCAGGTCGAGGTGGCGTACGTGCGCCTGGGTGACGACCTCGTCCGGGAACAGCTCGGCCGCACCCTTCAAAAGCTCAGCGGTAGTACTCACTTGCTGCCTCCGGCGTCCTTGTGGTGCGGGTTCTCCCAGATGACCGTGGCGCCCATGCCGAAGCCGACGCACATCGTGGTGAGGCCGTAACGGACCTCCGGCTGCTCCTCGAACTGCCGCGCGAGCTGCGTCATCAGACGCACGCCGGAGGAGGCCAGCGGGTGACCGAAGGCGATGGCGCCGCCGTACTGGTTGACGCGCGCGTCGTCGTCGGCGATGCCGTAGTGGTCCAGGAAGGCCAGGACCTGGACGGCGAACGCCTCGTTGATCTCGAAGAGGTTGATGTCCTCGATCGCGAGGCCCGCCTTGGCGAGGGCCTTCTCGGTCGCCGGGATCGGGCCGTAGCCCATGACCTCCGGCTCGACGCCCGCGAAGGCGTACGAGACGAGGCGCATCTTGACCGGGAGGTTGTTCTCGCGGGCGAAGTCCTCGGAGGCGATGATCGACGCGGTGGCGCCGTCGTTGAGGCCCGCGGCGTTGCCGGCGGTGACGCGGCCGTGGACGCGGAACGGCGTCTTCAGACCGGCCAGGCTCTCCAGGGTCGTCCCCGGGCGCATCGGCTCGTCGGCGGTGACCAGGCCCCAGCCGGTCTCGCCGGCCTCCGGGTTGGTGCGGCGCACGGAGACCGGCACGAGGTCCTGCTGGATCTTGCCGTCGGCGTACGCCTTGGCGGCCTTCTCCTGCGAGAGCACGGCGTACTCGTCGGCGCGCTGCTTGGTGATGTGCGGGTAGCGGTCGTGCAGGTTCTCCGCGGTCATGCCCATGAAGAGGGCCGACTCGTCGACGAGCTTCTCGCTGACGAAGCGGGGGTTCGGGTCGACGCCCTCGCCCATGGGGTGACGGCCCATGTGCTCGACACCGCCGGCGATGACGGCGTCGTAGGCGCCGAAGGCGATGGAGCCGGCGACGCTCGTGACGGCGGTGAGGGCACCGGCGCACATGCGGTCGATGGAGTAGCCCGGCACGGACTGCGGCAGCCCGGCGAGGATGCCCGCGGTGCGGCCGAGGGTCAGGCCCTGGTCACCGATCTGTGTGGTCGCGGCGATGGCGACCTCGTCGATCTTCTTCGGGTCGAGCGCCGGGTTGCGCCGCAGCAGCTCCCGGATGGCCTTGACGACGAGATCGTCGGCGCGGGTCTCGTGGTAGATGCCCTTCGGGCCCGCCTTGCCGAACGGGGTGCGGACGCCGTCGACGAAGACGACGTCCCTGACGGTACGAGGCACGATGGCTCTCCTCCAGGGTGCGGGGTGGCACTGCTGCGGGCACACGGCTAAGCGTGCGCTTGCTGCAGTCATGCTACTTGCGGGTAACCAGGCTGCACAGTCCCCCGGGGCCGGGGCGGTGAAGGTCACACTCAGCGACCGCCGATCGGAGGGCCACGCAACCCGATGGGCCCAGGTCGGCGGCCGTGCTGTGGCGGCGGGCGTGCCGCCTTCCGACGCAGGTCCGGCAGGGGCATGAGCTCCCGGACCGAGCGCACAGAACGGATTCAACGTCAGTCCCGCCCATCGGAACCTCCTGACGCCGAGACCGTTGGAGAGCCTGTTCCTGCTCGCGCCGATCTTCCCGCCCGACGGCACGTCGACCCCGCCCAGCACGCTGCCGCAGACCTCAAGATCGACGGCAAGACCCAGGGCGCCTTCGAGACGAACACGAACGGCGACATCAGCCCCGCCTCGTAGAAACGGCGGAGCCCCCGGCCGACGAACGGACGGGGGCTCCCTCGCGTCAGGCGGACGCCGCGGCCAGCGCCACCAGCAGCACCGGCCCCACCAGCTCGATCTGCCAGGCCCGCGCCCCGTAGCCGGCGAGCGCGCTCGCCACCGACTCGGCCGTCACCTCGAAGGGCGGTTCCCAGCAGACCCTGCGCACCGTGTCCGGCGTGATCAGGTTCTCCTGGGGCACGTTCAGTTCCTCGGCCAGCGCCGACACCGCCGCGCGCGCCGCGGACAGCCGTGCCGCGGCCGCCGGGTCCTTGTCGGCCCAGGCGCGGGGCGGCGGCGGACCCGTCACCGGCTGGCCGGGCTGCGGGAGCTCGGAGTCGGGCAGCGCCTTCGCCCGGTCGACGGCCGCCTGCCACTGCTCCAGCTGACGCCGTCCCATCCGGTGCCCGAAACCGGGCAGGGCCGTCAGGGCGTGCACGTTCGCCGGCAGCGCGAGGGCCGCCTCCACGATCGCCGCGTCGCCGAGCACCTTGCCGGGCGACACGTCACGCCGCTGCGCGACCTTGTCGCGGGCCGTCCACAGCTCCCGTACGGCCGCCATCTGGCGGCGCCGGCGCACCTTGTGCATGCCCGAGGTGCGCCGCCAGGGGTCCTTCCGCGGGGGCGCGGGCGGGGCCGAGGCGATCGCGGCGAACTCCTGGACCGCCCACTCCAGCTTCCCCTGGCGCTCCAGCTCCTTCTCCAGCGCGTCGCGCAGGTCGACCAGCAGCTCCACGTCCAGGGCGGCGTACCGCAGCCATGGCTCGGGCAGCGGACGGGTGGACCAGTCGACCGCGGAGTGGCCCTTCTCCAGCGCGTAGCCGAGGACACCCTCGACGATCGCGCCGAGGCCGACGCGCGGGAAGCCCGCGAGGCGGCCGGCCAGCTCGGTGTCGAACAGCCGCGTCGGCACCATGCCTATTTCGCGCAGGCAGGGCAGGTCCTGGGTGGCGGCGTGCAGGATCCACTCGGCGTCCGCGAGGGCCTCGCCGAGTCCGGACAGGTCGGGGCAGCCCACAGGGTCGACGAGCGCGGTGCCGGCGCCTTCGCGGCGCAGCTGCACGAGGTAGGCGCGCTGGCCGTAGCGGTAGCCGGAGGCACGCTCCGCGTCGACGGCCACGGGGCCGGTGCCCGCGGCGAAGGCCGCGATCACCTCGGCGAGCGCGTCCTCGTCGGCGACCACCGGCGGGATGCCGTCGCGGGGCTCCAGCAGGGGGATCGGCAGCCCGTCGGAGGGTACGCCGTCGTCCGGAGGAGCGCCCCCGGTGGTTCGCAGTGATGTCTGCGCTGCGGTCTCTTGGGCGTCGGTCACGTGTCAAGGGTATCTGTGAACGGAACGCGCCCGTCGACGGAACGTTCCGTCGACGGGCGCCGAAGATGTGTCAAGCGTGTCAGTGGATGATGCCGGTCCGCAGGGCCACCGCCACCATCCCGGCCCTGTCTCCGGTGCCCAGCTTGCGCGCGATACGGGCGAGGTGGCTCTTGACGGTCAGTGCGGACAGGCCCATCGAGACGCCGATCGCCTTGTTCGACTGGCCCTCCGCCACCAGACGAAGCACCTCGACCTCGCGGCCGGACAGCTCGCGGTAGCCGCCCGGGTGGCTCGGGGCACCCGGGGGGCGGCGGTGCATACGGCCGGCCGCGGAGCCGATGGGGGCGGCGCCGGGTCGGGCGGGGTGTCCGATGTTGGTGCGGGTGCCGGTGACGACGTAGCCCTTGACACCCCCGGCGAGGGCGTTGCGCACGGCGCCGATGTCGTCGGCGGCGGACAGTGCGAGGCCGTTCGGCCAGCCCGCGGCACGCGTCTCGGAGAGGAGGGTCAGCCCGGAACCGTCGGGCAGGTGGACGTCGGCAACGCAGATGTCGCGCGGATTGCCGACGCGGGGACGGGCCTCCGCGATGGACGACGCCTCGATCACGTCACGTACCCCGAGTGCCCACAGGTGGCGGGTGACGGTGGAACGGACGCGCGGGTCGGCTACGACGACCATGGCCGTCGGCTTGTTCGGGCGGTAGGCGACCAGGCTTGCGGGCTGCTCGAGAAGAACGGACACCAGGCCTCCTGGAAAGGTGCGGGACGGAGCCGGCTCGGGGATGAAGCCGGGGCGAACCGTGCAGTTAGGTCATTGACCTCTTCGGCAGCAAACCCGCCCGCCTTTAGAGAATGATCACGATTTGGTGAGTAATAATCGGGGCAATTCGGACAGGCGATCGATCATCCTACGAGCAAGCTGCGCGGGGTGTGCCCGCCCGCGCAAGAGCGGGGCGAGTCGTGGCACGGCCATGCGCCAGTGTCCCGGGGCGCGGGCGGCCGGCCGCTCAGGGCTGCTGCGGTCCGCGCCGCTGCGGAAGGCTCACCACGCCCGTCACGCCGTCCGCGGCACCGGCCGGCGACGGGGGCAGCCCGGCGACCTGGCAGAGCAGATCGCACCAGGCAGCGAGGTGTGCGGCGGTGTCCGGGACACCTCCGGTGCCCTCCCGCGGGGTCCATGAAGCACGGATCTCGATCTGGGTCGCGGGCCGGCGGTCGGCGAGTCCACCGAAATAGTGAGACCCCGCGCGGGTGACGGTGCCGCTCGGCTCGCCGTACGCCAGCCCGCGCGCCTCCAGTGCGCCCGTCAGCCAGGACCAGCAGACCTCCGGCAGCAGCGGGTCGGCGGCCATCTCCGGTTCCAGCTCCGCCCGGACCAGCGTGACCAGGCGGAACGTGCCGTGCCAGGCCTCGTGGCCCGCGGGGTCGTGGAGCAGGACGAGCCGGCCGTCCGCGAGATCGTCCTCGCCTTCGACGACCGCGGCCTCCAGGGCGTACGCGTGAGGGGCGAGTTTCTGCGGCGGCCGGGTCGGATCGATCTCGATCTCCGTTCGCACCCGGGCGGACCGCAAGGCGTCGACCGCCTGGCGGAACGCGTGCGGCACCCCGCCCTGCTCCGTGCTTTCCGGCGCGTCGACGCCGTTGGAATGATCGGAAAAATGTCCCTGAGCCGCAGCCATGCGGGGAAGAGTAGGCGGAACGAGGCCGTCGCGCAGGGAGGGACACCCGGCCCGGGGCGGCCTCTTCTGCCGCACGTGCGAAGATTCTGCACGTGAGCGCCAACGACCTTCCCCTCGCCCGAGGCTCCGCCCGAGCGGGGGACACCCCATCCCGGGCCCAGCAGACGAAGACGTACGACTCAGCGTTCCTGAGGGCGTGCCGGCGTGAACCCGTACCGCACACGCCGGTCTGGTTCATGCGGCAGGCCGGGCGCTCGCTTCCCGAGTACCTGAAGGTGCGCGAGGGCATCCCGATGCTCGAGTCGTGCATGCGGCCCGACCTCGTCACCGAGATCACGCTGCAGCCGGTGCGGCGGCACAAGGTCGACGCGGCGATCTTCTTCAGCGACATCGTGGTGCCGCTGAAGGCCATCGGCGTCGACCTCGACATCAAGCCCGGTGTCGGCCCGGTCGTCGCCGAGCCGATCCGCACGCGCGCGGATCTGGCACGCCTGCGGGACCTGACGCCGGACGACGTCCCCTACGTCACCGAGGCGATGGGCATGCTCACCGAGGAGCTCGGCGCCACCCCGCTGATCGGCTTCGCGGGCGCGCCGTTCACCCTCGCGAGCTACCTGGTGGAGGGCGGGCCCTCCCGCAACCACGAGAACACCAAGGCCCTGATGTACGGCGACCCGCAGCTGTGGGCCGACCTGCTGGACCGGCTCGCCGACATCACCTCCGCCTTCCTGAAGGTCCAGATCGAGGCCGGTGCCTCCGCCGTCCAGCTCTTCGACTCCTGGGTGGGCGC
Organism: Streptomyces sp. NPDC015127; assembly: GCF_043080095.1. Classification (NCBI taxonomy): domain Bacteria; kingdom Bacillati; phylum Actinomycetota; class Actinomycetes; order Kitasatosporales; family Streptomycetaceae; genus Streptomyces; species Streptomyces sp. NPDC015127. The sequence goes on from NZ_JBIBVE010000010.1 coordinate 268,642, forward strand.
CCTGGCCCCCGCGGACTACCGCCGGTCCGTGATGCCGGCGTCGGCGAAGGTCTTCGGCTCCGTCGCGTCGTACGGCGTCCCGCGCATCCACTTCGGCGTGGGCACCGGCGAACTGCTGGGGCTGATGGGCGAGGCGGGCGCGGACGTGGTCGGCGTCGACTGGCGCGTCCCCCTCGACGAGGCCGCTCGCCGTGTGGGCCCGGGCAAGGCGCTCCAGGGCAACCTGGACCCGGCCGTGCTGTTCTCCTCCCCGGAGGCGGTGCGCGCGAAGACCCGCGAGGTGCTGGAGGCGGCGGCGGGCCTGGAGGGTCACGTCTTCAACCTCGGGCACGGGGTGCTGCCGACGACGAACCCGGACGCGCTGACGCGGCTGGTGGCGGACGTCCACGAGTCGACCGCGCGCTGACCGCGCGCGGTCACACCACTCGCCGCGAGGCCCTTCGGCGTCGCGGCGAGCGGTTCCTTTCTCAGGCCTCGCAGTTGACGACGGTGCCGGTGCCGGAGCCCACCTGGCAGTAGTCCGAGCCGTCGCCTCCGTTGACGACGCCGTTGTTCACGTTGACCTGCAGGTAGTCGCTCCCGGCGTTGCCCCGGATCCTGCCGGTGGACGTCACCTCGCCGCCCACGGTGACGTAGTCGTACCCGGCGTTGCCCTCGACGACGCCGCTGACCGTGTTCGTGATCGTGATGCGGTCGTTGCCGCCGAGGCCGTTGACCGAGTGCCCCTCAGGGACCGATGCGCAGCGGATCAAGTCGCTGCCGGGTGTGCCGTCCACGTTCTGGCTGGTGACGGTCCTGCCGTTGACCGTGCACGTCACGGCGTGGGCGGGGGTGCTCAGGGCGAGCGGTGCTATGACGAGTGAGGCGGCGCAGAGCGCACGCACTGTGTGTCGGATCATGCCATCGAGTTAACCCATGGTAAGAGAATGGTCGCAATTCGTCACTCTCGGTTGATGAGGCCGTTCGGCCGCCACGAGGGCGGATGCCCGCCGCCGAGCGGCTACCCTTCCGCCCGCACCGCCGCCGTCGCCTTGCGCGCCGCCACCAGGACCGGGTCCCACACCGGGGAGAACGGCGGCGCGTACCCCAGGTCCAGCGCCGTCATCTGCTCCACCGTCATCCCCGCCGTCAGCGCCACCGCCGCGATGTCCACGCGCTTCGCCGCGCCCTCGCGGCCCACGATCTGGACGCCCAGCAGCCGACCCGTGCGGCGTTCCGCGAGCATCTTGACCGTCATCGGGGCCGCACCGGGGTAGTAGCCCGCGCGGCTCGTCGACTCGATCGTCGACGTCACGTACTGCAGACCCACCTCCCGCGCGTCCTTCTCCCGCAGGCCGGTGCGGGCGATCTCCAGCTCGCACACCTTGCTCACCGCGGTGCCCACCACGCCGGGGAACGTGCCGTAGCCGCCGCCCGCGTTCGCGCCGATGACCTGGCCCTGCTTGTTCGCGTGGGTGCCGAGCGGGACATGGCGTTCCCGGCCCGAGACCAGGTCGAGCACCTCGACGCAGTCCCCGCCCGCCCAGATGTTCTCGTGGCCCCGCACTCGCATCGACAGGTCCGTGAGCAGACCGCCGTACCGGCCGAGCGGCAGACCCGCGGCACGGGCCAATGCCGTCTCCGGCTCGACGCCTATGCCGAGGACCACCACGTCCGCCGGGTACTCCGCGTCGTCGGTCGCCACCGCACGGACCCGGCCGTCCTCACCGGCGAGGATCTTGGTGACGGCCGAACCCGTCACCGTCGTGATGCCCAGCCCGTCCATCGCCTCGTGCACCAAGGCGCCCATGTCGGGATCCAGCGTGGCCATGGGCTGCCGGCCGCGGGTCACCACGGTCACTTCGTAGCCGCGCTTGAGCAGCGCCTCCGCCATCTCCACGCCGATGTACCCGGCCCCCACGACGACCGCGCGCCGGCCTTCCGTACGCCTCAGGGTGTCCAGGAGCGTCTGGCCGTCGTCGAGCGTCTGCACCCCGTGCACGCCGGCCGCGTCCATGCCGGGCAGCGGGGGCCGCACCGGTCGGGCACCGGTCGCGATCACCAGCTTGTCGTAGCCCGTCCACGCCTCCTCGCCCGTCTCCAGGTCCCGGGCGCGCACCCGGCCGGCCCCCGTGTCGATCTCCGTCACCTCGGTGCGCATGCGCAGATCGATCGCGCGGGAGCGGTGCTCCTCGGGCGAGCGGGCGATCAGTTCGTCCCGCTCGGGCACGTCGCCGCTCACCCAGTACGGGATGCCGCACGCCGAGAACGAGCTGAAGTGCCCGCGCTCGAACGCCACGATCTCCAGCTCGTCCGGGCCCTTCGTCCTGCGGGCCTGCGATGCGGCGGACATGCCCGCCGCATCGCCCCCCACGACCACCAGTCGCTCCGTCGTCATGGGGAACACGCTACGGCGCAGGGGCCGTTCGGTCCTCCGTCCCGGCAGGGGATGTCACCTCCGCGCCCGGCGCCGAAGGGCGCGTCCGTGGCCGGAGCCGGGGCCGCACCAGCCACCGCCACACCGCGTACAGCAGGCCCAGCAGCGCCGCGAACGGTGCCACCGCGCCGATCGCCACCGTGATCCACCGCAGGGTCGCCACCAGCGCGTCCCAGCCGCCGCCGAGCGCGTCCAGGAAACCGGGGTCCTCGTCCTCCTTCGTGTCCACGCTCTCCGCCTCGGTCAGCGTCAGCGTGATCGTCGCCAGCGTCGTCCGGTCCTTCAGCGACGCCTGCCGCGCCAGCAGCGACTCCAGCTCCGCCTGACGGCTGCTCAGCTGCCCCTCCAGCGTGACGACGTCGGACAGCTGCGTCGCCCGCTCCATCAGCTCCCGCACCCGCGCCACACTCGCCCGCTGCGTCGCGATCCGGCTCTCCACGTCCACCACCTGGTCGGTGACGTCCTTGGCGTCGGCCTTGCGGGAGAGCAGCTTTCCGGCCCCGGCGAGCTCCGCGAGGACCGGCCCGTACCGCTCCTGCGGTACGCGCAGGACGACATGCGAGGTGACATGGGTGTCGTCGATGCGTTCGGTGGTCTCGTTCTCGACCCGGCCGCCGGCCTTCTCGACCACCGCGCGGGCGTTCGCGAGCGCCTTGACCGCGTCCTTCACCTCCACGCCCAGCTCGGCGGTGCGGATTATGTGTGCCGTCGGCAGCGCCGACGGAGCGGAGGCGCCCTCGCGCGACCCGCCGTCGGCCGGCTTCCCGCCGGACTCGTCGGCCGCGTAGCCGGATCCGGCGGCCCCCTTGCCGCCGTCCCGCAGGGCGGGCTTGGAGTCGGCCTGTGCCGTGTCGCCGGACGACGAGTCGCCGGCACCGCAGCCGGCGAGGCCGAGTGACGCGGTGAGCAGAAGGACCGCGACGGTGCGTCGTGCACCCAGTCGTGCAGCCAGTCGTGCGGCTGGTCGTGCGGCCGGTCGTGCGTCCATGAGACCCCCCAGGGCAGAAACGGTGAGCGATTGCCGGTTCGACGCCCGGCCGCCGTGGCCGGTTGCCCGATTCCGGTCCCGAAGCGGTCACGGTCGGGACTCGTTACGGGGGTTGGCACGGCGTTTGAGAGAGTTGCCCCATGAACGTGGACACAGCTGGGCGTCATGTCGCCGTCATCGGGGGCGGCATTGCCGGTCTGGCCGCCGCCCACCGGCTGGTCACCGCCGGCGTGCGCGTCACCCTCGTCGAGGCCACCGACCGCCTCGGCGGCAAGCTCCAAGGCGGCGACATCGCGGGCGTCCCGGTGGACCTCGGCGCCGAGTCGATGCTCGCGCGCCGCAGCGAGGGCACCGACCTGGCCCGTGCGGTCGGCCTCGGGGACCGGCTCCAGCCGCCCGCCGTCGCGACCTCCGCTGTGTGGACCCGCGGCGCCCTGCGCCCCATGCCCAAGGGCCACGTCATGGGCGTGCCCGGCACCCAGGAGGCGCTGGCCGGGCTGATCTCGCCCGAGGGAATCGACCGCATCGGGCGCGAGAAGGACCTGCCGCCCGTCGAGATCGGTGACGACGTCGCCGTCGGCGCATACGTCGCCGAGCGCATCGGCCGCGAGGTCGTCGACCGGCTCGTCGAACCCCTGCTCGGCGGCGTTTACGCGGGCGACGCCTACCGCATCTCGATGCGCGCCGCGGTCCCCGGCCTCTTCGACGCCCTGCACCGCAATGCCACGCTGCTCGACGGCGTACGCGAGGTCCAGGCCAAGGGCGCCGCGCAGCAGGGCGCCGGCCCCGTCTTCATGGGCCTCGACGGCGGCATGGGCACGCTGCCCGCCGCCGTCGCCGCGTCCGTACGCGCACTCGGCGGCGACATCCGCACCTCCACCGCCGTCCTCGGCCTGACCCGCACCGGCTCCGGCTGGCACATCCGGACCGACCGCGAGCCGCTGACCGCCGACGCCGTCGTCCTCGCCACCCCCGCCTGGTCCGCCTCCGCGCTGCTCGCCGCCGAGTCCCCGGCGGCAGCGGCCGGACTCGGCCGCGTCGAGTACGCCTCCATGGCCCTGGTCACCCTCGCCTTCCGGCGCGCCGACCTCGGCTCGACACCGCCCGGCAGCGGCTTCCTCGTCCCGCCCGTGGACGGCCGGGCGATCAAGGCGTCCACCTTCTCCTCTAACAAGTGGCGCTGGGTGGCCGAGGGCGCGGGCGACCTGTTCGTGCTGCGCACCTCCGTCGGCCGCTACGGGGAGGAGCAGGCACTGGAACGCGAGGACCACGAGCTGGTCGACGTGTCCCTGACCGACCTCGCCGAGGCGATCGGCCTCGACGCCCGGCCCGTGGCGGCCGAGGTCACCCGCTGGACCGGCGGCCTGCCCCAGTACCCGGTCGGGCACCTCGCCCGGGTCGCCCGCATCCGCGACGAGGTCGCGAAGCTTCCCGGCCTGCGGGTCTGCGGAGCGGTGTACGACGGCGTCGGCATCCCGGCCTGCATCGGCAGCGGACAGCGCGCGGCGGACGAGATTCTCGCCACGCCGACCCTGGCGCAGGGCACTGATCCGGACGCGGGACAATAGCCGTATGAGTGCGCCCGAAAAGATCCCGAACGCAGGCAAGAAGGCCAAGGACCTCAACGAGGTCATCCGGTACACGCTGTGGTCCGTCTTCAAGCTGCGCGAAGCACTGCCCGAGAACCGCGCCGGCTACGCCGACGAGGTCCAGGAGCTGATCGACCAGCTCGCCGCCAAGGACGTCACCGTGCGCGGCACCTACGACGTCTCCGGGCTGCGCGCCGACGCCGACGTCATGATCTGGTGGCACGCGGAGACCTCGGACGAGCTCCAGGACGCGTACAACCGCTTCCGGCGCACCCGTCTCGGCCGCGCACTCGAGCCGGTCTGGTCCAACATGGCGCTGCACCGCCCCGCCGAGTTCAACAAGTCGCACATCCCGGCCTTCCTGGCCGACGAGACGCCCCGCAACTACGTCTCCGTGTACCCCTTCGTGCGCTCCTACGACTGGTACCTGCTCCCCGACGAGGACCGCCGCCGGATGCTCGCCGACCACGGCAAGATGGCCCGCGGCTACCCGGACGTGCGCGCCAACACGGTCGCGTCGTTCTCGCTCGGCGACTACGAGTGGATTCTCGCCTTCGAGGCGGACGAGCTGTACCGGATCGTCGACCTGATGCGCCACCTGCGCGCGTCCGAGGCGCGGATGCACGTGCGCGAGGAGGTCCCGTTCTACACGGGCCGCCGCAAGAGCGTGGCGGATCTGGTGGCGGGGCTCGCGTAGTCCGCACCGTCTTGACGGCGAGGTTTCCCCGCGTCCCACGCGGAAACCCAGCCGTCCACGACCGGGCCCCCGGGCCCGGTCGCCCCGGCCGGGTTCGTGGTCAGCCACGCGCCCGGCCTGCCCCGGCCGGGCCCGTGGAAACCGGCCACCGGCAGGACCGTCAACGGCCCCTGCCCTGGTCAGCCACGGACCCGGCTTCACGATGGCCCGGAAGATCAGACGGCGTGCGGCAGCTTTCGCTGCTCCGCGTGCCGGTCCAGCGACACCGGGTCCGGCTCCGGGTGCGGCGCGCACGATGCGCGCCGCACCGGTGTCTCCCCGCGCAGCAGGTAGTCCTCCAGGTACGCGTTGACGCACGCGTTGGGCCCGCCGCCGATGCCGTGCGTGCCCGCGTCCTCCTCCGTGATCAGCACCGAGCCCCGCAGTCGCCGCTGCAGCTCCCGCGCGCCCTTGTACGGCGTCGCCGCGTCCCGCTCCGCCGCCAGGATCAGCGTCGTGGGCAGCTCACCCAGCCTCGTGCCCACGTCGAGCGGCCGCTGCCGCGGCGCCGGCCAGAACGCGCACGGCAGATTCATCCACGCGTTGTCCCACGTCTCGAACGGTGCGATCCGCGCGAGCCGCGTGTTGTCGCGGTCCCAGGTCTCCCAGTCCTCGGGCCACGGTGCGTCGTTGCACTCCACCGCCGTGTAGACGGCGTTGGCGTTCTCCGCCCCCTTCTCGGTGCCCGGCCGCGGGGCCGCCTGGGCGATCAGCGGCTTCGGGTCGCCCTTCAGGTACGCCGACAGCGCCTGCGCGCGCACCGGCCAGTAGTCGTCGTTGTAGGCCACGCCGAGCAGCGCCGCGTGCAGCTGCCCCGGGCCGACCTTGCCGCCCGCCGGCCTCAACGCCACTGCGGCGCGCACCCGTTCGTAACTACGGGCGACCTCCTGCGGCGTGGCGCCCAGCTTGTACGTGGCGTCGTGCTTCGCCACCCAGGCGCGGAAGTCGGCCCAGCGGCCCTCGAACGCCAGTGACTGGCCGAGGTTGTTGCGGTACCAGATCCTGCTCGGGGAGGGGTTGACCACCGAGTCGAACACCATGCGGCGCACATGGTCCGGGAACAGCGTGGCGTACAGCGCGCCGAAGTAGGTGCCGTACGACGCGCCCATGAACGTCAGCTTCCTCTCGCCGAGCGCCGCGCGCAGCACGTCGAGGTCGCGGGCGTTGTTGAGCGACGTGTAATGGCGCAGCGCCGCACCGGCCTTGCGCGCGCACCCCCGCGCGTACGCCTTCGCCTGCGCGATCCGCTCCTGCTTGTACGCGGGGGAGGGGTGCGTCGGTGCCTGCGTCGGCGCCCGCACGAAGTCGGCCGGGTCCTGGCAGGACAACGGCGCGGAGCGGTCCACGCCCCGGGGCGCGTAGCCGACGATGTCGTACGCCTGCGCGATCCTCCTCCACTCGGGCAGCTCGGCCGCCATCGGGAACGACATGCTGGACGCGCCGGGGCCGCCGGGGTTGTAGACGAGGGCGCCCTGCCGCTCGGCCGGGGCGCCGCTCGCCCGGACGCGGCTGACGGTCAGGCCGATCTGACGGCCCGACGGCTCCGCGTAGTCCAGCGGGACCTCGACCGTGCCGCAGACGACCGGCTCCGGCAGACCCTCTTCCTTCGGGCAGGCGCCGAAGGCGATGCCGGCGGCCGCGGCGCGTTCGGCTGCCAGCGCGGTGCCGCGGGCCTCCGCGGACGCGTGGATGGTGTCGATCCGGGGGTCGGCGCCGGCTGGAGGGACGGTGAGTGCCGTGAGGACCAAGGAACCGAGGCACGCCACGGCTCCGAACTTCGCAACTGCTCTCATCGCGTTCCCTTCGTGCACGTGCGGCGGCCCGATGGCCGCGGGAACGAATTCTTGAGCAGTTGACGGGACAAAGCACCCATGTGGGCGTCGCGTGTCGGCCCCGATGGCCAGAATCAGCGGATCCGGTCGGCCGCCCGGCCGTTCGCCCGGCCGCCCGCGAACGCCGCCCGCAGCTGCGGATCGTCGAGCGCGCCGACCCCGTGGACGGCGACCATGGTGAGCCGAGCGCGTTCGCCGGCGCCGGAGGCGGCGTGCTCCCGTTCGACGAGCGAGCAGAGCAGCCGGATGCCGGCCGGAGAGGCCCAGCCGGTGTACGCGTGGACCTCGAAACGGGCCAGGGCCAGACAGCCCAGCGTCATGACGAGCGGCAGTGCGAACCACGCAAGGACCGGGCCGGGCCGCTGCCCCTGAGAGAGCGTCAGCACTGCCCCGGCCGCCAGCATCACGGTCAGGACGCTCGAACCGCGCACGGCGCGGATCGCGGAGACCACGGGCGCCCTGGCCGTGTCCGGCACGGCGAGGCCCACGCGGACGAGACGGTCGGCGACGGCCCGTACGGCGTCGGCGGCGGACACGGCCGTCCGTACCGCCGCCGTGCGCGCCTGGCCCGACGGGCCGATCGCGCCGATGACCGAACGCTCCAGGTCGCTCTCGCCGTCCGGGGCCACGACCGTGGCCCAGCCCGTGTGCGCCAGCAGCAGCCGCCGCTCGCGGTGCATCGACACGAGCGTCAGCTCGGTGACCCGCTGCGGGCCGCCGGCCAGGAACGCGGCCTCCGGGAGCGTGAGCTCGTACGACGCGCACACGTCGCTGCGGGCCTCCTCGGCTGCCTCGTCCAGGTGCCGGGGCGCGTCGGCCGCGGCCAGGCAGAGCCGCAGGCAGCTGACCGCCGCGACGGCCCAGGCCAGGAGGACGAGGATGAGCCAGAGCATGGGCGAGTTCTACGCGAGCGGTGCGCGTCGCGCCACAGGCTGTTCGCCATGTGGACGTACGCCGGGTCGCGTGTCAGCTGCTGCTGGACGATCCGCAGCTGGAACCGGAGGAACTTCCGCAGCTGGAGCCGGACGAGCTGCCGCAGCTCGACCCGCCGCCGGATCCGCCGCTGCCGGACCCGCAGCCCGAACCGGAGCCCGAACTCGCGCACCAGACGGCTTCGGAGCAGGCGGGGGAGTCGGCACCGCCGCCGTACGCGTACGTGCTGTGCGACACGGTGGAGCGCGAGCCGCGGCCGAGCCGGGCGGCCCCGGTCAGCTGGGCGCGCAGCTCCGGGTCGGGCAGCGCGCGCACCCCGCGGAGCGCGACGAACGCGACGACTCCCGGGGCGGCGTGGGCGTGGGCCGCGCTGTAGGACCGCAGGGCGCGGCGGCCGTGGGGGGCGACCCGCCGGCCCGCGCGGTTGGCCTGGTTGAAGCCGATCACCATGCCGGGGATCAGGGCGGGCAGCGCCATCAGGACGAACGGCAGACCGACCGGCTGGTGGCCGGAGCCCATGAACTGCACGACGGTCGCGACGAGCGAGAGGGGCAGGCCGACGAGGCACACGATGCCCTGGGCAAGCCCCCAGGCCGCGAGTCCGCTGTGCTGCCGGGGAGGCGTCATGAGGCCGCGGGCCGCGAGGGCGTGGCCGATCTCCTGCACCGCGGGGCTGCGCATGACCTCCTGCCGCAGGACGGGGAGCGCGCCGCTGGGCGCGGCGGCCAGAGCCCGGAACACCTCGCGCTCCACGGGGTCGTGCGCGACCTGGCGCAGTGCGGTGACCACGCCGGGGCCGCCGATGACGACCCTGCCGTCCGTGTGCAGCGCGGCGAGTGCGGCATCGGCGACGCGGGCCGGGCCGCCGGCGAGGAACGCCGCCTCGTAGGCGTCATGGACGCGGGGGGCGCCGTGCGAGGCGCCGCGCAGGGCGGCGGACACCTTGACGATCAGCAGCGCGGAGGAGACGCCGACGGCGAGATACAGGGCGAGGGCGATGAGGACCATGGGGCTCACCTTCCGATTCCGGCGAGGGCGGCGCGGGCGGCGCTTACGAAGCGCGTGGCCCGCCGCGGGGGCTCGGGCGCGGCGCGCTCCTGCCACCACAGCGTGAGCCGGCGCCGGACGGCGGCGTCCTCGGGCCGGCCGGTGGCGAGGAGGTGCCCGGCGAAGTCGAGCGCGTCGCGCCGGTAACCGGCGTGCATGGGGCGGTTCTTGGCGTACGCGAGGAACGCGGGGCGGTAGGCGTCGCCGAGGATCTCGGGCAGCTCGGGCGCGACCTTCCCGACGACGTCGGCCCGCTTGGCCACAAGTGCCCTGCTCTGCACGCGCAGCCGCCGCGGGTCGAACCCCTCGGGCGCGGGTGTCCCCGCGACGAGAGCGGACACGAGGGCGGCCTGCCCGATCCCCACCCGCTCCCGCGCATCGGCGTTGCCGCTGCGCGTGGGCCGCTCGGCCGGGTTGTCCGCCCGTGGGGCGACCGGGCTCACGGGGGTGGTGCGCCGACCGGGAACATCCTCCCGCGCGGCGGTGGCGCCACCGGGCGCGGGCAGCTCGGCCGCGGTAGGGGTGGGCGTGGTCCGGTGGCCGGTGCGGGCTTCCGCTGCCGTGGTCAGGCGCGACGCGGCGCCCGCCCGCGCGGCGGTGGCGCCGGGCGCGGCGTGCGGCCGTGGGTGCGGGGGCAGGTGGAGCGTGGTGCGGATCTTGGAGAGTTCCGACGACAGTGTCTCCGGCGGCGGGAAGTCGTCGTCCCGTTCCAGCAGCACCCCCGGCGGGCACACCCGTGCGCGGAGGTCCGCGAGGACGTCCAGGACCGGTTGCGTCACCGGGTGCGCGTGGGTGTCGTGCCAGACGCCGTCCCGTTCGACGCCGCCCGCCACGTGGACGTACGCGATCGCCTCCACCGGAAGCGCGTCCAGTGCCGCCGACGGGTCCTCGCCCCGGTTCACACGGTTCGTGTGCAGGTTCGCCACGTCGATCAGGAGCTGTACGCCCGTCCGTTCCACCAGCTCCGCCAGGAACTGGCCCTCCGTGAGCTCCTCGTCCGGCCACGAGATCAGCGCCGCGATGTTCTCCAGCGCCAGCGGCACCGGCAGCGAGTCCTGTGCGACGCGTACGTTCTCGCACAGCACGGACAGCGCGTCCCACGTGCGCGGCACCGGCAGCAGGTGGCCCGCCTCCAGCACCGGGGACGCCGTGAGCGCGCCCCCGGCCCGTACGAACGCGATGTGCTCGGTCACCAGCGGCGCGTCCAGCGCCTCGGCCCGCTCCGCCAGGTCCGCGAGGCGGCGCGCCGACGGGCGGTCCGCGCCGCCGAGGCCGAGCGAGACGCCGTGCGGGACGATCCGCGTCCCGCGCTCCCGCAGCCGGGTCAGCGACTCCGGCAGGTGCCCCGGGCAGACGTTCTCGGCCACCACCTCGACCCAGTCGACGCCGGGCAGGCGCTCCACCGTCTCCGCGATCTCCGGCCGCCAGCCGATTCCTACGCCGAGTTCCATGATGTCCCCCTCCTCTGCCCGACATGCGATGTGCAGAGGTCATGGCCCCGTCAGGCGCGGGTGAATCCGCAGGAGGGGACGTTCAGAGCTTCATTTGAGGTTCCCGCCGGGGCTGCGTCACCCGGCCGGCGGGACCTCGGGACGGTCCGTGTTCACCGTGCCCGGAGGCCCCGGCGACGGCCGGGAGGTGAAGGACTGGTCCCCGGTGGGCTGGGCCGGCTGCGGCGCCGGCGGCAGGTTCCCGTCCGGCGGCGGAGGGCCGGACGGGCTGGCCGTCGCCACGCCCGCCGCCTCGTTCGCGATCGCGTCGAAGTCGACCATCCCGGTCGCCTCCAGCATGGTGATGTGGTCCAGCACGGTCACGTTCGCGTCGCTCGCGAGCTGACGTATCAGCGCGTTCCGGGTGGTGTGCCTGACCTGGGCGACCAGTGAGAAGACCTTGCCGTGCGCGTTGCGCAGCAGGTTGGCGAACTTGCGCTCGTACTCCTGGCCGCTCGCCGCGGACAGCTCCCGCAGCCAGCCCTGCTGCTGCTCCGTGGGCTGGTTGGGCAGCTCGACACCCAGCTTCGCCGCCACGTCCCGCGCCCGCCGGTCCAGGTCGGTGTGGCCGACGACGAGGTGGTCGCCCGCGTCCTTGATCGCCAAGCTCGGCGCCCGTTCGATGGCCTGCTGGCCCGCGGGCAGCTCCCACAGGCCGGCCAGCCGCACCTTCACCAGAAAGTCGCGGTCGGTCGCCGAGAGGGGGCCCCACTGTGTGGCCACGGTCGAGGCGTTGAGGTTCGCCTGCCCCGTACCGGAGCGGTCGGCGTAGGACCAGACGGGAAACGCCAGCGCGCCGACCGTGACGACGAGAGCCGCGATGATGAGTGCTGTCCCGTTCATGCGCCGCAACAATGTGCCTCCAGAACCGATGCCTGACACGGCAGCCGAAACCGCCCACCAACTGACTGGCGGGTCAGTCCGCCGGCTGTCCCGCCGGTCGAACCTAGCGGGTCAACCTACTTGGCGGTACCGGGGAATACGCACCCGGGGCCCGCCGTGTTCAGCCGCGCAGCGACGGATGATCGGCGACCACCGTGCACGAGCCCGGAGCGATCTCCGTGAAGCCCGCGTCGCGCACCACCGGCAGTCCGCTCTCGGTGAGTGCGCGCCAGTGTGCCGGATCGGCGGTGCGCACCGACAGGCGGTGCCCGGCCGTCCGCCATGCCTTCCGGTCCGTCTCCGACAGCTCCCACCAGGCCAGTTGGGCGCCGTGGCCCGCCTGGGCCATCGCCTTGCCCGCCGACATGTCCAGCTCGGGGCTCAGCCACAGCACCGGTGTCTCGGGGGCGGGGGGCGCGGGCGGCTCCGGGTCGTCGAGATCGGTGCCGGACACCTGGAGCTTGGCGAGTTCCTTCGGCCAGCCGTCGAGCGGTACGGGCGGGAAGACCCGTACCTCCGCCCGCTCGCCGGTCACCGTGATGCCCGGCAGCGCACAGGCCCGGCGCCACTCGGCGCCACGCGCCCTGCGGACCACCTTGCGGATACGGGCGTCCTGCCAGTCCCGCATCGCCCGGGCCCACTCGCCCTCGCCCGTGGACCGCTCGTCGTCGAGGATCTCCAGGACGGCACGCGCCGCGGTCTCAAGGGCGTCGGTACGGGCGGGCGGTTCGGCCTTCTCGATCCGTACGACCAGCGGCAGGACGAACTGCGGTGCCGCGTCGCGCAGGCGGTTCTCGTGCCGGAAGGGACTGTCCGCGGGCGGGGCGGCCTCGGTGCCGTTGTTCTCACTGCTCACCCGATCAGTGTGCCAGCCGCCACGCCGGGGCATTTGGGGCAGTTGGCGGAACGAGTGCCTCCGGGCGACGATGCCTGCCATGAAGAGCGATCTGTTCAGCAGCGAGAACATGGCGCAGCAGGCGACGGTGCCGGGGATGACCCTGCAGAACGCCAAGGCGGTCAAGTACGCGGTCAACGGCGAGATGCACGCGCGCCAGGGCTCGATGGTCGCCTTCCGCGGCAATCTCCAGTTCGAGCGCAAGAGCCAGGGCATCGGCGGCATGCTCAAGCGCGCCGTCACGGGCGAGGGCCTGCCGTTGATGGCCGTGCGCGGCCAGGGCGAGGCGTGGTTCGCGCACGAGGCGGCCAACTGCTTCATCGTCGACATCGAGCAGGGCGACGCGCTCACCGTCAACGGCCGCAACGTGCTGTGCTTCGACGCGACCCTGTCGTACGACATAAAGACGGTGAAGGGCGCCGGCATGACGGGCGGCGGCCTCTTCAACAGCGTCTTCACCGGCTACGGGAAGCTCGCGGTCATCTGCGAGGGCACCCCGATCGTGATCCCCGTCAGCCACCAGCAGCCGGTGTACGTGGACACCGACGCGGTCGTCGGCTGGAGCGCCCATCTGAACACCTCGCTGCACCGCTCGCAGTCCATCGGATCGATGATCCGCGGGGGTTCGGGCGAGGCGGTCCAGATGAAGCTGGACGGCGAGGGTTTCGTGATCGTCAGGCCCAGCGAGGCCACTCCGCAGAAGGCGGCGCAGAGCTGAGGCTGGAAGGAGTCGGCCGCCGTTACGGCCTCGGCGGACCGTGAGTCCTGCGGGAGGTCGACCTCGACGTCCCCCGCACCCTGGTCCGCATCGAAGGCACCATCGGCAGCGGCAGGTCGACGTTGCTGCGGCTGCTCGCCGGCATCGACGCACCGGCCGAGGGCCGGATCACCGGCCGGCCGCGCACGGCGTACGTGCCCGTACCGTTCCCGGCGGCACTGCCGTTCAGCGCCCACGGATATCTGGTGCATCTCGCCCGGATCCACGGGCTCGGCCGGCGGGTGGCCGCCGCTGCCGTGGTCGAGTGGCTGGAGCGCTTTGGGGCGGCGGGCCACGCCCGCACGCCGCTCGGCGCCGTGGCCACCGGGATCGTCGTCCTGATCAGTGACGCGCGGAACGCCGACCACCGGGTCGTGATCCCCCTGCTGCCCGCCGTGGCGGCCGGGCTGCTCGCCTGCGCGGTGAGCGTCCTGGTCTTGGCGCCGCGGTGGGAGCGCTGTGCACCCGGCCCCTGCTGCACGCGCGCGGCTGGTCGCTCCTGGCCACCGCGACGGCGGTCCTGCCGGCCCTGGTGACCACCGGCTCACCGGCGCAGTACGCGGTGAGCGGTCTGGTCGCCGGTTCACGGACCGGGACCGTGCGGCTGCCGGTGGCCGCCCTGCTCGCGGCGGCGCTGATCGCGGCCGCCGCGGTCGCGGTCGCGGTTGTCTGCCTGCTGTGCTCCCGGCGGGGCACGGCGGCCTGGGAAACAGGGGCGGCACCGGTCCAGGAGCCGGAGCTACAGTCGGATGTATGGACGAGCACGAGCCGTACTGCGAGACCCCGGCCGACTCCGGCACCGCCGCCGCGCCGGCCACGGACGCCGCACCCGGCGAGCCGTTCGCCGAGTGCGTGCTGTGCCGCGAGCCGACCGAGTACCCGGCGTCCGTCAAGGGCGCCCCGCTGTGCCCTGTCTGCGAGTGGCGGGAGGCGGAGCGGACCGCCTGCTCGGGCTGATCGAGCCGGGCGGGCTCACGAGGCGCGCATCAGGTCCGAGACCTTCACGAAGCGGTACCCGCGGCGGCGCAGCTCCGGGACGATCCGGCGCACCGCCTCCTCGGTGACCGGGGCCGCGCTGCGCGTGCAGTGCATGACCACCAGGGATCCGGGTCGTACGCCCGCGAGGACCTGCTCGGCGACGGCGTCCGCGTCGGTCGCGAAGGCGTCGCCGCTGACGACGTCCCACTGCACCGCGGTGACCTGGGCGGGTGCGATCGCGCGCAGCGCGCCGTCGTCGTAGCAGCCGCCGGGGAAGCGGAAGTACGGCACCACATTGCGCGCCCCGGCTTTCTCGAACGCCGTGAAGGCGCGTTCCACGTCCGCCCGCATGTCCTGCGGGGCGACGACCGGGAGCCCGTAGCAGCCGGACGTGAAGGCGTGGTGGCTGTAGGAGTGGTTGGCGATCTCGAAGAGCGGATCCGTGCCGATGGCCTTCGCCTGCGCCGGGTACTCCTCGGCCCAGCGGCCGGTCATGAAGACGGTGGAGGGAACCTTCAGCGCGCGCAGCGCCGCGATGAGGCCGGGGTTGTCGAAGTGCTCCCCGCGTGCGGCGCGGGGGCCCTGATCGGCGGTCATGTCGGCGTCGAAGGTGAGCGCGACCGTTCTGGGCGCGGTGGCGGCCGGGGCCGCGGCCCGCCGGAAGACGGGGGTCAGCCCGTGCGGGCCGGGGGCGAGCGTCGGTGCTCTGCGTCGCTGCTCGGCTCCCTGTCCGCGGGGATTGCCCGGCTGCGGCGACGCGGGGGCCGGACCGGCCGCGGTGGGCGAGGAGGACGGCTTGAGCGCGGCGGGGGCGGGGTCGGCGCCGTCCGTACCGCACCCGACAAGTACGGCTCCCAATGCGGCGACAGCCGCAAATCTTCGTACAGGAGTGGTCACTGACGGAAAATATACGATCATCATGCGGATGATCCGTCAGGGACGCTCCTGCATCAGGGTTGCCTTTCAGGGCAGAGCGTTCCGCCCTCTCCGTTGCACCGTGCAATGATGCCCTCCGGTTTTCCTGGTCCGCCGTACGGATCTCGCGTTCAGGAGGAACGGCATGACGCTGCCCCCCACGGCCGGGGTGCTCGCCACTCTGGAGGACCTGCTCGCCGTGCCGGAGGGCCGGGGCGGAGCCGTGTGGCGACTGGACCCGGCCGCGCGCCAGCTGGACGCGAACGTCATCCGCGTCCTGCCCGGCGACCGCGTCGAACGCCATGTCGAGCCCGACCTGGACGTCCTGCTGTGCGTGCTCACCGGAAGCGGCGAGCTCACCGTCGGCGGCGAGGTCCAGCGTGTGGGACCCGGCTGCGTGGCCTGGCTGCCGCACGGCGCCGAGCGCGCCATCGCCGCCGGCCCGGACGGGCTCGTGTACGTCACGGCCCACCGCCGCAGACCCGGCCTCTCCATCAAGTCCGCGTCCCCCGCCGCCCCGGCCCGCGCGGCCGCCGAGGGCGGAGAGGCCGCCTGTCTGCTCCACCGGATCTGCCCCGGCTGCGACCGTCCCGCCGACGACACCGGCGCACGGTACTGCAGCCGCTGCGGCACCGAACTGCCCGGCACCGCTGCTTTCTGACTCACTGTCACTCGCTCGGGATCCCGCCATCGGGGCGATCCCGGTGAGCACAACACCCGCCTCCTGCGTATCAAGGGTCGGACGCGTCCCCCGGTTCCCGTCGGCAACCGGATTCCGTACCCCCCGCAGGAGGCAGCGAGTTGAGTCACAGGCGAATACCCAAGCGAAAGGCCGTGCTTGCAGGAGCCGGGGCGGTGGGCATCGCCGCGGCGGCCGTCCTGCTGCCCCAGGCCAACGCGTCGCAGTCGGATTCCGGCGCCGACGCGGCCCCCAGGGCGATGAGCGCCGCCACCGCCCAGGACCTGCTGTCACGGCTCGGGCCCGAGCTGGGCGACGCGTACGCGGGCGCGTACTACGACGCGGGCAAGCAGCAGCTCGTCGTCAATGTCGCCGATGCCGGCGACGAGGCGATCGGCCGGGTCAACGAGGCCGGGGCCGTGGCCAGAAGCGTCGAGAACAGCATGGGCGAACTGAAATCCGCGGCGGACACACTGGCCGAGAAGGCCACCCTCCCCGGCACGGCATGGGCCGTCGATCCGAGGACCAACCAGATCCTGGTCACCGCCGACCGCACCGTGCTCGGCGCCCGCTGGGACAGGCTGGAGTCGGCCGTCGGGTCGCTGGGCTCCGGCACG
Organism: Streptomyces sp. NPDC015127; assembly: GCF_043080095.1. Taxonomy (NCBI): domain Bacteria; kingdom Bacillati; phylum Actinomycetota; class Actinomycetes; order Kitasatosporales; family Streptomycetaceae; genus Streptomyces; species Streptomyces sp. NPDC015127. Next base: position 285,396 of record NZ_JBIBVE010000010.1, read on the forward strand.
GCCCGTATCCAGAAGTCCGCGGGCGAGTTCAGGACCTTCCTGGAAGGCGGCGACGCCGTCTTCGGCGGCGGGGCGCGCTGTTCGCTCGGCTTCAACGTGACCACGCAGGACGGCGCGCCCGGCTTCCTCACCGCGGGCCACTGCGGTGTGGCCGCCGACCAGTGGTCCGAGGACGCGAACGGCGCCCCGATCGGTACGGTCCAGGCCGCGACGTTCCCAGGCGACGGCGACTTCGCCCTGGTCACGTACGACGATCCGGCGACACAGGCGCCGAGCCGGGTCGACCTCGGGAACGGCCAGACGCTGGACATCGTGGGCGTGGACGACGCGGCGGTCGGTCAGCAGGTGTTCCGCATGGGCAGCACCACCGGTCTGGCCGACGGCCGGGTCACGGGTCTGAACGCGACCGTGAACTACCCCGAGGGCACGGTCACCGGGCTGATCCAGACCGACGTCTGCGCGGAGCCGGGCGACAGCGGTGGCGCGCTGTTCACCCGCGAGGGGATCGCGATCGGCCTGACGTCGGGCGGCAGCGGAGACTGCACCTCGGGCGGTGAGACGTTCTTCCAGCCCGTGACGACCGCGCTGGCCGCGGTGGGCGCGCAGATCGGCGCGGGCGCCGGCGGCGGCAACGGCGGCGAGGGCGACGCAGGCGCCGGTCAGCAGGACGAGGCGGGTCGGCAGGACGGCGCCGGCAGTGGCGGCGCGGCGAACGGCACCGGCGCAGGTGATGCCGCCGGCGAGGCCGACGGCAGCGGCTTCGCCCGGCAGCGCGGCTGACCCGCGTCCGTGCGACGGGGGAGGCGGCGGGGCCCGGGGCGCCAGAAGGTCCCGGGCCCCGCCGCCCTGTGCCGCTCGCCGCGGCTCACTCGTCGTCCGGCCCGCCCGCCGCGCAGTCGGCGGCGCCCCCACTGCTGCCCGCCGTGTCCAGCGTCGCGGTCAGCGCGTCCAGCTCCGCGCGCAGGGCGCGGATGCGGTCGAGGGAGAGGCCGGTGGCCTGCGCGATCCTGCGCGGCACGCCCAGTGCCTTCTCGCGCACGGCCTCGCCCGCCGCAGTCGGCCGGGCGGTCACCGAGCGCTCGTCCGCCGCGCTGCGCCTGCGCTCCACGTATCCCGCCGACTCAAGGCGTTTGAGCAGCGGGGAGAGCGTGCCCGAGTCGAGGCGCAGATGCTCCCCGATCTGCTTGACCGGCAGCTCCCCGTGCTCCCAGAGCACCAGCATCACCAGGTACTGGGGGTAGGTGAGGCCCAGGTCCTTGAGGGCCGAGCGGTAGACCCCGTTGAACGCGCGCGACGCGGCGTGCAGCGAGAAGCAGATCTGGCGGTCGAGGCGCAGGAAGTCCTCGTCCGCCACATCCCGCAGTGTCTTCTCCGTGCGTCCGTCGCGTCCGTCCATGCGTCCAGACTACCAAGCTGCGTCCGATTAAGTTGTGCACAACTTAATCGTGTGCTTTTATTTGTGGGGCCGGTTCGCCACGGCGGACCACCACACCGCATCACCGGACGAAGAGGGATGAACTCATGGACGCGCTCTACACCGCTGTCGCCACCGCCAACGGCCGCGAAGGCCGCGCCGTCAGCTCGGACGGCCGGATCGACCTCCCGCTCGCGTTCCCCGCGGCCCTCGGCGGCAACGGGCAGGGCACCAACCCGGAGCAGCTGTTCGCCGCCGGCTACGCCGCCTGCTTCGCCAGCGCGATGGGCGCCATCGGCCGCCAGGAGAAGATCGACGTCAAGGACGCGTCCGTGACGGCCGAGGTCTCCATCGGCAAGGACACCGACGGCGGCTTCGGACTCTCCGTGGTCATGCGCGTGGAGCTCCCCGACCACCTCCAGGGCGAGGCCGGCCGCGAGCTGCTGGAGAAGACCCACGCGTACTGCCCGTACTCCAAGGCGACCCGCGGGAACCTGCCGGTCGAGCTCGTCATCGAGTAGTCACCGGGCCGCCGGCGCGCGGTCACGCCCCGCCGAGCAGCCACTCGCGGCACTGCGCCGCGTCGAAGCCGCCCGGCGGGAAACGCGGGTCCATCGCCTCCAGGTGTTCCAGCAGCAGTCGGCTGACCGCCCAGTTGCGGTACCACTTGTGGTCGGACGGCACGACGAACCAGGGCGCCGCCTGCGTCGAGCACCGTTCCAGGGCGATCTCGTACGCCTCCTGGTAGGCGGGCCACAGCCGCCGTTCCTCGATGTCGGCCGGGTCGAACTTCCAGTGCTTGTCGGGGTTGTCGATCCGTGCGAGCAGGCGGCGGCGCTGCTCCTCGAAGCCGATGTGCAGGAAGACCTTGACCAGAGTGACGCCGTCCTCGGCGAGCGTGCTCTCGAAGTGGTTGATCTCCTGGTAGCGGCGGACGAGCCGCTCGCGGGGGACGAGTTCGCGTACGCGGGCGATCAGCACGTCCTCGTAGTGCGAGCGATCGAAGATGCCGATCTCGCCGGGGTGCGGCAGCGCCCGTTCGACACGCCACAGGAAGGTCTGGCCGAGCTCCTCCTGGGTCGGCGCCTTGAACGCCTTGATACGGCAGCCGGCCGGGTTGAACACGCCCACGACGTGTTTCAGCGTGCCGCCCTTGCCGCTGGTGTCCATGCCCTGGAGCACCAGCAGCAGGCGGCGGCGGTCGCCCGCCGTGGCCGCCGCGTACAGCCGTTCCTGGAGATCGGCGAGGCGCGGGACCATCCGGGCGGTCGCCGTCAGGCCGGCCGGTTTGTCGGGCGGGCCGGCCGGGGTGGCGGACGGGTCGTGGCGGGACAGGTCGACACGGGCGCCCGGTGGGACCCGCAGCAGCTCACCGAGCACGACCGGCTGCTGCGGCTCGTCGGCGGTGCTGCCCGCTTTCCCCCGCCGCTTCTTCGCGTCGTCCTCGGCCACCGCGTGCCCCTTCCCGTCCGTGCGCCTCCCCATGATCGTGCGACGCGCCGGTCCCGCCCGCGAGCGCTGCATGCGCATGTGCGCGAGCGGCAGCCTGATCGGGACGGCAACGGCGTGGCCGCCCACAACAGGACCGCGGGCGGGGGGGGGCGGGGGGGGGGGGGGGGCCCCCCCGGGGGGGGGGGGGGGGGGGCCGGGGGGGGCCCGGGGGGCGGGGCCCCCCCCGCGGCGGGCTCTTGGCGAGTGGGCGGCCGCGCCCGGGGGGGGGGGCCCCCCCGGGGGGGCCCCCCCCCCCCCCCCCGGGGGGGGGCCCCCGGGGGGGGGGGGCCCCGCGCCCGCGGGCGTCGGTGTCGGGGGGACCGGTCAGCGCCAGGGGCCCGTGACCGCGAACGTCGTGCCGGGTGTGTAGCAGTTCACGTACATCGTGCCGCCGTCCGGCGAGAACGCGACGCCCGCGAACTCGCCCCACTCCGGCGCCTGCGGAGTGCCGATGTTCTGCGCGTTCCGGGCCATCGGATACACCTCACCGTGCTTGGTGAGGCCGTACACGTGCTGCGCGCCGTCACCGTCCTCGCACACCATCAGGCCGCCGCTCGGGGCGAGGCAGATGTTGTCGGGGGACTCGCCCGGCAGCTGGATGTTCGTGTCCGGGCCGAAGACGATCACCAGGGTGAGGCGCCGCCGCCCCGGCTCGTACTTCCACACCTGGCCGAAGTGGTCCGCCGCCGATCCCTCCGCGCTGCGCGCGTAGCTGGACACGAAGTAGACCGACTTGCCGCCCCAGTAGCATCCCTCCAGCTTCTGGGCGTGGGTGATGCCCTTGGGGCCGAAGTCCTGGAGCCTGATGGGCGTCTGCTTCGCCTGGCTGTCCGGTACGGGCACCCACTCGATCCCGTCGAAACGCGCCCCTGTCTCCTGGATCTCCGACAGGTCGGGCACGCCCGGTACCCGCATCGCCTGGAGCTCCCCGCCCGCGCGCAGCGAACCGGTCCCGCCCATCGGCCTGTCGGGCAGGAAGCGGTAGAAGAGCCCGAACGGACGCTGGAAGGCGTCCTCCGTCTCGTACACGATCCCGCTCGACGGGTCGATGGCGATCGCCTCGTGCTGGAAGCGGCCCATCGCGGTGAGCGGCACGGCCCCGGTGCGGTGCGGATCGGCGCCGTCCACCTCGAAGATGAAGCCGTGGTCCTTGGTGTAGCCGTTGGTGCCGGCCTTGTCCTCGGTCTCCTCGCACGTCAGCCACGTGCCCCAAGGCGTGGGACCGCCCGCACAGTTGACCGCGGTACCGGCGATGGCGACCTGCTGCGACAGTACGTTGTTGCGGCTGTCCAGCTCCAGCGCCGTACAGCCTCCCTTGCCCATCGGGTCGTAGGTCAGGCCCTCGACGGTCGGCACGGGGATACGGGCGGTGCGCCGGTTCTCGTGGTTGCGGACGAGGTGGATCCGGCCGCGGCGGCCGGCGAAGGCGGCCATGCCGTCATGGTTGCTCGGCACTCTGCCCTGGTCCCGGCTCAGCTGATCGCCTTCCCGGGACAGGACCTTGTAGCGGAAGCCCTTCGGCAGATCGAGCAGGCCGTCCGGGTCGGGCACGAGCGGGCCGTACCCGCCGTGCCCGCGGGCGGCGGCCGTGCCCGCGAAGAGCTCGGAGAACGCACCGGCGAACGCGATACCCGCGCCCACCGCACCGGCCTGGGCCAGAACTTGACGTCGTGAAGCGGTCATTCGGCAACTCCCTGCTGGCGGACAGGAATGTGACCCGCATGTGTGTATCACGCAGACGGCCGCCGCGTAACCATGCGGGCCACTGATGCCTGTGGTGCCGACCCGCTCAGCCCAGCGTGGCGGTCAGCGTGATCGGCGTGGCCCTCAGCGCCTGGCTCACCGGGCAGTTCACCTTGGCGTCCTCGGCGGCCTTGGCGAAGGCGGCCTCGTCCAGGCCCGGGACCGTGCCCACGACGGTCAGGTGGATGCCGGTGATGCCCTCACCGGGCTGGAAGGTCACCTCGGCCTTGGTCTCCAGACGGGCCGGCGGGGTGCCGGCGCCCGCGAGAGCGTGCGAGAAGGCCATGTTGAAGCAGCTGGAGTGGGCGGCCGCGATCAGCTCCTCCGGGCTCGTCCGGCCGCTGGCGGGCGGCTCGGTCCGCGCAGCCCAGGACACGGGGTACTCGCCGATGCCGGAGGAGTCGAGAGAGACGACGCCCGCGCCTTCGAGCAGGCTGCCTTCCCAGACGTTGTGGGCCTGACGCGTGGTGGCCATGATGGTTCCCTTCAGATCGGGTATACCGCCCCAACCTACTGCGCCACCAAGGCTTTCGCGTCGCGCGCCAGCGCGGTGAGCCGGGAGATCGCCCGGAAGTACTTCTTGCGGTAGCCGCCGTTCAGCATTTCGTCACTGAACAGCCGGTCGAACGGCAGGCCGGAGGCGAGCACCGGCACCTCCCGGTCGTACAGCCGGTCGGCGAGGACCACGAGCCGCAGGGCGGTCGACTGGTCGGGCACCGGCTGCACGTCGGTGAGGCACACCGCCCGCAGCCCGTCGGTCAGCGCGCCGTAACGGCTCGGATGGACCCTGGCCAGGTGCTCCAGCAACTGAGGGAAGTCGTCGAGGGACGCGCCGTCGGTCGCGTACGCGGCCTTGGCGACCTGCTCGTCGGAGTACGGGGGAGGGGCCTCGGGCAGGCCGCGGTGGCGGTAGTCCTCGCCGTCGATACGCAGCGGGCGGAAGTGCGCGGACAGGCCCTGGATCTCGCGCAGGAAGTCGGCCGCGGCGAACCGGCCCTCGCCGAGCTTGCCGGGCAGCGTGTTCGAGGTGGCGGCGAGCGCCACGCCCGCGTCGACCAGCTTGCCGAGCAGGGTGGAGACGAGGACGGTGTCGCCCGGGTCGTCCAGCTCGAATTCGTCGATGCACAGCAGCCGGTGCCCGCTGAGCGTCCGGACGGTCTCCTGGAAACCGAGCGCGCCCACCAGGTTCGTCAGCTCCACGAACGTGCCGAAGGCCTTGAGTGCGGGCTCGGCGGGGGTGGCGTGCCAGAGCGAGGCCAGGAGGTGGGTCTTGCCCACGCCGTAGCCGCCGTCGAGGTAGACCCCGCGGGGCGCGGCCGGCGCCGCCTTCTTGGGCGTCCTCGCGAACCAGCGCCGCCTGCCGCCGCCCGACGCGTGCGCGCCGCCGAGGCCGGACGCGAAGTCGCTGAGCACCTTGACGGCCTCGATCTGGCTCGGCTGCTGGGGATCGGGGACGTACGTGTCGAAGCGCACCGCGTCGAAGCGCGGCGGCGGCACCATCTCGGCGACCAGACGGTCGGCGGGGACGTGCGGCTCGCGGGCGCACAGCGACAGGGGCGCGGCTTCGGTTATCGGGCTGGTCGGCACGGACTCAACTGTAAGGGCCGTGTAAGACTGCACAGCATGCGACGCCTGTTCCCTGTGACCGACCAGACACCGCCCGCCGACGTCCGGGAAGACCGGGAGTGGTCGCTGGACGAGCTGGCCGACGCCTACGCGTACCCCGCCGGAGCCGAGCGGGAGGGCGCCTGGCTGCGCGCCAACATGGTGTCCTCGCTCGACGGCGCGGCCCAGCACGACGGCCGTTCGCAGCCCATCTCCTCCGACGCGGACATGCGGATCTTCGGCACCTTGCGCGGTCTCGCCGACGCCGTGGTGGTCGGCGCCGAGACCGTACGGCTGGAGGGCTACCGGCCCGCCCGGGCCCGCGCGGCCTTCGCCGACCGCAGGGCCGCCGCCGGGCAGGGGCGCGCGCCCGCGATCGCCGTGGTCAGCGCGTCACTCGACCTCGACTTCTCGCTGCCGCTGTTCACCGAGCCGCTGGTGCCCACGCTCGTCCTGACCGGGGCCGCGGCGGCCCCGGACCGCGTCCGGGAGGCGGAGAAGGCGGGCGCCGTGGTGGTCGTCGCCGGTGACGGGCCGGGCGTGGAGCCCGCGCGGGCCGTACGGGCACTGGCCGAGCGCGGCCTCGTGCGGCTGCTGACCGAGGGCGGCCCCCGGATGCTGGGCCAGTTCGCGGCGGCCGGAGTCCTGGACGAGCTGTGCCTGACGGTGTCCCCGACGATGACGGTGGGCGACGCCCAGCGCATCGCGGGCGGCCCGTCCCTGGCGGACCCGGCGCGCTTCGCCCTGGCGTCGGTACTGGAGGAGGCGGGCTTCCTCTTCACCCGCTACCGCAGGGCCTGAGCCGGCGGTATCCGGCCGGGGCGTGTCGCTCGGGCCGCGGTGGAGGCCTGCGCCGGGCAGCGGGGTGTGCGCCGGTCCACCGGAGGCCGGGGCCGTGCCGGTACGGACAGCCCGGCCGTATTCATCGGGCACCGGAGTACAGACGCGCGGTCGGCCGGTCCGGTCCGTGCGACGCCGCGGTGGACAAGGCGGGTGCGCCCGGCACCGGGCACCGGAGGCCGCAGCCGTGGTCACCGGGCACGGGAGGAGTGACGCCGTGTCCGGCTGCCGACCAGACGTGTGTCGCCCCGACCTGACCGGGCGGGGGGTGCGCCGTGCGGACGGCGGGATGCGACGCCGTGGTCGGCCGTTACCTGGGCCGTGCCTGGTAGCCGGAGGCCGGTGGCCGTGCCGGTACGGGCAGCCCGGCCGTGTTCATCGGGCACCGGAGGCCGCAGCCGCAACCGTGGTCACCGGGCACGGGAGGAGTGACGCGGCGCAATGCCGCCTCCGGCGGGTGCCGGTACAGGCAGCGGCAGCCCGGTGGTGGGTTCATCCGGTGTGTGAGCGCGAGGTCGCGCCCGGCTCGGGACGGGGCCGTGCCTGGTGGCCGGAGGCCGGTGGCCGTGCCGGCGTGGGGGCCGCAGCCATGTGGTGTGCCCGGGTGGGATGCGGCGTGGGCGTGGCCCGCGGGGCCGCCCACCGAGCGGCCGGTTGCGACGGATGCGGGTCCGCCGGGTGTGAGCACGCGCCGCCGCGGGCATCCGCAGGGCGCGCGAAGGGCCACGGCCCCGCGCCACCGCGCACGCGCGCCGGTGACATCGCGGAATTTACCGTTCCGCTTAGCTCCGGAGGGGCACACTTGTCTCGCAGACCCCGTGCCGTCACGGGGGAAGGATGGTTTCCGCAGAAGGGCTCCTGAACGTGTTCACAAGCGTATTGATGATCGAGAAGCCCCTGACCTCCGAGGACGTGGAGTTCGTCACCACCCTGCACGGGGACGAGGCCGTCTCTTTCATCGTGCTGATGCAACCGCGCGGTGACCAGGCCGACGTACTGCTGCGCGCCATCGACGACGTCGCGCTCGGAGAGCTGAAGGAGGCCGTCCGGGAGGGCGAGGAGCCCCAGGGGGCGGAGGCCGTGGGCCCCGCCCGGCGCGGACTCGAGCACTCCCTGGCCGACCTGCGTGCCCGGGGCTGCGAAGCCGTGGGCGAGGTCGTCGAGGACCACCCGCTGGACAAGCTGCAGGCCGTCGTCGACGAGGCCGGCGCCGACGAGGTGATCGTGCTGACCGAGCCGCACTACGTGGAGGAGTTCTTCCACCGCGACTGGGCGTCCCGCGCCCGGCACAAGGTCGGCGTACCGGTGCTCAAGCTCTTCGCGCACAGCGAGTAGCCGACCCGGGGGCGCGCCCGCGGGAACGAGCAGGCAATAGGGTGGGCCCCTGCACGTGTACGCACACCCCGGGAGACACACACATGGCACCCGCCGTCCCCAGCGCCATGGAGCGCCCGCACTTCATCGGCATCGGCGGAGCCGGCATGTCGGGGATCGCGAAGATCCTCGCCCAGCGCGGCGCGAAGGTCGCGGGCAGCGACGCCAAGGAGTCCGCGACCGCCGAGTCCCTGCGGGCGCTGGGCGCGACCGTGCACATCGGCCACGCCGCCGAGCACCTGGCCTCCGACGCCAGCTGCGTCGTGGTCTCCAGCGCCATCCGCGCCGACAACCCGGAGCTGGCCCGCGCGGCGGAGCTGTCCGTTCCGGTCGTCCACCGCTCCGACGCGCTCGCCTCGCTGATGACCGGGCTGCGCTCGATCGCCGTCGCGGGCACGCACGGCAAGACCACGACCACCTCCATGCTGGCGGTGGCGCTGACCGAGCTGGGCCTCGACCCCTCGTACGCGATCGGCGGCGACCTCGAGGGCCCGGGCACCAACGCGCGGCACGGCGAGGGCGAGATCTTCGTCGCCGAGGCCGACGAGAGCGACCGCAGCTTCCAGAAGTACGACCCCGAGGTCGCGATCGTCCTCAACGTCGAGCTCGACCACCACGCCAACTACGCGTCGATGGACGAGATCTACGAGTCCTTCGAGACGTTCGTCGGCAAGGTCGTCCCGGGCGGCACCCTGGTCGTCGCGGCCGACCAGGCCGGCGCGGTCGAGCTGACCTCCCGCGTCCGCGAGCGGTCGTCCCTGAAGGTCGTCACCTACGGGGAGTCCGAGGGCGCGGACGTCCGCATCCACAAGGTCACCCCGCGCGGTCTGACCAGCGAGGTCACGGTCCTGCTCGACAGCCGCCTCCTCACCTTCACCGTCTCCGTCCCCGGACGCCACTACGCCCACAACGCGGTCGCCGCGCTCGCCGCCGGCGTCGCCCTCGGCATCCCGGCGCACAACCTGGCCTCCGCCCTCGGCGCCTACACCGGCGTCAAGCGCCGCCTCCAGCTCAAGGGCGAGGCCGCGGGCGTCCAGGTCATCGACTCCTACGCCCACCACCCGACCGAGATGACCGCCGACCTGGAGGCCATGCGGGGCGCGGCCGCCGACGCGCGGCTGCTCGTCGTCTTCCAGCCGCACCTCTTCTCCCGCACCCAGGAACTCGGCACGGAGATGGGCCAGGCTCTCGCGCTGGCCGACGCCTCGGTGGTCCTCGACATCTACCCGGCCCGTGAGGACCCGATCCCCGGCATCACCAGCGAGCTGATCATCGACGCGGCGCGCACCGCCGGTGCCGAGGTCACGGCCGTCCACGACAAGGCGTCCGTCCCGGACGTGATCGCGGGAATGGCCAGGCCCGGCGATCTCGTTCTCACGATGGGCGCGGGCGATGTGACGGACCTCGGTCCGCACATCTTGAAAAAGCTCAGCCCGGCCCGCCTGCCGAACTGAGGGAGCGGTTGATGTCGTACGAGATCGAGAAGCCGGACGAGCAGTGGCGGGCGGAGCTGAGCCCGGCGGAGTACGCGGTCCTGCGCCAGGCCGGGACCGAGCCCGCGTTCGTCGGTGAGTACACGGACACGAAGACGGCCGGCACCTACTCCTGCCGAGCGTGCGGGGCGGAGCTGTTCCGCTCGGACACGAAGTTCGAGTCCCACTGCGGCTGGCCCTCCTTCTACGACCCGAAGGACACGGACGCGGTCGAGCTGATCGAGGACCGCTCCCACGGCATGGTCCGCACCGAGGTCCGCTGCGCACGCTGCGGCTCGCACCTGGGCCACGTCTTCGAGGGCGAGGGCTACCCGACGCCGACGGACCAGCGGTACTGCATCAACTCGATCTCGCTGCGCCTGGAGCCGGAAGCGCCCTGAGACGCCGGGTGCCCGACGCAGCCCCCGCCGTGCCGGAGGGCAGCGGACGGCCTTCCCGCGGCGACGGCAGGTGCGCCCCGCCGCCGCGGGTCACCGTTGCCTCTGTGCGGCCCGGTCGAGCGTGATGATGATCCACTCGGCGAGATCCCGGCCGTCGCGTTCGGCCGCGTCCGCCCACACGCTCTCCCGCTCGGGAGTGGTGCGCAGCTGGAGGCGGACCTCGTCGCGCTTCGGCTCGTCGGCGGTGCCGGAGACCGCTTGCCGCAGGTGCTGGCGGAGGGCGTTCCTGGACCAGCCCTCCTGCGCGGCGCGTTCCAGCCACACCCTGCGCTCCGCGGGATCCAGCGACGCGACCTCGGCGTGGTGCTGGAAGCTGAGCTGCGGGTGCCGTTCGGGCGCGGGGAACCGCCGGGCGATCCAGGCGTAGTTCCGCAGGGTCTTGTAGTCGAGGCCGGTCTCCTCCATGGCCTGGCGGTACCGTCCGGGGTATTTGTCCTGGCCGAAGACGAGCCAGTCGCCGTGCCACCAGGACGAGGAGTCGGATATCAGGAAGAGCTTCCTGCCGAACCGTTTCCATTCCGTCAGGGAGAAGTTCGACGGCAGAGAGAGGCCCGTGCGCCGTGTGAGGGCCGCTCTGTCCAGGGAACGCGCGGACCCGTCGCGAACGGAGGGCGTGCTGAGGGAGTTCTCCATGCTGGTCACTTCTCGTCAAGGGGTGGGGGGTGGTGAAACACGACGTCGACGAAGGCGCGCTGCGCCGGTCCGCGGGCACACGACGGTCCGACGCCGGCGCTGTCCGCCGCGCCCCGGGGAGGAGGTGAGGTGTGGCCTCCGCCCCCCAGTGGCGCGAACGAGTCACCGACTCGATCGAGGACGGCCGATGGTCATGCCCTGTTCTGCGCCACAACCGGCCGACGTGCGAAGGCTCATGAAGCTGCCCCGTTCCCCTGGGCGGGAGCAAATGCTCTGGTCATGAGGGAGTTTGGCATCGGGTTCAGGGTGTGGTCCAGAACCTTCAACTGGCATAAATCAGCCTGGCAGCAGGGTGCCAGCTCCGGGGCGGCGAGCAGGCGGGCGGCATGGAGCGGTCGCAGTTCTTACGGTCGGACGGCGGCCCCGCGAGGGAACTTGCCGTGACCGCGGCGGCAATCTTGATAAGCTGCGCCAGCTTGTTCGGGGGCGATGATGGTGCGAGGCAAGGCGAATGACGTACGGCAGGCCGGAGGCGGCGCTTCGCAACTCGGGCGCCGACCGCGGGAGTCGGGCCCTGATGCGGGGGCCGAGGCGTCACCGGCCGGTCTGAGTGTGCCCATGGCGCTGGGTCACGAGGCCGCGATGCGCCGGATGATCGAGCAGACCGCCATGGTGCTGCGTGACATGGCCGAGGGGTTCGACAACCTCGGCGACTCCGTCGGCCGCCACTCGGCCCTGCCCGAGGCGGGGCATTCGCCCCGGATGTCCGCGTACACCGTGGAGTTCCTGACCGATCCGGTGGAGATCGCGGCGGCGCTGCTGGACGCTGCGGCCGTCGCCACGAACCTGATCATCAGCATGCACCCGGGCCCGGTCGCGAAGCGCGCTGAGCTCGACGAGGAACTGGAACGCACACGCCATGCACTCTCGCGGGGCGTGGCCGTGCGGAGCATCTACGCGGAATCCTTTCTCAAGTCCCCTATCGGCGCCAAGCACTTGCGCGCCCTGGCGGAGTCCGGCGTGAACATCCGGCTCCTCGGGTCGGTGCCCTTCCAGCTGATCGTGAGCGACACCCTGACCATGTTCTCGGGGGCGGGGCATGAGGACGCCCGCTCGCTGGCGGTCCTGCGTCCCGCGTTCGTGGCCAGAGCGGCGCAGCAGGCCCTGGAGCACTGGTGGACCACCGCCACTCCACTGGACGATCTCGCCCAGCATGTGAACGACAGCCCCACTCCTCAGGAGCAGGCGATTCTGCGGCTGATGTCGGCCGGTGTACGCGACGAGGCAATCGCGAGGGAAATCGGCGTCTCCATCCGCACGTTCCGCCGGAATCTCGCGAACCTTTTGAACAGGCTCGGGGCCGAGAACCGGTTCCAGGCGGGCGTCAAGGCGTCCGCAAAAGGCTGGTTGTAGCGCCGACGGGGCATGGGTGCCCGGTGCTCGGAACGCTTTCACGACGTGCCGTCTGGTGGACGGCCGGCATGTCCGTTCCCTGTGTCGGATGGCGGCAAGCCTGCGGACGGGAAAGTCCTTTGTCAAGGCTGTCTACGGAACGGTCGGGGAAGTCGCCGGAATTCCGTACGGGAAATGCGCATCGCGCCTGGACGGCGGGCCGTGGTGTCCCGCCAGCGGGACACCACGGCCCGCCGGCACGGGCCCGTCGGCAGCCTTCGGCGGCGGGTGTCGCGGGCCCTCGGGGGCATGCGGCGGCGAAGCGTTGGCCTGCGGAAGGCTTTCCTCCCGTGCGTCATTGAGATATAGGGCCAGCATTTCCTCGTGTACCAGAATCGCACTCGACAACCGTTGCGCCCTGTTGCATGATCCTTCCGTCGAGCGGCACGGGGGGCTGGCGCGATATCGCCGCTGTCTTCCTCTGTGTGAACGCATGAACGCGGGAACGCGTAAACGCGTGAAGTGAAGCGGAATTTGACACTCTGTTGAATTCTGTCCTGTGCGGTTCGGCTGCCTGCCTTGCCACGTCTTCAGCGCCGCCGGCGATTCTCGTCGGCAGGCCGGCGCACGATTCCTCGTGACGGGCCGACCCGTCCTCGTCGAACTTCCTTCACGGAGCCATGAGCCCCATGTCCCATGCCCTGCCCCTCTTGTGCCTGCCCTTTGCCGGAGCCGGTGCCAGCTTCTACATGCCCTGGCGGTCCCTCGGCGTCGAGGGCCTCGACGTCCGGCCCGTCCAACTGCCCGGCCGGGAGCGCCTGGTCGACCAGGCGCCGTACACCGACGTGCAGGCCGCGGCGGACGGACTGCTGCACTCCGCCCTCGAGGCCGCAGGGGAGGGACCGGTGCTCGTGTTCGGTCACAGCCTCGGCGCGATCCTCGCGTACGAGCTGGCGCACCGGATCGCCGACCACGGCGCGAACGAGGTGGTCCACCTGTTCGTGAGCGGTTCACAGGGGCCGTGGAACGGTCGGACGGAGCGGGCGACCGGACTGGACGACGACGCGTTCCTCGCACGGGTCCAGGAGTTCGCGGGCTACCGTCACCCGGCCTTCGACATCCCGGAGATGCGCGAACTGCTGCTCCCCACGCTCAGGGCGGACGTGGAGATGCACGAGGCCTACGTCCCCACCTCCGACCGCAGGCTCGCCGCCCCCATCACCTCGGTCCGCGGCGTCGACGACCACCTGGTCTCGGCCGAGGCGGCCGACCGCTGGCGCGACGCCACCAGCGAGACGTTCACCGCCGTGGACGTCCCGGGCGGCCACATGTACCTCGACACGGATGCCGTGTCCCTGCTCGAGCTGATCGCCTCGCGGGTCCGGTCCGGACGGACGGGGAACTGACGTGAGACTTTCCCGCAAGACCGTCCTCGTGACCGGCGCGGCCCGCGGTCTCGGCCGTGCCTGCGCCCTGCGGTTCGCCGAGGAAGGCGCCGACCTGGCGCTGCTCGACGTGGCCGCCGACATCGCCGACGTGCCGTACCCGCTCGGCACGGCCGACCAACTGGAGGCCACCGCACGGCTGTGCCGTGAACGCGGCGCCTCCGTGCTCGCCGCCCGGGCCGACGTGCGCGACCAGAAGGACATCGACACCGCCGTGGCCGCCGCCCTCGACCGGTTCGGCCGCATCGACGTCCTGGTCAACAACGCCGGAATCGCGGCGCCTTCCGGCAAGGCCAGCCACGAGATCACCGAGGACGAGTGGCGCGTCATGCTGGACGTCGACCTGTCCGGCGCCTGGCGCATGATCAAGGCCGTGGCGCCCTCCATGGCCCGGCAGCGCTCCGGCAGCATCGTGAACATCTCGTCCACGGCCGGGCTCGTGGGGTACCGCTACTTCGCCGGCTACGTGGCCGCCAAGCACGGCCTGATCGGACTGACCAAGGCGGCGGCGCTCGACTACGCGGCGCTGCAGATCCGCGTCAACGCCCTGTGCCCGGGACAGGTGCGCGAGGAGCCCGTACTCGAAGGGCGGATGCTCTCGGAGGTCGCCCGCTCCCTCGGTGTGGCGCCGGAGGACCAGGAGACCGCGTTCCTCGAGTCCCAGCCGATGAACGCCCTGGTCGACCCCGAGGACGTCTCCTCGGCCGCCCTGTGGCTCGCCAGTGACGACGCCCGCCAGGTGACCGGCAGCGTCGTCACCGTCGACGGCGGATTCAGTACGCGATGAGGGCCCCGCACCGCACGGCCGTGCCCTCGGCCGGCACCAGCCAGGAGAACAGCATGTCAACCCGGATCAGCCCGCCCACCCCGTCCGCACCCATGGGAAGCGCTGCCGGCTTCTTCGCCGGCGCGCTCTTCGACTCCCGGCCGGCGCGCGCGTGTCACAGCCTTGTGCGCCGACTGCCCGAGGGGCTCACGGCCGAGCGGGTCGCCGAGCGGCTGGCCGCCGCGCAGGCGTCGGGCGCCCTGCCCACGGACCTCCGGCTGTGGGTCGAGGACGTGATCACCGCGGCCGACGCCCCTGCCTCTCAGGCGCTGCTCGCCCGCGAACGCTCCCGCGCGCTCGGCCACGGCACGTGGCTGCGTACGGTCCTGCTGGCCTACGCCGAGGGCGGGGCGGACCTGGTCCTCGTGGCCCACCGCCGCGCCGTGGACAGCGCCGGGCTCGACCTCGTCGGCGACATCCTGTCCGGCACCGACGACGGCACGGCCCGGCTCGCCGGCCCCGGCGACCTGCCCCGGCACACCGCCGCGGACGCGGAGCCGCCGGCCTGGGGCCTCGGGAACGCCCGCCGCGCCGGGGCGACGGGCGTGGTGCCGATCGGCCCCGTGGAGATCGCTCCGGAACCCGCGACCCCCGTTCTGCTCGCCGCCACCGCCGTGGTCCTGTCCCGCTACGGGGACCAGGGGCAGCCGATCGGTCTGCTCACCGCCGACCGCACGGGCGGTGACCGGTTCGGCACGGTGACGGTGCCCGTCGACGACGGCACACCGGTCGCCGACCTGGTCCTCCACGCCGAGCGCGCCATGGCCTCGGCCGCGCCCGCCGGCGCCGACCGTCCGGTCCCGGCGGTGGGCGTCCTGGAGCGCCCTCGCCAGGACGACGCGTACCTGCCCTTCCTGGAGCTGCCGTTCCCGGTGACGTTCGTCTGGGAGCCGCGCCAGGACGGGACCTTCGCCGGCAGCCTCCACTACGACGAGTCGGCGGTGGACCCGGCGGTGGCCGCGCAACTGGCCCGGCACGTCGGCCGGCTGGTGGCACTGACCGGCTCCAAGCCGTCGGCCCAGAACCTGCCGAGCGCGGACATAGAGCTGACCGACGCGGAGGAGAACGCGCGTCTGCTGGCACTCGGACGCCCGCACCCCTCGCCCGCGCACACGCCGACCACCGTGCACGCCGCCTTCGCGCGGATCGCCGCGGCCCGGCCCGACGCGACGGCGCTCTCGGACGCCGAACGGGAGCTGACATACGCGCAGCTCGACGACGCGGCCACGCGGATGTCCGCCGGACTGAGCGAACGGGGCGTCGGCCCGGGATCCTTCGTGGGCGTCTGCCTCGACCGTGAGACCGACCTGGTGGTGACCCTCCTGGCGGTGCTCAAGACGGGGGCGGCGTATGTCCCGATGGACCCCCGCTACCCCGTCGAGCGACTGCGGTACACGACCGAGGACGCGGGACTCGCCCTCGTGGTCACCACCCTCGGCGACTTCCCCGTCGTGCAGGGCACCACCGTGCTCCACCCGCGCACGCTGGCCGGATCCTCCGCCGAGGCGCCCCGGCCGGCGGCCGACCCCGACGCGCCGGCCTACGTCATCTACACGTCCG
This sequence comes from Streptomyces sp. NPDC015127, assembly GCF_043080095.1. Classification (NCBI taxonomy): domain Bacteria; kingdom Bacillati; phylum Actinomycetota; class Actinomycetes; order Kitasatosporales; family Streptomycetaceae; genus Streptomyces; species Streptomyces sp. NPDC015127. Next base: position 301,652 of record NZ_JBIBVE010000010.1, read on the forward strand.
GATCGACCGGCAGGCCCAAGGGCGTGGTCGTACCGCACCGCAACGTCGGTGCGCTGATCGCGGCGACGGCCGAGGACATGCGGCTGGGGCCGGACGACGTGTGGACGCTGTTCCACTCCAGCGCCTTCGACTTCTCGGTGTGGGAGATCTGGGGATGCCTGCTCACCGGCGGCCACCTCGTCGTGGTCCCGTACTGGGTGTCCCGTTCCCCCGAGGAGTTCCACGCGCTGCTCGTCCGGCGCGGCGTCACCGTGCTCAGCCAGACGCCCTCCGCCTTCGCCTCGCTGCGGGACGTGCATCTGGACCAGCAGCAGTCGCTCGCTCTGCGGCTGGTGGTCTTCGGCGGCGAGCCGCTGGACGTGCGGGCCCTGGAGCTGTGGTTCCGGCGCGTACCGCACGACCGGTGCCGGCTGGTGAACATGTTCGGCATCACCGAGACCACCGTGCACGTCACCACCCAGACGGTGACGCCGGTCGAGGTGGCCGCCGGCTCGTGCTCGGTGGGAACGGCGCTGCCCGGCTGGTCCCTCTCCGTGCGCGACACGCGGGGCCGTATCCAGCCCATCGGTGTCCCCGGCGAGATCTACGTGGGCGGCGCCGGTGTCGCCGACCGGTACCTGAACCGTCCGGAGCTCACCGCCGAGCGCTTCGTCGACGATCCGCCGACCGGTGAACGGGTCTACCGGAGCGGCGACCTGGGCCGCCTGCGTCCTGACGGGCGGCTCGACCACCTGGGCCGGATCGACGACCAGGTGAAGGTGCGGGGCTACCGCATCGAGCTCGGCGAGATCAGGTCCGTCCTGCTCGACGATCCCGCGGTCTCCGCGGTGGCCGTCGTGCTGAACAAGGGCGACGGCGACGCGGCCGACGTACGCCTGGACGCCTACGTGGTGCTGCGGCCCTCCGGCTCGGTGACCGAGGTCCGGCGCAGGCTGCGCGGTGTCCTCCCGGAGCACATGGTCCCGGCCACCCTCACCGCGGTGCCCGAGATCCCGCTCACCGTGAACGGCAAGACGGACACGGACAGGCTGCCGAAGCCGGAGCTGCCGTCCGCCGCGGACACCGACACCGACGCCGGCACCGCGCCCGCGGCCGACGTGGCCGTGGCCGAGGAGCAGGAGAGCCTCACCGACCTGATCCTCCGCGCCTGGCGGGCGACGCTCGGCCCCGAGGTCGGGCCGGACGACGACTTCTTCGAGCTGGGCGGCAACTCGCTGCTCGCGGTGCGTCTCTCCGCGGCGCTGCGCCGGGAGGGCCTGCCGCCCGTGCCTTTGCGCGATCTGTATCTGCATCCGACGGCGGCGCGTCTCGTGGAGCACCTGACGGCGCAGCAGCCGGCCGCCGGCACACGGGCGGAGGGCTCGTGACCGGCCACGCACGGCGTACGCCCCGCGTCGCGGTCCTCTACGACCTCGGCTCCGCCACACCGAACGACATCCTGGCCGGCGCCCACCGGCTCTGCGAGATCGTCTTCGTCGCGGACTTCGACCGGCCAGGGGCGGCCGCCGCCCGTGCGGCGATGCTCGACCTCGCAGAGGTCGTCGACGTGACCGGGCTGGACGCGCAGGAGCGGCTGAGGCTCCTCGTGGCCGCCGCGGTCGACGGCATCGTCACCTTCAGCGAGTACCGGCTCGCGGAGACCGCGTGGCTTGCGCAGGGTCTCGGACTGCCGTACCACGACGTCGAACTGGTCCCGGCGCTGGTGGACAAGCTGGTGCAGCGCCGGATCCTGGCCGAGGCCGGGGTCCAGGCCACGCGCTGCGCGGTGATCGGTGACGATCCGGCCGAGGCGCTCGACCGGGTCGGCGTTCCGGCGGTGATCAAGCCGCGGATCGGAGCCGGGAGCCTGCACACCACCCGGGTGGACTCCGCCGAGGAGTTCCTCGCCACGGCGGCCGCCCGCCCGGCCGGCATGGAGTTCGTCGCCGAGGAACTGCTGGAGGGCGATCCCCAGGTAGCCGGCGAGTTCTGGGGCGACTACGTCTCGGTGGAGTCCGTCCACACGCCGGCCGCTTCCCGGCAGGTCTGCGTGACCGGGAAGTTCGCCCTCGCGGAGCCCTTCCGGGAGACGGGGATGCTGCTGCCGGCCACGCTGCCGCCGGAGGCGACCGCCGAGGTGCTGACCCTGGAGGCCGCCGCCGTGCGGGCCCTGGACATCGCCCACGGCGTCACCCACACCGAGATCAAGCTGACCTCCGACGGCCCCCGCATCATCGAGGTCAACGGCCGCCTGGGCGGATACGTCCCGGAGATCCTCCGGCGGGCCACCGGGATCAACCTGGTGCGCGTGGCGCTGGAGGTCGCCCTCGGCCGGGAGCCCCGCATCCCGGCCCCGCGCCACCGGGGCGTCACCTACCAGTACTTCCTCACGCCGCCGGCCGTGGCGGGCACGCTCACCTCGGTCAGCGGGGTGCCCGAGCTCGCCGCGCTGCCCGGTGTGCGGAACGTCGAGACACACGCCGAACCGGGGCGGCTCGTGGACTGGCGCGAGGGCACCCAGAGCCACCTGGGCGTGGTCTACGGCTCCGCCCCGGACCACGACACCTTGCGGACGGTCGCGGAGTCGATCACCGCCACGTTCCGCCCTGCCTTCGCGTCGCCGGCCGGTGCGGGCGCATGAGGCACGAGCGCACGAAGAGATGGAACCGACGATGAAACCTGAGCTGTCCCGCCCGGACGAGCCCGGCGCCGAGCCCGCGCGCACCGCCACCGGAGCGTCACCGGGCTACCGGCGCGACGCCACGATCCACGACCTGTTCCTCCGGCGCGCCGCCGCGACGCCCGACGCGCCAGCCGTGGTCAGCGCCCGGGGCACCCTGACCTACCGCCGGCTGGCCGAGCGCTCGGCCCGGCTCGCCGCCCGCATCACCGCGTACGGAGTGCGCCCCGGCGAACTCGTGGCGGTGCGTGCCGAGCGGAGCCCCGAGTGGGTGATCGCCAACCTGGCCGTGCTGCGCGCCGGGGCCGGGTACCTGCCGATCAGCCCCTCCGAGCCGGAGCGGCGGGTCGCGTACCTGCTCGCCGACGGCGGGGTGCGGCTGCTGCTCGGCGACCGTGAGGGCGAACTGCCCGACGGCCGCGGGGCGCAGATGGCGATCGGCGAGGAACCCGCCGTCTGCGCCGGGGAGTTGGCGGCCGATGCGTCGGCCGATGTGGGAGCCGACGGCCTCGCCTACGTGATGTACACCTCGGGCAGCACCGGACGGCCCAAGGGTGTCATGGTGTGCCACCGCAATGTGGTGCGCCTGGTCACCGGTACGGACTTCGTCACGTTCTCCGACGGGATGCGGGTTCTGCAGACGGGTGCCGTCTCCTTCGACGCGAGCACGTTCGAGCTGTGGGGCCCGCTGCTGAACGGCGGCGCACTCGTCCTGCCCGAGGAGGACACCATCCTGGACGCGGGCCGGCTCGGCGCCGCGCTGCGCGAGCACGCCGTCACCACGCTGTGGCTCACCTCGCCCCTCTTCAGCCGGATCGCCCGGCAGGACCCGTCGGTCTTCGCCCCGCTGACCGATCTCGTCGTCGGCGGGGACGTGGTCGCCGGTGAGCACGTGGCCGCCGTCCTGGCCGCCTCCCCCGGGGTACGCGTGGTCAACGGCTACGGCCCCACGGAGAACACGACCTTCTCCACCACCCACGCCGTCGGCCCGGAGGAGACCGGCGGGCCGCTGCCCATCGGACGCCCCATCGCCCACTCCACCGCCTACGTGTTGGACACGACGGGCGTTCCCGTCCCCCCGGGCACCGAGGGCGAGCTGTACGTCGGCGGCGACGGGGTGGCGCTCGGCTACCTCAACCGCCCGGACATCACCGAGCAGGTCTTCCTGCCCGATCCCTTCCTGCCCGGCGGCCGCATGTACCGCACGGGCGACCGGGCACGGCAGCGCCCGGACGGCGTCATCGAGTTCCTCGGCCGGGCGGACGGTCAGGTGAAGATCCGGGGCTACCGCATCGAGCCGGGCGAGATCGAGGCGGCGCTGCGCGGCCACCCGTCCGTCGGCGAGGCCGTCGTCGTACCGCGGGTCCGCGACGGCGGGGACGCGACCGACCGCTACCTCGCCGCCTACATCACGGAGAGCGAACCGGTCGACGTGCGCGAGGTGCGGGAGCATCTGGCGGAGCGGCTGCCGCGTCATCTGATCCCCGGCCACCTCGTCGTGCTCGACTCCCTGCCGCTGACGGCCCACGGCAAGGTCGACCGGTCGGCGCTGCCCGATCCGGCCGGTCTGCACGACCTGCCGGTGGAGCACGTGCCGCCGCGCGACGGCGTCGAGGAGCGGCTGGTCGCGATCTGGGAGAGCGCCCTGCCGGGCGCCACCGTAGGCGTCCTCGACTCCGCCTTCGACCACGGTGTCGACTCGCTGATGGCCGCCGGCCTCGCGGCCGCCATCGGCGAGGAGTTCGGCCTGCCGGTGACCGTCGCGGACATCTTCCGCAACCCCACCGTCGAGGAGCTCGCCGCGCTGCTCGGCAGCCGGGCGCCCGAGCCGGAGCAGCCCGTCGCGCTGCCCGCCGCACCGCCGGCCGAGCACTACCCGCTCGCACCGCAGCAGTACCCGCTGTTCGTGGCACAGCGCAAGGACGAGACCTCGGTGCAGTACAACGTGCCGGTGCTGCTGGAGCTCCCGGCCGGGACCGACGAGGAACGGCTCGCGGCGGCCTGGCGGGGACTGATCCGCCGGCACGAGGTCCTGCGCACCTCCTTCGTGCTGAAGGACGAACCGGTGCAGGTGGTGCACGCCGACGCCGACGCGGACCTGCGTTTCGTCGACGGGGAGCCCCGTCTCGACGCACTGGTCCGGCCGTTCGACCTGGGGACTCCGCCGCTGGCGCGGGCCGTCCTCCACCGAACCGGCGACCGGTCCGTGCTGTTCGTGGACCTGCACCACCTGGTGGTCGACGGGCTGTCCCTCACGCACCTGTTCGGCGACCTCGACGCGCTGTACCACGGCAGGGAGCTGCCGCCGGTCGCGCACCCCTACCGCGACTACGCCCACTGGGCGGCGTCCGGGGACGGGAAGGGCATCACCGAGGAGCAGCGGGCGTACTGGACCTCCGTGTTCCGCGGCCGGCCCGCTCCGGCCGAGCTGCCCACCGACCGGCCCCGGCCCGCCGTCCGGAGCAACGCCGGTGATCTGCTGCCCTTCGGGCTCGGTACGCAGCGCACGGCCGCGCTGCGCACCTTCGCCGCGCAGCACTCCGTCACGCTCTTCGCACCGCTGGCGGCCGCGTACGCGGTCTTCCTGTCCGCGGTCACCGGGCAGGACGACGTCACCGTCGGGGTGCCGGCGTCCGGCCGGACCGCTCCGGGCCTCGACACGGCCGTGGGCATGTTCGTCAACACCGTGTGCCTGCGCCTGCGGCCCGCGGGGGACAAGGAGTTCGGCGCACTCGTCGACGAGGTCGCCGTCACCGCGCGCGAGGCGTTCGAGCACCAGGACTTCCCGTTCGGCGAACTCGTCCGCGAGGCCGCCGGGGATCCCGTGCCCGGCCGGAACCCGATCTTCGACACCATGCTCGCGCTGCAGGCGGCCGCACTGCAGTCCGTCGACTTCCTGGGGGAGCGGGTCCTGCTGCGGCCCCGCCACACCGGCCAGGGCATGTTCGACCTGAACATGCAGGTCTACGAGGAGCAGGACGACCTGCACATCGAGTGGGAGTACTCGACGGAGCTCTTCGACCGCGCCACGGTCGCCGCGTTCCGCGACACCCTCCTCGGCATCCTCGACCGGGCGCTCGCCCACCCCGGCACGACGGTCGCCGCCCTTGCAGGGCCGGCCGGCCCCGGCGGCACCGAGACCACGGCCGCGCCGGACCTTCCCGGCATCGCATTCGACTTCTGATCCACAGCCGAGGAGCACCTCCTTCATGAGTTCTCACCTGACCGTCGGGCAGCGGAAGATCGCTGCCGCACAGCGGCCCGCCTCGGCTGCGTTCTGGGCCGGCTTCCTGCAGGGCGCCCGCGCCACCGGGTTCCCCGCCGACCGCCCCGCCGCCGCCCGTACCGGACGCACCCGCCCGGCCGCGGTGCTCGACCTCGACACCGCGCTGGCCGAGCGGCTGGCAGCCGTCAGCCGCGACGACGACACCACCCTCCACACGCTGCTCACCGCGGCCGCTTTCGCCCTGCTGAACACGTACAGCGGCGTGAGCGACCTGGTCGTCGGGCAGCCTCCGACCGCGGCCGAGCCGCTGGCCGCTGTCCTTCCGACCCGTCTCGAACTGCGGGCGGACGACACCCTCAAGACCCTCCTGAGCCGGCTGCGCGAGGCCACCCTGGAGGTGCTCGCCCACCAGGACTACCCCGTCGAACTGACCGGCGCCGAGGTCGAGGTGGCCGTCGCGCTGGAGGGCCTGCACAGCGCCGAGGCGGTGGACGCGGTCGCCACCGACGTGCTGTTCCACGTCCGGCGCACCGGGACCGGGCTGGCCGTCGGCGTACGCGTCGAGGCGGAACGATTCTCCCCGGAGAGCGCCACCCGCCTCGCCACGCACTACGCGCGCCTGCTCGCAGCCGCCGTGGCGGCACCGGACGCCCCGCTCTCGGGCCTGGACCTCAGCGACGAGACGGACGCGGCCGTCGTCGCGGCGGCCAACGACACCGCCGTGCCGTTCCCCGACGACGTGACGCTCCCGGAGCTCTTCGCCCGCACGGTGGCGGCGACGCCCGACGCCGTCGCCGTCGTCTCCGGCGACGTCTCCCTCACCTTCGCCGAACTGGACCGCGCCACCACCCGGCTGGCCCGGACCCTGCGGGAGCAGGGGGTGGGCCGCGAGATCATCGTCGGTGTCCTGGCAGAGCGGTCGGTCGAGATGCTGGTCGGCATCCTCGCCGTCCTGAAGGCCGGCGGGGCCTACCTGCCGCTCGACGTCTCGCTGCCGACCGCCCGCATGTCCTACATGCTCGAGGACAGCAAGGCGGCGGTCGTCCTGGCCCAGCCCTCGCGCGCCGGGCAGTTGCCGCCGTCCGTCACCGTGCTGGAGCTGTCCCCGGACGCCGCCGGGGACACCGGCCCGTTCGAGCCCCTGGAACCGGGCTCCGCGACCGACGCCGCCTACGTCATCTACACGTCGGGTTCCACGGGCGCGCCCAAGGGCGTGGTGGTGGAGCACCGCAGCGTCGTCAACCGGCTCAACTGGATGCAGCGCGCCTACCCGATCGACGGCGCGGACACGATCCTGCAGAAGACGCCGGTCTCCTTCGACGTGTCGGTGTGGGAGCTGTTCTGGTGGCACATCGACGGTGCGCGCGTCGCCCTGCTGGAGCCGGGCGGCGAGCGTGAGCCGGAGGCCATCGTGGCCGCCGTCGAGCGCCACCGCGTCACCACCCTGCACTTCGTGCCCACCATGCTGGGCGCGTTCCTCGACTACGTGGCGGCCACCGGCGCCGCGGAGCGGCTCTCCTCGCTGCGTCAGGTCTTCGCCAGCGGCGAGGCGCTCGGTGTCCACCACGTCCGCCGCTTCGCCGACGTGCTGGGCCACGCCGAGCTGATCAACCTCTACGGGCCCACCGAGGCGACCGTGGACGTCAGCCACCACCGCACCGCCGCCGACGCCACCGTGGTGCCGATCGGCCTGCCCATCGACAACACCCGGCTCCACGTGCTCGACGAGCAGCGCCGCGAGCGGCCGGTGGGCCTGCCCGGCGAGCTGTACATCGCCGGTGACGGTCTCGCCCGCGGCTACCTCCACCGCGCGGAACTCACCGCGGAGCGGTTCGTGGCGGACCCCTTCGAGGGCGAGTCCCGCGCCTACCGCACCGGAGACCTGGTCCGGCGTCTGCCGGACGGCTCGCTGGAGTACCTGGGCCGCAACGACTCCCAGGTCAAGCTCCGCGGCTACCGCATCGAGCTCGGCGAGATCGAGCGGCAGCTCCTCGACCACCCGCGGGTCAACGACGCCGCGGTCGTGGTGCGCACCGGCGCGGACGGCCGGCAGCAGCTGCTCGGCTACGCCGTGGCCGCCGAAACGGCCGGGGAGCGGCCGACGGAGCGGCAACTGCGCGATCACCTCGCCGGGATGCTGCCCGAGTACATGGTGCCGGTCCGCGTCGTGGTGATGGACGCCTTCCCCCTCTCACCCAACGGAAAGCTCGACCGGGCCGCCCTGCCGGAGCCCGTCACCGAGGCCGCGGGCTATGTGGCGCCCCGCACCGAGAGCGAGAAGGCGCTGGCCGGCCTGATCTCCGAGGTGCTCGGCCGCGACCGGATCGGCGTGCACGACAGCTTCTTCGCGCTCGGCGGCACGTCGATCCACTTCGTCACCGTGCTCGCCAAGGCCCGCAAGCTGGGCCTGGCCTTCACCTTCCAGCAGCTCTTCGCCAACCCCACCGTCGCGGCCCTGGCGGCGCTGCTGGACGACGGCGGCACCGAGGAGGGGCTGCGTCACGAGTTCGCCCCGTTCGAGCTCATCAGCGAGGAGGACCGCAGCCGTCTGCCGGAGGACGTCGAGGACGCGTACCCGATGTCGATGCTGTCGGCGGGCACCATCTTCCAGAGCGAGATGACCCGGGGCAGCTCCCAGTACCACGACATCATCGGGTACCTCATCAACAGCAGCTTCGACGCCGAGGCCTTCACCGAGGCCGTACGCATCCTCGTCGACCAGAACCCCATCTTCCGCACCAGCTACCGGCTGACCGGCTTCAGCGACTACCTGCAGCTCGTCCACAAGTCCGTGGACCCGCCGCCGGTGTTCGTCGCCGACATCCGCCACCTCGACGAGGCGGCCCAGGAGAGCTGGTACGAGGAGTGGGAGCGACAGGAGAAGGCCCACGCCTTCGACTGGGAGTACCCCGGCCTCATCCGGCTCCACGTGCACATCCTGCGCGACGACCTTTACCGGTACAGCATCAGCCAGCACAACTCGGCGCTGGACGGCTGGAGCATCAACCTGGTGCACACCAAGCTGTTCGAGATCTACCACGCCCTGTGCACCGACGGCGTCTTCACCGGCGAGCCCGTCCCCAACCACCTGCGCAACTTCATCGGCCTGGAACAGCAGTCGATCAATTCGGAGACCGACCGGGCGTACTGGCTCGACCTCCTGGAGGACCGGCCGCAGACCGTCGTCCCCCGGCTGCGTCCGAGGGACGAGGAGGCCGCGTTCCACGTCGTTCTCCAGGACGTACCGCTCCCGCGCGGGCTGTCCGACCGGATCGTGGCACTGGCGGGGCGCCTCGGCGTGCCGGTGAAGTCCGCGCTGCTCGCCGCCCACATGAAGGTGCACGCCGTGGTGACCGGCGAGCGGGACGTGATGACGGGCTACGAGCACAGCGGCCGCCCGGAAGCCGCCGACGCCGAGAAGGCGTGCGGTCTCTTCCTCAACTCGGTGCCGCTGCGGGTGGAACTGGCCGACGGCAGCTGGGAAGGCCTGATCCGGCAGATCTACGACGCCGAGACCTCGTTCCTGCCCCACCGCCGCTACCCGATGGCCAAGATGAAGCAGGACCTGCAGACCCAGGCCCCGCTGTTCGAGACCGTCTTCAACTTCACGCACTTCTACTCCTTGAAGAAGCTGCGCGAGCTGCCCGAGTTCTCGCTGCTCGACGTGCGTGCCGTGGCCATCACGGAGTTCCCGCTCCGCTCGGAGTTCTCCCGGCACTTCTACACCGACGAGGTGCAGCTGAGCCTCCACTACCACGCGGACGCGTTCGACAACAGCCACATCGTCCGCATCGGCGGCTACTTCGTCGCCGCACTCGACCGGATGACAGCCGACCCGTCGGAACCCCACACGGCCCGGCCGCTGCTGGACGACGAAGAGCTGGCCGAGCTCGCGGAGTTCGGCTCCCGCCCGCAGCCTGCCGTCCCCGGCACGGAGGGCGCCGCCACCGTGGAGGTCCTCGACCCGGCGGGTCTGCCCGCGCCGATCGGCGCCCCGGGCGACGTCGTCCTGGTCCGCCCGGACGGCACCCGCTCCCCGGCCGGCCGGGGCCGCTGGCTGCCCACCGGCGTACTGGAGCCGGCCGGTGCCGGCGCCGACGCGCCGCAGGTGCCCGCGGCGGCCGGCGACGCCGAGGCGCCGGACGCCGCGGCGACCGACGGCGAGCTGTCCTCGGCCGCTCTGCGCGTGGCGGCCGTCTGGGGCGAGGTCCTCGGCATCGACCCGGCGTCGATCAAGCTCACCGACGACTTCTTCGAGCTCGGCGGCAACTCACTGGCGGCGATGCGCGCCGTCATGATGCTGAACGGCCTGGTGACGATCAAGGACGTGATGCGCAACTCCCGCCTGGGCGAGCAGGCCCGCCTCGCGGAGAAGCTCACGCAGGACGAGGGATCCGGCGTCCTGGTGCGACTCACACCCCCCGACGACCGGCCGACTGCGACCCTCGTCTGCTTCCCCTACGGTGCCGGTCACGCGGTGCACTTCCGCCCCGTCGCCGACGCGATGCGGCGCAAGGACCCCTCCTTCGCCGTGCTGGGCGTCGAACTGCCCGGCCACGACCCCAAGTCCGGTGCCGACGAGCTGATGCCGGTCACCGAAACCGCGGCCCTCGTGGTCGAGGAGCTGCTCCGCCAGGAGCGCGGCAGGATCGTCCTGTGGGGCCACTGCGTCGGCTCCGCGCTGGCCATCGAGGTGGCGCGACTGCTGCGGGCGCGGGACGTCGAGGTGGCGCACCTGTTCATCGGGGCCAAGCTGCTGTACGACGCCGACGCCCTGCACGAGTCCATCGACTACGTCTCCTCGATGACGTACGAGGACATCAGGCACTGGCTCACCGTGGAGACCGGCTTCACCGGCTTCGACGAGCTGGGAGCCTCCTACGCCGACCTGCTGGTGCGCACCTTCCGCCACGACTCGACCAGCGCCAACGCCTACTACCTGAACGCGGGCCGGGACGGCGGGACGGCGGCCGGGCCGGTGACCGTGCCGACGACGGCCGTGTACGCCGCCGACGATCCGGTCACCGACGGCTTCGTGGAGCGCTACCGGGACTGGGAGCCGCTCACCGGCGTCCCGAGGCTGCTGGAGATCCCCGGCGGCGGCCACTACTTCACGCGCACCCGGCCCGCCAAGGTCGTCGAGATCGTCCTCGAACTGCTGGAGTCCGCCACCGAGCCGGAGGACGAGACCGATGACCACTGACGCACCGGTCGGCACCGGCCTCAGCGACGCCGCGGAGGCCCCCGTGGACCTCGCCTCCGTCGACCTGTCCTCCCCGGCGCAGTTCGTCCCCGATCCGCCCTACCGGGCCTGGGCGGCGATGCGGGACCTGCCGGAGCTCTTCTGGCAGGACCGGCCCGACGCGCCCGGCTTCTACTCCGTGACCCGGCACGACCACACCCGGACCGTCCTGCGCGACGTCGCCACGTACAGCTCCGAGTGGGGCATGACGCTGGACAGCACGCTCGGTGTCCGCGACCCCGCGGCCGGGCTGATGATCGAGCTGACCGACAAGCCGCGCCACGCCCGTCTGCGCAAGCTGGTCACCGGGGCCATCACACCGCAGTTCGTCCACTCGCTCACCCCGGTCATCGAGGGGCACGCCCGGCGGCTGGCCGAAGCGGCCGTACGGGAGGGCACGGTGGACGCGGTCGCCGCGCTGACCGCCCCGATGCCGCGGCTGACCATCGGCTCCATCCTCGGCATCCCCGAGGAGGACCAGGAGAACGTCGCCTCCATGGCCAGCCGCGCCATCACCGGCACCGAGGCGGCCGGCGCGGCGGCGCCCACCCTGGCCGAGCGCCGCCGGTGCAGCGAGACCGGCAACAACGACCTGCTCATGTACTTCGTGGAGATCATCGAGGGCGAGCCGCACCGGCTCGATCCCAACGGCATGGTCCGCCGCCTGATGGACATCGAGCTGGAGGGTGCGCGCCTGACCTCAGACGAGGTGCTGCTCAACTGCCTGAACCTCGCCATCGGCGGCTACGAGACCACCAAGAACGCCGTGGCGGCGGGCCTGTTCCGGCTCGCCACCCGGCCGGGTGCCTGGCAGTGGCTGCGCGAGGACCACGAGCGCATCCCGGCGATGATCGAGGAGATGCTCCGCTTCGACACGCCCGCCATGCACCTCATCCGCACGGTCACCCGGCCGGCCGTGCTCGGCGGTACGGAGCTGAAGGAGGGGGACACGGTCTGCGTCTGGCTCTCGGCGGCCAACCGCGACCCGGAGGTGTTCGAGGCGCCGGACGAGTTCCGTATCGACCGGACGCCCAACAACCACCTGTCCTTCACCATCGGACCGCACTTCTGCCTGGGTGCCGTACTGGCCCGTCTGGAGATGCGCTCGCTCTTCACCGAGCTGCTCACGCGCGTGGAGTCGGTGGAGGCCCTGTCCGGTCTGATCCGCAGGCCGTCGAACTTCATCGCCGGAATCGACCGGTTCGACATCGCGCTGCGTCCGGCCTGAGCACCACGCCCCGGAGCGATCGCTCCGGGGCGTCGGGCCCGTCCCCCCCCGCCACCAACAGAGAGAAGAATCAATGGAAATGGAACTGCCCGCCGGCCGGGTGGTCATGGTCGGCTTCGGCAAGCTGCTGCTCCACCAGATGGACCGGTTCCTGCCGCAGGACAGCGTCGTGGTGGTGGAGGACCCGGACATCGTCCGCAAGCGCGCGGTCCACGATGCCGCGGCCGGTCTGCGCTGTGTCGGGTCCGTCGTCGCCGCCCCGTACCACCAGGACCTCGCGTTCGTGGCGGCCGTCGAGGAGCACCTGGCGGGCGAGCCCGTCGCGCTGGTCGTCGCCGGTCTGGAGTACGGCGTCCACGGCGCGGCCGTCCTGGCCGAGCGGTGGGGAAGGCCCGGTGCGGGCGCGGACGCCGCGGCCGCGCTGACGGACAAGCTCAGGCTGCGCGCCGCCGCGCGGGCGGCCGGGCTGCGCAATCCCGAGTGGACCGAGGTGCACGGGCCCAGGGACGTCGAGAAGTTCGCCGCCGGCGGGCCGGTCGTGCTCAAGCCCGCCAACCGGCACGCCTCCTTGGGGGTCCAGCTGCTGGAACCGGGCGACGACATCGACGCCGCGTGGGAGCTCACCGTCTCCGCCCGCGACGACCTGATGCTGCCCGACAGGGAACTCACCTGGCGCTACATGGCCGAACGGCGGCTGCACGGTCACGAGTACAGCGTCGAGGCCCTGGTGCGCGGCGGACGGATCGTGTTCCTGAACGTGACCGACAAGCTCACCGCCGGCGGCCGGTACCCGGTGGAGCTCGGCCACGTCGTGCCGGCCGCCCTGCCGGACGCGGTCCGGGAGGGCTTCGGCGAGGCGATGGCACGGCTGGTGGAGGCCACCGGGTACGACACCGGCATCCTGCACGCCGAGTGGATGCTCGGCGAGGACGGCCCGGTGCTCATCGAGTGCGCGGGACGGGTGCCCGGCGACTCGATCACCTTCCTCCTCGACGCGGCGTACGGCGGCAACGTGATCCGCACCCTGGTGGAGCTGCTGGCCGGCGGCGATCCGCGCCTGCCGGGCGACGCACCGATGGCCGCGGCGATCCGGTTCCTCACCGCGCCCGCGGGCACCGTCACCGAGGTGACGGGCGTCGATGAGGTGGCGCAGCGGCCCGGTGTGCTGCGTGCCTCCGTCACCGTGGCCCCGGGGGACCGCGTGGCCGAACTCCGCTCCTCGTGGGACCGGGTCGGCGAGGTCATGCTGCTCGCCGCCGATCCGGCGGCGGCCCGTGCCGCCGCCGAGGAAGCGGCCGCCGCCGTCCGGATCACTGCCGACCGCGAGGCCGCGCTGTGACGGCCGAGGGGACACAGGCGCGCGGGATGCGCCGCCTGCGGGAGTCACTGCTCGGCCCGGCGGCCGTGAAGGGCGGCGTCGCCTTCCTCGCGATCGGGCTGATCGACGCCGTGGGAACGGGCCTGTATCTGGCGGGCTCGGCGCTGTTCTTCACCACCGTCGTGGGACTGACCGCGGCCCAGGTGGGCATCGGCCTGTCGGTCGCCGGAGTCCTGGGGCTCGCCGCCCAGCCGGTGATCGGATGGCTGGCGGACCGCTGGACACCGCGCCGGCTTCTGGTGATCCTCAACCTCTACCGGGCCGTCGGCTTCACCGCGTACGTCTTCGCCGACGACTTCCTCGGCTTCCTGCTGATCGCTGCCTTCCTCGGCGTCGGCGAGCAGGCGGTCTTCCCGATCTACCAGGCCCTCGCCGAGCAGATGGCGGGTGCGGACGGGCGCGTCGCGATGATGGCGCGCATGCGCGTCGTCTTCAACGTGGGATTCACCCTCGGCGGCCTGCTCGCCAGTGTCGCCATCGCGGTGGGCACCCGCGCCGCGTTCAGCGTGATCGTGCTGGGCAACGCGGCGTCGTTCGTCGTCGCGGCACTGCTCCTGAGCAGGCTCCGGCTGCGCCACCCGGCAGCCCCCGCCGAGCAGAAGGCCAAGACCTCGCCGCTGCGGCTGGTCGCCCTGCGCGATCTGCGGTACGTCGCCGTGGCCGCGGTCAACGGCGTACTGGTCCTCCACATGGCGCTGCTCGGCATCGGCGTACCGCTGTGGGTGAGCGAGCACACCAGTGCGCCGAAGGCACTGGTCGGGCTGCTGCTGGTCGTCAACACCGTGCTCGCCGTCGTCTTCCAGGTGCGCGCCTCGGCCGGTACGGAGAACGTCACGGGCAGCGTCCGGGCGATGCGCAAGGCGGCGGTCGCCCTCGTGGGCGCCTGCGCGTTGTTCGCCGTGGCGGGCTTCGGGATGTCCGTCGTCCTCGTCGTCGCCTCGCTGGTCCTCGGGCTGGTGCTGCTGACCGCAGGTGAGCTGTACCAGTCCGCGGGTGGCTGGGGCCTGTCGTACGCGCTGGCACCGGACCTCTCGCGGGCCGAGTACCTGGCGACGTTCAATCTGGGAACGAGCGCCCAGTTCGTGCTCGGGCCCACCCTGGTCACGGTCGGTGTGATCGGCAACGGCACCGCGGGATGGGCGGTGCTCGGCGGCGTCTTCCTCGTCGCCGGCGCGGCGGTGGGCCCGCTGGCCAGGACGGCCGAGAAGCGGGCCGCGCTGCGCCCCGACGCGCAGGCGGCCCCGGTCGCGGCGAGCGGGGCCTGACCGCTCACGAGACGGCCAGGGGCGGAAGGCAAACCCCCGACCTTCCGCCCCTGGCGCACCCCGGCCTGTCACTCGGCGGCGACGAGCTCCGCCAGCTGGACCGCGTTGAGAGCGGCGCCCTTGCGCAGGTTGTCCGACGAGCAGAAGAACGCGATGCCGTGGTCGGCGGTCTCGTCACGGCGCAGCCTGCCGACGAAGGTCACGTCGTCGCCCGCGGCCTGCCGCGAGGTCGGCAGGTCGGTCAGCTCGACGCCGGGGGCGGCGGCGAGCAGCTCCCGTACCCGGCCGGGCTCCAGCGGCCGCCGGAACCGGGCGTTGACCTGAATCGAGTGTCCGGTGAAGACCGGCACCCGGACACATGTCCCGGAGACCTTCAGGTCCGGGATCCCCAGGATCTTGCGGCTCTCGTTGCGGAGCTTGTGTTCCTCCTCGGTCTCGCCGAGGCCGTCGTCGACCAGGGCACCGGCGAGCGGCAGGACGTTGAAGGCCATGGGACGCGGGAAGACGCCGGCGCCTGCGCGGGCGGTACCGCCCCCGGAACGGACCAGCGCGGGCACGTCGCCGAGGGCCTCGCGTGCCTGGTCCTCCAGCTCCGTGATGGCCGCGATCCCCGCACCGGACACGGCCTGATAGGTGGCGGCCACGAAGGAGACCAGCTCGGCCTCCTCGTGCAGCGGCCGCAGGACCGGCATGAGCGCCATGGTCGTGCAGTTGGGGTTGGCGATGATGCCCTTGGGCCGGTGGGCCAGTGCCCCCGGGTTGACCTCCGACACCACGAGCGGCACGTCCGGGTCGTGCCGCCAGGCGGAGGAGTTGTCGATGACCACGGCGCCCTGCGCGGCGACCTTCTCGGCGAGCGCCCGCGAGGTGGCACCTCCCGCGGAGAAGATCACTGTGTCGAGGCCCGTGAAGTCCGCGCTCCCCGCGTCCTCCACGACCACGTCACGGTCCTTCCAGCGCAGCGTACGGCCGGCCGAGCGGGCGGAGGCGAACAGCCTGATGTCATCGACGGCGACATCACGCTCGGCCAGGATGTCGAGCAGCACCGTGCCGACGTTGCCGGTGGCACCGACGATTCCCATTCTCATTGCGGTGATCTCCGATCCGGCGCGCCCGGCGCCGTGGCGTGCGGGCGCGCGCAGTGGTTGACGGCCCATCGGTGATGGGCGGGAAAGTGGTGCGGGCCTACTTCGCGGGGGCCGGCCGCGCCCTGTCGAAGACGACGACGCAGAGGAAGACGCCGCCGATCACCAGCAGTCCGCCCCAGAACTCCTGCGGAAGGGGCATGCGCCCCTCCCACAGCAGGTAGAACAGCGCCCCGAACACCGCTTCCATCCCGATGATCGGTCCCATGACCGTCGACGGCAGACGCTTCGACGCGATGTTCCAGAACCAGGTGGCGCACCAGGACCCCAGGACGGCCAGCGCCACGCACCAGGCCAGGAACGGCCACAGGGTGCCGGCATCGGCGAACGGGGACGTGCCCCCGGCGGACGTGGCCGCCGGAAGCAGGACCAGCGAGCCGCAGAACGCCCCGAACCCGATGCAGGCCGTCCATGTCGTGTTGTCGACGACAGAGCCGGCCCGCTTCATGACGATACGGTTGGCGATGACGAAGTAGGACCACACCAGGCTCGCTGCGAAGCCCAGCAGGGCCCCGGCGAGCCGGTCCCCTCCGCCGCCGTCCGAGGTGAAGGCGGCGACGCCGCCGTTCACCAGGAACAGTCCGACGGAGATGACCGCGATGGGCAGCAGGCTGCTGCGCCACCGGAGCACCTTCTCGATGACGTTGGACGCCAGCGCGACCATGACCGGGATGAGCCCCGTCATGGTCGAGGCGAGGACGCCGCCGCCTGCGGACGCCGACATCGACAGCAGCAGGTAGAAGCCGATGTACCCGACGACGCCCAGGTGCAGCGCCTTGAGGACGTTGCGCGTCCCCAGGGCACGCAGCCGGTCCGTACGGGAGGCCAGCACGGCGACGGACATCAGCCCGAAGACCGCGTACCGGCCGAGTACGAGGTAGTAGATGTTCACGGGGGCGACGGCTGCCGGGCCCAGAAACGTGAATCCCCACAGAGCCGTCGCCGCCAGCGCGGCCGACAGCCCGACGAGGACCGGTGCGGAACGCCGCAGCCGACCCGGTTGCTCCATGTGCCTCTCCCGTCCTCGGTGGTCCGTGCCGCGGATGTGGCCCGTCACCGTGACGACGCGATCAGGTCGTCGCCGATCGACAGGACCTGCTCGACGAGGAAGTCGAAGTCGAAAGCGGCCGTCCGGTGATTGTTGTTGGCCACGCGCAGGACGAACTTGCGGTCGATCACCGTATGGGACGGCATGGCCAGCCCCTCCATCTGGAGCCGGGACAGGATGTCCTGGTTGACACGGTCGAGTTCGCCGGGCGTGGCACCCGGCCAGACGTAGCGGAAGCACGCGATGTTGAGGTCGCTCCGGGAGACCAGCTCCAGCCGGTCGCAGCCGTCGACCAGGTGCGCCAGGTGCGCGATCTGGCCGATGTTGCCCGCGATCGAGTCGGCGAACGCCCCGATGCCGTGCGTCTTGAGGGCGAACCACACCTTGAGCGCCCGGAACCGCCGGGACTGCTCGACACCGCGGTCGGAGAACGCGAGGGAGTACGCGGCCGGACCCTGCGCCGTGCTGCTGATGTAGTCGGCGCTGGAACGGAACGCGTTCTCCAGCGCGCCGGATTGCCGGGCGAGCACACAGCTGACGTCGAAGGGCATGTACAGCCACTTGTGCAGGTCGAAGACGAGGGAGTCGGCCTCGCCGAGCCCGGCCAGGAGCGGCCGGTGGCTGGGGAGGAGCCGGGCGAAGGCGCCGAAGGCACCGTCGACGTGGAACCAGAGGTCCTCCTCCCGCGCCGTGCGGAGCAGCTCCTCCAGGGGATCGACGGCGCCGGTGTTGACCGTGCCGGCGTTCCCCACCAGACACAGCGGTGTGAGTCCGGCGTCGCGGTCCCGCCGGATGGCGGTCCGCAGGGCGTCGACGTCGATCCGGAACTCCCGGTCGACCGGGATCTGCCGGAAGAACCGCCCCCCGATCCCGAGCAGTTCCACCGCCTTCTCGACCGAGTGGTGTGTCTCCGTCGATCCGTAGACGGTGAACCGGGGCGTTCCGTCGCCGGCGCCCAGGCCGCGGATGTCCGCCGTCCCGCTCTTCGCCTCGCGCGCGGCGGCCAGGGCGATGATCTGCCCCATCGACGCGCCGCTCGTCAGGATTCCCGAACCGGTGGCGGGCCAGAGCATGGCCTCCTTCATCCACTCGATCACCTGCTGCTCGACCATCATGGCCGCGTTCTCGCCGGAGCCGAGGGTGCAGTTGACGACAGAGGCGAGGAGGTCGGCGTAGGCCGCGACGGGGACGCCGGAGCCGTTCGCCCACCCCCAGAAGCGCGGATGGATGTTGCCGCGCGGGTACGGCAGGACCGAGGCGCGGAACTCCTCGTACACCTCCTCCATCGGTGTGGCGGTCCGGGGGAGAGGGGTGCTCAGCGACTCCCGGACGGCATCGGGAACCGGTTGCCACACCGGCCTGTCACGGATGCCGGCCAGGTAGTCGGCCATGTCGTCGATGATGCGCTTGCCCAGAGCCCTGAACTCGTCCCAGTCCGCGGGCTCGAGGGGGGTGGTTGCTTCGTGCGGGGACACGGTGCGGTGCCTCCATGCTCGTGTCGGCGGCGGTCAGATGAGGGGAGCGGGAGTGTCCGCCGTGACGGGGGCGGCCTGCGCCTCGTCCGTCATGAAGGCGCTCAGGCGCTCGGGGTGGTACAGCGCGTGCATCGCGTGCGCCTGGCCGCCGAGAGAGGCGAGCACGGCTCGTGCGATCGCGGGGGACTGCGCGAAGCCGCCGGTGTTGTGGCCGCCGTTGATGACGAAGAGGCGGTCGTGCGCGGTCCGTTCGGCGTGGTAGAGACCGAGCGACGTCGCGGTCCACGGCCTGACGCAGTACCGGAAGTCGTCGGCGCCGCCGTGCCCCTGCGGGTCCGGCAGAACGGTCCGGCCGGGGAAGAGCCGCTCGACGGTGTCGAGGATGCCGCGTCTCATGGCGGCGAGCTGCTCCCCGTCGGCGTGGACACCGGCTCCCGTGTAGCCGTAGCCGGAACCGACGATCAGGCTCTGCCGGCCCGCGTCGTCCACGGCGACCGTCACATTGGCGTCCTCGGTCACATGCCCCCTGCGGCCGACCTTGAGCGAGTGGGGGAGCCGATCCGTCTCGTTGCCGACCCGCATCCAGCCGCCCAGCACACCGTGGATCCTGCCCGCGCACGGGGAGCCTTCGAGCAGCGCACTGCCGTCGACACCGGGGGACGCGACGACGTGGGCTGTGTCCGGGATCGGTGTGGCGCAGTCGAAACCGGTGACGGCTCCGGAACCGTCCCGCACGACCCCGAGCACCGGGGTGTCCCAGTGGAACACCACACCCCTGGCCTGAAGGAAGGAGACGATCCGGCGCGAGAACGCGTGGACCGCCAGCGTGAAGCCGGGCACCAGGAATCCGCCGGCCGGCGTCCCCGTCGCGAGGGGGCGGGCCAGCGCCGGGAACTCCTCGGCCAGCTCCGCCGGGGTCGGCTCGCGGGAGACCGCGCCGAGGGCGCGGTGCCGGGCCAGCGCGGCCCGGAGGTGATCGGGATCGCCGTACAGCCGCAGGATGCCCTCGGTGAGGACGACGTTCTCGAAGAGCCCGGGGTACTGCCGGCGCAGGGAGTTCCACTCGTCGAAGGCCTCGGCGGTGAACGCGAAGATGTCCTCGTTGTAGGTCCGGGCGAGCCAGGACGGGACCCGTTCGAAGTCCTCGATCCACGCGCACTCCTCCTCGGACAGCTGCCGGTCCCCGGTGGCGAGCCAGCCCATCTTCTCGACCGGAAGCCGGAAGTACTCCGGTGCGCTGCCGTGGAAGTCCCGGTTGTTGTAGCTGTCCATCTCGGTGAAGGTGAACATGCGCGCGTCGTCGCCGGCATGGGTGCAGCCGTACCTGCGCCAGTCGTCGCCGCCCGGCGCGGGGGACCGGTCGAGGACCGTCACCCGGAAGTCGGCCTCCGACAGGTACAGCGCCGTCACGAGGTTGACGATGCCGGCGCCGACCAGGACGACCTCGCGGCTGTCCGCCGCGGGCGGCGCGGGCCGTGGGGACACGGCCCGGTCCAGGGCGAACCGGCGCTCGCAGTGGCCCAGGGCTGCCGCGATCTCCTCGATGCCGCCGTCGGCCAGCCGGTGCTCGACGGGGCCGGGGTAGCCGGGGTCCGCCGACGGGCCGGGCACCCCGGTCACGTACGCGACGAAGAGCGGGCCGGACACGCTTTTCGGCCATCGTCGCAGCAGCGACTCAGGAGGCCGTCTCGACGCGATCAGACCCTGCGCGCGATGGGCGAGGAGGGCTTCCAGGACCTCTTCGGCCGGTGCGGTATTCAGCCAGGGTGCGTGGACCACGTTTCCGGAGCGCAGGAAGTCCGAACTCCCCAGATCGGGGTTCGGTATGGTGATCAGTATTTTCAACGCCGTGTGCTTTCTGTACGGACGGTCGGGAGGCTGCCGGAACTACCCGTCACACAAAGGGAAGTGCCTGGCGGCGCATCACCAGCTGTGCGCCCTCGCGCTCGTCCCGGATGACGCGGATTCCGGTCCATCCGTCGTGGAATGCGTCTTCCAGCGCGGTGATGTCGGACAGGTCGACGACCCGGTCCGTCCCGCCGGCGGGCGCCGTGGTCCATCCCGTAAGGGCGGGGCGGTAGAAAAGGAACCGGAGTTTTCCGCCGAATTTGCGGACGAGTTCGACGGGCCGGAATCCCGCCTCCAGCAGCGACCTGACGCCATGGGGATTCTTCGGTGAACTGGTCGCGAACAGGTGCCGGATGTCCGAGTCCGCCAGATCGGCCAGCGCTCTGGTGTTCATCAGCCGCGCCAGCCCGTGGCCCCGCCACTCGGGCAGGACGGCGATGGTGTCCCAGTGCCCGACACGGGTGTGCTCGGAGGGCGGGAGCGAGGTGTCCTTCGCGAGGTTGAAATCACGCTCGCGAGGAAAGTAGACCATCCGGTAGGCGACCGTACGGGAGCCGTGGGTCACGCCGTAGCAGTTCCCGCCGTCGGTGAGACAGTACGCGATGAATTCGGGCGTACTCGGCTGGAAGATGTCCTGGTCCGCGAGGGACGACCGGATGCGCTCCTGCAGATCCAGCACGAGGTCGAGGTCCCCCGGGCCGAGCGGGCGGATGTCGAACATCAGCGTCCTCCCGCCGCTGCCGACACGAACGCGGAGATCAGCGGGTCCGCGAGCCCTTCGGCGGGATCCACGGGCAGTTCCGGATGCCACAGGACACCCACCGCCCATGCGTCGCCCACGTGCTCGATCGCCTCGGCGAGCGTGTCGTCGGAACGGGCCGTCACCTGCCACCGGTAGGCGCCGCCCCCCTGATCGCCGAGGCCCTGATGGTGGTACGAGGTGACCTCGACGGAACGCTCCCCGTACGCGCGGGCGACCTTGCTGCCCTCGGCGAGGGTGACGCGGTGCCGGGAGGTCTCGGAGATCGACGTCCGGTGGGCGACGAGGCCCGCGTTCACGTCCGGAATATGGGATATGAGCGGGTTGCCCGTGGCGGTGTAGAGGATCTGGCAGCCGCGGCAGATGCCGAGGGTGGGCAGTCCCGCCGCGAGCGCCGCCTCGGCGAGCGTCAGCTCGAACGCATCGCGGGTGGGGTGGTACTGGTATCCGCTCTGCCGGGTGGTGCCCGTGCAGTGGGCGGGATCGATGTCCTCGCCTCCCGTGAGCAAGAGCCCTTCGAGAGACGACAGAAGAGGTGCGCAGAGCGACTCGTCGACGCAGGGAATGACGACCGGTATACCGCCTGCACGGATGACGTGATCGACGTAACCCCGATGCAGACTGTGGCTTTGAATTGCTGTGCGGAATCGCGCGGTGATTCCGATCCGCGGTTTCATGGCTGGTCCTTGTCGGATGCCCGGTATGGCAAGTGCCGGGCACGCTAACCGAGGCGCTCGAAGTGGCGCAAGATCGTCATCGGTGACGGGTGCTGTCCCGCCGGCGGGACACTTTGACGCCATGTCAGGTGCGTTCGTGCCGGTGGGCGCCCTTTCGGTCGGCGGGCAGATTTCTGTTGACAGCCGCAAGGGTCGTGCACAAGACCGATTCGGTGTCGGGCGGCCGTTTGCCGTCGACAGACCGAGGCGGACACAAAGACAGGGGGATGCGAATGCCGGTGCCCGAGCACGGCCGTGTCGCGCCGACGACGCAACAACAGCGAGCGGTATGGGCGGCGCAGAAAATCAACCCCGCCGGCGACGCTTACCACGTTCCTGTGGCCTATCGGCTTTCGGGGAATACCGACGTCGCCGCTCTGCGTTCGTCGCTTCGGCTTCTGCTGCACCGTCATCCCGTTCTCCGGACCTCCTTCGACGACGAGGACGGCGCGCTCGTCCAGCGGGTTCACGACGTTCCCGAGGACGTGCTCGCCGTGCACGACGTGAGCGACGGGGACTGGGCGGAGCACGTGGAACGGGCCGCCCGCGCGCCGTTCGCGACCGACTCCGGACTCCGGGTGCAGGCCCACCTCTTCCGCCGCGGACCGCAGGACTCGGTGCTCCTGCTCAGCCTCGATCACACCGCTGTGGACGCCCCGTCGATCTCCCTGCTCCTGGCCGACCTGTCGGAGTTCTACGCCGCCGCCCGGGACGGTGGCGCGGCGCTCACGCCGGGTCCCGTGGAATCCGGGTACTTCGACTACGCCCGTCGGCAGGGTGAGTTCGTGTCGTCGCCCGAGGGCGGCGAACACGCCGACTTCTGGGCCGGATACGTGCGCGGTCTCGACGGCATGCCCGGCGGATGGACGGCAGCCACCCCCTCCGGTGCTCCCGGCAGGACCGCGTCGGTTCCGGTGGAGGTGCCGGACAGCTTCGCGGGCGGCTGCGACAGCCTGGGCGTCACACCGTTCTGCGCCCTGCTGGCCGCCTGGTCCCTCACGCTCCAGCACTACTTCCGGTCGGACGACCTCCTGATCGGCTATCCGGCCGTCGACTGGCGCAGAAGCCGGTACCCGCGCGTGGTGGGCCTCTACTCGGAGATGCTGCCCTTCCGCCCGCCGCACAGAACGGGCCTCAGCGCCGGCGACTACGCCGGACAGGTCCAGGACGCGGTCCTGGACTGCCTCGCCCGTCAAGGCGCTTCCCTCTCCTCCATGTGGGCCGGCCTGCGGGCCTCTCAGCCGCCGGGCGCGGCGGCCGGTTTCCCGGCACTCGTGTCGTTCAACGACACGCCGGACGAGGGCCTTCGCCTGCCGGGCGTCGTGGCCGAACGGATCCCGCTGCTGCCCAGGGACGGCAAGGCCGGGCTGCTGCTGTCCGTCAACGCGCGCGGCGGCGGTTTCACCGGCCGGCTGGACTTCGTCGCCGCACAGCACCCGCCGTACGTCGCCGAGCGCCTCGCCCGCGCCTTCGAGCGGGTACTCGGCCAGCTGCTGTCCGAGCCCGCGCGTGCGGTCCTGGAGCTGGAACTGGCCTGCCCGAGCGACCGGGACAAGGCGCTGGCGGGGGCGGTCGCGGACACCGGCGCGCACCCCGCACCGCTGGTCACGGAGGCGTTCCTCGCCCGGGCCGCGGCCCGGCCCCATGCCGTCGCCCTCGTCGAGGACGGACGGGAGACCACCTACGGCGAGCTGGAGGAGACGAGCCGCCGGCTCGCCGCGCGGATCGGTGCCCTGGGCCTTCCGGCGCGGAGCACCGTGGCGCTGTGCCTGCCGCGCTCCGCCTCCTTCGTGACGGCCGCGCTCGCGGTGCTCCGCAGCGGCATGGCGTATCTGCCGATCGACATGGAGCAGCCCGCGCGCCGCCGTTCCTTCGTGATGTCGGACGCGGGCGCGGCGGCGGCACTCGTCGTGGACGACGAGGCGCGCGCCCAACTGCCCGCGGACCTGCCGGTCGTCGACGTCCGTACGGCAGACGACCCGGACGGTACGGCCGGCGACCGGGACGCGGCACCGCGGTTCGCGGAGTCCGTGCCCGACGGCGACGCACCGGCGTACCTCATCACCACGTCCGGCAGCACCGGTCTGCCCAAGGCCGTCGTCGTCCCGCACCGCGCCATCGCCAACAACCTGGCGTGGAAGAGACGGCAGTTCGCGTTCGGGCCGGAGGACCGCTTCTACTTCAAGACCCCGCCGGTCTTCGACGCCTCCCTGTGGGAGTACCTCGCGCCCCTCACCTGCGGCGCCTCGGTCGTCGTCGCGCACCGCACCGCGCACCGGGACCCGTCACGTCTGCTGCACGACATGCGCCACCACTCGGTGACCGTGGCGCAGTTCGTACCGACCCTGCTCAAGGCGCTTCTGGCCGAGGGCACTCTCGGTGAATGCACGGCACTGCGCTGGATCTTCGCGGGCGGGGAACAGCTCGACCGGGCCGTGGTGGAGGCCCTCGGCCGGGTGAGCACGGCCCGGGTGGTCAATCTCTACGGCCCCACCGAGGCCACCATCGACGCCACCTTCCACATCTGCGCGCCCGACGACGCGTCAGGTCCCGCGATGCCGATCGGCCGCCCCGTCGACGGCGCACGGGCCCATGTCCTCGGCGCCGGCGGCCAGATACTGCCGCCCGGGTTCGTCGGCGAACTCCACCTGGGCGGAATCGTCCTCGCGGACGGCTACGTCAACCGCGACCAGCTCACCGCGGAGCGGTTCGTCCCCAGCCCGATCCGCGAGGACCGGCCCACCGAGGGCGAGCCGCCGCGGCTGTACCGCACCGGTGACCTCGCCCGCCTCCGCGAGGACGGCCTGCTGGAATTCCTGGGACGCGAGGACGGCCAGGTCAAGGTCCGCGGACTGCGGGTCGACCTCGACGGCATCCGGAGCCTGCTGCTGGAGCACCCGCGGGTGTCCGACGCCGCGGTGACGGTGCACCCCGAACAGCGCGACACCCTCGTGGGATATGTCGTGGCCCCGTCGAGCACGGGAACCGGGGACATCCGCGCGCATCTCACCGAACGGCTGCCCGCCGAACAGCTTCCGGCGCATCTGGTGCGCCTCGACAGGCTGCCGGTCACCGCCACGGGCAAGGCCGACATCCGTGCCCTGCCCGTGCCGCAGGCGGGACAGCAGGCCGCGGCGGACGCGCGGCCGCGCACGGCGCTGGAGCACCTGCTCACCCGGCTGTGGGCCGAGGCCCTCGGCGTACCGGAAGGACGCGTGCCGAGATCGGTGAGCCTGTTCGAGCTGGGCGGCAGCTCGCTGACGCTGATCCGCCTGCACAGCAGCATCAGGAGAGAGGTGTCGGCGGACGTCCCGATCACCGACCTCTTCAAGTACCCGACCGTATCGACCCTGGCCGGTGCGCTGAGCCGCAGCGGCCGGACACAGCACGAAGGGGGACGCACGTGAGCGCGCAGCGCGACCGGCGGTCCGTCGCGGTGATCGGCATGGCCTGCCGTTTCCCGGGAGCCCGCGACATCGACGCGTACTGGAGGAACCTGCTCGACGGCGCCTCCTTCCTGGCCCCGCTCGACGAGGACGACCTCCGGGCCCGGGGCGTCCCGGACGACGTGCGCACGCGCGAGGGCTACGTGCCCGTCTCCGGCGAACTCGACGGCGTGGACGAGTTCGACGCCTCCTGGTTCGGCATAGCGCCGGCCGAGGCCGCCGCCATGGACCCGCAGCACCGGCTCTTCCTCCAGGAGGCGGTCCACGCCCTGGAGCACGCCGGCTGGGCGGGCGGCGCGGCCGGGAGCCGGGTCGGCGTGTTCTGCGGGAGCGGCGAGAACCGCTACGCCCGTCTCCTGCCGGAGCCGGGCAGCGGCGCCGGGAGCCACCGCAGCATGTCGGACGCCCCGGCCATGCTGCCGCTGCGCGTCTCGTACCACCTCGACCTGCGCGGTCCCAGCGTCTTCGTGAGCAGCCTCTGCTCCACCTCCCTCACCGCGGTCCACCTGGCCCGGCAGTCCCTGCTGGCCGGCGACTGCGACATCGCCCTGGCCGGTGCCGTGTCGGTGCAGCTTCCCCAGGACCACGGGTACGTCGCCCAGGACGGCGGCGTCATGTCGCCCGACGGCGGACTGCGGCCCTTCGACGCGTCGGCGCGGGGCACGGTCCCCGGCAGCGGCGTGGGCGTCGTCGTGCTGCGGCGGCTCGACGAGGCCCTCGGCGACGGCGACCACATCCACGCGGTGCTGCACGGCACCGCGCTCAACAACGACGGCGCGGACCGGCAGAGCTTCGCGGCGCCCAGCGTCGGCGGACAGCGCGAGGTCGTCATGGCCGCGCTCGCCGAGGCCGGGGTCGACCCCGGCACGATCGGCCTCGTGGAGGCGCACGGCACCGGTACCCCGCTGGGTGACCCCGTCGAACTGGCCGCCCTGCGCGAGGCACGCGAACGGCTCGGCGTGACCACTCCCTGCGCGATCGGCACGGTCAAGTCCTCGATCGGCCACCTGGACAGCGCGGCCGGGATGGCCGGGCTGATCAAGGCGGTGCTCGCCGTCCGTGAGGGCGTCGTACCGGCCACGGTCGGGCACCGCGAGCTCAACCCGGCCGCCGACCTGACCGGCAGCGGCCTGTACGTCGCCACGGAGCGGCGGCCCTGGCCCGACGACGCGCACCCGCGGCGTGCCGCGGTGTCCGCGCTCGGCGTGGGCGGCACCAACGCCCATGTGGTCGTGGGCCAGTTCCGCCCCGGCCCCGAGCAGAGCGGAGGCGCGGAGGCCGACCTGCCGGGCCCGGAAGTCTTTCCCCTCTCGGCCCGCACTTCCGCCGCCTTCCACCGGCTGCGCGAGCGGCTCGCCGAGGCGCTCGGCGAGCGGCACGAGGTGTCGGGCGCGGACGTGGCCCGCACACTCCAGGACGGCCGTCGGCCCCGCGAGCTGAGGCGCGCCTGGGTCGCCGCCTCGCCGGACGAGCTCGGCACCGCGCTGAAGGAGGACGCCGATCCCACCCCCACGGGCCCCGTGGAACTGGTCGTCGACCTCGCGAAGCCCGTCGACCCCGCACCGTCCGTCACGGAGCGGCTCCCCCTGCTCGGCAAGGCCCTCGGTCATCCGGAGGGGGCGGAGCGCGCGTTCCTGCTCGGGCATGCGGCCCTCGAGTCACTGGCCGCGCTGGGCGTGGCACCCGATGTCCTCCACGCCGCCGGCGCGGGGGAGTACCTGGCGGCGGCGTTCGCCGGAGCGCTGGACCACGACGTGGCCCTGCGGTGCGCGGTCCGTCACGAGCGCATCCGCGAACTCGTCACGAGCAGCGGTGACCTGAGCGCTTGCGAGGCGGAACTCGCCGCCATCGAGCGCGAACTCGACACCAGCCCGCCCGCTCCCGCGGCTGTCGCCCTGCGGTCGGCGGCCCTGGGCATCACGGTCCCCGCCGGATCGGCACTCTCCGCCTCGCACTTCCTGGAGGTGTCGCAGGCGGCCGCGATGGGCGACGACGTCACCGCCGGCGGGCCCGGCCTGCCGGACGTGCTCGACGCCCTCTCCTCCTGGCGGAGCTGGCTGACCCTGGCCGCGTACTGCTGGGAGCGCGGAGCCGACGTCGAATGGGCCGCGCTGCGGGGCCCCGCGGGGCGCAGGGTGCCCCTGCCGCTCTACCCGTTCGAACCCGTACGCCACTGGGCGGCGGCCGAGCCGGCGTGGCCCGCACCGCACGCCGCGCTTGCGGACGAGGCACCCCGCACGGGCACGGGCACAGCCGTCGACGTGGACGCGGACACGGACGTCCTGGCCGAGGTCGTCGCCATCTGGGAAGCGGTGCTCGGTGTGGCGGACGTCGACCGGGAGGCCAGCTTCTTCGTTCTCGGCGGGCACTCCCTGGTGGCCGCGCAGATCGTCGCGCGCCTGCGGGAACGGTTCGGGGTCCGTGTCCCCGTCGGCGACCTCCTCGACGCCGAGACGCCCGCCGGCATGGCCGAACTCGTCGCGGAACGCGTGGCCTCGGCGCGTCTGTACGAGGAACTGACCACCACCGGGGACGACGACACCACGGGGACGTTCGAGCTGTGACCACCACCACCTTCGGACTCCTCCAGCGGCTGGCCGACTCGGGGATCCGGCTCGCCCTGCGGGACGGCCGGCTGTCGGTCACCGGTCCGCGGCACGCCCTCACCGACGAGCTCCGCCGCACACTCGGCGAGCACCGCGACGACATCGTGCGCTTCCTGAGGGAGCAGGACGGCGAGGCCGACGGCTCCCTGGAGGTCCGCCGCGCCGACCGCTCCGGCCGCATCCCCGCCTCTCGCGCCCAGCAGCAGCTCTGGCTGAGCGAACAGCTCGCGAACGGCCTGCCCGTCTACAACATGTACTTCGCGGTGGAGCTGCGCGGCGACCTCGACGTCCCCGCACTGCGCGGCGCCGCCGGTGATCTGATGGCGCGCCACGAGATCCTGCGCACCGCCCTCACCGAGGACCACGCCGGGCTCGTCCAGACGATCGCGGCACGGTGCGAGGTGCCCTTCCGGGAGCACGAGGCGGAGCCCGACGGTGTCGCGGACCTGGTGCGCTCGATTGTGTCGACGCGGTTCGACCTGTCCCGGGCCCCGCTGACCCGGTTCGACCTGATCCGCGTCGGCCCGCGACGCTGGACCTTCGTCGTCACGCAGCACCATGTGGTCTCCGACGGCTGGTCGACCGGCATCCTCAAGCAGGAACTCTCCGAGCTGTACCGCGCCAGGACCGAGAACCGCCCGCCCCGCCTCGCCGAACCAACCCTCCACTACGCCGACTTCGCGTGCTGGGAGGAGCAGTGGCTGGCCGGCGAGGCCGCCGAGCGGCAGCGCGCGTACTGGCGCGGCGCGCTCGCCGACCTCCCCCCGGCCCTCGACCTCGCCCAGCGGACGGCCCGCGAGGCGGCGCCGAGCCACCGGGGAGCGGGGCTGGAATTCCGCTACGACGCGGACCTGCTCGACAAGGTGCGCGCCCTGTGCGCCGAGACCGGATCGACCCTCTACGGGGTCCTGGTCTCCGCGTACGCCCTGCTGCTGGCGCGGACGGCGCGGGAGAAGGACGTCCTGGTGGGCAGCCCGCTGGCGCATCGCCCACACCCCGACCTGGAGCGCTCCCTCGGGCTCTTCTTCCATTCGATCGCCCTGCGCACGCGCGTCGACGAGCAGCAGACCGTACGGGAATTCCTCGCCGCGAACCGGCGCACGGCGCACGACGCCTTCGCCCACCGCGACCTGCCCTTCGACCAGGTGGTGCAGGCGGCGGCGCCCCGGCGCAGCGGCGCCCACGCACCGGTGTTCCAGACCGTCTTCCTGTTCCAGACCTTCCCGGACACCGAGCTGGAGCTGCCGGGAGTCGACGTGTCGACGGTTCCCGTACCGACGTACTCCGCCCAGTACGACCTCATGTTCCGGCTCCGGGAGACCGACGGTGAGCTGCACGGCCTGCTGACCTACAGCGAGCACGGGTTCGACGAGGACGACGCCCGCCGGCTGGTCACCGCCTACCGCAGCCTCGTGGAGAGCATGTGCGAGGCGCCGGACCGCCCGCTGGCCCGGCTCCGGCTCATCGACGCCGACAGCAGCCGACAGATCGAGGAGTGGAACTCAGCGACGGCCCGTCAGGTCCCGGCACGCCCGGTGCACGAGGACATCCTCGCCCGCATGGCGCAGGATCCCGGGCGCCCGGCGCTCACCTTCCGCGGCAGGCAGGTGACGCGCGGGGAGGTGGCACGCGGCGCCGCCGCCGTCGCCGGCGGGCTGCGTGCGGCCGGTCTGCGCACCGGTCAGCGCGTCGGAGTGCTCATGCCCCGGTCGCCCGAGCTGGTGGTCGTCCTGCTCGGCATCATGGCGGCGGGACTGGTCTACGTGCCGCTCGACGGCGCCGCCCCGCAGAGCCGCCTGGAGACCATGACCGGTACGGCGGAGTGCGCGGCGCTCGTCCTCGACGACGCCTACGAGGACCGGTGCCCCGGCTTCACGGGACAGCGGCTGCGGGCGAGCGGACTGCTCGGCGCACCCGACCGCGCCCCGGCCGGGGACACGGCCGAGTCCGCGTACGTCATCTTCACCTCCGGCTCGACCGGAGTGCCGAAGGGCGTCGAGGTCACCCACGCCAACCTGGCCAACCTCTTCGTCGCCCTGGACGAGACCGCACGGCCCGACGACGGCACGGTATGGCTCTCGGTGACCGCCGCCACCTTCGACATCGCCGTCGTCGAGCTGCTGTGGACCCTGGCCCGGGGCATACCCGTGGTCCTGGCGGAGAACATGGAGACCCTGCGGCACGGCGCGGCGGACCCGGACGCGCCCGAACCGGTCACCATCCCCCAGCTCCTCCTCGACGCAGGCGCCACCGCGATGCAGGCCACCCCCACACTGCTGCGCAGCGTCCTGAGCCTGCCCCGCGCCGAGGAGGCCCTGAGCAGGCTGCGTCTGCTGATGGTGGGCGGGGAGGCCCTCGACCTCACCCTGGCGCGCAGGCTCAAGGGACTGGGCGTCCCCCGCGTCCTCAACATGTACGGCCCCACGGAGACCACCGTGTGGTCCACCGCGTGGGAGGTCCCCGAGGACCCCGACCGGGTACTCGTCGGCCGCCCGCTCGCCAACACCTCGGTGCACGTCGTCGACGAACAGCTCGCCCCTCTCCCCGTCGGTATGCGGGGCGAACTCCTCATCGCGGGCGCCGGAGTGGCCCGCGGTTACGTGGGCAGACCGGACCTCACCGCTGAGCGCTTCCCCGAACTCCCGGAGCTGCACGCGCACGGCCCCGTCTACCGGACCGGTGACATGGCGCGCCTTCTGGCCGACGGCACGCTGGAGCTCTCCGGCCGCCTCGACAACCAGATCAAGCTCCGCGGGCACCGGATCGAGCTGGAGGACGTCGAGCAGGCCGTCAACGCCGTCCCCGGCGTGGCCCAGTGCGTCGTCGTCCTGCAGGACGACGACGGCCACCAGGTACTGGTGGCCCACTACGTGCCCCGCCCCGGGGCGACGCCCGACGACGAAACGCTGCGCACCGCGCTCGCGGGCCGGCTGCCCGCGGTCATGGTGCCCTCCGTCTTCGTGGCGACCGCGAGCCTGCCCACGACCAGCAGCGGCAAGGCGGACCGCAAGGCGCTGCCCGCGGTGGCGGCCGGCCGGCCCGCCGCCGCCTCGGCCCGGCCCGCACACGCCCTCGAGGGGCGGCTGCTGGAGGTGTGGCGCCGGGTCCTCGGCAACGACGGCGTGGGTGTCACGGACGACTTCTTCGAGGCCGGCGGTACGTCCGTCCTCGTCGCCCGGCTGCTGTCGGAGGTGCGCGAGCACGTCCACCCCACGGCGCGGATCGTCGACTTCTTCAGCTTCCCCAGCGTCCGCGCCTACGCCGCCCACATCGGCGGCCCGGCCGAGGCCGGGCGCACCGCACCGGACGCTCCCGCCCCCACCGCCGGCGCCGCCGGCCGGCGGGCGCGGATGCAGCAGGTCGCGCAGCGCCGCAGAGCGCACGCGAACGGCGGACGCGGAGGCGGCGCGGCCTGACCCGCCCCCCGGCACCACCACCGCCCCGTGCCACCACCCCACCACCCCCCATCTGTTCACCGGACACACCGGACGGAGTTCGCAGGATGAGCGACGCCGCAGAGCGGTACGACGACGACATGCCCACCATCGCCGTGACCGGACTGGCGTGCCGCTTCCCGGGCGCCGACTCGGCCGAGGAGTTCTGGGAGCTGCTCCGCGAGGGCGTCGATCCGCGCGAGGACGTACCGCACGAGGACCTGCGCCGTGCGGGCCGCCTGGAACGGGCCCTGTCCGACCCCTCCTACGTCGCCGTGCGGAAGCGCTTCGCGGATCCGTCGCTCTTCGACGCCGCGTACTTCGGGTTGACACCGGCCGAGGCGCTGGTCACCGACCCCCAGCAGCGGTTCCTCCTGGAGACGGCCGTGCACGCGCTGGAGGACGCCGGAATCGACCCCGCCTCGCCGCCCGGCCGGACAGGCGTCTACCTCGGCGTCAACATCTCCGACTACCTGCTCCAGAATGTGCTGCCTCACCCGGAGGCGATCGAGCCGCTCGGCTTCCACCGCGTCCTGATGGGCAACGACCGCGGATACACGGCGACCCAGCTGTCCTACCGGCTCGGCCTCACCGGGCCGAGCCTCGCCGTGGACTGCGCCTGCTCCTCCAGCCTGGCCGCCGTGCACCACGCGTGCCGCGCCCTGATGGAGTACGAGGCGGACGCCGTGCTCGCGGGCGGCGCCGCCATCAATCCGACGGACGTCGGCTACGCGCACGTCGAGGGCGGAATCTCCTCACCCGACGGGCACTGCCGTCCCTTCTCCGCGGACGCGAAGGGCACTGTGTTCTCCAGCGGAGTGGGGCTCGTGGTGCTCCGCAGGCTCGACGAGGCCCTGGCCGACGGCGACCGCGTCCTCGCCGTCATCCGGGCCGGCGGGCTCAACAACGACGGCGGACGCAAGAGCGGCTACACGGCGCCCAGTGCGCGGGGCCAGGCCGAACTCATCTCGGAGGTCCATCAGTTGGCGGGTATCACCGCCGACCGCGTCTCCTATGTGGAGGCCCACGCGACCGGCACCCCGCTCGGCGACCCGATCGAGGTGAGCGCCCTGACCCAGGCGTTCCGGGAGACGACGGACGCCGTCGGCCACTGCGCCATCGGCTCGGTGAAGTCCAACATCGGCCACCTGGACTCCGCCTCCGGCATCGCCGGCCTGATCAAGGTCGTCCTCGCGCTCCGGCACCGCGAGATCCCGCCGTCGCTCGGATGCGAACGCACCAACCCGCACATCGACTTCGCCTCCTCACCCTTCCGGGTCGCCACCGGGCTGAGCGCCTGGACCGGCCCGCGGCCGCTCCTCGCCGGGGTCAGCTCGCTCGGCGTCGGGGGCACCAATGTGCACCTGCTCGTCGAGGAGCCCCCGGCCGAGGCTGCTCCGAACGCCGGCGTCGCCGAGGCTTCTCCCGTGTCCGGCACTGCCGATGCCGCTCCGGTCGCCGGCACAGCCGGGGCGAGCCGCTCCACCGCGTACCTGCTTCCCTTCTCCGCCCGGTCCGCCGCGTCCCTCGACGTCCTGGAGGAACGGCTGCGGGCCCGGGTCGCCGGGAGCGCCGCGGACGACGCCCGGGACGTCGCCTTCACGCTGGCGACGCGCCGCACGCCGCACCCCCTGAGGCGCGGGCTGCTCTGGCGGGCCGACGGCGAGCCGATGACGCTGAACGCGCAGGCCCCCGAGCCGGAACTCGCCGAGCGCGCGCCCGCCTTCGTCCTCACCCACGACGCTCTGCCCACCGACGCGGTCCGCTCACTGCTGGAGCACCAGCCGGCGTTCCGGGAAGCGGTGGAACGGCTCACCGGGCGCATTCGGGCCGTGCGCCCCGCGCCGTCCGCCCACGAGACGCTCGCCCGGCTGGAGACCGTGGCACCGGCCGCGGCCGCCTCCGTCACGATGCTGGCCTGCGCGGCGGTGTGGGAGGGCCACGGGGTGCGCCCCGGCGCCGTCGTGGCCACGGCCGGAAGCCGGCTCGCCGCCGCCGTGCTCGCCGGGGTCGTGGCGGACGCCGACGTCCCGGCCGTCGTGTCCGCGGTGGCGGACGGGACGGACCTGGGCCGGGCGCTCGCGGGCGTGGCGCTGCGTCCCGCCGTGATCCCCTGGTACGACGCCGACGGGGCCGAACTCTGCCCGCCCGGCACACTGCCCGATCCCGCGGTGGCCTTCGGCGGGGGACCGGCCGTGCCGGGACGGCGCACGCTCCCCCCGCGGCTGTCGGCGCTCGTGCGCCTCGCCCCGGTGCCCGGGCTGCCCGACGCGCTTCCCGACGTCTTCCCCGAGGCCGTGCCCCTGGCCGTCCCGAAGGACGCCCGGCCGGGCCAGGAGGCCCTGCTCGCCTCGCTGGGACAGGCATGGGTGACAGGTCTGTCGGCGGACGCGGCGGGCCTCGCGCCCGCGGACGACCGGGCGGCGTTCACCGACGTCCCGCGCTACCCCTTCGACCACCGGCGGTACTGGCTGGAGCCGGCCGCCGCCCAGGACACGCGGGACGCGCAGGTACGGCCCACCGGACCCGAACGGACCACGGGTGCCGGCCCGGAGAACGCCGACAGGGCTGCCCCCGACGCATCGCACGGCGACTTCGCGCGGACCGCCCTGCGCATCTTCACCGACGCGCTCGGCACCGACGACGTGCGCCCGGACCAGGACCTGTTCTCGCTGGGCGGTGACTCGCTTCTGGCCACCCGCATCGTGGCGCTGGCCCGGGCACGGTGGCAGCGCAGCATTCCGCTCGGCTCCTTCTTGCAGAGCCCGACGCCGGCCCGGCTGGCGGAGCTCGCCGCGCAGGCCCGGCCGGGCGATGCGGACGGCGCCGGACGCCCGGCCGGCGCACACCTGACGCCGCACTCCGCCGCACCGGTAGCGGACGACGCCGACGGGCCGGTCCCCGTCACCGCGATCCAGGAGGGCTTCCTCTTCCTCAGCGAGATCGAGGGTGCCGCCGAGGCGTACAACGTGCCTGTCCTCGCGGACCTGCGGGGCCCGCTCGACACCGGGGCACTGGAGGGCGCCCTCGCCGACCTCGTGGCCCGGCACGAAACGCTGCGCACGGTGTTCCGTACAGGGTCCGGCCGCCCGGTCCAGACGGTGACGGCGCACGCCCCGGCCGACCTGCCGGTCGTGGACGTCGCCGATGAGAGCGCCCTGACGGCCGCGATCGCCTCCCTGCTGGCCACCACCGTCCCCACCGACCGGGCCCCGCTCTTCACCGCCCGGCTGTTCCGCACCGGCCCGCAGCGGCACGTCCTCGCACTCGCGCTGCACCACCTCGTCGCGGATGCCACGTCCAGCGGTCTCCTGCTCCGCGACCTCTACGCCTTCTACAACCATCGCCACCGCGGCGACGCGCCCGCGCTGCCCGCCGTCGAGGGACTGGCGGCACGGCACGCCCGGCACGAGGCGCGCTGGCTGTCGTCCGCCGAGGCCGACCGGCAGCGTGCGTACTGGCACCGGGAGCTGGCGGACCTGCCGGCGCCCCTCGAACTGCCGGGTGACCGGCCGCGGGGAGCACGGCGCGGCTACCGGGGCGACAAGCTGACGTTCACGCTGCCGTCCGGCACCGCGGACCGGGTCCGCGCGCTCGCCGCGGCCGAGTCGACGACTCCCTTCGTCGTCGTCCTCACCGCGTTCTCCGTGCTGCTGTCCACCCTGTCCGACCAGGACGACATCGTGGTGGGCTGCCCCGTCTCCGGTCGTCACCGGCCCGAACTCCGCGATCTCATCGGCAACTTCGTCAACACCCTGCCGATCCGCTCCCGGATCGCGCCGGACCACACCTTCCGGTCCCTGCTGCGCGACACGGCGCGCCGGGTGACCGGCGCCATGGACCACCAGGACCTGCCGTTCGAGGTCGTCGCCCGGGAGCTCGCGCGCGGCGGAGACGGGGAGAACAACGGATCCGCCGTCTTCCGCGTGCTGTTCAACATGCTCGATCCGGGCGGCCTGGCCCCGGTACCGCCCGCCGGACTGGAACAGCGCCCCTTGCCGTTCGAACGCTTCACGAGCCCGTACGAGCTCCAGCTGGACTGGTGGACCGACGCCGAGGGCCGCATCGGCGGCCGGTTCGTCCATGACACCGAGCGCTTCGCACGGGAGACGGTCGCCGACTGGCAGGAGTCGTTCGCGTTCCTGCTCGACGCCCTGACCCGGACGCCCGACACCACGGTGGACACCGTCCCCGCCGAACCCGACGCCACCGCCCGCCGCACGGCCGAGGTCCTGACCGGCCCGTCCGTCGACGTACCGGACCTCCCGGTGCACGCGGTGTTCCTGGAGCAGGCCGCGCGCCACCCGGACCGGGAGGCGGTGGCAGACGACCGGGAGTCCCTGACGTACCGGCAGCTCGCCCGGCTCTCCGCGGGCACGGCCGATCTCCTGGCCTCCCGCGGTGTGCGGCCCGGCGACCCGGTGGGCATCGCCATGCCGCGCGGTGTGCCCCTGGTCGTCGCCCTGCTCGGTGTGCTGCGGGCGGGCGCCACTCCGGTCGTCCTCGACCTGACCTACCCCCGGCAGCGGCTCGTCTCGATCGCCGCCCACTGCCGGGCGGCGGTGACGCTCTGCGTCAGTGCCGAGGACGCGGACTTCCTGCCGGCGGACCGGGTCGTCGTCGTGCCCGGCCCTGCCGAGGCACCCGCACGGGACGGTGCGGCCGCGGGCGACCGTGTCGACCCGGCCGTGGGCGCGTACCTGACGTACACCAGTGGGACGACCGGCAGGCCCAAGGGCATCCACTTCCCGCACCGGGCGCTGGCCAACCTGATCCACTGGGAGACGGACGGACACGCGACGGCCCGCCGCTGGCTCCAGCTCGCGTCGTTCGGCTTCGACGCGGCCTTCCACGAGACGTTCGCGGCGCTGTGCTCCGGCGGTTCCCTCCGCATCGCCGACGAGGAGACCAAGCACGACCACGACGCTCTCGCCGCGTTCGTCCGGCGCCACGGGGTGGAGAAGGCGATCCTGCCGGTGTCACTGATGCACGCCCTCGCCGCGCGCTTCGAGAAGGACCCCTCCGCCTTCTCCTCCCTGCGGGAGATCGCGACCACGGGCGAACAGCTCCGGCTCAGCGAACCGATGCGGACGTTCTTCGAGCGGCTCGACGGCTGCCGGCTGATCAACAACTACGGTCCGGCCGAGACCCATGTCGTCACCTCCTACACCTTCACCGGGCCCCCGCGTGACTGGCCGAGGTACGCGCCCATCGGCAGGCCCCTCCAGAACGTGACGCTCCGTGTGGCCGGCTCGCGCGGCCGACGGGCCATGCCCCGCGGCGCCGTCGGCGAGCTGGTCATCGGTGGCTGCTGCGTCGCCACCGGCTACCTGGACGAACCCGCCCTCACCGGCGAGCGGTTCGTCACGTCCGAGGACGGGCTCCGCGAGTACCTCAGCGGCGACCGGACACGGCTGCTGCCGTCGGGCGACCTCGCGTTCCTCGGCCGCCGTGACCAGCAGGTCAAGATCCGCGGACACCGTGTCGAACTCGGCGAGATCGAGGTCGCCGTCCGCAGGAGCCCCGACATCGCCGACGTGGCGCTGGTGGTGCGCGGCGCGGAGGGGGAGCGGCGCATCGACGCGTACCTGGTGCCCTCGCCGGGAGCCGGACCGCTGGTCCGGCCGACCCGCGAACGGCTGTCCGAGGAGCTGCCCGCGGCGCTCGTACCGGCCACGTTCACCGTCGTCGAGCGGCTGCCCGTGAACGCCAACGGCAAGGTCGACCACGCGCGGCTGCCCGCCCCGGACACCCGCGACCGCGAGGCCGGCGCGCCCGAGGAGCCGCGGGAGTACGGCGACGAGATCCTGAGCGGAGTCCTCGACGCCTTCCGGCGCGTCCTCGACCAGCCCGGACTCGGGCCGGCTGACGACTTCTTCCACGCCGGCGGACACTCGCTGCTGGCCACGCGCCTCATCCACACCGTGCGGGAGGAGTTCGGCGTCCGGCTGTCCGTCGCCGACTT
This sequence comes from Streptomyces sp. NPDC015127, assembly GCF_043080095.1. NCBI lineage: Bacteria > Bacillati > Actinomycetota > Actinomycetes > Kitasatosporales > Streptomycetaceae > Streptomyces > Streptomyces sp. NPDC015127. The sequence continues at coordinate 339,093 of NZ_JBIBVE010000010.1, forward strand.
CTACGAGTGCGGCACGGCCCACCGCGTCGCCGGCCTCGTCGCGGACCGGCAGGCGCTCGGCACCGCCTACCCCGACGAGGAACTCCCCGCGGCCGATCCCGCTCCGGCCCTGCCGCCGGGACTCGCCGGGTACGCGGACCGCCCCGGCGCGGACCGTCAGAAGACCGCCGTCTACGACACCGGGCAGCGGCTGGACCCGACGCGGCTGCGTGCCGCCGTCACGGAACTTCTGGAACGTCAGCCGGCGTTGCGGACACGCGTCGTCGGCACGGACGGCACCCGGCAGGCGGGGGCGGAGGAGGCCGCGGACGCCGCGGTGACCGCGTACCGGCTGCCCGCCGGCGTCGCCCCGGACGACGCGGTGGCCTGGCTGTACGAGCGGGGCCAGGAAAGCCTGATCGACCCGCGCACGCAGCACCTGGTGCGGGTGGCCGCCCTCGACCTGCCGGACGGGCACACCCTCCTCGCCGTCAGCGTCCACCTGCTGGCCCTCGACGGACGCGGACTCGACAACCTGTGCCGGACTCTCGGCGAGGCGTACGCCCGCCCGGCGGCGCACACCGCACCGGATGACGGCTTCCTGCGCTATCTGGCGTGGCGGGGCGCACTTGCGGCCGACGAGCGCTCCACCGAGGCGTCCGCGCTCTGGCACGACCTGCTCGCCGCTGTGCCGCACGCCGGAAGCGCGGCGGCCCCCGTCCCCGCGGCGGAACAGGCCCGGCGGTACTGGACACCCGACGCGGGTCTCCAGGCGGCGCTCCGGGCGCGCTGCGCCCAGCAGCGCACGACCCCGTTCACGCTGCACATGGCCGCGTTCGGCCTGGCGCTGTCGTGGCTGCGGGGCGAGGAGACGGCCTGTCCGGCGGTACCGCTCGACGGACGCTTCCAGCAGCGGTTCGACACGACGGTCGGCGCCTTCGCCAACATCGTGCCGGTGCCGCTGCGGATGCCCTTGGACCAGCCCCTCGAACGTCTCCTGGACGGTGCCCGGCAGGTCGTCGACCAGGTCCTCTCCGTCAGCGCCGTGCCGTACGGGGACCTTGCCGCGGCGCACCCCCGCCTCGCGGACTTCCTCCAGTCACCTGTGGTGTTCAACTACGTCCGCGACGACGACGATCCGCTGCGGTTCGGGACGGGGGCGCTGCGCGACGTCGGCCTGGACCCGCTCGCCCCCGGACGCCGGCTGCACCTGACGGTCGTCGACACCAAGGAGTCGTTCCGCGCGCTGCTCCGCCACGCGGACGACGGCGCGGGCAGGGGCGAGGCCCGCCTGCTGGACCTGTACCGGCAGGCCCTGTACGCGATGGTCTTCGAGCCCGCGGCGACCGCGGCGTCGCTCCAGCCGTACGGACCGCACGCGTGACCGGCCGCCCGTGCCCCGTCGCCGGGGCCGTGTGCCCCGCGCGGCCGGCGCGGTGGGCGCCGCTGTCCGCGGCGCCCACCGGGCGTCCGTCACACGAGGGCTGCGTTCAGCTTCTCCACCGCCTGGCCGATCTGCCGTTCGGTGCCCGCCGTCATGGCGGCCACCGCCGGGTGCTCGGCGCGGGCGAGGTTGGTGAGCACCCGTCCGGGACCGGCCTCGACGAACGCCGACACCTCCTCCGCGGCGAGCAGGGCGAGCGTCTCCTGCCAGCGCACGGGGGAGGAGAGCTGACGGCGCAGCAGTTCCCGGGCCTCCTCCCCGGAGTGCACATATCCGGCGGTCGCGTTGGCCACGACCGGGAGGCCGGGCGCCGTGAACGTCACGGCGTCCAGGTGCTCACCGAACTCCGCCGCGATGTCCGCCATGAGGGAGCAGTGGAAGGGGGCGCCGACCTTGAGCGCGGCCACATGGCTCGCACCCTCCTCGCCGGCCCTGCGGGAGACCTCGTCGACCCCGTCGGCGACGCCGGAGACGACGGTCTGCCGCGCCGAGTTGTAGTTGGCGACCTCGACGACCAGCTGCCGCGTGCGGGACACCTCGTCGCACAACTCCCGGACCCGGTCCGCGGGAAGCCCGATGACCGCAGCCATCCGGCCGGGGGTGCGGCGGTTCACCTCGGACATCAGCAGCCCGCGGGCGCGCACCAGTCGGAGGGCGTCCACCCAGTGGAGCACCCCGGCGCACACCAGCGCGGTGTACTCGCCGAGGCTGTGCCCGGCCACCACGGCCGGCCGGACGCCCCTGTCGCGGAGTACGGTCGCGGCGGCCAGGCTCGCCAGGTACACGGCCGGCTGGGTGACCGACGTGTCCCTCAGCTCCTCGGGATCACCCTCGAAGCACAGCCTGCTCAACTCGATCCCGAGGGCCTCGTCCGCCTTCTCGAAATAGGGGCGCAAGAGGCCGGGGTATCGGTCCATCAGATCCGAAGCCATTCCGGGTACCTGAGACCCCTGGCCCGGAAAAAGAAACGCAATTCTGCTCACGGCAGCCTCCCGGTCAAGGAAAGTTCAATGCACGCAGGGCAAAGACACGGTCAGTCACCCTACTCACGGCCCGCGTCGGAGGCAATGTTCTCCGTGCCGAGGCTGAGGGATATCAGAAATGGTTCCGAACGGCGCGTCAGGGCGGCGGACGGCGAGGAATTCACTCTCTTCCTCGTGCACCATGCCGGGGGGTCCGCGGTCAGTTTTCTCCCGCTGCGCTCAGTCTTTCCGGACCACTGGCGGGTGCTCGCGACGGAACTCCCGGGCCGGGGCGCATCGATCGGCGAGCCGGCGTGCTCCGGCATGGCGGAGGCCGTCTCCTGGCTGCTTCCCGCCGTGCGCGCCGAGATCACCGGTCCGTACGCGGTGGTCGGGCACAGCATGGGTGCGCTGGTCGCCCGTGAACTCGTGCGGGAACTGGAGGCGGCCGGCACACCGCCGGTGCTGCTCGGCGTCTCCGCCAGCCCGGCACCTCACCTGTCGGGCCAGGACGGCAGATACCGCAACCTCCGTACCCGCGAACAGCTCGTCCGTTTTCTGAAGGACCTGGGAGGAACCCCGGACGAGGTTTTCGAGCAGCCCGACCTCATGGACTACCTGATCGAAATACTCCGCTCCGATCTGGCGGTCCTGGAGTCCTACGAAAGAAGTGCAGGGCCGGTCTCCGTACCCATAGCCGTCTATTACGGAGAAAGGGACGCCGCGGCGCACCGGGAAATCGTCGAGCCGTGGTCGGAATACTCCACGGCGTACACGACCGTCACTTCCTGGCCGGGCGGGCATTTCTATCTCTTCGACCATGCCGAGACGTTCGGTGCCCGGCTGGCCCACGATGTCCGGGAAGCCGCCGCGGCCCGGGTCCCGCACCGGGAGTCCGTATGGGAATGACGCGGAACCCCCGACAGGCGGACGCCGCGGCCGCGGAGCGGGACACCCGCGATCCTGTCCGGCGCATCGTCACGGCGGCGCTCCCGCTGTACCTGACGATGATCGCGTCATCGGCCGGGACCCTGGTGGACACCGCCGTGCTGGGCAGACACGCCACGGTCTCCCTGGCCGCCTTCGCCCTCACCATGGCCGTCTACGTGCCGGCCACCGCCACCGTCGCCGGCGCCATGCGGGGCGTGATGCCCTTCGTGGCGGCCAAGGACGACGATCCCGACGCCCTGCTTCCCGTGGTCCGCGACGGCATGTGGCTCGGCGTCGTCACCGGATGCGCGGGTGCCGCGGCGGTCGCCGCGGTGCCGGTCATCGGCAGGCTCTCCGGCGTGCCGGAGAGCACCCTGTCGGAGCTGGACGGGTTTCCCGTGCTGCTCGCCGCCAGCGTGCTCGTCGCCGCCGTGGGCAACAGCGCGACGTCCACCCTCGTGGGGCTCGGCCGGTCGAGGCTGGTCATGCGCGCCGGAACGGCAGGCACCGCCGCCGCCGTCGTGCTCTCCCTCGTCCTGGTCAACGGCGTGGGCTCCTTCGCCGGTCTCGGGCTGCCGGGCGCCGGTGCCGCGATGCTGGCGGCGAGCGTGATCAGCGCCGTGGTCGCGCACGTCGGACTGCGCCGTTCCACCGTCCTGGCGGGGAGGCGGCTGGGCATCGGGCGGCCGCAGGCGCGGGCCGTGCTGCGGCTCGCACGGGTCGGCGTGCCGCTCGCCGCGACCGTGCTCGTCAAGTTCGCCGTCCTCGGTGTACTGTCCCTGGCTGTCGCGCGGGTGGGGACCGGCAGCGCCGCCGCGCACAGCGTCGCCGTCTCGCTGGTCAACCTGATGTTCACCGCGGCCGTGGCCATCGGCCAGGCGACCATTCCGCTGATGGCCCCGCACATCAAGGCCCATGACGTCCCGGGTCTGCGCCGGGGCGTGCGGGCCGGGGCGAAGGTGGCCCTGGGAGCCGTGTTCCTGCTGGGCGGCGTCCTGGTGCTGCTGCGTGACCCGGTGGTGTCCCTCTTCACCCGTGACCGGGCGCTGCACGACCAGGTGACCGGTCTGCTGCTGCTGATCCTGCTGGTGGTCGTCACCGACGCCCTGCAGGCGGTCTTCGGATTCGGGCTGATCGCCCTCAAGGACACCGTCCCCAGCCTCGTCGTCTTCACCGCCTGCTACGGAGCGCTGGCCCTCGCGGCCGTCCCGGTCGCCGTCGCCGGCGGCCTGTCCGCCCTGTGGGCCTCGCTGGCCCTCGCCAACACCCTGCTCGTCGTCGGACAGGCGGCCGTCTTCCACCGGCGCAGCGGTCGGCTTGCGGCCACCGCCCCGGCAGGACAGGCATGAGAACCCAAGGAGAGAACGCACACATGACGCAGACCCAGAGCATCCCGCCGCGCACCGCCGACGAGCTCCGGCCGCTGATCCGCGCCGTCTGGGAACGGACGCTGGGACACGCCGAGTTCACCGACGACGACCCCTTCATGTCCGTCCACGGCGGGCACTCCCTGACCGCCGTGCAGGTCATGGTCGAGCTCAGCCAGGAGCTCGGCACCCGGCTCCCGGTCCGCCTGATCATGCGCCACCGCACCGTCACGGCACTCGCCGCCGCCGTCTCCGAGCAGGGTGCCGCATGACCACCGCACCCGAAGCCCTGACCGGCGGGGCGACGCCACGGCAGTCGCGGGACGACCTGTGCGACGTCCCCTACCGTGCGCCCAGCGGCGAACTCGCCACCAGGGTCGCCGCGTTGATGGCCGACGTCCTCGGAGTGGACCGGGTCGGACTCGACGACAGCTTCTACGACTTCGGCGGGACGTCCCTCCAGGCCATGCGGCTGTGCGTCCGCCTCCAGAAGGAGACGGGCCACGCCCCCACCCCGGTCGACATCCTCGAACACGACGTCCTGGCCGATCTCGTCGAACTGCTCACCGCACACGGGGACGGCGGCCGTGACTGAGCCGTCCCGACACCTCTCTCCCGCGACCGGCTCCCCGACCGGCTCCCCTCTGGTGCACGAGGCGGTGTCCCGGCACGCGACCGCCACCCCGGCCGCGACCGCGCTGGTGCACCGGGGCCGGCGAATCGACTTCCGCACCCTGGACGCCGCCGCCGAGTCGTACGCCGCCGCCCTCGACGCCCATGGCGTGCGCCGCGGGCACATCGTGCCGCTGCTCCTGCCCCGCTCGCCCGAACTCGTCGCGGTCCAGCTGGCGGTGCTCAAGCGCGGTGCCGCCTACGCGAGCCTCGACCCCCGGTGGCCGGCATCCCGGCTGCGTGACGTCCTCGGCATGCTCGGCGGCCCTCCGGTCCTCGTCACGGAGGGCGCCGCATCCTCCGACGGCACGACCCCCGTCCTGAGGACGCCGCCCGGCGACCTCCTGCGGGCGGCCGCCCTCCGCGAGCGGGCCGCACCACCCGAACGGCCGGTCCCCTCGGACCCGGCCGCCGTGATCTTCACATCCGGCACCACGGGCAGACCGAAGGGCGTCGTCCTGCCGCACCGGGCCGTCACGCGCATGTTCCGCGCGGTCCCGCCCGCCGGCTTCGGCAGGGGACACGTCATGCCCCAGGCCGCGCCGCCGTGGTGGGATATGTACGCCTACGAGCTCTTCGGACAGCTCATGACGGGCGGCACCTCCGTACTCACCGACGGCGACCACCTGCTCCCGCAGACCGTGCGCGGGCTGATCGAGGACGAGGGCCTGACGACCCTGCGCCTCACGACCACCCTGTTCCACCTCTTCATCGACGAGGATCCCGGCAGTTTCACCGGCCTCGGGCACGTGTACGTCGGCGGTGAGCGGATGTCGCCGCGCCACGCCCGCGCGTTCCTCACCCGGCACCCCGGGGTGACGCTCGTCAACGGCTACGGGCCCGCGGAGAGTTGCATGCACGCGGCGTCGCACCGGGTGCTGACCGAGGACTGCGACCGCGAGGACGGCATCCCGCTGGGCACCGCGGTGCCGTTCACCTCGGTGGCGGTCCTCGATCCGGAGGGCCGCCCATGCGCCCCGGGCGACCCTGGCGAGATCCACATCTCCGGAGAAGGGCTCGCTCTGGGCTACCTCGGCGAGCCCGAACTCACCGCCCGCGCCTTCGTCACCGTCGAGATCGACGGCGAGCCGGTACGGGCCTACCGCACCGGCGACTTCGGGTACCGGGACGAGACCGGCACCCTGCACTTCCGGGGCCGGACGGACCGCCAGCTGAAGATCCGCGGACACCGGGTGGAGGCCGCCGAGATCGAGACGGCCGCCGCGTCGGTGGCCGGAGTCGGCAGGAGCGTCGTCGTGCCGATGAGCGCCTCCGACGGCTCCGTGACCGGAACCGCGCTGTTCTACACCCTGGCCGGCGCCGATGCCCGTGGCGGGGACGCGGAAAGCAGCGAGACGGATCCGCTGGCGCTCCACGACCAGCTGACCGCCCTGCTCCCCGAGTTCCTCGTCCCGGCCGTCACCTGCGCCGTCGAGGACTTCCCCCTCACGCCCAACGGAAAGCTGGACCGTGCGGCCCTGGGCGGGCTGGCGATCCGGCAGAGGCGCCGCCGGCGCCCCCGCGCCGCCGCATCCGCGGACCGGCGACCCGCACCCGAACGGAGTGAACCGTGACCCGTCAGCCCGGCGAGAGCGCCGCGGCCGCCTCCGCCCCGCCCACCGCGCACCGGCTGACCCGCGAGCAGGAGGCGATCTGGCTCAACGACGCCCTCACCGAGGGCCGTTCGCGCTACACGGCGCTGTGGGCGCACCGGCTCACCGGCGACGTCGACGCGAACGCCGTGGAATGGGCCCTCGACCAAGTGGTCCTCCGGCACGAAGCGCTGCGCAGCCGGTTCCTGCTGGAGGCCGGTGTCCTGACCCAGAGAGCCGGCGAGCGGCCCTGCCGTCCCCTGGTGCGTGAGGAGTGCGCACCGGCCGGCGTGGCGGACCGGCTGCGGGCCCTCGCGGCCGAGCCCCTCGACCCGGCCGACGGGCCACTGCGCCCCACGCTGCTGCGCGTCGACGCCGACGACTGGGTGCTGGCGGTCCTCATCCACCACCTGGTCATGGACGACTGGTCCCTCGCCCTGCTGGACCGCGAGTTCAGCCACTTCTACCGGGTACGGCGCGCTCCGGACACCGTGGCGCCCGCGCCCCTGCCGCCGGCCCCGCAGTTGGGCCGGTACGCGGACGCCCAGCGCGCGAAGCCTGTGGCCGACGCCGACCTCCGCCACTGGACCACCCGCCTGGAGGGCGCTCCGGAGACGTCGACGATCCCGCCCGACCGCCCCCGCCCCGCCGAGCTCGGCCATGGCGGAGCGCGCGTCCCGTTCCGTGTCCCCGCCGATGTGGCCGACGGCGTGCGTCGGTTCGCCCGTGCGGCCCGTACGACACCGTTCACCGTCTTCGCGGCCGCTGCCGCCGCCCTGCTGCACCGGCACGGATCCGGCGGGGACATCGTGCTGGGCACGCCCGTCTCCCGGCGCGGCGGCGCCGAGCTGGCGGGCGTCATGGGGTGTCTGAGCGACCTGATGCCGCTGCGGCTCGCCGTGGAACCGGCGGCCTGTTTCCGCGACCTGGTGGGGGCGGCCCGGTCCGAGGCGCTGAGCATGATGCGACACCGCGACGTGCCCTTCGGCCGGATCGTGCGGGACACCGTCACCGCCGAGGACCTCGGCAGGTTCCCGCTGTTCCAGACCGTCGTGGCGGTCGACGACACGGATGACCGGGGCCTGGACCTGCCGGGCGTCACCGCGGAGCGCCTGTACGTCCATCCCGGCACCACCAAGTTCGACCTGTGCTTCGACATCGCCGCCGACCGCGGAACGTTCCGCGGCTTCCTCGACTACGCCACGGATCTGTACGAACCGGCCACCGCCCGCCGCATCGCCGACCGGTACACCCGGCTGCTGGCGTCGGCGGTCGACGAGCCGGACCGGCCCCTCCGGGAGCTCGCGGTGCTCCCGCCGCAGGAGGTGGAGCTGGTGACCGAGACCTGGGCCCGGGCGCCCGCCCCGGCCGGCGCCGTGCCGCTCGTGCACGAGGCGTTCGAGGCGCAGCGCCGGCGGACCCCGCACGCGCCGGCCGCCGTCTGGCACGACCGGCAGCTGACGTACGAGGAACTGGGCGCCGCCTCCGACCGGCTCGCCCGTCTGCTGGCCGCCTCCAGTGAAGGTCGCCGACCCGTCGGCATCCTGATGGACCGTTGTCTCGACACGGCCGTCGCCGTCCTCGCCGTCCTCAAGTCCGGCGCGCCCTACGTGCCGCTGGACCCCGCCTACCCGTCCGAACGGCTCGCCTACATGATCCGGGACAGCGGGCTGCACACGCTGCTGGCCCAGCCGGCGCTGAGGGACCGGTGCACGGTGCCGGAGACCGTGCGGATCCTCGAACCGGCGGACTGGGAACGGCCCGCGGCCCCGGACGAGGAGGGCGCGCCGCTCCCCGCCACCGGACCGGACGACCTGGCGTACCTGATGTACACGTCGGGATCCACGGGGCATCCGAAGGGCGTGGCCATGCCGCACGGCCCGGTCGCGGGACTGGTGGACTGGCAGTGCCGGGACTCCGCCGCGGGCGTCGGCGACCGTACGCTCCAGTTCTCCGCGCTGAGCTTCGACGCCTCGTTCCTGGAGTTCTTCAGCACCTGGTCCACGGGCGGCACCCTGGTCGTCATCGACGCGGAGGTCCGCACGGACTACGACGCCCTGCTGGACGTCATCGCCGCGCAACGGGTGATGCGCATCTTCCTGCCGTTCGTCGCGCTCCAGAGCATCGCCTACTACGCGACGGCGATGGGCCTGCCCACGCCCGCTCTCAAGGAGTGCGTCACGGCGGGTGAACAACTCCACGTCACCCCCGCCATCCGGGACTTCTTCCGCGGGCTCGACGGCGCGACCCTGTTCAACCAGTACGGGCCGACGGAGACGCACAGCGTGACGTCGCTGCGCCTGGACGGCGACCCGGCCGACTGGCCGCTCATGCCCACCATCGGATACCCCATCAACGGCGCGCAGGTCGTCGTCCTCGACGAGGACCTGCGCCCGCGGCCCGCCGGGGTGCCCGGTGAACTGTGCGTCGCGGGCCCGCCCGTCTCGCAGGGCTACTGGCAGCGCCCCGATCCGACCGCCGAGAAGTTCGTCCCCCACCCGCTGGACGGCTACGAGGGAACGCTCTACCGGACCGGAGACGTCGCACGCTTCCTCCCGGACGGGAGCATCGAGTTCCTCGGCCGCAAGGACGGCATGGTGAAGATCAGGGGCTACCGGGTCGAGCTCGGCGAGGTCGAGGCCCGGTTCCGCTCCCTCGCGGGCGTGGCCGACGCCGTCGTCCTGACCGCGTCGACCGGCGTGGGCGACACCCGCCTTGTCGCCTACTACCGCCCCACGGGCCTTCCGGGCCCGGGCCACACCACGTTGCACAAGGAACTCGCCGGCCTGCTCCCCGAGTACATGCTGCCGTCGGCGTACGTGCTGGTGGAGGACGAGTTCCCGCGCACGCCGAGCGGCAAGGTCGACCGGCGCGCCCTTTCCCTCAGGCATTCCTGACCCGCCGTCCGCAACAGACGGCTTCCTGATGACCGATGCAGAGAACAGTTGAGGAGAGACCACGTGTCCGTCGCGATGGACGTGTCCCTGACCGAACTCAGGTCCGCATACGACAAGGACGGCTGGTGCGCGCTGCCCCACCGGTTCACCGATGACACCGTCGCGCTGCTGCGGGAGCGCGTGGCGTCGATCAGCCGGGAGCGCAGGCCCGAGGTCGTGTACGAGGAGGGCACCGGTACGGTACGCGCCATCCACGGCTGCCACGCCTTCGACGAGGTGTGCGCCGCGCTCGTGCGGCATCCGCGGCTGGTGGCCCTGGCCGAGGCGCTGACGGGCAAGCCGGTCTACGTCTACCAGTTCAAGGTGAACCTCAAGCAGGCCCATGAAGGGGCTGCCTGGCCGTGGCACCAGGACTACGCGTTCTGGAGCGAGGAGGACGGCATGCCCAGTCCCGACGCCGTCAACATCGCCATAGCCCTGGACGACATCCACGAGGGCAACGGTCCGCTCGTCGTCGTCCCCGGATCGCACACCCTGGGCCTTCTCGACCTTCCCGAGGACGACGGGGAAGGAGGCGCCTCGGACTGGCGCCGGCACGTGTCGGCGAACCTGACGTACACGGTGACCACGGAACGGGCCGAGGCCCTCGCCCGCGACAACGGGAAGAGCCTGATCACGGGTTCGGCCGGCTCGGTGCACGCCTTCCACCCCAGCATCGTCCACTCGTCGTCCAACAACCTGTCGGCGGACCGCAGGGCGCTGCTGCTGATCACCTACAACGCGGTCGACAACGCCCCGCCGAATCCGGCACGGCCCGAGTTCCTCGTGAGCCGTGACACCACGCCGATCGTCGCGGGTGCGGACGCGCGCCTGGAGCTCGTACCCCACCAGGCGGACACGCCGGCGTGAGGCGGGCCGTCGTGCGGACGGCGTGGCGCAGGGCCCTGTCACGGCTGCGCGAGGCCGTCGGGGAGGACCTGTGCTGCCCGTCCTGCACCGTGGTGCTCTCCCGGGGGATCGTCCCGCGCAGTCACGAGCGGGAGCACGTCTCCCCGCGGCGGGGCGCCTGAGGCCGCTCCCCGGCCTGCGGACGGCGCACGTCGTCCGCAGGCCGGGGGAGCCGCCGTGCCGCGGCGATCAGCGCTCTTTCTCCAGTTCCGGCGGAACGGCCTTGCGCAGCGCTGTGACCGCGGCCTCTACCGCGGGATGCCCGGCGGCTCCCCTGCGGTAGGCGACGACGGTGCGCCGCTCGATGGGCAGGCGCGTCAGCGCCACGTTCGGCGGTGGGTCGGCGATGCCCAGGTGCGGCACGATCGCCACGCCCTGGCCGGCCGCCACCAGGAGCAGCACGGTGGCGAACTCGTCGACCTGGTGGCGGATGCGGGGAGTGAATCCCGCGGCCTGGCACGCCCGGATGGTCATCGCGTAGCAGAGCGTCTCGGAGGTCGCGGTGATCCAGGAGGCGTCCCTCCAGCGGGTGATCGCGGAAGGGGCGTCCGGGGCCTCCTCCCGGGTGACGGGGGAGGCCAGGTACATGGGCTCGGTGAGCAGGGGCTCGGAGCTCAGACCGGGCTCCGCGGGCGTGGGGACGAAGTCGTACTCGTGGAGGAGCGCGACATCCAGATCTCCTGCCCGCAGCGCGTGGGCGACTCCCGCCGGGTCGATCTCGGAGATCAAGGGCTCCAGACCCGGGTGGTGGTCCGCGAGAGCGGTCAGGACGGGGGGCAGCAGGGCTCTGACCGCGGTGGGGAAGGCGCCGATGCGGACCGGGCCCGTCGGGCCGGTGCGGAGGTCGACGAGTTCGGCGGCGGCCTGTTCCAGCCGCTCCAGCACGGCCTCCGCGTGGGCGACGAGACGGTGGCCCGCCGGGGTGAGGGTGACGCCGCGGCCGGTGCGCTCCAGCAGCGGCACTCCCGCTTCCCGTTCGAGGATGTTGAGCTGCTGCGAGACGGCGGACGGGGTGAAGGACAGTGCTTGGGCGACTGCCGCGATGGTGCCCCGGTAGGAGAGTTCCCTCAGCAGCCGCAGACGTCGGACATCGAGCATCAGCTCAGCTTATTCCTCGCTTCAGAAAGACGAACTGGACCTGCGTCGCCGGCCGGGGCACGCTCGATCCCATGACAGAGCAGGCGTATCCGCAGGGAATCCACGTCCCCCTCATCACCCCGTTCACCGCGGCCGGGGACGTGGCACGGGAAGCCCTCGAAGGGCTCGCGCACACGGTCCTGGACGCCGGTGCCGCCGGCATCGTGGCGCTGGGGACCACGGCCGAGGTCGCCACCCTGGACGGGGAGGAGCGGCGGACCGTGGTGGAGACCTGTCTGCGCGTCTGCTCCGAACGCGGCGCGCCGCTGACCGTCGGGGCGGGTTCGAACGACACCCGGGCCAGTGAGGCCGCCCTCGCCGAGCTCGGGCGATGGCCTGGGCTGACCGCCGCCCTGGTCACCGTCCCCAGCTTCACCCGCCCCTCCCAGGAGGGCGTGATCGCCCACTTCACCCGACTGGCGGCGGTCAGCCCGGTGCCGCTGGTCGTGTACGACATCCCGTACCGCACCGCCCTCCCGCTGAGCGCGGCCACCCTGCGGACGCTGGGCGAGGTGCCGGGCATCGTGGCCGTCAAGTACGCCAATGGGCTCATCGGGCAGGACACCGTGGAGCTCCTCGGCGACCTTCCCCCGGGATTCTGCGTGATGGCGGGCGACGACCTGTTCGCCTCTCCCATGCTCGCGATGGGCGCCTCCGGGGGCATCCTGGCCTCCGCGCACCTGGCGACCCGCCGGTTCGCCGGCCTCGTGGACGCCTGGCGCGACGGGGACGTGGAGCAGGCCCGCTCCCTGGGGCACGCGCTGGCCCGGCTGTCGGCCGCCTTGTTCCGCGAGCCCAACCCGACCGTGATCAAGGGCGTCCTCCACGAGCGGGGCCTGATTCCCACACCGGACGTGCGGCTGCCGCTGCTGCCCGCCGGCAAGGCCACGGTGGCGGACGCGCTGGAGCGGCTCAGCCGGCTCGAAGGGTGACGGCCGGCCGGCGGGGCCGGACCGTCAGGACGTCTCCCGCACCGCGAGAGCCAGGATCTCGAGACCTTCGTCGAGTTCCTCGGCGCTGATGGTGAGCGGCGGCAGCAGCTTGACCACTTCGCCCTGCGGCCCGGACGTCTCCACGAGCAGTCCCCGCTCGAAGGCGCGCCGGGCGACGGCGCCCGCGCGGTTCACGTCGGCGAACTCCAGGCCCCACGCCAGGCCGCGGCCGCGGAGCTGCGGGCCCGCGTCCTGATGCGCGGCCGCGATGTCCCGCAGGGCGCGTTCGACCTGCTCGCCGCGGGCGAGGGTCTGCTTCTCCATCTGGCCGTCGGCCCAGTAGGTGTCCAGGGTGGCGGTGGCGGTGACGAAGGCGGGGTTGTTGCCGCGGAAGGTGCCGTTGTGCTCGCCCGGCTCCCAGATGTCGAGCTCCGGGGTGAACAGGCAGAGGGACATGGGGAGTCCGTAGCCGCTGATGGACTTGGACAGGGTGACGATGTCGGGCGTGATGCCGGCTTCCTCGAAGGAGAAGAACGCGCCGGTGCGGCCGCAGCCCATCTGGATGTCGTCGACGATGAGCAGCATGTCCTGGCGCTTGCACAGGTCGGCGAGCGCGCGGAGCCATTCGGGGCGGGCGACGTTGATGCCGCCTTCGCCCTGGACGGTCTCGACGATCACGGCGGCGGGCTTGTTGAGTCCGGAGCCCTGGTCCTCCAGCAGCCGCTCGAACCACAGGAAGTCCGGGAGCCGCCCGCCGAGGTAGTTGTCGTACGGCATGGGGGTGCCGTGGACGAGGGGGATGCCGGCGCCGGCGCGCTTGAAGGCGTTGCCGGTGACGGCGAGGGAGCCGAGCGACATGCCGTGGAA